>NYXU01000079.1 GCA_002685715.1 Porticoccaceae bacterium | reverse complement strand
TTCTGTCAGCCAGAATTGGGTACGGTGGGTCTGAGCGAAGAACAAGCCAGAGATCAGTATGAGCATATAGGGATTTATGTTGCAGATTTTAAGCCGATGCTACAAACACTGGGTGGCGGCACGGATCGCATAACCATGAAGCTGGTGGTAGATGAAGCGTCGGACATTGTATTGGGCTGCCATATGGTTGGAGAGCATACGGCTGAGATTATTCAGGGTATGGGCATTGCCTTAAAAGCAGGGGCGACTAAAGCGCATTTTGATGCCACTGTGGGTATCCATCCTTCTGCTGCGGAAGAGTTCGTGACAATGAGAGAAAAAGCTCGATAAAAATTTTTGATCTAAGTTGTGGTTATCAATTAAATCGCCAATATTAGGGGTTGCCTCTGTTAAGGTTGAAATTTATCAAAACCCTAAATGCAATTTGAAGTAACACAAGAAGTAACACAGAAGGATAGATTACATAAATATGCCATTACTAATCAGTAACTTATAGTGTAAGTGCAGTTCCCGCCGACTCCACCAAAAATAGACCTCAACCCAAATGGGTTGAGGTTTTTTTTCGCTAGAACATAGCGATGGATGTCTTGAGGGTAGACAGTATCAATGGGTTCAGATTGATCCTCACCCATTGACTCTGGATTAATGCGTTAGGTTAGGGATTTGAGACGCTAAGAATAAGTTGATTGATCTCTGCCTGCACAGAGACTGCATTACCAATCTTAAAGTTGTATGTCTGTAACCAGTAGCCTTTTAACAATATAAAAGGGACAGGTACTGGGGTGGTACTGCGCTTTGGTATGTAGTCATAAAATCCAGAACGGACTTTAAGGGTACGATTTTCCATATCGATTCCTTTCTACTTTCTCAGTGGCTTATGTAACCCAAACTTCTTGTAAAGGGTGGTCAGGAGGGAGAAACAGCGTAAGGAGCTGTCCTAGTTATTTCCCGTGAGGGTGTTGTATTTACTAAGCCTCCCGACCATAAAGTCGGAACTTAGGCACAAAAAAAATACACATTCTTTCGAAGTGCACTGATGCCTACCTTACGAGTTTCTCACTCTAACAGTAAGACTAGACGCTTAAGGCCCAGTGTCAATCTCTTGGAGGACGGTGACAACTTGGAAGCGAGAGGGGCGTTGATAGTTATGCCCAACGAAATATATGTGTGTCAGATTGGTGATGAATGAGAAGGCTGTAGTGATTTATTCAGAGGCGCGCCCAATCTTCGCCTACTCAGGATAGGGTTCAATAAAGATCCAGTTGCTAATCGCTCTGTACATAAAACTTAATTATTGTCTTAAAGACAATGAAGTAATGCTAAAACCTCCATATACACAGCTAAATAAACGCGGTCTAATCCTGTCTCTTTAAGACCCTATAGAAAGCTGTTAGAGGCTGTCATCAATTGGCAGCCTCAAGCAATTATGGAGCATGGCTAGTGTGAGCCGAGTAGAAAAAATGCAAAAGAGTAGCAACAACCCCATTTACAAGCTCCTGAGGATCGTCTCAAACATTGAAGGACATGAAATAAAAGCCGTAGTCGGCTCATTTCTTTTTGTTATTGTTCTTATGACTGCTTATTACATCTTGCGCCCGGTGCGAGATGCGATGGCTAGTGACTGGACTGATGCCGAGGTTAGTTGGCTATGGACGCTTAACTTTTTTATCAGCACTGCGGTTGTTGCTGCTTATGGTGTGCTTGTCTCCCGTTTCCGGTTGCGGCTTCTGGTCCCATCAATTTACGCTATCTTTGCGCTAACGTTCTTATCTTTCTATGCCCTGATCTCGGCCATGGCTGATCGGACCCTAGTGGATAAATCGTTTTATGTGTGGGTGAGTGTATTTAGCCTTTTCCATATCTCGGTGTTTTGGAGTTTTATGTCAGACCTGTTCAGCAAGGAGCAGGCCGGCCGGCTATTTGGCATCATCGCTGCTGGGGCTAGCGTGGGAGGGCTTGTTGGGCCATCTATACCCTCATTTTTCTCAGCGTCCCTAGGTACCGACAACCTGATGTTGCTGGCCAGTGCCATGCTGCTGGTGCCTATTCCCATTATTTTCTATTTGCAGTCCCTTAAGTCATCGGACTTGCACAACGAGAGTTTGGCTCCGCAAACGCCTCAGATCAAAATTGGCGGTAATCCGTTTGCGGGATTTAAACTGTTTTTCTCCAACCCCTATCTGTTGGCCATTGGCTTGTTTATTCTCTTGTATACAGGCATCAGTTCGTTCGTCTACTTTGAGTTGAAGAATTTGCTCAGTGATCTCAGCCGTGCTGAGAGAACGGCGGTATGGGCGCAAATGGATCTAGTCGTTAACGTACTTTCAATCGCAGTGGGGCTGTTTGCCACTGGCCGTATTGTCGGCAAATTTGGTATGCCGGTGACCATTGCCCTGATCCCAGTACTGATTTGTGCTGGTCTTATTATTGTGGCTGTTTCCCCATTTCTGGGTGCCGTGGTGGCTCTACAGGTTATTAGGCGCGCCGGTAACTACGCAGTGACTAGGCCGGCTCGTGAGGTACTGTTTACAAGGGTCGATAGAGAGGCTCGCTTCAAAGCAAAGCCTGTTATCGACATCGTCGCCTACCGTGGCGGAGATATGCTAATGGCTTGGTTTTTTACCGGCCTGACTCAAGGCTTAGGTCTGGGTCTGGCCGCCGTTGCGGCGGTTGGGGCAGGTATAGCGGCACTCTGGTCCATTGTGGGAATCTACCTTGGGCGATGGTTTGAGCGAGGCGAAACACAGGTATCTGACTAGCTAACGAGAGACTTGTGATACACAGCATAATGTAAAGGCGGTAACAGTAAAAAATTAATAACAGAAGATGGACTAAGACTATGAAATATTTTTCGATAATCATGACATTGGTGGTTTGCTTGGGCTCTGCCGTCTTATCTTATGCAGATGGCCATGGCGACCATAGCAATGCGGGCCAGACGGTGCTGAAATACACTGAGTTTAATCAGATTGGCAATCCGGCTGACGTACTCTATGTTAAGGAAGAGTCGCCTCAGGCTCTTAACAGTGGTGAGGTGAGAGTAAGGGTTTTAGCGGCGCCGATTAACCCTTCAGATCTGTTACAGATCGCCGGTCAATACGGCGTGGAAGCAGTTTTGCCTGCCAAGGCAGGCAGTGAAGGCGTTGGTCGTGTTACCGAGGTGACGCCCGAGGCTAGCCACCTAAAGGTTGGTCAGTTAGTGCTTGTGTTAGGCGGAGGCACGTGGAGAGATGAGATAGTGGCCCCAGCAGCTGGGTTTCTTCCCCTACCTAATATGGGCCCGCTTGGGCCAGAGGTCATTGAACAGCTGGGTATGTCAGTGGTCAATCCGGTCACGGCACTGTTAATGTTGACCTCTTTCGTTGAACTTAACGAGGGCCAGTGGATTGTTCAAAGCGCTGCCAACTCTGCTGTTGGCGGTTACGTCATTCAGCTCGCCAAGCAACGCGGTATAAAGACGGTTAATGTGGTTCGCCGTGAGGGGCTCGCCGAAGAGCTACTCGCTAAGGGCGCAGATGTGGTGTTGATTGATGGGCCAGATCTGGCGGCGCAGATTGCCCGTGCCACCGGCAATGAACCTGTTGCTTTGGCCCTCGACCCTGTGGGGGGCGACACCTACACCAGACTGACCAATAGTCTAGGTTACGGTGGAACCATAGTGGCCTATGGAATGCTTTCAGGAAAACCTGCGACCCTAAACACGGGAATGGCCATTTTTAAAGATATCCGCAACCGTAGTTTTTGGCTTGCCAAATGGTACGACAGTGCAACATTGGCAGAAAAGCAGGCAGCATTTGGAAAAATCATTCCTCTAATAGCTACTGGGGTTTTGAAAGCCGATGTTGACTCACGCTTCGCCGTGGGTGACATCAAGGAGGCTGTTACACGTGCGGCGCAAGGCGGCAGAAACGGTAAGGTACTCATAGTTCCAAGCGTTAAGTAACTCAGGCCTTATGCTTAGTGGGTATAGTGCTTCAATCGGCTATACCCACTGGTGATCAAGCTAGCGCGGCGGTTTGCTACTAGGTCGATTGAATACGGCTGACCAAAAAATCTACCGCGACCTTCACCTTTGGCACCAGATACTGCTGCTTCTGATACAACAGGTATATCGCCAAATCTTTATTTTGGTTCACTCTCACCTTTGGCTTCACCATTAGCTCCTTTATGTCCCCGCTATCTAAATAATGCTGAACCGACCATCTGGGTGCCATACATATCCCACGCCCCGATATAGCTTCCTTAAGAAGCCAGGTGCCATTATTAGAGATGGTTAATACCTTGCCCGATACATCTAGCCACTGCCCATCCTGTTCGCACAGCCAGGGTGACGGACCGTTGGGGGTGCGGAAAAATAGCCCCTGATGCTGACGCAAATCAGTCGCATTTTTAGGTGTTCCGTTCGACGATAGGTAGTCTGGTGAGGCCACTGGGATAAATTCATTGTCCATCAGGCGCACGGCCTGCACTCTCTCATTAGGCGCATAGCCGCCGCGAATGGCGATATCCACTTCGTCCCGGGATAGGGTAGATAGCTCATCACTGAAACTCACATCTAAAATAATCTCTGGATAAAGGGTTTTAAATTCATCGAGAAGCGGTATTAAGATCTGCTCGCCAAAGGTCACCATAGTGCTTATTCGCAGAGAGCCTGTGGGCTTAGCCTGATAGTTTCTTACACATTCGTCACTGTGCTCCAACTGCGCCAACACATCCTGCACCTGCTTATAATAGAGCTGCCCAATCTCAGTTACTTGAACCACGCGGGTGGTGCGTTTTAGCAGGTTCGCCCCAAGACTGGTTTCAAGATCTGCGATGCGTCGGGACAGTGATGAGGCGGGCACCGAGAATGTCTTCGCCGCTGTTGTAAAGCTGCCGGTCTCGACGACTTTGCTGAAGTAACGTAATGCTCTAAGTTGATCCATTGTTGTATTCCAAACGCTGAGATTATTGTTATAAAGGCAACAGAATAACCTAATTACTATTTATTGTGGTGCTAATTAATCGAGATTGATTTTAGAGCGCTTTATTAGCTACTGAGGGATTCTAGGTCGAGTGAAAGACCCTTTCCCAGAGCAATATAAATTGAGAAACCGTAAAAAAATCGCTATCGGCATTTTTCGCAAAACTTAGGCGCAACAGCATACTGAGAGAATGATCTAAAAATCTCATCCTTATGAGTCATTTCCCTCTCTCTCGACATTCTTCCTGATGGCTCAGATAGCGAACATTTCAAAGCTTGTTGCTCGGGTACGATGTGATAAAGGAGGTAACAAAAGCAGGTTTTTTAAACTCAGTAAACCCAAAGTAATCAGTTAGTTACAGTCTATGTACAGTTCCCGCTGCCGCCAAAACCTCCTCTAGTTATCGCCACAGCAGTCGTAAGTTTTGCTGCCAAGCGGACGCCAATTGGCGCCAATTGCCAAATAACTTGGCATCCTAGCCCAAGCGAGCTATCTCAATTGCTTTAGACTGTGGCTATTCTGATACAGGTCTTAGTTAACAGGAGGCTGCTCATGTCACTGAATTTTGATAGCGCGCGCATAAGTAACCCTTATTTAACTCCTGAACACGGGGAGTGGCGCACGCAGTTGCGCCGTTTTATCGATCGCGAAATCATGCCCTATGCTGCCGAGTGGGACGAAGCCGGCAAGATCCCCGATGAGCTGTGGCCTAAAGCCGCTGAGGTGGGCATGCTGGGTTTGGGATACGCAGAAGAATACGGTGGCATCAGTGAAGGTATCGATATTTGGCACCATAATATCCTCAACGAAGAGCTCGCTCGCTCCGGTGTGGGTGGTATAGGCGCTACCCTGTGTGTTCACAGTATCGGCCTGCCGCCGGTGGCTAATTTTGCCAGCGCTGAAATCAAACAACTGGTTATGCCCGCTGTGCTCGCGGGTACTAAGCGCATCTCTCTGGGGATTACCGAGCCAAGCGGCGGTTCCGATGTCGCCAATATACAGACCACCGCCAAGCGTGAAGGCGATAACTATATTGTTAATGGCGCGAAAACCTTTATTACCGGTGGCATAAATGCCAATTGGACCTCGACCGCAGTGCGCACTGGCGGTGAGGGCCCTAGCGGTGTTTCCATGCTATTGATTGCCATGGACGCTGAAGGTGTATCCCGCACGCCTTTGCAACGCAAGCAGGGTTGGTGGTGTTCTGATACCGCCACTATCTACTTTGATAATGTCAAAGTGCCAGCAGGCAATCTAATCGGTCAGGAAAATCAGGGCTTTCAGGTTATTATGAATAACTTCAATGCTGAGCGCATGATGCTATGTGTGGCGATGGAAGCCAGTGCTCGCGTATGCCTTGAGGAAGCCGTTGCTTGGGCTCAGCAACGCCAGACTTTCGGTAAACGTCTGGCGGATCATCAGGTCATTCGTCACAAAATCACCGATATGAAACAGCGCATCAACGCCTGTCAGGCCTGTATTAATCATTGCTCTCGCGAGATTGCCGAGGGTGCACCTAATCCCGGCGATATTGCCATGCTCAAAGTGCAGTGTAGCCAGACCATGGAATTCTGCGCCCGCGAGGCCAGCCAGATTTTAGGCGGGGCCAGTTATCTGCGCGATAATCGCGTCGAGCGTATTTATCGCGAAGTGCGGGTCAACGCCATCGGCGGTGGCTCGGAAGAGATTATGCGCGATCTGGCCTCGCGTCAGTACGGCGTCTAAGAATAGAAAACGGAGAGTAACTACTATGACCATCAAACTTTGGCACTGCCATAACGCCCGCTCCTTGCGTGCACTTTGGGCTCTGGAAGAAATGGGTCTTGACTACGAGTTGGAGTCCATGCCGTTTCCACCACGCTTGGCTCAGCCTGAATTTCTCGAGGTCAACGAGCTCGGCACCATCCCCTATATGATCGATGGCGATACCCATATGACCGAGTCTTCTGGCATCCCTCTGTATCTGCTGGAGCGCTATGGCAAATACGAGTTTGGTCTTAAGCCCGACCACCCCGAGTACGGTGATTATCTCAACTGGCTATTTCACAGTGACGCGACATTGACCTTTCCGCAAACCGTGTATCTGCGTTACTCCCTGTTTGAACCAGCAGAGCGAGGTCTGCAAGAGGCGGGGACAGATTATGTGCAATGGTTTCATGCTCGCCTACGCCGGCTAAATACGACCTTAGCAGATGGCCGCCAGTATCTGGTAGACGATCGCTTTACCATTGCTGATATCGCCATCGCCTATGCCCTGCATCTGGGCGAACTGCTGAAAATAGATGAGCCCTACAAACCACCTATTCGCGATTACTTAAATCGTATGCGCGCACGCCCCGCCTTTCAAAAGGTGGTGGTGATCGGTGAAGAGAAAAGTATTTTTAAGTAAGCAAAACTGAGAGATAAGCGATGCGATTGACTAAAGAGCACGATGGTATGGGACTGGACCACAGGCCCCGGAATTTTTAAGTTACAGGAATTACTATTATGGCGGTTATAGAATCTCAACTGGATACCCAGTCCGATGCGTTCAAAAATAATCTGCAAGTGATGAGCGCCGCGGTAGAGGAATTTCGTGGCATTGAGCGTCGCGTTATCGAGGCGGCGCAAGACAAAGCACCGCGCTATATAAAGAAGGGCCTTATCCCACCGCGTGAACGTTTAAATTTACTGCTTGATGCCGGTGCACCTTTTCTTGAGCTGTCAACGCTATGTGGTTATATGCAGGATGAAGACACCGACGGTTCAGGTGCAGGCGGCAGCTATATTGCCGGTATCGGTTATATCAATGGCGTGCGCTGTGTCGTCGCGGTAGATGATTACCTGACCAAAGGCGGCAGTATCGGCCCCATGGGCGGCAAAAAGCGCAATCGGGTCTTGGATATCGCCATGCAGAACAAGCTACCCATGGTCAATCTGTCACAAAGTGGCGGCGGCAACTTAAAACTGATTGGCAATAACTTCGGCGAGTCTGGTGAAATGTTTGCCCGCCAGTGTCGTTTATCGGCAGCCGGTATCCCACAAATCACCGTCGTACATGGCAGTGCTACAGCCGGTGGTGCCTATCAGCCGACATTATCTGATTACCTGATTATGGTGCGCAAACAATCCACCATGTATCTGGCCGGGCCTCCGCTACTAAAAGCCGCCACCGGTGAAATCGCCACCGATGAAGAACTCGGCGGTGCCGAAATGCACAGTGAAGTCGCTGGTACCAATGATTATCTGGCCGAAAATGATGCCGATGGTATTCGTATTGCGCGGGACGTCACCAAGAAGCTGGGTTGGAATAAAAAGCAGCCACTGCGCGCCGAAGTTACTTATCAGCAGCCAGTCTACGCCGCCGCAGAATTGCGCGGTATTGTGCCAGAAGATGCCAAAACCCCCTTTGATATGCGCGAAGTGATCGCGCGTATTGCCGATGGTTCCGACTTTTTGGAATTTAAAGGCGACTTTGATAACGGCACGCTCTGTGGCCATATAGAAATTGAAGGTCAGTCCTGCGGCGTGATCGGCAACAATAGCCCGATTACCGCCAAGGGTGCCGCCAAGGGCGCGCAGTTTATTCAGCTGTGTGAACAGTCCGGTACGCCACTGCTGTTCCTAGCCAATACCACCGGTTTTCTGGTGGGCACTGAGCCAGAGCAAGCCGGCATTATTAAACATGGCGCCAAGTTTATTCAGGCGGTGACCAACTGCAGTGTGCCAAAAATCACCATTATTATCAGTGGCTCTTACGGTGCCGGTAACTATGCGATGGCAGGCAAGGGTATGGATCCACGCTTTATTTTCGCCTGGCCACGCAGCGTCGTCTCCGTAATGGGGCCGGCTCAGGCGGGCAGTGTGCTGCGCCAAGTGGCTGAAGCAAAAGTGGCCCGCTCTGGCAGCGAAATAACCGCAGAGGTGCGTGCTGGTATTGATGCTATGGAAAAAGACACGGTAGAGGCTATGGAAGCCAGATCCAATGCCCTAGCCAATACTGCGCGCGTTTGGGACGACGGTATGATTGACCCCGCCGATACCCGTGCAGTGGTGGCATTTGCCCTAAGTGTTTGTCGCGAAGCCGATGAGCGTACTGTTAACACCAATACCTTTGGTATCGGACGTTTATAAGAGCTTTTAAGGAATTTAATACGATGAACAAAATAACCAAAGTATTAGTGGCAAACCGTGGTGAAATTGCCGTCCGTGTTATGCGTACCGCCCGCGATTTGGGTTACCGTACCGTTGCCGTTTATAGTGAGGCCGATGCTGGCGCTCTGCATATTAGTGAAGCCGATCAAGCGGTTTGTATTGGGCCTGCCGCGGTAGGGGAATCTTATCTGGTCGCTGATAATATTCTTGCCGCCGCGCAACAGACGGGTGCCGATGCTATTCACCCAGGTTACGGTTTCTTATCCGAAAATGCCGCGTTCTCTGAAGCCTGTGAAGCGGCCGGTATTACCTTTATCGGCCCTCGCAGTGAAGCGATTAATTTAATGGGCAGCAAACGCTTATCCAAGATCGCCATGATCGAGGCCGGCGTGCCATGTATTCCCGGTTATCAGGATGCCGATCAATCTGAGCAAACGCTGTTAAGCAAAGCTAAAGAGATCGGTTTTCCGCTGATGGTAAAAGCCTCCGCCGGTGGCGGTGGTCGCGGTATGCGTCTGGTGTTTGAGGAGAGCGAGCTGGCCGAGCAAATTCGCACCGCCCGCTCTGAGGCAGAAACAGCCTTTGGCAGTGGCGAGTTAATTTTAGAACGTGCGGTTATCGAACCTCGCCATATTGAAATTCAGGTCTTTGCTGATGAGCATGGCAATGCGGTTTATCTGGGCGAGCGGGATTGCTCTATTCAACGCCGACACCAAAAAGTGGTAGAAGAGGCGCCCTCTCCCTTTGTTGATCCAGAGCTGCGCCAGCGTATGGGTGAAGCCGCAGTGAATGCTGCCAAAGCCTGTCATTATCGCGGTGCCGGTACCGTCGAGTTTTTGGTCGATAAAGATAAAAACTTTTATTTCTTGGAAATGAACACCCGCTTGCAGGTGGAGCATCCGGTAACCGAACTGATCACTGGTCAGGATCTGGTGGCTTGGCAATTAAAAGTTGCCGCGGGCGAAGCGCTGCCATTGAGTCAGGATGATATCCAGTTAAACGGCCATGCGGTCGAGGTTCGACTGTATGCCGAGGACCCGCGCAATAATTTTATGCCACAAACCGGCCAAGTGCGGTTATGGCATTATCCGCAGCGAGCCGGTATCCGTATGGATCACGGTATTCAAACGGGGCAGGAAGTCAGCCCGTTCTATGACCCGATGATTGCTAAAGTCATTGCTTATGGTGATAACCGCGCCGAAGCTATTCGTCGTCTGGCCTCTGCAGTACAGGACACACAATTGCTGGGCATGAATAACAACAAACTGTTCCTGCAAAACGTCTTGCGGCATGAACTATTTGGCCAAGGTGAAGCCACTACTGCCTTTATTGAACAGCACTTTAGCGCTGATATCAGCATGGACCAAAAGCAACCTTCTAATGCTACGCTGGCGAAGGCCGCCATGCTGTATTTTCAGCAAGCAGTGCAGCGTACTCAGCTTAACTGGGGCCGCGCTAGCGCCGAGAGTTATGTTTACCAACTGGACTTCGACGGCCAAACCAATACCGTCAACCTCAGCAAAACGGCACAGGGTTTTACTATTACAGTTAATGATCAAACCACGTGTTTGGAGTTTATCGCCCAAACCGATAATAGCTGCGTATTTGTGGAAAATGGCGTACGCGAAACCATGCACTTTGCCTTTGATGATAAGACCTTATATCTCGATGACGGCAGTGGTCACTTTATTATTACCGATATTACCCACCAACCTGCAGTAGCCGCAGGTAGCGCAGGCAACGGCCAGGTTAAAGCCTCTATGGACGGTGCCATCGTCGAAGTGATGGCGAAACAGGGTGACCGCGTTGAAGCCGGCCAAACATTGATTGTGCTGGAAGCGATGAAGATGGAACATGCTCTTAAAGCCGGCATCAGCGGTGTTGTTACCGCTGTTAGCTGTGAAGCGGGACAGCAGGTGAAATCTAAACAACTGTTGGCGACAATTGAAGGGGAGCAGAGCGATGACTGAGGTCATTAAAATTGCCAACTGCAGTGGCTTTTATGGCGATAAATTATCTGCCGCTAAGGAGATGGTTGAAGGTGGCCCCATCGATGTCCTTACCGGCGACTATCTAGCCGAACTTACTATGGCTATTTTGTATGGCCAAAAAAAGAGCAGAAACACAGGTTATGTTGGCACGTTTTTAAAGCAAGTAAAACAAGTGCTACAGCCTTGCATGGAAAACAACATCAAGATTGTTAGCAATGCTGGTGGCCTTAATCCGGCCGCCATGGCTGATGCCGTAAAAGCGATTGCCAAAGAATTAAACCTTGAGGTGAAAGTCGCCTATATCGATGGTGATGATTTGGCACCGCGTATTGAAGAACTGCAAAGTGCCGGCGAGTCGTTTACCAATATGGATACCGGCGTTGATTTAGCCGACACGAAAAATACCTTACTCACCGCCAATACTTATCTGGGTGCTTGGGGCATTAAAGAGGCGCTAGACCAAGGCGCTGATATCGTCATTTGCCCGCGGGTCACCGATGCTGCGGTAGTGATTGGTCCCGCCGCGTGGAAGTTTAACTGGCAGCGCGACGATTATGATCAACTGGCGGGTGCTCTGGCCGCAGGGCATATTATCGAATGTGGTCAACAAGCCACCGGCGGCAATTATGCCTTCTTTCAGGAAGTGCCCAGTTTTGACAACCCCGGTTACCCGATTGCCGAAATTGAAGCCAATGGTAATTTCACTATTAGCAAACATCCGGGCACCGCGGGCTTGGTATCTGTTGGCACAGTGACAGCCCAGTTACTTTATGAGATCAGCGACCCCGCCTATAAAAACCCCGATGTTATCGGCCATTTCGATAGCTTAAATATTGCACAGGCAGGCGAAGATCGCGTGTATGTCAGTGGCTGTAAAGGTTCTAGCCCAACCGCTACGCATAAAGTCTGCATCAATACGCTGGGAGGCTTTCGCAACGGCTTTGAGATCGCCCTGACGGGGTTAGATATTGAGGCGAAAGCGGAAATATTAACCACTACATTCTTTAATAATATTGGTGGTAAACAACAGTTTGACGATGTATCGATCGAACTGATTCGCAGCGATAAACAAAACCCGCAAACCAATGAACAAGCATTTGCCCGTTTGCGAATCGTTGCCAAATCGCGCGATAAAGAATTAGTTGGTCGTCTGTTCAGCGCCAAGCTAATTGAAATTTCTCTCGCCAATATTCCTGGTCTTGGGGTAATGACACCCATCGGTAATGGCGATAGTTTTTTAGCCTATTGGCCAACACTGGTCGATAGCCAGTACGTTACAGAAAATGTTCACCTTGATAATAATGTCACTGAAGTTAAACCGACTAATCAATTGGATGTGCCCGCAGTTTCGCATATTGTACAACCAGCAGCAGTGCCAGCTTGCCCCACCGGCAATACTGTTAGTATTGCCTTGGGTCGCCTTTTTGGCACGCGCTCTGGTGATAAAGGCGGCTGTGCCAATATCGGCGTTTGGGCCACCAGTGCAGAGGCCTACGGTTTTCTCCATCAATTTTTAACCGTAGAAAAACTAAAACAGCTGATGCCTGAGACCGCGGAGTTAGAAATTATCCGTTATGATCTTGCCAATATCCACTCTCTGAATTTCTTTATTAAAGGCATTTTAGGTGAAGGCGTGGCGTCATCGGTACGTATGGATCCGCAAGCAAAATCCATGGGTGAATATCTGCGAGCCAAAGTTATTGAGGTACCTGTGTCTCTGACTAAACAGTTAAACTTGGCTGAATAATAAAAGGTTAATAATATGACGGACGAAAATTTATCTCTAGACGGCCTGGTTTTCGAAGCGGTTGAGCTTGAAATCAACGACCATATTCTGACCATCACCTTAAATCGCCCCGAGCGCAAAAATGCCATTAACCCGACTATGGCCGCGGAAATTATTTACGCGCTGGATTACGCCAAACAGCAACGCGATATTCGTGTCGTGGTGCTAGCGGCCAAAGGCGATGTGTTCTGTGCCGGTGGCGACTTAGCCGCCATGAGTGGCAAAGCTAGCGCAAGCCAATCAACCGTGCCGGTGCGTGGCGCTAATGATGATATTGCACTGCGCTTGCGTCACCTCAACAAACCCTCTATTGCCTGCGTGCAAGGCAACCTGTTTGCCGGCGCCCTATTGTTCCTGTGCAATGTGACCCACGCCATAGCCGCTGAAGGGGTTAAATTTTCTGCGCCTGAAATCAAACGCGGTATCTGGCCGTTTATGGTAATGGGTGGGTTATTCCGCGTAATGCCACAACGGGCGGCGCTAGATTTTGTTATGCGCGGTAATTCAATCTCTACAGATCAAGCAGAAAAATGGGGCTTGATCAATGAAGCTGTACCTGCTGATGATCTACAAAATCACGTCGCCGGCCTGGCGGCAGAACTTGCTAGCCTCGCTCCCGGAACCATGCAACTAGGTCTCGCCGCTTATGTAGCACAGGATGCTATGGATTTTGATAACGCCCTGCCATTTTTGCGTGATCAGTTAGACGCCTGCCTGCAAAGCGCCGATGCCAAAGAAGGCATTAGCGCATTTTTGCAAAAACGCGAGCCGCAGTGGGATTGATGATCTCTGGGTCCTAGCTTCGCGACTGCCATTAATATGGCAACAAAGTGCTAACCCTGCCGCCTTCTGAGAGGGCGCCCACAAACTAATCTAGTTCTCTGCAACTCGAAAATCAGTGAACCTGCCCTCTTTGGGATGTTATCGTTGAACCCTAGATCCATTTTATCCCGATGAAGCAACATATCAGCGCATTGGGATAAATGTGCTGTTGCGAAATAAAGGGTCTGACATTAGCATACGCGCCGCTTAAAACTGCGTGCAAGCCCCTGTAGTCCATGGGTTGGGCGTTGGAAAATATAGAACATGCCTGACATCGAGGGCTTTCTCGGTGACGTTGAAATTATAGGATTTAGGGTAACCATGACTCAGAAATCTATCCATATCGGAAATCAGTTGGTTCAGGGCGAGCATCAGCAGGTGTCTGGTGAATATGTCGATATCAAGGGCGAAGAGTTTTATAAGATTGCTAACTACAATCAGATGAAAGACTTCTTCATCAGTGTCGTGAGTGATTCAAATCACTGGCTGTTTATCTCCACGCGCGGTGGTCTCTCAGCGGGACGAGTCGATGCTCAGAGTGCGTTGTTCCCCTACTATACAGATGACAAGATCAGCGATTCGTCGCCGTTCACCGGTAGCCGAACCATTGCCTTAGTGACTTCAGGTGATAAGACCTCATTATGGGAACCGCTGTCGGATCAGTATGCCGGTGTTTACCATATCAGCAGAAACCTCTATAAGAATGTCTATGGCGATAAGTTGATCTTTGAAGAGGTCAATCATGATCTGGGTCTGAGCTACCGTTATGCTTGGCGCACCTCGGATCGGTTTGGTTTTGTCAAGACAGCCACTCTGGTTAATAACAGTAGCCATTCCGTCAGCGTTGATATTGTCGATGGTATAGAGAACCTGATTCCGTTTGGCGTTGAATCTGATGTGCAAAACTCCCTGAGTTGCCTTGTCGATGCCTACAAGAAAAATGAACTTGACGCAGATACCGGTCTGGGTCTGTACAGCATGAGCTCGATTCTGGTTGACCGAGCTGAGCCCAGTGAGGCCCTATCGGCGTCTGTGGCTTGGTCTGTGGGTATGCCGGAGTCTGCCAAGCTGGTCTCGTCGATACAGCTGGATGCGTTCCGCAAAGGTCTCGGTGTAGATCAGGAGACTGATGTTCGCGGCCGACGCGGTGCTTACTTTGTTAATGGCTGTTTAGAACTTGCCGCCCATGCCGAGCAGAGCTGGAGCATTGTTGCCGATGTCAATCAGGGCCCGGCCGATGTTCGTGAGCTAGCCGCTTATATTAATAGCAGCGCCGATATTGCTAAGGATATCGAAGATGATATCGCTCTGGGCTCTCATAACTTAGCGCGTATCGTAGGAACCTCCGATGGCTTGCAGGTGACCGAAGACCGGCTCAGCGCCAACCATCACTTTGCCAATGTGCTATTTAACGTTATGCGCGGTGGTTTGTTTGTCGACAACTACACTGTCGATAAAGCAGATTTGATTCGCTTTGTTAAAGGCTTTAACCGCGTTGAATATCAGAATTCTGTGGCCTTTTTTGAGGCTCTGGACGATAGCTTTCACTACAGCGACCTGATTGCCGCGGCTGAGCTAACAAATAATGCCAGCTTGCAGCGTCTGTGTATGGAATACCTGCCACTTTCATTTAGCCGCCGCCATGGCGATCCATCGCGACCTTGGAATAAATTCGCGATTCAGGTGAAACAAGACGATGGTTCGCAACTGCTCAATTTTGAGGGCAACTGGCGCGATATCTTCCAGAACTGGGAAGCTCTTAGTATCTCGATTCCTAACTATGTTGAATCTATGATCAGCAAGTTTGTTAACGCGTCCACTGCGGATGGTTACAACCCCTATCGAATCACCAGAGCCGGTATCGACTGGGAGAAACCCGAGCCCAACGATCCCTGGGCGAGTATTGGTTACTGGGGCGATCACCAAATTATTTATCTGCTGAAGTTTTTGGAG
>NYXU01000078.1 GCA_002685715.1 Porticoccaceae bacterium | reverse complement strand
TCCAGCACTACGGATCTCTGTCGTTAGCAGACGATCATTAATCATGATGGTGGAAAGATTATTTCTAACGCCACAATCGATTCGCATCCGGGACATCGCCTCCAGCACAGCGGCCCTATTTTCCAGATCAATCCCCTCCTGTAAAACCTGCCAGGTGACCGCGCGATACATGGCTCCGGAATTCACCATAACGAGTCCAAGCGATTCAGCGAGACGCTTAGCAACCGTGCTTTTCCCCGAAGCAGCAGGACCATCAATTGCAACGGCGCGATGGGTTTGACTCATGATTGGCAAAACGTTTCAAGGTGTTGAACAAAAGTTGGATACGAAGTGGCGATACAAGCGGTATTTGCGATAGTGGTTTGGCCTTCTTCGGCCAAAAGTCCCGCAATCGCAAAGGCCATGGCAATGCGGTGGTCGCCATAGCTTTCCAGCTTAGCTCCCTTTAAAGTCCGCCCTCCGGTGATGACCATCCCATCTTCAAATTCCTCAATCTCGCCACCCATTAAGCGAAGATTTCTGATCGTAGTTTCGATACGATCAGTCTCTTTGACTCGGAGCTCGGCAGCATTACGAATTGTCATGACCCCTTCTGCCAAAGCGCCCGCCACCGCTAGAATGGGAACTTCGTCGATAAGATTGGGCACTTCCTCTTTTAAGATCTCGGTGCCTTGGAGTTTCCCTCCAATGATTTCAATTCGCCCCAAAGGTTCGCCACCATCTTCATGCTCAAGCTGAACCTCGATTTTTGCGCCCATTCGGATCAAAACATCCAGCAATGCGGTCCGGGTCGGATTCAACCCTACATTATTAATAATCAAGTGTGATCCGGGAGCACAAGCTGCTGCCACAATCCAGAAAGCTGCGCTTGAAATATCTCCTGGCACCACTAGATCACAGGCCTTAACTACCTGTCCTCCATCGATGGAAATGGTGTTACCCTTAGTTTTCACATTCACCCCAAAGGAGTTTAAAAGCCGCTCAGTGTGATCTCGATTCGTCGCCGGCTGAATCACAGTAGTGGTCCCGGGCGCGAACAATCCTGCCAACAAAATTGCGCTTTTTACCTGAGCACTCGCCATAGGCATCTCATAGGTGATCGGCTTCAACTCTCCGCCCGTGATCAGAAGAGGGGCGCAACCAGGCTTTGCCCCACGCGTTTCAAACTGCGCTCCCATTTTGGCAAGCGGAGTAATAATCCGGTCCATCGGACGGCCAGAAAGCGATTCGTCACCAATTAGGGTGCTATCAAATTTCTGCGCGGCCAGGACACCCGACAGAAGGCGCATTCCAGTCCCGGAATTGCCACAATCGAGTTTGCCAGCCGGAGCCTGTAATTCCCCGCCACATCCATGAATGAGGAGATCAACTGGCAAATCGTCAGTCCCTTTCTTAACCTCAAAACGAACCCCAAGTTGCGCCATTCCAAGCAGGGTATTCACACAATCCTCGCTCGAGAGGAAGTTCTCCACAAAGCAGGAACCATTGGACAACCCCGCAAGAATAGCAGCACGGTGAGAGATACTTTTATCCCCAGGAACCGCGAGCTCTCCAGTGATGGATTTTAGCGGACTAACTTGGATGGTCTCACTCATAAATTTTAAGAAGGATTTTCTTTGCGGGCTTTAACTTCCGCAAGATAACTCTTCAGCCCTTTCTTGTCCGATTTGGCGAGGTGATCAAGCATCTCTCGCATTTCCTCTTGCGCATCCAGCAGCGCAGCCGTTACCGCAGCTCGGTTCTCGACCATAATTTCCGCCCACATCTCAGGGTCTCCTCCCGCCACCCGCGTGGTATCCCGAAACCCTCCGGCCGCCAGAAATTCATCGCCAGGAAATCGCAAGGCGGCACCAGCTGTTGCCACGGCCATGGCATGAGGAAGATGACTGATCCGCGCAACCGCTCGGTCGTGGTCTTTCGAATTCATGACTGAGGTTACGCATCCCAAATTTTCCCAAAACCTTGCAACCGCTCTTAACTCCTCGTTCGGCCTCTCTTGATCATTAGTCAAAGCACAAGCAGCGCCTTTAAAAAGATCAGCTCGCGCCGCTTCAATTCCAGTCTGCTCTGATCCCGCCATTGGGTGACTCCCGATAAATGGGATCCCATGTTCATTTGCCACCTTGTGAGGAAGCGCCTTTACGCTCCCCACATCAGTAACAATTGCCCCTGGTTTCAAATTCCCCCTTATTGACTCAAATAAAAGCCCCATTACTCCCACAGGAACTGCCAAAATAATAAGATCAGCTTCCTTCACCGCCCCGTCCAAGTCAGTAGTTGCTTCCAACCCAATCTTTCGGGTGATCTCGACCCGCTCAGGATTTCTTCCCCATAAAATCACCTCTTGTCCTGCACCATACGCGGCGAGGCCAACCGAGCCCCCAAGAAGGCCTGGACCAAGAATCGCAATTCGGGAAAATGACATGAGATTGGAAAAAAAGAGCCGGATTTCCTTTGGGAAATCCGGCTTCGGGAAACTCAGATGCCCACTTTAGGGGACTCGGAACTTGTGGTCGGGATCCCCATCGTTCGGATCACGAATGAGCGTTCCGCTCGGGATTCCTCGCACATCAACAGCCTTGTTAGTCCATGGATTAAAAACATATCCAGGTTTGGTAACAATCGCACGGGCTGTGCGATACTTGCTAACTCGCTTGATTGGCTCGCGCGGGATCGGCTGAATCACATCAGTCGTTCCAGAGTTGGGATTGATTCCATTAGCTAGCTGCTCATTTTGCAACCTTTCGCGACGCGCATTGGCCTCAGCATTAGCCCTATCGCGCGCTTCTTTGAGCTGAGCCTCAGTTCCAAATTGCCCAGATGTATTTGGAAACAGAGGATCCACCGCCTGGGCAACTGGCAGATTTTCAGGAGTAGACGATGGAGGAGAAGGCCGAAGCATCGTGCAGCTGAAACAGAGCAAGCTGCAAGGGAGAAGCATGAGGTTGTGTTTCAGAGAAAACATGGCTTTAAAAATAATATGGGTTGGGGATAGTGCGTCATCGCACCTCGACAATCTCTTTAATCGCGATCTTTGACCAACTTGTCAAGTCACCACCCAAAGCGAAATGACTCAAATCGAAGACCTCACACCACACGACCCGGAAGATTCAAACTTAATTCACCGAGTCAAAAAGCTGATCTCGAGCCCCGGTGACGAGGAATTCTCTGCGCTCGCTCTCGATATTTTTAAATACCAATTCGATCGCAACCACCCCTACGCAGCCTTCGCGCGTTCCATAAAAAAAACTCCCGAAACTGTTGCCCGCTGGGAAGAAATCCCCGCAGTCCCCACCGCCGCCTTCAAACTTGACGATTTGCCCCTGATTTGCGGTCAAGAAACCCTCACCACCTTTCTCACCTCTGGCACGACCACCGAAACTAAGGGCTCGCATCATTTCCCCTCAACCCATCTTTACGAAAAAGCCATTTCCTATGGCTGGCCACTTCCAAAACTCCCTACCTTTTTCCTCGCTCCTTCCAATCTTGAATCTCCCCAATCGTCTCTCAGCCACATGTTTGGCCACCTCAATGATGGTAACAATTCCCGCTTCCTCCTAAAGAATTCCAAATTCAATCTTAGTCGACTTTTCCTCTACTTGGCTTCTGGACAGCCTCTCATCCTTATGGGAACCGCCCTCGCTTTCCGTCATCTCATGGAAATCCATGGCTCAATTCCTCTTCCCTCCGGTTCCCACCTTCTCGAAACCGGAGGATACAAAGGCACTTCTATGATGCTATCTAAGCCAGATTTCTACTCCCAGCTCTCCGAATTTTTCAAGCTTCCGCTCAACCATCTACATAACGAATACGGCATGACTGAGCTCTCCAGCCAAGCCTACGCCACCGGCCCTGATGGGCCGCATCGTTTTCCCCGCTGGTGCCGCCATCTCATCCTAGATCCTGAAACTGAACGTGAAGTCGCACCCGGTGAAACGGGCTACCTTGTCATCCACGATCTCGCAAACCTCCACAGCGTTTGCGGGATCCGGACTCAAGATTTTGCAGTGCGCCACGAAGACGATTCGTTTACCCTCATCGGCCGCGATCCCGGAGCGCTCCCACGAGGTTGCTCCCGAACCATCGACCAAGCCCTATCGTTATGACCCTCAGCAAACGTATCGACCTCATTCTGGCTTCCAGCGAGCAACTTGAGCCTTTCACGGGAAATCTTACTCGCAAAATTCTTGAGGAGACCTTCTTACGTGAAGCCTCCGGCACCACGGTGCGGCTTCCCCAAAATATCATTCATATTATCAGCGGAAACACCCCACACGCCGCTTTTCAAACTCTATTAAATGGAGTCCTCCTCGGTGCTCAAAACCTCCTCAAACTCCCCTCGCAAACCCTCCTAGATTTCGAAGTCCCAAATCCACTTCAAGCTTTCGTCGAAGTGTCCCGAGAACTGCCGGCGCACTGGATTCCTAAGGCCGATGCCATGGTCGTTTTCGGCTCCGATAATACGATCCGCCATTTCCAAAGCCTTTGCCCGCTAGAAATTCCCTTTGTCGGACACGGTCATCGCATCGGCATTGCCATAATTGATGAGCCCACTCCCAAAGCTGCCCAACTCGCCGCACGCGACATCGGCCTCTTTAACCAATCCGGCTGCCTCTCCCTCCATACCATCTACCTCAAAGATCCTTCTGCCTTCGGACCACTCCTTGCCGAAGCCATGACCAATTTCGAAGAACAAGATCCCCGCGGTCCACTCTCTCTTTCCGAAGCGGGCGCAATCACCAACCTCCGCGAAGAAACCCGCTACCTTATGGCGCAGGATCCCAAATCCCACGCCCTCTGGCACAGCCCCCGCTCTACCGCCTGGACCATTATCTTTGAGAATAATTCACGCCTCGCCCTTTCTCCCGGTAACCGGACGATATTCCTTCGCCCCATGCCGGATAATTTTTCGAAGTTCCGTCACCTCTCTGGCATCGCTCTTCATCCCTATGAAGAGCGATCCAATCTTCCTGCCCCTAGAATCTTCCCTCTAGGAGAAGCTCAATCCCCACCGGCCCTTTGGCCCCATGACGGGATTCTTCCACTCGCCTCACTTGTAAGGCATCAATCAGAGTGATTCCGGCACTCCTGTGACCACTCTAAGCTCATCAGAATCTACTTCTTCACCAGCGATTCGAGATAATCTAACAAGCTGGCGGCTTCATGCACTGTAAATCCAGAAAGTAATCCCGGAGGCATCAGAGAGGTCGGCAAAGTAGAGCGCTCCTTAATCGCGCTCTTCTTGAAAGTGTGCTCAGCACTGCTGATGTCGCGAATGCTTACGCTAACTCCCGCTTCGTCGGTGACAAATCCCACGAAAGACTTGCCATCCTTCAAGCTGAACACAGTGGTCGCAAATCCCTGTGCAATCGTCTTATTCGGAACGAGGATTGCTTCGACGAGTTCATTGCGCCGATAAGTCTCGGCGATATTACCCAGATAAGGTCCTTTTTGCTTCTCACCCTGCGATACGGTGTGACAAGCATTGCAGGTTGCTCGGGCGAAAATGGCCTGGCCTAGGGCCACTTCCCCTTTGTGAGCCGTCACCTTTTTCAAGGCTTCCTCTGGTTTTAGGGTGGCAATCTTTGGAGTTTTATCCGCTCCAGGGGCCTGAATTTTAAGTCGGCCTGCGGCATCTTTTGCGACTTTCGCCACCGCTTGATCAGGATCACTGAAAGCAATACGGATCCGATCATTGATCACAGGATTCCGTAAATCGCGGGCCGCATTAATGAAGGCAACCTTCTGCTTAGGATCAGACCATCCTTTATCGATCGCCTTAAGCGACATTTCACGTGACTCGGGAGATCCGCCCTTGCGGGAAGCCAAAGTCACCACCGCCATGGCCGCATACTTTCCTTCAGGACTGCCAGGCATCTCCGCCGCCATCTTCTCAAGTGCGAGATGGTGGTTCTCCAACTTGGCAGCTTTGAAAAAATGGTCTTTGGCAGCAGTTTGCTGCTTACCCGCGCCCTTGGTTTTGTCCAATTGTGCCAAAGCTTTGAGAACCGCGGGAAGAGATCCCTTGTCATCGGAGTTCACGAGAATCTTTACCGCACCAGCAAGAGCATCGGCTGGAGTTTTAGGATCATTAGCACCCTTCACAACCAAAGGAATAGCCTTGGCCGATACTGCTCCACTGGCCGCAATTTGCTTAATCGCCACCGGGATTAACTTGTCGTCCTTGAGCGCGAGATCGATGATGCGGTCCAAAGCGTCATTCGCTGGAATACGATTCTTATTTAGTTTGGTGATAATAAAGGCCGCTTCCTCGGCGGGAGCATCTTTTAGGATCGCTTTGAGGTTTTCTAAAATCCGACCGGACTCTTCCCAAGTCGCTAGCTCGTAATAAGGCCCGCGTGTATCAGGGCGAGTGCCCCATGAATCGCCCTTCCAATCAGCTTCTTTGTGATAAAGCCGAGCGAGGGTAGAAAGAAGCGGGCGGCGCTTTTCAGGAATATTCTCAGACTTCAAACGCACTAGCAAACCATCCACAACC
>NYXU01000077.1 GCA_002685715.1 Porticoccaceae bacterium | reverse complement strand
CCTCGATGAACCAACGCGCGGTATTGATATTGGGGCAAAAGAAGAGATTTATTTGCTGATGGAAAAATTCGCGCGCGAAGGGATGGCGGTCTTGTTTGTCTCCAGCGAGATGGAAGAGATCATGGGGATGGCGGATCGGACCTTGGTGATGCACGAAGGACGAATCACGGGAGAGTTAGCCCGAGAAGATTTTAGTGAGGAGGCCATCATGGAATTGGCGACGGGTGGGAATATTAATAAAGAAGAATAAAATGAAAAAAATCAAAGGCATCCTGATCACCCTGATTGTGATTTATGTGGCGACGGCGATCCTGGGAGAGAATTTCTTGGGGGGATACAATCAAGGGAAGTTGCTTGAGCGGACCGGGCTTTATGGTCTGTTGGGAATTGGAGTGGCCTTTGTGATTATCACGGGAGGGATAGATCTCTCGATTGGCTCGGTGGTTTGTTTGGTGGGTTGTGGGGTTCCGTGGCTGGTGATGAGACAAGGATGGTCACCGGGTAGTGCGGTTGCGATCGCGATGGTAGTAGCCCTCTGCGTTGGGCTTTGGCATGGTTTTTTGATTACCAAGCTCAAGCTGCAGCCTTTTGTGGTGACGCTCTGTAGTTTGCTAATTTACCGGGGGGCAACTCGGGGGCTCGCAGAGGATCAGTCACAAGGATTTGGTGGAGAGCATGAGACATTTCGACAGTGGGGAACAGAAGCCATCGAAGTGACCGATAAATTTGGGATTCCTTATCCCTTTGTGATTTTGATCGTGGTGGCGATCATTGCATGGGTTTTCTTGAACAAGACTATCTGGGGGCGATACCTTTTTGCCTTGGGAAATAACGAGGAGGCGGCTCGATTAAGTGGGATTAACACCGACCGGATGGTTATTTTATCTTACGTGATTTGTTCGATGCTGGCGGCGCTTGGTGGGCTTTTATTCATTTTAAATGGGAATTCGGCTCAGCCGAGCGACTTTGGAAATTTTTATGAACTTTATGCGATCGCTGCAGCAGTGCTGGGTGGTTGTAGTCTTCGTGGAGGGGAAGGCACAATTGTGGGGGTGGTGATTGGCACGGCGGTGATGCAACTCTTAAAAAACATGATCAATCTGGTAGATTGGTTGAAATCGCACATGGAATTTCTCATTGTTGGAATCGTTCTTCTGGTGGCAGTCATTGCAGATGAAATGATCAAACAACGGGTAAGAAAACTGAAGTGAGAAAGATCAATTTGGGCGCCACGCTCGGGCTCTTTAGTCCTAGGCTACAAGTGTGTAGTATTAATCCTTAGATCGGCAGCAAGCTAACAACGCCAGACGAGAGACTCAGCGATTTACGGAAAAATCACTTCTTCAAAACCACCGTAATTGGTTTTGGGAGATTGAAGTTCACGAGTGGGTGGTTGCGATAGCCGGCTTTTGAGACCTGTAAGTAGTCGATGGTAGGGAGATCTTGATGGACTAGAACTCCGCCATTTTTACCGGTTTCTTTAGGTGGCCAGTTGAAGCTCCGGCTCATCGGAACGACTTTGGCATCTTCAATTGGTATACCAGCTTCATCGACTACAAAAACAGTAGGCGAGCAAGAGCTGCAGACTAGAGCGAGGATTCCGAACAAAGATCTCATTGAGGGACAGACGAGAGGAATTGCTCCTGAGCGATCCGCTCGGCTGATCGAGTGTCGTTATCGTCGGAAGTTTCGCCAACGAGTTCGTCCCGGAATTTGTCAATCATGGCTTCAACGGGCCACGCGCTGGCTTCGCCGAAGGCGCAAACAGTCTTGCCGTCAATTTGATAGGCAATGTCTTCCAGCACCTGAACATCACTCGGAGTGGCTTTGCCGTCTTCGATTCGATCAGAAACCTTTTTCATCCAAGTCGACCCTTCGCGGCACGGGGTGCATTGTCCGCAGGATTCGTGAGCATAAAAGTGGGTGATGTTGTTAAGGATCCAAGACATCCGGCGGGTGTCATCCATCACAATGACACCGCCTGAACCTGCCATAGAACCCGCCGCCGCGAGAGTGTCGAAGTCGAGAGGCAACTGCCAGAAAGTCATTTCTTCGGCGTCATCACCACGACCGATCTGGAAAGTTTCGTTACAGCGTAGGATCTTCGACGATGAACCACCTGGGATGACGGCCTTGAGCGTCCGCCCATCTTTGGGGCCTCCGCACATGTCATAGAGAAGTTCTTGGAAGGTGACTTTGCCAACTTCGATTTCGAAGTAGCCTGGGTTCTTAACATCGCCCGAAACACAGACGATACGGGTTCCTGAATTCCGTGGGGTCCCCAGTTTAATGTATTCTTCCCCTCCCATACGGAGAATGTGAACGACGTGGCAGAGTGATTCGACGTTGTTTACGATGGTTGGCGCCATGTAAAGGCCGATGGCGGCCGGAAAGTAGGGGGGCTTGATCCGTGGGTATGGGCGTTTGCCTTCCAGCGACTCGATCAGACCGGTCTCCTCTCCGCAAATGTAAGCGGCGGCTCCACGATGAACGTAGATTTCGAGATCGAATCCCGATCCTTGAATATCCTTACCAAGGAAGCCGTTCTTCTTGGCATCGGCAATGGCCTTTTCAAGAATGATGGCAGCCTCTGGAAATTCTTCCCGAATGTAAATGTAAGCGACGTGAGCCCCAACAGCATAGGCAGAGATCACCATACCTTCAATGAGCTGGTGCGGATCTTGGTGGACAATATAGCGATCCTTAAAAGTACCCGGTTCCGACTCATCACAGTTACAAATCAGGTAGACCGGCTTGGTGTTATTTGGAGGGATAAATCCCCATTTTATTCCAGTTGGGAATCCTGCTCCTCCGCGTCCACGGAGACCCGAAGCTTTAACTTCGTCGATGACTTCTTGGGGCTTCATCTTCAGAGCCTTCATAGCCATTTCGTAGCCGCCCTCCGCAAGGTAGGTCCTGATTTTTGGATCCCAGCCTTTGCGATCGACATTCTTGAAGATTAGACGGTGCTCGTTTTCGTGAGGTTCCTTGCCGGGGAGGTAGGTGATGTCAGACATGAGCTTGGTGGTATAGAGTTGTGAAAATTAACTTTCGTATTGAGTGATGAGGCTTTCGGCCTTCTCTGGCGTCACGCCTTCGTGGAAGTCGTCGTTGACGAGACAGACCGGGGCGGTTCCGCAAGATGCGAGGCATTCGGCGTATTCGACTGAGTAGCTTCCGCAAGGGGAAACGGAAATTGGGTCCTTATGAGTATCAGCGGAGCCTCGATCGATTCCGGTTAGTTCGCAAAGCTTGCCCATGAGTTCGTAGGAGCCACCCATGGCGCAGGAGAGGGTTCGGCAAACCCGGAAGTGGAGCTTGCCAGGAGCCTTCTGACGGAAGCCGGGGTAGAACGTGACGACCTCGACAACTTTGATCGCAGCGATGCCAAGTTTCTCGGCCACCCATTCAATAGACTCCGGGCTGATGAATCCGTGACGATGCTGGACTTCGTGAAGAAGCGGAAGCACAGCCGAGCGGCGTTGGTCATCGGGATATTGTGCGATTCGTTTATTGGCTGCTTTTTCGAGAGTTGGGGTGATCTTGAATTGAGGGAAATGAACCACGCCAGGAGTGACTGGCGAATGAACATTTTTTTCAAGAACGGTGAGCACAGGACGGATGTATTCCACATCACTGCGGTCGATCAGGCGAGGCTTTGGAACTTCGCGATCTTTCGGGGCGCTTGGAGAGACGTAACTCAGCTTCGATCGATCGATCGAGCGAGGGCGGGGGGCTTCAATTTTAGAACTCACCGTGAGAAATCAGGTTGGAAGAATTAGACGTGAACTTAGCGGTCACACTCGCCCATTACGAAGTCGAGCGAGCCGAGAATTGCTGGGATGTCAGAAACCATGTGGCCTTTGAGGAGGTCGGCACAGATACCAAGGTTGACGAAAGACGGGGCGCGAATCTTGAGCCGATTCGGGACTCCGCCGCCTTTTGAGTGAATGTAAAAGCCGAGTTCCCCTTTGGGATTTTCAGCGGCAAAATAAACCTCTCCTTCTGGGGCCTCAATCCCTTGGGTCGCGACAATGAAATGGTGGATAAGTTCCTCCATGGACATGAGCACGCGCTCTTTTTCAGGGAGAGTGGATTTGGTGTCGCCCACGTTGATTTCCCCTTCTGGGAAGTCAGCGAGAACTTGTTTAATTATTTTGATGGACTGGCGCATCTCCTCCATACGGACGAGGAAGCGGTCGTAGCAATCACCATTCTCGCCCACCGGAACATCGAAGTCGTATTTCTCGTAGCCCAAATAAGGGCTATCCTTTCGAAGGTCACGGGCCACTCCGCTAGCGCGAAGGTTGGGGCCGGTCATCCCATAGCTTATAGCGTCCTCGCGGCTGATTACCCCGACATCGCACATCCGCTCGAGGTAGATCTTGTTGTTATTAAGGAGAGCAGCGATCTCGTCGATGGTGTTTTCACACTCATCAAGGAACTTAAGGATGTCTTTGTCTAGGCCTTCGGGAATATCGCGGATTTGACCGCCAACTCGGGTGTAAGACGTTGTAAAACGAGCACCAGTAAGTTGCTCGCAGAAGTTATAAATCTTTTCTCTTTCTGTGAAGGTATAGAGAAAGACAGTCATTGCACCAACATCCATCGCACAGACGCCGACACCAAGCATGTGGGATGAAATCCTGGCTAGTTCACAGCAGAGAACACGGAGAGCTTGGCCTCGAGGTGGCAGTTCCCACCCCATGAGTTTTTCCACTGCACAGGCATAGGCGACGTTGTTTGCGAGAGGAGCAAGGTAATCTAACCGGTCAGTATAGGGAACAAACTGGTTATAATGCATATTTTCAGCGATTTTTTCATCGCCTCGATGCAAGTATCCAATGTGGGGCTCGGCTTTTTCGATGATTTCGCCGTCCAATTCCAGTACAAGACGTAAAACTCCGTGCGTGGCGGGGTGGGATGGACCCATGTTTAGCACCATTTTTTCGCCGAGGACATCGTCGGTCTCCGCTTGGTAATCGGTAGCGGCCTGTGCTGCGACGGCAGCGGCATCCGGGGCCTCGTAGGTAGTGGTCTTGCTCATGTTAAGCCACGACAATGAAACTCTCGTTCTTGTAGGCTCGCAAGGACTTTGTGAAATATTTCACAAAGTCGTGATCAGAAGCTCGGGGGGAGAAGGGAAAGCCGGGTAGGATAGTATTGATCAGAGGGGGAAAAGAGCCATCCCGGGCTGCGTGAAATGAGCTGATAGTCGGTGAGAATGAATTCAGGGAGGATTTGGTTACTGTTGGGTTCATACAGTTCCCTTCCGGTGTATCGGCCGTAAATCCGGTATTCGTAATTATTATCGAACCCGTAGGAGTTACCTCCTTTTTTCTCGGGGAGGCGATCAGGGTTGATCTTCCAAGACTCATTAAAAATGACCAATTTGGCCTTATTTGCAGGCTGCCCCGGTTCGCGGAGGTATCCCCAAAAGCGGGTTTTTTCGACAAAGTAGCGGCGACCGTAGTAAAAATCGCCACGGGGTTCGGCTGCGATTTGAGCTTTTCGGTCATTGATAGTTGGGAGGAGACCCATATTTCCAGGTTTTTTGGAAACTCTTGTGCAGGAGGGGAGAAGGGGAAAGATAAGAGCAAGTAAAAGAAGGACGCGCACGGCAGGAATGTGAACTCTTTCGTTGCTTCTGGTCAAGCCTAGCAGTCCATTGGAAAAGTCCCGCTTGAAAGATGCACTACCCTATCGCTTATTTATGGCATGGATTTGACACGGACAGCATATGGCACCTGGAGCGGCGGACGGTTTATGCACTTTGGCGAAGTTCTTGATGGAGACCGCTACCAGGATTGTATTAGGGTTGCTTACGAGGCAGGGATACGGACTTTCGTTACTGCTGATGTCTATGGTCAAGGCAAAGCGGATGCGGCATTAGGTGAGGTTTTATCGGAATACCCACGAGAAAGTTATTGTCTCGTTGGAATGCTTGGGCACGATTTTATCGATGGAGAACGCGAGGGGAGTAAAGGCTATCCGAGATTCACGAGCCCATCGTTAAGGGGCGAATCCGGTTACCGGGATTTTTTGCGGCGCGCTTGTGAAATTTCGCTCCCCAACTGCCAACCCAGCCACTTTGACCTCGTCATGTTACACAATCCGGACGAGATCGGTTACACTAGCGATGCGGTTTGGAAAGGAATGAATGCCCTTAAGGAAGAGGGACTGTCGCAGCGGCTCGGAATTGCTCCTGGACCTGCTAATGGATTCACACTCGATCTACTGCATGTCTTCGAAAATTTTGGGGAGGTTCTCGATTGGGCTATGATCATTTTGAATCCATTAGAGCCATGGCCCGGGCAGCATGTTTTGGACTCAGCGACTGCGAATAAGGTCGATATTCTTACCCGAGTGGTAGATTACGGTGGGCTTTTCCATGGGGATATGAAGCCGGGCCACGAATTTCGTCCCGGTGATCACCGTGCTTATCGCCCCGAGGGTTGGGTCGAGCGGGGCAACGACGCAATGCAGCCAATGCGTGAAATTGCCGAGAAACATGGTCTGAGCATGATTCAATTTGCCTCACTTTGGAACCTCTCTCAGGCTCCAGTGAAGTGTGTCGTGCCGACGGTGATTCAGGAGGCTGGAGAGAACGCGATTCCGATTGAAGACAAGATCCGAGACTATGCGGCTACGCCAGCTGATTTTAAATTATCATCTGAAGAAGTGGAGGCCATTCGTAAGATGGGCGACAACACTGGCTGCATGATGTTGAAGGGAGCGAGCCAGCGTCACGATGGCCCTTGTGAGCGCCCCGATGAGTGGCCAATGCGTGAAGAACTGCTTACTTTGGCCGGGCAGTATGGTTTGACCTCTAAGTGGTAATTAACCGTTGGGATCTACAATTACGGTATCACCGGGTTGAATATCTGGATATCCGTCAGGAGAGTAGCCATGAGGTCTCATCGTGGCGATGTATTGCCCACTCGCGTCAAGCCGCTCGATCACGATCGTTCCGATAATCCCGGTGTTTCTGCGTATTGCAAGAATGCGGCTGGGTTGGAAGCTGGGTGCGTTAGCAGAAGGCTCGTAGATCACAATGGCCTGTTCTTTGTTTGCCGATTTTACCGTTCCCATATCCATGGCCATCTGGACTTTTTTGGCAGCCATATTTTGCTCAATCGTGATCTGTCGGCGCTCCTCATTGGCGCGGTCATTTTCCTCTTCGAGGGCGAGAGCTTTTTCTTCAAGTGCCCGGTTTTTGTCCTCGAGTTCTTTTATTTTGCCCAGCGATTCTGAATCAGGATTAGAAGTTGCAGGTCCGGGGGCGACAGGAAGACCTGCCGGAGGAGCGGTCGTCGAAACCGAAGTTGCCGGATTGTTTGGGCGATTGGTCCGGGCATAATTACGCTCAAGCGCTCGATTTTCAGCAGCAAGTTGTTCGATGTCGTCAGTCAATTTAGCAATTTCGTCCTTGCTGGCCTGGCTGTCGCGTCCTTCGTTAAAGCCCCCAAAGGAGAAGATAAAAGCAACGACAATTAGGATTGAAGTCGTCCCGAGAAGGAAATTTGTGGTATTCATAGGAGCTGTTGGAAGTTAGCGACAAAAGGGCGAGTTTGTCAAAAACGGATCTTAGGGAGAAAAAAGAACCCGGAACACAAACTGTGTCCGGGTTCGGAAGGGTGTTAGGCGAAATCCGATTAGTCGCTCGACGAGAGAGACATCAGGATTTGTAGAACATACCAGAAGAGTAGGGCGACACTTGCAAAGAGGCCCAGGGAGGCTGCTACGTGCTGATCTGGCCGATAATTATGGATGATGTTGCTGGTTTGATAAAGAATAGAGATTCCAGCAACAAGAACCATTGCTCCAGAGAACCAAATTCCAAGATTAAAACCCATTAAGAGGGAAGCCGCAATCAGGCCGAATGCAACGAAGAAGCCTATTTTTAAAACTCCGCCAAGGAAAGAGAAGTCCTTCTTCGTGGTAAATGCCACAAAAGTGAGACCTGCAAATAACCCCAAGGTAATAATAGCGGCTTGCCCGACCAAATGAGATTGTCCGGTAAAGCGCACGGCGATCAAAAGAAGAGGAAGAAATATTATGGCCTCAGCGACGACATACAGTCCTAATCCCGCATATTGCATCCCGCGACTGGTATCAGAGGTCGCCCACTTGTTGGCGACCCAAGAAGCGGCCATGAAGAGACCGAGGACTATTAGCCAGGACACACCCCCTCCGATCATTTTCATCACAAATACATCGATTCCCGGGATGGCAAAAAGCATTGCTTCAAGGATGATAAATGCTCCGATTGCTCCTGCGAGATGTAGGTAGGTTTTCTGATAAAATTCGGTGCGAGTTGCTGCCGGAGCTTGGGCAACCGAGTATGGACTGGCGTAAGGATTGTGACTTTCCATGTTTTTGTTGGTTTCTTTGGGTAATTTAGGAAGATCTTGCGGAGATGCAAGTCAGATAGAATCTATGAAGTTTACCGAGATCGATCGCGAAGACTTTCGGAATCTTCTTCATGAGATTTCTGAAGCTTATATGCCTTTTGGTAAATATGGACCAGCGAAGTATCCGCCCTGTGGTGTTCCACTGACGGATTTGCCTCCAGAGTATTTGTCATGGTTCGCGGAAAGGGGGTGGCCCAAAGGTAGGTTGGGCGAATTGATGGCGATGGTTTCGGAGATTAAGTCTACGGGAGCCGATCATGTTTTTGAACCGATGCGCCGGGCACGTGGCGGGCGGGTTTCGGTCCGGAATCAACGGCCGAATACTAATTTCTAGATCCCTAGCGATAGATAAAATCAGATACCACCATGCGGTGATCGGTTTTGTGTCTAGTGAAGGTCTGAGAACGAACGGGGATGAGCTTGGCGGATCCATAAATATAGTCGATCCGGAGTAGCGGCAGAACGCGATGAAAAGTGTTGCCCCATCCCGTGCCGACTGCGTCAAACGAATCGGTAAATTCTTTCCGCATAATTCGGTGAACAGAGTCGTTGGCGGGAGCATTAAAGTCGCCAGCTACGATGGTCGGGAATCTTGGGTGGGAACCGTATTGTCTCAATCCGGCAAGTGAAGATGAGAGTTCAATTCTTCGAAGAGTGTGGTTCTTGATGTGCTCACGCCAACAATCAAGTTGGTGGAGCTTCATATTGGTTGCTGCCGAGAGAAGGTGGAGATTCATAAGGTTGAGTTTACGGCCGTCGAACATTTCTGCTTTGACAAGCTGAGTGCGGTATTTTGAGAATCGAAATTCTCTCTCAATGGTGCCCCTGACGATGATCGCGAATCGCAGCTTACGGTTGTAGCGATAGTCGCCTTTTCCTTTAAATAATGTGTCGGTAAGTCTTTTGATTCGATAGCCAGGAGGAATTTCCTGAAGAAAGATAATGTCCGGGTCAAAATGGCGTGTCGCCTCCAGGGGGTCAGAAAATCCAGCGCAGTTTAAAGTAATCACGCGAAGAATTTGGCTTCCGGCATGTTCCTCGGGAGCAGCTTCCTTCATTGGTTCGGATGCTAAACGGGCTAGCGGACCAGCTTCGTCGGCAACGATAAGGATCGTAAAGGTCCAGAGAAGAATAATAGTAAGAGAACCTCGGGCCTTACTGAATAGGTAGCAAAAGGAAGCAAGTATTAGCCCGATCGCTCCCCAAACCCAGACCGGATAAATGGTAACTGCCGCAAGCTTAAGCGGGAGGCGGACGTAAAGAACGATAGTGAAAAAGTGCAGGCTCAGTGAGAGCAAAAGTAGAACCGGAGGAATCCGTCGCAATAACCCGCGAATTCTCATGACTCTCAGAAATTCAAGAGATCAGACGTCCTTTGAAAACCTTTAGAGCCTCGACAATCAGCGGATCGTTATGGAATTCGTCCGCGTCGAGGGGGGTGTTTTCTTCTGCCTTCGCCTGATCAATTGGCTTTTGTTTGGGGTTTTTGGAGTCTGGGTTCAGCTGGATAGGCTCGGGCTCTACCGCATCTTCGGGGGCATCTGCAATGAGACGGTCGATCGGGTCAAGTTTACTGTCTTTAGTCACCGTTTTTTTTTCCGGTGTCGGATGAGGTTTGGGCTCGGCTGGAGGAGCGGCAGAGCCCTTCGGGAATGAATTCGCAATTTCTCCAGGATCAGCTTTTCCAATCGCCGAAATTACGTCGGTGAGGCGGATCTCATTGAGATTTTGGATCGCTTTCAGCGATGCGATCTCAAGGTGGAGTCGCTTATTTGAGGCCCATTTCATACGGCTTTCTGCCTCGGAGAAGGTATCGATAACCGCAAGAAGGCGCTCTGGCTTTAGGGTTTCGGCCGCGGTCGAAAGATCACTCCAAAGAGCTTCTGGGAAGCCTTCGCGCCCGGCATCGGGATCAAGTTTTGCTACGACGAGCGCGCGAATCGCCCCAACGACTTCGGCTAGGAGCTGGCCTAAGTCTTTTCCTTTTTCAAATTGTTCGTAAATGACGGCGAGAATGCGGGCAGGTTCCTTTTGTAGGATGCCGAGAAGAAGGGCTGCGACAGTTTCGCGCGAGGTGAAGCCAAAAATATCGAGAACGTTGGTCTCGGTGATTTCGTTGCCACAAAAAGCGACAAGTTGGTCTAGCATAGACTGTGCGTCACGCATGCCACCATCAGCTCCTTTAGCGATGGCCCAGGCGGCGGCATCATCAAGTTTAACCGATTCTTCAGTTGCGATGTGTTGGAGGTGACTGGCGATAATGTCAGTCGGAATAGGCCGCAGATCAAAACGTTGGCATCGCGAGATGATCGTGGGAAGAATCTTGTTTGGCTCAGTAGTTGCAAAAATAAACTTCACGTGGGCAGGTGGTTCTTCAAGCGTCTTTAAAAGAGCATTGAAAGCACCGGTGGTGAGCATGTGAACTTCATCGATGTAAATGATGCGGAAGCGGCTTGAAGCCGGTGCAAAACCAACCGTTTCGAGGAGTGAGCGAACTTCATCGACCTTATTATTGGAAGCTCCGTCAATTTCGAGAACGTCGAGCGAGCGACCTTCGGCAATTTCAATGCAAATCGGATCATCAGGATCAAATTCGACTGAAGGTCCATTGGGGCAGTTGAGAGCTTTCGAGAAAATTCGAGAAGTTGAGGTCTTTCCTGTGCCACGCGGACCGACGAAAAGGTAAGCGTGCGCAAGGCGGTCTTGTTCGATGGCGTTATGAAGAGTTCGGACCACGTGATCCTGTCCAAGAACATCTGCAAAAGTGCGGGGACGGTATTTTCTGGCAAAAACCTGATAGCTCACGGGAGAATTGTAGTGAGGAATGAAGGTTTGTCAGTGCTGAGTTTGGGAAATACTTTGTCGGCAACAATGAGTTCTGAAAAAGAGAGGGATTATGAACGATGCCGGTCCATAATTGGAGCGCTTTGTGAGGGGGATGACGATCAAATCGCAAAAATGGCTTCAATTGTGGGTGTTCTACACAATGAAATGAACGACTTTTTCTGGACGGGATTCTATCGAGTGGTCGGAGGAAGGCTCGTGATCGGGCCTTATCAGGGAACGGTAGGGTGCTTGCGGATTGAGATTGGCAAGGGCGTTTGTGGCATGGCTGCCGCAGTGGGAGAAACCCAAGTGGTTGAAAATGTGCATGATTTTCCGGGCCATATCGCCTGCGATGGGCGTTCTCAGAGTGAAATTGTGGTGCCTGTTAAGGATGAAAGAGGAGAGGTGATTGCCGTTTTGGATGTTGATTCGGTAAAAAAGGGGGCTTTTGATGAATTAGATCGGAAATGTCTCGAGCAGATTCTGACTCATGTTTGGAGGGGGCGATGACTCCTTAGGTTTCCGTGATAATCTTCCAATCGTAATTTTCCTGAAAGTGAGTAAAGACATTCGCTCAATTTTGGTTTACTTCTCTTCTTAAGGATGGCCCGCGATAAGAAAGACAGTTCTGCAAAGAAAAAAAAGGAAGACGGAAAAGAAGTCGATCTGACCAAGGGCTATGCCAAAACTCGCAAAAGTCTCATTGCAAGGTTGGAGAACTGGGAGGATCAGCGGACATGGGATGAATTTTATCAAACTTACTGGAAATTGATATATTCAGTGGGGATTAAAGCCGGTCTAAGGCACGATGAAGCCTTCGACACGGTGCAGGAAACTATTCTTTCGATCGCGAAGCAAAGTAAGAAGAACCTCTACGATCCAAAGCAAGGGTCTTTCAAAACGTGGCTGATGAATATGACCCGCTGGCGGATTAATGATCAGTTTAGAAAGCGAAAGAAAGACACTGCCATGCCGGGTGGCGGTTGGGAAGATGATCGAAAGACCGCTATTATTGATCGATTTGAGGATCCAAAAGGGGATCTTTTAGAACGGATGTGGGATGTCGAGTGGAAGAAGAATGTCGCTGATATGGCTTTGACACGAGTCAAGGCTCAAGTCTCGCCGAAGCAGTATCAAATTTTTGATTATTATGTCGTGAAACAGTGGGATGCAAAAAAGGTGCAGGATCATCTTGGGGTCAGCATGGCCCAGGTTTATCTCGCCAAGCATCGCGTAGGTTCCGTTTTGAAGAAGGAATTGGCGAAGCTCGAGAAGGATGCAAAAAAAGATTAGGCCAGACCCGTTGATCCCCGATCACGATGTCCTCCGTAAAATCGGGGGCGGGGCCTATGGTGAAGTCTGGTTGGCGCGTGGTGTGACTGGCGCTATGAGAGCTGTGAAGATCGTTTATCGCGAGGACTTTTCAGACGAACGGACCTTTGAACGTGAATTCGAAGGTATTTTAAGATTCGAGCCAATCTCGCGGGACCATCTTGGCTTCGTGAATATTCTTCATGTTGGACGTAGCAATGATCACACTGAGTTTTATTATTATGTTATGGAGCTGGGCGATGATGCCCATAGCGACGATGAGATAAATCCGGTCGAATATGAGCCGCGGACCTTACGCACCGACATGACGCGTGGGAACGGCAAACCTCTTTCAACCGACTTTTGTATCGAGACTGGCAAGCGGCTTTCCGAGGCGCTTGCTGAATTACACGAACGTGGATTGACACACCGTGATGTGAAACCATCGAACGTGATCTTTGTTGATGGTAAGGCTAAGTTGGCTGATATCGGCTTGGTTGCAGCTAAAGATCAACGAACCTTTGTTGGCACGGAAGGTTTCGTGCCGCCTGAGGGCCCTGGGTCGGAGCAGGCAGATATCTACAGTCTTGGGAAAGTTCTTTATGAAATGGCGACTGGCATGGATCGGCTGCAGTTCCCTGAATTGCCGGATGAGACCCTAGCCGATGATGATCGAAAGAAATGGATTCGATTGAATCGCATGATCTGTGACATCTGCGATCCCCGTATCACTAAACGAAAGATCCGAACTGGGCGTGAACTTGCTCATGCCCTGAGTCATCTCCAGCGTGGGAAAAATGCTCCCAAAAAGGTGCCTGGCTACGCTAAGGTTGCGCTTGCCGTGCTTTTTTTGATGGCGTTGTTCATGAGCCAGATCTGGCTCGAGAATACTTGGGGAACGCACGTGATCGAAGGTCAGTTGGAGCCTTTGCCCGAGCGATATGTAATGGTCAAAGTTCTCACGACGCCAGCTGGAGCTGAGGTCTATGATAAAGTTGGAGATCTTTTGGGTTATACCCCTGCCACTTTGACTGGGGTTGAGGTGGAT
>NYXU01000076.1 GCA_002685715.1 Porticoccaceae bacterium | reverse complement strand
GGAAAGTTTTCGAGTCCCCACCCACTTTGACCGATCTCATCGGCCAATTCCTTAAATTCGGCAAGTTCGGCGTTGGTGAAAAGAAGTCCGCCAGCAGCGTCGCTACGCTTACGGAAGCCGGCTTCAATTTGTCCAGGAAGGAGGCACTTTTCGTTTCCGTGACCTAGGATGTCATCGAGGACGGCTTTCATGTTGGCCGATTGGTTGCCGTGAACGAACGCTCCGCTGGACCAAGCATCTGGGTGAATGACCTGAAAGTAGAAACAGGACGTGGTTTTGGCGCCTGTGCGCCCCCGTTCAGTGGGGAGGTTGCCGCCGATGAATCCGCCGACGAGTTCGTTAATGAGAGCCATGCCATAACCCTTGTGGGCTCCAAAGGGGAGGAGGGAGGCAACTTCATTTGGGTCAGTAGTTTCGTTGCCATCTTTGTCAACGGCGGCTCCGGGAGGGAGGGGCTTGCCCTCTCGCTTGAGTTGCTGGACGCGGCCCATTGCGACGGTCGAAGTGGCCCAATCGATAACGATCGGGAATCCATTCGCATCCTGGGTTGGGAATCCCCACGAGTGAGGGTTGGTGCCAAGAGTCGGATGCTTGCCAAAGAAAGGAACGACTTCGGCTAGCGTAGAGGTGCAGTTGGTGTAAGCGATGTAGCCTTTTTCGGCAGCCTTCATGACATATCCGCCGCCCCAGAGGTAATGGAAGGCATTGTCTATTGCGACCTGGCCAACGCCAAATTCATCGGCCATTTCGATGCAGCGATCGATCGCTGCTACGGCAACAGCTTGGCCTAACTTCTTGTGAGCATCCCAGACTTCAGAAGCTTTAAAGCGGTCATTAACAACTTCGATTTCTGCACCAGGAACGCAGCCCCCAGTGGCGGAACCAAAAAGGTGGTCGAGGTGAAGCGCTTTGAGGGCATTATGGGTTCGGATCCCGTGGCGAGCGGCTTCCTGGCAGACTGATGCGGCAACTGAAGATTCTTCTGCCGTGTAACCTCTCGCCTGATAGGCTGCAGCGACTAACTCATCGTGCTTCTTAGTTGGGACTACCTGGAATTCGCTCATACGTATGACGGGTTTTGTCGGGCGAGAGACTGGCTTTTTCCGACGAGATGGCAAGTTCCAAGCGTTGGATTCTGGAGACGATGGCCTCTGAATTGATAAATTCGCACCCGCCCGAAGCTCTGCAGCTTACGGGGCCATTTCCCAGATTTTCTACTTCACGCGTGGGCGGAAGTTGGCTTTGGTTTTAACGCTGGTGGTGGTTCGCATTCTGCTCTTCCACTCCGGTGGCTTTTCTTTGAGAACCGTGTCGTCGCCATAGCCTTTTTGGAGTCTGAGGAGTTGTTTGCGGACATCGTTGATCAGCTCTTTCTTCTCGGGGTTGCCATAAAGGTTTTTGAGCTCATCGGGATCGGTTTTGAGGTCGTAGAATTCCCACTCTCCAAATTCGTAAAAGTTGATGAGTTTGTAGCGTTCGGTGCGGATGCCGTTATGGCGGGGGACTTGATGGTAGGAAGGATACTCGTAGTAGTGGTAGTAGATGGATTTACGCCAGTCGTTGGGCTTATTGCCTTTAAGCAGCGGAACGAGGGAAGTGCCTTGCATGTCGCTGGGTGTTTCTGCCCCGGCCATCTCGAGAAAGGTTTGTGCATAGTCTAGGTTTTGAACAAGGTCGGTATTGCGTGAGCCGGGTTTAATGACGCCAGGCCAAGAAATAATAAGAGGCATCTTTAATGATTCTTCGTACATCCAACGTTTGTCGTACCAGCCGTGGTCGCCAATATAGAATCCTTGATCAGAAGAGTAAACGAAGACCGTGTTATCAGCGAGATCTTGGTCTTCGAGCGCTTTGCGGAGGCGTGCTAAGTTCTCGTCAACGCCCTTGATGGCACGGAGGTAGTTTTTGGCATAGCGCTGAAACTTCCAGCGGACGAGGTCACGACCGGTAAGTTTGGCTTCGCGGAAAGCCTTATCCTTAGGGCCGTAGGCTGCGCGCCAAGTTTTCAGCTGTTCCGGGGTCATGCGCTTCATGTTTATGTAGGCGGAGCGGTCCTCGCTTGGACGGCGCTGTTTGGGGAAATCTAAGTCGGGGGTGAGGTCTGTAAAGAGGTCATGGTCGAGATACATGTGACGATCAATTTCCATTTCCTGGTGCTGGGCTGGGATGCGCCCCTCGTATTGGTCGAAAAGGGTTTTGGGTTCGGGAATCGTGATGTCATCATAGAGATGAAGGTGGCGCAGAGCTGGCATCCAGGTGCGGTGCGGCGCCTTGTGCTGGCACATGAGCATGAAGGGTTTGCCGAGTTCCTTGGATTCCTTGATGAAGTCGATGGCCATGTCAGTGACGATGTCGGTGCAGTAGCCATTGATGATTTTTCGCCCTTTTGGCGTGATCATGGCCGGGTTGTAGTAGTCGCCCTGACCTGGAAGGACGGCCCATGAGTCGAAGCCCTGAGGTTTTCCCTTGAGGTGGGATTTGCCGTAAAGGGCAGTATGATAACCGGCGGCACGGAGAATTTTCGGGAAGATCTGTTGGTTCCAATCAAAGGAGTTCCCGTTGTTCATGAAGCCATTTTTATGGCTGTGCTTTCCGCTCATGATGACGGCGCGAGAGGGCCCGCAAATAGAGTTGGTGCAGAAGGAATTCTCAAAGAGCATGCCGTCGTCGGCAAGTTTGTCGATTTCGGGGGTCGGGTTTACCGATTTGAGCCAGCCATTATAAGCGCCTATGGCGTGAGGGGCATGGTCATCGGTGAAGAAAAAGACGATATTGGGCCGCTTTTTTTCTGCGAGGGCGGCGAAGGGGAATAGAAGAAGAAGGAAAAGCTTCATGCGTGGAGGTTAGCGAACAGGTAAAGACTTGTCCAGCGAGGGAGGCGTGATTGACTACTTTAAGCGATGGTGAAGGTATTTGTTTCAGGTTGTTATGATATTCTACATGCGGGGCATTTACAGTTTTTTGAAGAGGCCCGGGCCTTGGGTGATCACTTAACAGTTTCGTTCGCAAATGAGGATATTTTATGGAAGCACAAGGGCCGAAGGCCTTCGTTGCCGGATGATCATAAGGTGGAGCTTTTGCGGTCTCTGGTGATGGTTGACCACGTAGTCGCTGGGAATGGAGAACGACAGGGGTTGGATTTTGAGCCGGTTTTTCGCGAGCTTAAGCCGGATATTTTGGTGGTTACGGAGGACGACCAATATGGGGAAATCAAAGAGAGACTGTGTGAGGAATTGGGTTGTCGGTATGTCCGCCTGCCGAAGACTCCTCCAAAGTTTGAGCCAATTTCGACGACCGCTATTCTAAATCGGATTGGTGGGGTGGCGGAGGCTCCTCTGCGTGTTGACTTTGGAGGTGGCTGGCTGGATGTGCCGAAGTATGCTCGGAAGGGCGGTTTTATTGTGAACTGCGCGATTTCACCGAAGGTGAGTCTGCACGATTGGCCCTATGAGCAGAAAGCGGGGTTGGGGGGGAGCGGAGCTTGGGCCTTTTTGAATGGCAAAGACTCGGTGCAGTCCGAGCTTGATTTGGGCGTAGGTTGGCAAGATCCAGCAGTAATCCGCGAAACGGGAATTTGTGTCTGGAAGAGTGGCGAAAGGCCGCGGCTGGATTTGAAACGAGATGGATCGTTTCTGTCTGGATGCATGGGTTTGCTCTGGACTAGGAAGCAACACGATACGCCAGGTTCAGTGGGTTTTGAACGGGATTACGATTTGATTGAGCGTGCGGGAGCCGTAGCTCGAGAGGCCGTGATGGCCGAGTCGGTTGCCAAGCTAGCTGAGGCGGTTTTGATGTCTTATTCAGCCCAGTTGGGAGAGAAGATGGAAGAGTTGCCTAAAATTCTAGGCAGTGTCGCTCGGAAATACTGCGGGGGTGGCCATGGTGGTTATGCGCTCTACCTTTTCCCTTCTCGGGAAGCAAGGGATGCAGCACCCGGCCTAGTCGCAGTCGAGCCGTATTACAGCTAGTGGGGGCGCTGGAGGACCATTGTACCTTTGTCACCATTGCCTTGGAAGCGACACTCAAATTGTGTTGGGCTGACTTGTCCTTTGATACGATAAGTGCCGAAGTTGTTGGGCAAGGACATTGAGTGGTTCAAGGAAAGAGTTCCTTCTTTCTGTGTGGTTGTGATGGGGTGAGTATAATCACCGAATTGCAGTAAGCCCCAACCAGCACGGTAGCGGAAGTTGTAAGTGTCGGGTGAGGCCTCATCCCTTGTAATCATACACCAGAGCGGACCATGATGTCCGTTGACTTCGCTTTTCCAGGTTCCCTTCCAAGGGCCGGTGGGAGTGGGCCTGAGCTTGACTGAGTGAAACTCGTTTATAGATGCCTTAAACTCTCGCTGGTAGCTGGAGCATGACACCAACAGAAGAGAGGCGAAGATGGCAAGCCAAAGAGGTTTCATCGCGCTAGAGACAAATACGTTTGAAAAGTTCGTTGAGTGGAAGCTGCATCCCAATATAAAAATCACCAAAGTCAGCGAAGCGGGCGGAAACTTCATCGAAGCGCATTTCGTAAACGATGTTCTTAATTTCAATAGTATCCTTGGCTAGGAGTGTGACGCCCCATTCATATTCGTCGAGTCCGGTGGATCCGGTTATGAGCTGGAGGATTTTCCCGGAGTATTTGCGACCGGTAGTGGCGTGGCCTTTCATGAGCTTGGCTCGTGCGGCATGATCAAGGGAATACCAATTGTAGTGATCGCTTGGCGCGCGGCGCTTGGACATTGGGTAAAAACAAATCGCGGGCCAATCGGGGAGAACCGGATAGAGGCGGTGCTGAAGGTAGTGCTTCATGCGTTCGTCGAATTCCTTAAGGGCGGCTTCGTATTCCTCGCTGCCTTCGGTCATACCTTGTTCCCCGACTAGGGTGTCTTTTCCGTATTGCTCAGATGTGGTGGTGTATTCCGAGCGCTCGGTTTGAGAGAGGTAGGAATAGGTAGGGGTTAGGACGTCGGGTCCCAAGGCGAGAGTGAGACGCTTTTCAAAATGAGTGGCGTCATGCAAGTCGGGGGGGAGGAGCATGAAGCCTAGATCGGCCTTTGGAGTGGCTACGGCGAAGACGAGGAGTTGAGTGTCCTTGTGTGAGCGAATCTCTTGGACCAATTCGCTGAGTTCGGTTTTGGCTTGGCGTTGCTCGGCTTCGGTTAAAAGTGACCACTGGCTGTGATCAATGGAATAGTAAAGATGTATGACGTGCCAGCCTTCGACGGGCACGAGGGGAGTTGGGTTATCGGACATGAATTTTTATTTCTCTTTACGGTTCGCTTCGATACGAGTCTTGACGATGGGCTCGGCCCCGTCAGCGCTTTCGACGATGGCGAGGGTCCAGGGAGCGATGTCTTGGTTGACGTAAGGGTTGATCGTGGTGGGGTTAGTAAATCCGGCAGTGGCGTATACTAAGGTCTCATTCGAGCCATTTTCAAATTTACCGTCACTTACGGAAAGATTGAGAATGTCGCCGATAAGCTGGTCTTCACCATCGCGGAAGCTCACTTGCAAGGTAGAGGATCCTCCTTCACCGATTTTGATGGAGGCACAGGGGATGAGGCGGGCTTCGATCACCACGCCGACGTCGGGATCATCGCCGTCGCGGACGGGCTCACGCCACCATGTTTCGACGCTTTCAATAGTGATGGATTCGCCTTGAATTGGAAATTCTTCCTTGTATTCAACGAGAACGCCATTTGGAGCAGCATCGAGATAGGTATAGATTCCCCAAGCCGCCAAACAAATCAAGCTGGCCAAGAGAGCTCCAATGATCATTTTTTCGTTCCTGTTCGTCGGGCTTGCCTCCTGCTTAGTTTCTTTGATTCGGTATCGCCGCGCCGTGGACGTTGGCTCAGAAGGGGCGGCTGGTTCGGGCTTTTGAGAAGGGGCTGGTTCATCGTCCGGGTCGTTCAAAATTTCTTCCAGCGGAGGTGCCGGAGTGTTCCGAGCGGATGCCGAATCGGTTGGTTGCTGTTTTGACTGGCTGAATTCCTTGGCCTCCTCGAGGTCGAGATCGTCGTCACCAAGGTCCCAAAAGTCGTTTTGAGGCTCGTTTTGGGGATCGGTGGGCTGATTTTGCATGATTGGTGCCTAGAGAGATAGTCACCGCGGAAGATCATTGCAACCCGTGAATCATGGTCGCAAAAAGTGTTTGCACTTTGCGAACAAGGATAGAACATTTCTTCTAGCAAGCCATGGCTGATCTTGAAGATAAAAATCCCGAAAGTATTGCAGGAAAATTTTATGTCGATTCCCAGTGTATCGATTGTGATCTCTGCCGTGAAACCGCACCCGATAATTACGCGCGTTCTGACGAAGAGGGATACTCCTATGTCTATAAGCAGCCAGAGAATGAGGAGGAAGTTGCTCTCTGCATGGAAGCCCTCGAAGGCTGCCCAGTCGAAGCAATTGGTGACGACGGCGAGGATTCCTGAATTGCGCCATGGGACGGAAGCCTAGCACCGGGAAGGAGAAATCAGTTTCCCGGAGAAATATGAGGACTGACGTCGTTGGGCAATGGGTTGGCGCTTCTCGACCTCTGAACCTCGAAAAAAATATCAGCGAGGCGGGGGCGCACATCGAAGCGATTCTCGAATCTATTGGCGTTAAAGGCGGACTAGATGAGGAGCGTGTCAAAGAGGCGTGGTCTATGCTGGCCGGCAATTTAATCGCAAAGCAAACCGAGCCGGTCTCGCTTCGGAAAGGCTGCCTTACCCTAAAAGTGTTGCAGCCTGCAATGCGTTATCACCTTGAGCAACTCAAGCCAGGCCTACTGCGCAAACTTCAAAGCGAGCTGGGGGCTGAAAATGTCACTTCTCTCCGGCTTACTATAGGTTAAGATTTAGATCTTATGAAATATCATTCGCTTCTTTTCGATTGGTCGGGAACTTTAGTCGATGATCTCCCTCCCACGCTTTATGCGACAAATATGGTGCTAGGTGAGCACAATCTACCCGCGCTTAGTCGCGAGGAATTTCGCCAGCGCTTCCGACTTCCCTATCCTGAATTTTATGAAGAGGTTCTTCCCGGTGTTCCCATTGAAACTCTGGAGGATACATTTCGCACTTCGTTCAACTTATCGCCAAAAGGTGTAACGGTTTTACCGCATGCCCGTGAAATGCTCGACTGGTGCCGCGATCAGGAGATTCGCTGTTTCGTTCTCTCCAGCATGGACGTTGGGCTTTTCACGGATCAGGCGCATGACTTCGGCTTAGATGGCTATTTTGAGGCGATTTACGCTGGCGTCATTGATAAGCGCGAGCGGATTGGCGACATTTTAAAAGCACACGATTTGTCGGTCGCTGATACTGCTTTTGTAGGTGATATGGTACACGACGTGGACACGGCAAAGCACGGCGGGATTGCGTCGGTCGCCGTGGCTACAGGATATGATCCAGTTGAGCGGCTTGCGCAAAGCGACCCTCATCATTTCTTTGACCATCTTGGGGATTTCCGTCAGTGGTTGGAGAATTCAATAATCCAACCTACTGCGGGCTTATGAAAGACCAGATCGTGATTCGAGGTCTGGAATTGTGCACGCAGATTGGTGTGCCGGCTGAGGAGCGAGCTGAAGTCCAAAAGGTAAGGGTTCATCTCACGCTTGAAGTGAATCGCTTTCCGGAGGTCGACGGGATTGAGGGTACTGTTGATTATAAGGCGGTTGCGGATCGCGTTCGTGAAGCAGCAGCCGAGAAAGAGCGCCAGCTCATTGAGACGCTAGCGCAGGATATTGCCGCATTAGTGCTGGGCGAATTCAAGGTCAGCAAGGTTCGTGTCGAGATTGAAAAATTCATTTTGCCGGAGACCGACTGGGTTGGCGTGATCCTCGAGCGATCATCTTCAAAGATAAACTGAACATGTGTTGCTCTGGTCTGTCCGTAAGCTTGTGCCAGATGGTTCCTCACCGGAAACCCCATAAATTAGATATCTTCCGAGTCTGTGAATGAATCTCCCGCCGATACAGATGAAGTGCTCGTAGCCCGTGCCCAGAGTGGGGATACTTCAGCCTTTGATCAGCTAGTCATTCGTTATAGTCCTCGTCTATATGGGATGATTTACCACATGACCTCAAACAAAGAGGACGCAAACGATCTCACGCAGGATGTTTTCGCGAAAGCCTATCGATCTCTCCGCCGTTTTCGAGGACGATCATCCTTTTACACATGGATCTATGCGATCGGGACGAATATGACGTTAAATTTCCTCAAAAAGCGCAACCGCAGGGCCGCGTGGAGTCTCGATAATCTCGACTCGGGGATCCAGAATGACGAGGCTATGGTGGATTTAGCTCATGCTGCGAATCCCCGTCATCAAAGCGATTTGAACGAACTTCAAAAAAAATTGAACGAAGCGCTGCAATCGCTGTCTAACAGACACCGAGCGGTTGTTACGATGTTTGATATTCAAGGAATTCCTCATGCCGAAATCAGCAAGATTCTTAAAGTTTCGGAAGGAACCGTTCGGTCGAGGCTTTTCTACGCGCACCGGCAGTTGCAGGGGCACTTAGAAGAATTCATCAAATAATTTCCATCTCACTCATGAGCGAGCCAAAAACACAGGTCCAAAAACTCATCCGCCTTAAGCGGTTCGAGGAACCCCGGGATGGATACTTCGAGGATTTTCTTGCAGAATTCCGGAGTCGGCGGGACGAGGGGGGGTCTTTGAGTTCCCGCCTGGTTAGCGGATTGGACAATCGCAAATGGTTCATTGGAGCCGGGATGGCATACGCCGCCTTGTTGATAGTCGTTTTGATGTGGCCTATTGGTCCCGAAGCCAAGACAGATCCCACAAGGCAACCAATCATCTTTGAACCAAAGCAACCGGTGAGGAATTCTGTAACACCTCCCAAAGTCCCTACTTCGATTCCCCGGCCCTGATTTGAACAATCGAGTGGCTTGATCTCACCGCCAACGGCATGTCATGATCCTTCGTATGCCGACCCATGCTGCCAGCCTCTCTGTCCGTTCCTCTGGAAAAGGAACGTATGAGATCACTTGCCAGATAGAGAAAATTATTGCCGAATCTGGCATTACCACTGGGACGGCGACGGTTTTTGTGCAGCACACCAGCGCAAGCCTCGTTATTATGGAGAATGCTGACCCGAGCGCGCGAACCGACCTGCATGCTTTTTTTGACCATCTTGTTCCTGAGGATACTCCGTATTTCGTCCATACTTATGAAGGCCCAGATGACATGCCGTCACACATTCGGATGGCACTCACCCGCACCAGCGAAGTAATTCCGGTAGTTGATGGTAAAATGACACTTGGCACCTGGCAGGGGCTTTTTCTTTTCGAACATCGCAATCAACCTCACTCGCGCCGAATCGTGGTTATGGTTCAAGGTGAATAGATTTACTTCTGCGGATAGAAGCGAGAAACTTGATTTGCGATTCTAAAAGGTAGATGCCTTTCGGTTAGAACGTGGAGATTTCAAAAGGGGTTACTT
>NYXU01000075.1 GCA_002685715.1 Porticoccaceae bacterium | reverse complement strand
GACGTAAACGACGTAAACGACGACGCATCATCATCAAACCTCTCATCCATTTTATTAAATCACAAGAGAGTTTTTTTTTGTTTTTTGACGGCACTTTTTGTGTCGCTGGTGTTCGTTATATAACTACTTTTAGCTCTAAAAAATTCTCTCGTTCTCTATTTCCGCTCTCGCGCTGCTCAGATCTGAGCGAAAGAGCGGCGAGATGACGCACCTCTGTCTCCTCCTCGCGAATCGTTGTTCGAGTAGCGGTGGTAGTGCTCGCCACCGCTGCGGTTACCGTCGTCAGTCGAGGAGAGGAAAAGCTTCAGCTTTTCGTGCGGTCTTTTCTCCTCGCTGTGCTGCTCGTGTTGCCGGGAACGATGCGAACGATGACGGGCGCGACGGTTTTAGTAAAAACGAGACGAAGAAGAAGACGAAGACGGAGAAGAAGAAGAAGAGCGAGAAGAAGAAGAACATCGACGAAACGAAACTTTTCATCGCGGGGGGGAGGATGAACGAAGAGAAACAAAAAAGGAATCCATTCCCACTTTCGAATTTTGGGTCGGGATGCGCAAACAATAACGATAACGGTGAAGACGACGACGAGGACGACGATAACAACAACAACAACGTCGGGAAACGAATCCCAATCGGAGGACGGTTTTTGTGGTCCAACGAAGGGAAATCGATCGGTACGGGTTTGAAAAAACTGCCAGATTTTCGACGAAATATGCTGGAAGAAGGCATGGAGGACGTTTGGTTGAAAGAAATGGAGATGAAGCATTCGATATTGGACGCGTATGGAGAGCGTTGCGTCGTGTATAAAGAAGAGGAGCGAACGGACTTGGACGAAGCCTGTCGAGAGTTATTAAACGCGGTTGCGGAGTTGTTGACGGAACAGTATCCAGAAAGGTACGCGATAACAGAGAAGAACGAGGACGGGAGCCGAATGATTTCAATACCAAAGCTCGATAACTACACGGCTTCTTTAGAACCGAAGTCGGGAAAGGAGGCATTGATCACCGCCGCGCGATTGAGCACGAACGAGTTTTGTATAATGCGAAGAAGCAGAAACGGCGGAGAAGAAGCACAAAGTGAGAAACAGGAAAACGGTGGAGATTTCTTCGCCAGAGAACCTTCGGAGCACGAATTCGTCGCCGGCGTGGTGTGCTTTTCCTTCGACCCAAAGAAACGCGAAGGGAAGAACTTATCGCAGCTGCACAAACCCGTGCCGAACTACGAGGAGAAAATTGAAATGGCGACGATGCGCGTGTTTGATAACTTGTTAAGGAAGATGGACGAGGACGGAGGACAGCCATTGTTTCGCGCAAATTGGGCGATACAGAATAGCAGCGATTTAATTAGCACCGATTTAGATTGGCATCCGACGAATGTTAAAATCGGTGGTGTGATGAATAGAAAACATTTAGTGGAGGAAAGTTCGAGCAATTCTTTTGGCGACATCGACGCGATGCACACGGGATATATGGACCCGACGCAAGGTATGCCGAAAAATGTTCGCGAGGTTGGGAGTAAAATGTTTACGCGCGTAGAATACGAAACGATATCGAAACTAAAAACGAATGGGTTTTCATTGTTTACGGTGAAGACGTATTTAGAACCGTTAGAAAATTTTTCGGCGCCGGAAGCCGCGGAGTCGCTGTTCGTCGCCATCACCGAAGCGAGCGAAAGCGAGTTGAAGTACAAATCGCTCGAAAACGCCAACTTGAAGAATCTGATATTAGAATATTTGGTTGCGAATTTGCCAAAAGTCCAGTCGTCTTCATCGTCGTCGTCATCTTCTTCTTTATCATCGACGACAGTATCGTCAAACGTTCTCAAATGTCCCATGGGTTTTTCCACGCCGAAGATTAAAGAAGAAAGAGAAGAAGACGCGCGGACGACACAACCACACGATTTCACTCCGTGGACGTCATTCGATAAAGCAATCGAGGATGCCTCCCCTATTCCACCTTCGTACTACACGAGTGAGAAATTGGCGCAGCGTGAACGCGCCACGGTCTTTTCGCCAGAGAAGGATTGGGTTTGCATCGGGCACGTTTCGGATGCGCCAAACGTGAACGATTATTTCACAACCACTGTGTTTTCCGATGAAAGCGAAAACGCCGCCGCCGCCGCTGTAGAAATAGTATGCGTGCGAACGGAAGAGAATACGTTTAAAGCATACGAAAACGTGTGCCAACACCATTTCGCGAAGGTTGCTGATAAGAAACGAGGCACGTGCACAGCGAAAGCAAACTCGTGCGCGGCGGCGTTGCAATGTCCGTATCACGGATTCACGTATGATGTATCAAATGAAGGAAATGGGAAGCTCATCTTGGCGACTCGAATGAAAGGCATGGAAGAGCGAACGGAAAAGATTAAACTCAAAGGCGGTTACGTGTGCGAAACGTTCGGTCCGTTTGTGTTTCTAAAGAAAGATGAGAGTTCGTCGTCGTCGTCGTCGTCGTCTTTGCGAACGTTTTTAGGCGCAGATTTTGCCAGTCGAGTCGAAGAAGCTGATATCAACGTCTCCGATCGCGAGTCTTTTCGTCACGTCGCTCGCGAAACGTTTGAAGTTGAATCAAATTGGAAAGTTTTCATAGATAACTATCTCGATGGAGGTTTCCACGTCCCTTTCGCACATAAAGCGCTGGTCAAAGAAGGTTGCGACATGAGCAAATATAACATCACGCTCTTCGATAATATGAACTCGATTCAATCCGTGGACGTTAGAAAAGAAGAGAACACCAACTCTCGTCTCGGTTTAGGCTCAGCGACCTACGCGTTTGCCTTTCCGAACGTCTGTCTCAACAGATACGGACGTTGGCTGGATACCAACGTGGCGTTCCCAAATCCTGCAGACCCAAATAAGTGCGTCGTCGAATTCAACTGGTACATCGATAACACCAACTACGACGAGGACGACGACGAAGAGTTATTCATAAAGCAAAGTCTCCTCGCCTCTCGCGTCGTCCAAGACGAAGACGAAAATCTGTGCGCCTCCGTACAAAAAGGGCTCCGCTCCAAAGTCGCCTCTTCTTCTTCTTCTTTTTCTTCATCCCGAAGCGGCAGCGGTGGCGACGAAGATCGAGAAGAAGGGTTATACTCCCCCGAATGCGAATCAATCATGTTTGCATTTCACAAGAGATATTATCGCGCCGTCCTCCTCCCGGGCGAATAAAAGAAACGACCGGTTGTACATATTCTACTTATGCCTAAATATTTTTTTGCCTGACCTTCTTTGACCTCATTTTTAGTACACAGTGACACACACACACACGCACACACGCACACAATGAAACCTCTTCTCTTACTCCTGATGATGCTTTCCATCGCGCACTTCGCGGGCTTTCTCTCGTCGTCGTCCTCGACGACGTCGACGTCCAAAATCGTTGCTTTCGCGCAAGCCGAAGACGGCGAGGAAACGACGCCGTCGTTTGGGGATGATGAACGCGACGACGAGGACGACGAGGACGAGGACGAGGACGACGACGAGGACGACGAAGATCCCCCATCAAACGATAACTCGGACGAGATCGATCCGTACCCCGAGAATGAAGACGACGAGGACTCGAAAATCTGGCCGCCGCCGATGCCAGAAGTACGACACTTGAAGCAATATAAAGTAAGAATGTTGAAGGAGTTCTTAGACTTGAGAGGGACGACGTGCGAAGCGTGCGCGGAGAAGGACGATTGGATTCGACGGGTCGTCGACACGTGGGAGTGGCCGAAGAAAGAAGTTGACGTCGCGAATACTGAAGATGAGGAAGATGTGGGAAATGAGGAGAGACGTCCGTACTCGGGAGACGAGATGACGCCGGAGGAGGAAGTCGCGGAAGAGGCGGCGAGAATGAAGAGAATGATGGACGAGTTGAACGGCGGTAAGTCAAAAGATTACACCGGGATGGATCCGAACAGAGTAAGGCTGTTGAAAAAATTGCAATCGAAAGGGTTGAGCTTTATGGGTGGCGAGAACATGGACATCGAACAGTTGGAGCAGTTGGCGAACGCGATGGATGGGATCAACAGTAAGAATGGTGGCGATCTTTAAATTGTACCTGTGTAAAAACAAGTGCTTCAATGTTTTATGGTACACGAGTTTTCATTTTCCTTTCAATTGACAACAACACTTAACAATCATCATCATCGTCGTCGTCTTTACTCTTGATTTTATTTGACCTGTTCATCGCACTCCCTCCTTACTTCTTCGATGACGTGTTTCAACTCGGCGAAGTTCATCAAAGCGCCTTCGGCTTCGTCCTCTTGAAGGACGCCGGTATCTTTCGATTTTGCAGCTAATTTTTCGCCAATTTCGATAATCTCCAACGAATCGTCCAATTCATTCGCGCCGTAATGCGCGTAGGCCAACAAATACCAGACGTCGACGATGCCGTCGCGCTCTTCTAAGAGCTCTTCGAGAATTTCAATCGCGAGCGCGGCGGAGGTGTCGATTTCCAACAACAATTTGGCGGTTTCGAATCGAAACTCAAAACTTACCTCGTAGTCTTGGAATCTCGGCGTGTATTCTTCATCGTCGTCGTCGTCTTTTTCTTCTTTTTCTTCTTTCTCCACGTCGTCCTCCGACGAGGATGCGTAATCTTTCGCTCCCGGCGCCGGTCTCTTTCGTTCGTAAATATCTCTCTCTTTCTTCGTCTCTTGGACCAACTGCATCGGCTTCCTCCACCTGGCGATGCTTTCTCTCAAATATTTCAAAGCCTCGTCCTTCTTCCCTTGCTCATTTCGCAAACACGCCAGCACTTGCATCGGCTCCGCGCTTTCTTTATCCGAATGTTGCGCTCTTTTGAGTAATTCCTCCACGGCTTTTGCCGTCTCGTCGTCCACCGCATTATCGCCGTCCATCCCGTCTTCTTCGTCTCGACATCCCAAAATCTGTTCCGCCAACGCGCAACACGCCGAACAGTGCCTATCCGCCACCGACGCGTCCCCTTTTTTCATTTGTTCTTCCAACAAATCTAACCCTTTCTTTGTGCACGCCGTTGCCGCTTTCCCGTCGTCCAACAACTGCCCGAGATACATAAACTTCTCGTACCCGCTGTCCGGATTCGCCTTCGCCGCGTCTCTCAACGCGTCCAGCGCTTCTTCTTGGTCCCCGTACTCGGCTAACGCGTACGCGTACGTTTCCAACGCATCCACGTTCGTTGAATTCTTCTTACAAATATCTTTCAATTCCAACAAACCCTGTTCGATGCGATCGTACGAGATGTGCGTCAACGCGGATTCAATTTGTGTTTCTAACGCCCCCCGCGTGGTTGAACTTTTACCGTTTGTGTTTTTGTTCGTCGCATTATCACCACTCATTCCTCCTTTCATCCCCGTCTTCTTATAATTCGCACTCTTCCCTCCGGATTTCCCATCCCGAGGCGACTTCTTCTTCTTGCTTTTCCCGTTCGCGCCGCCCATGATTGATGACTGATGTGCTCTTCTCTCTCTCTCTTTCTCTCTAAATTGGAGAAAAGAGAAATCGATTTTGGAATTCGAGAGAAATTCGCCGCCAACGAAGAAGAGAGAGACGCACACGATTACTTCACACGAACGCGCTCGAAAACTTTGGGAAAAAAAAGGCCGACTTAAAACGCGTTCCTTTCTCTCTCTCTCTCTCTTCTTCTCTCTCGAAAAGAAACGCACGCATTGGCGCGCGCGCACACACACACACACATCTGTGTTTGGCCTTCCTTTTTTTCTGTCTACAGATATCGTGGCGGTTCTCACTCCCAAGGGACCCTTGAGGGTGCTGGTGGAGGAGTCTCAGTCCCGCAACGAGCCCCTGCCTGCCGTCATCTACAAGGGGGACCGAGTGCAGCTGGGGCTGGGGGATTTCATCTTCTACTCTGTCCTGTGTGGCAGGGCTTCCATCTACGACTACGGGGTGGTGTTTGCCTGCGCCATGGGCGTTCTGATGGTGCTTTGGCTCTCTCTTTCTCTCTTTTTCTCTTTCTTCCCCTTCTCTTTCTCTTTCTTCTGCTTTTTTTATTGCCTTTAAATTTGCTCCAATTAATTCGACATTATATTTCTTAAGAGTTCCATTCTCTGCAAGACTTAACGCAATATTCAAAGCCGTCTGACCTCCCATAGTTGGAAGCATTACGTCAGGCTTTTCTTTAATAATTATTTTTTTAACTACATCTGGGGTAATTGGTTCAATATATACAACATCCGCAGTTTCGGGATCCGTCATAATAGTTGCTGGATTTGAGTTAATAAGTATTACCCTGTAGCCTTCTTCCATAAGTGCTTTACAGGCCTGTGTGCCTGAATAGTCAAACTCACACGCTTGTCCAATGATTATTGGACCAGCACCAACAACTAATATTGATTTAATATCTTTTCTTTTTGCCATGTTTTAAATGATCT
>NYXU01000074.1 GCA_002685715.1 Porticoccaceae bacterium | reverse complement strand
GACCAGTTTCAATAGTACCAAGGTCACAATTGCGGTATAAATAAATGTTGATGCAATGCCTATAACCTGCACCTGTACTTGGCTGGCCATATTCATGCCTTCATTATAACCTTGGCCACTAAATACACCGAGTGCATCTGAGGCAAAGATACCCGCATAGAATGTCCCTAGCATACCGCCGACACCGTGCACAGGGAATACATCGAGGGAGTCATCAATTTTAAATCGTTGCTTAATCGCCTGAGTGGCGTAGTAGCAGATAACACCGGCACTGAAACCAATAATCAGAGCGCCACCAGGGCCAACAAAACCTGATGCTGGTGTAATGGTGCCCAGACCTGCAACCATACCAGTCACAATACCAAGTACTGAGGGCTTACCGTATTTGACCCATTCCATCATCATCCACGCCAATGAACCGGCCGCGGCAGAGATATGGGTTACTAGCATCGCCATGCCGGCATCACCGTTAGCAGCCAGTGCTGAGCCGGCATTAAAACCAAACCAACCAACCCAGAGCATACCGGCGCCGGTGACGGACATGGTGAGGTTGTGGGGAGGCATAGCTTGTTGTGGGAATCCTTTACGATTACCCAGCACCAGAGCGGCTACCAGAGCACCAACACCTGCGGTGATGTGCACCACGGTACCACCGGCAAAGTCTAGTAGGCCCATCTCGCCAAGCCAACCGCCACCCCACACCCAGTGAGTGATAGGTGCGTAGACAACCACTAGCCATAGGGCGCTAAACAGTAGCATGGCGCTAAAGCGCATGCGCTCAGCAAAGGCACCGACAATCAGAGCGGGTGTTATCACAGCGAAGGTCATTTGGAACATAGCAAAGACAGACTCGGGAATATCGCCCGACATTGAGTCTTCAGCGATATTGCCCATTAATAGATTATCCAGATTACCGATCCACGCATTCATAGAACCGCCATCGCCAAAGGCCAAGCTGTAGCCAAAGGCAAACCAAATCAACGAGGCCATGCAGGTAATGGCAAAACATTGCATCAGTACCGACAGCGCATTTTTAGAGCGCACCAGACCACCATAAAACAGTGATAGTCCAGGGATGGTCATAAACAGCACCAGCGCTGTTGAAGTTAAAATCCAAGCGGTATTGGCACCGTTTAATTCATCGGCAAAAACCTGAGTGGATAGAGTAGCTAAAAGAAGTGCTACAACGCCTCGGCAGAGGGTCTTATTATTGGCTAGCATGGAGTTCCCCTATATATAAAAAGCAAAAAAGCACTAAAAAAGTGCGAAAAAATAATTGGCCTTCAAAAGCGCACCATAATGGTACGTAAAACAGGGCAAACGCTTGTGAAGACGCCCTTATAGCACTTAAAGAGCAATATTTGTGCCATTTAATTAGTTTTATGCACTAATTTATTACATTGCGAATTACCAAGCACCATAGAGGTGCTATAGAGCGTTGCCTGCGACTAGCTGGAGCATTCACATGGGTGGTTAAAAGGCCTGTTGCTGCGGTTTTTTAAGATGCTCTTTAAGGTGCTGGACTTGTTGCTGTTGAGGGTTAATAGTACGTCAGTAGAATTTCTTATGCGCTAAACACTGGACATATTGCCTGCAATGGCGATTTAATAAGCTACTGTTAGATAGTCTAATTACAGCGATAGCAGGTGGTTTTTCCTTGATCAATAATTTATCTATTACATTATGTTTGCTCTGCGTCCTGAGTGCCTGCTCATCAACTGTTGTACCAAGTAAAGTGGGGCCCAATGGCGAGTATATTGGTTGGCACTGCTCTGGTGATATCGCCTCGGAAGGCAATTGGCACTGTGAGGAGAAAGTTTTAAAGGATGGTCAGGTTGTAGTGGTTGCAGAGTCGGCTCCTGTAGCCAACGCAGATAGACAGTCATCCAATGAACAATTGGATAAGCACTCCAGCCCGCCATCCGATCCGCCATCCGATCGGCAATCTAGTCCACCAATAATAGACCTAACGCAAGAACTGTCTACAGAACCCGTTTCTGTGGAGGCTGTGTCAAATTACCCAACCAGCGGCTATAGCTTGCAACTAGGGGCATATCGCAGTCGTCAGCAGGCGCATCAAGCTGCGGAAAATATGCTGTTGACTGGGCCGGTCGAGATTAGAGATATTATCTCTCAGGGCAAACCTTTTTCGGTTATTTTACTGGGCCACTATGCCAGCCGCAGTGAAGCAGAGTTGGCAGCACAGTATCTAACCGTCAATTATTGGATTCGTTCTATGAGATCCCTTGTCGATGCCCGCGCCAATTGATGATAGTCGTTTGTCGCGGTTCGATAGTTTAGCTGACAGCACAAGCTCGAGCGCTACAAGTGAGACGGGTAACAGTCAAGACTACAGCTTATTAACGCAACAATTACGGACGTTGATCGATGATGAGACTGATACTGTGGCTAATCTTGCCAACTGCGCTGCATTGCTATATCAGGAGTTGGCAGATATCAGCTGGGTGGGGTTTTATCTACTTAAACATGAACAGTTAGTGCTGGGGCCTTTTCAGGGTACAACTGTCAGTCCTAGAGTGGCCTTGGGAGAGGCTATCTGTGGTACTGCCGCGACAATGCGCAAGGCTATCAATGTGGCAGATGTTCAGCAGTTTCCGGGGTACCAGGCACGAGATAGGGAGGCCAGATCTGAAATGGTCTTGCCCTTATGGCGTGATGAGCAATTGCTTGGCGTGCTGGATATCACTAGCACCAAGGTTGAGCGCTTTGATTTTTGCGATCAACAGGGGCTGGAGAGATTGATGCAGCAGTTGGTAGCACAGTTGGCACTCTAGATTTTAGGTATGATTAAACGCAGTTAGGAATAACCATGGTATTCGCTAGTTACATCAATCCGCAGTCTATTTTCCGCGCTTTTAAATACGTCGTTTACGCTATTTTGACGTTTAATATTTTTCTGTTTTTTCAAGAAGAGTCTCTGGCTACCGCACAAACCTTCAGTGAGGGTATTGATCTTGCGGAGATTATTCAGGGTTTTACTTCCACCATAGATACCGCAGCCTGGGTGTTGTTGCTGTTAATGTTTGAGCTAGAAACATCGGTACTCGAAGACCAGACGTTGCGCAAACGCAAAGTGCAGCTGTCTTTTATTGCTGTGCGAACCTTCTGTTATGGGTTTATCGTTTACTCATTCTATGGCTATATCAGCAAAATGCTGTCGCTGTATGATATCTCTCCCTTCGCTGTCACCGACCTGTGTGCACAGCTGAATCAGGGCTTTAGCAGTATTCTGACCATTGACGATTATCCAATGATAGATGCGCAGAGCTGTTTAATATTAGCAGAGCAGGAGCTCTACAAACTGAATGGCCAACAACTGCTGGGCAGTGCCAGTGACTGGACCGCTATTCAGTGGTTGGCCTGGGTCGATGTTATTAATTCAATAACCTGGATTGCGGTGGTAGTGATTCTAGAGGTGGATGTGTGGTTGCAATTGCGCGGTCGCCATGAGGGTGCATTTGTTGCTATTAGTCAGGTGATCAAAGTCGTGCTCTATAGCATTTTATTTGCGGCAGCTGTGTACTGGGGCCTGCTGGGCGATTTTCTGGATTTCTGGGATGCCTTTATGTGGCTGGTGGCCTTTGTCTTTATTGAGATGAATATTTTTCAGTGGCAGGCAGAGACCAGTAGCGATAACTAGTGTGGCACGATAGCCAAGATTAACTTGGCTAGGCAGGTTAATTTACCCTGTTCATTTTCTAAGCGAATCTCCCAAACATGTGAGCGGCGACCGAGGTGAATCGGCCGAGCTGTACCCACCACAAGACCTGAGGAAACCGGACGCAGATGGGTGGCACTGACTTCTTGGCCCAAGCATTTATACTGCGCTAAATCGATAACATGAGCACCGCCTATACTGCCCAAGCTCTCTGCCAGAACCACATTGGCACCACCGTGAACAACACGGTAGGGTTGGAAGGTGCGATGATCCGCCGGCATGGTACCCCTGATAAAGTCATCGCCCACTTCCGTTACTTTGATATCCAAATGCGCACCAATAGTGCCTTGGTTCATCTCGCCGTTAATCAAGTCAATATTGGGTTTGTGGTGCCAAATGCTAGCCATAGCCTATCCTTTATTACCTATCCTTTTAATCCTGGTATTACTGAGTTTTAAGGCGTTTATGTTTCACTCTTTTAGGTTGCGCGTCTTCGCCTTTACGGGCAATAAAGTCATCGTGATACTCGCTATAGTTGCCCTCGAAGAACACCACTTCGCTGTTATCTTCGTACGCCAGAATATGTGTGGCGATACGATCGAGGAACCAGCGATCGTGGGATATAACCAATACGCAACCGGGGAAAGAAAGGACTGCTTCTTCCAGTGCACGCAGGGTTTCAATATCCAAATCATTGGAGGGTTCGTCCAGTAACAGTACGTTAGCACCCTGTTTTAAGGTGTTGGCTAAATGCAGTCGCCCGCGCTCACCACCGGATAACTCGCCGACACGCTTTTGTTGGTCATTGCCCTTAAAGTTAAAGCGCCCGGCATAGGCGCGCGATGAGACCTCGTAATTGCCAATCTTAAGAATATCGTGGCCGCCAGAAATAGCCTCCCAGACGCTGTGATTATCATCAAGAGCGTCTCTGCTCTGCTCGACATAGGCTACTTTGACCGATTCACCTAGACTAATACTGCCACTATCGGGTTGCTCGGTGCCGGCAATCATGCGGAATAATGTTGATTTACCCGCACCATTACCGCCAATAATACCTACCACCGAGGCCTTGGGTATGGACAGCGAGAGATTATCAATCAATAGCCGGTCACCAAAGCCCTTAGAGACTTTGTCCAGTTCAATAACCTTATCGCCAAGGCGATCACCCGGTGCGATATAGATCTCGTTGGTTTCATTGCGTGATTGAAATTCTTGTGAGTTGAGTTCATCAAAACGCGCCAGACGCGCTTTATTTTTCGCTTGCCGCCCTTTGGGGTTTTGTCGCACCCATTCTAATTCTTGCTTAATCGCACGCTGACGCGAAATTTCTTGTTTGGCCTCTGTTTCAAGGCGCTTGCCTTTGGCTTCTAGCCAGGTTGAGTAATTGCCTTCGTAGGGAATACCGCGCCCGCGGTCCAGTTCGAGAATCCAGCCCGCGACATTATCGAGAAAGTAACGATCGTGGGTAACGGCAACCACGGTGCCAGAAAATTCCTCAAGAAATTTTTCCAGCCAGAATACGGATTCTGCATCCAAGTGGTTAGTTGGCTCATCCAATAGCAACATATCGGGACGTGACAGCAATAATCGGCACAGGGCAACACGACGTTTTTCACCACCAGATAATGAGTCTACCTCGGCATCCCAAGGTGGTAAGCGCAGCGCATCCGCGGCTATATCCAGCGAATGATCCAGATTATGGGCATCCCAGGCTTCAATAATTTCTTCGAGTTCGCCCTGTTTTTTAGCCAGTGCATCGAAGTCTGCATCAGGCTCTGCATAGTCTGCATAAACCTGATCGAGGCCTCGTAGCGCATCGACCGCTTCACGCATACCATCTTCGACATTGCCGCGTACATCCTTGGCTGGATCGAGCTGCGGTTCCTGTGCTAAATAACCGATCTTAATGCCTGGCATGGGTCTGGCTTCACCCTGAATATCGGTATCCAACGCGGCCATAATTTTAAGTAATGTTGATTTCCCCGCGCCATTTAGCCCAAGCACGCCAATTTTGGCACCTGGGAAAAAGGACAGTGAAACATCTTTAAGGATTTCGCGTTTCGGGGGAACAATTTTACTCACCCGGTTCATTGTGTATACGTACTGTGCCATTAGCTTTTTAGTCTGCTTGGTTAGAGTCAGAGCGCATTCTAGCTGAAACTACCAAGATAAAGAATCAGTGACTGTTAATAGTTTTATTAACCTCCATTTGCTTATGGTGGCACTATTTAGAGGCGACCTATAATTTAGCGGGGCAACATGTTAAGTTGGTTGTTCGCCAAGCGTGGCGCATAAATAACACTATAAAATTAACCATAAGAAAAATAACAGAGGAGCATTACCATGGGTGTATTACAAATATTACGTTTATTGGGTATGGCAGTAGCTTTTATTACTGCATTTGTTGCTGTTCCTGAAGCGGTTCTTATTTTGACGGTTATGGGCCTGGTTGTTGGTGTCATGGGCGATATGGAAGACAATAGTAATAGAGTTTACTGGCTGATTATCGCGATGGCTCTGACCACTGTTTCGGGTGCTGCGAGTCCATTGCCAGTTATCGGTGGCCCAATCAGCGATATTATGGGCAATATGAGCACCCTGATGAATGCCCTAGCGCTTGGGATACTTGTCAATGCGATGAAAGAGCGGATTATGAATAGTTGGTGATGTTTTAACCGCTTACAATAAAAAAACCCACGCTTGAAAAAAGCGTGGGTTTTTTTATGTCGCAAGCAATAGTTACTGCTGATTAAAGGTCATACCTGCATGTTGATTGAGGCGCTCGATCAGCAGATCACCCATAGCGGTGGCGGGTGTCCAAAAACCGCCGGCTTTATCTTCTTTGGCCACATCAAAGGCGAGGCAGAGAGCGGACTGTGCGAGCATTTTCGCGGTACAGCCATAGCCTGGATCACGGTCACCGGTAACCTGTACGCTAAGCTGTTGACCCTTCTTATTGGTGCCAAGTAATCGGATATCGAAGTAACCATTGAGCTGATCCTGCAGGCTGGGGCCCTCGCCTGGTTTAGGCAGCACAAATTTGTTCATAAGATTGCGCAGTGGATCAAGGATCATACTGCCAGCAAAAGCACCTAACGCAGCAGTTAGAGCGAAGGCTTTAACCCGGCCTTTAGCACCATCACCGGTCAGCATGGCCTCGCCATAACTAAAGTCTTTGCCATAAGCCATTTTTAGTAATGCGTTAGAGCGCAGTACCACCCTTGAGTTAATGGCCTCCATCACAAAGGGACCAGTCCAGCTGTTAAAGTCGCTGTCGTAGGCTGGGCCTTTGAGGCTGTGTTGGCGAATACTGTATTTATGCTTTTCTGGGCACAGAATGTACGGATTGCCCATGGCTTTGCGTACCTCGGGATCGGCTTTTGCCGCAATAATCATTTCGCCCATACTGGCGATGGTACCTCCAGAGGCGCCGCCTTTCATGGCTTTAACGCGCAGTTTTACCGCGTTAAAATAGCTGCCGAATTGCTGTTTGCCATGCTGCTGTAGAAAGTGCGTACCAAGGTCAGAGGGTATCGAATCGAAACCGCAGCAGTTAACAATGCGCGCGCCAGACTTTTTCGCCGCCTTCTCATATTTGACGATCATCTGTTTAATCCAGTAGGCCTCACCGGTCAAATCACAGTAGTCATTGCCATTCTTAACGCAGGCAGCAATCAACGCTTCACCGTAACGAATATAGGGACCCACGGTGGAAACAATGACGCGGGACTTGCCACACATGGCATCGAGGGCTTCAGAATCATGGGAATCGGCTACCATAATCGGTAGTTTGGCAGCTTTTTCACCGAGACTATCGCGCAGTTCATTAAGTTTGGCCTCTGAGCGGCCAGCGATTGCCCATTTTACTTTGCGGGTTAAGCCAATATGTTCGAACAGATATTCGGTAAGAATTTGGCCAACAAAGCTGGTGGCGCCGAAGATAACAAGATCAAATTTTTTAGTAGCCATTACTGGTGTTTTTCCTTGGAGTGCTGATTTATAGTTGGCGTCATACGATTTTGGAGACTGAGCTATTGAAGCATCCTGTCATGTATTCTTTTCGCCGCTGCCCCTACGCAATGCGAGCTCGAATGACACTGTTATACGTGAGTATAACGGTTGAAATAAGAGAAGTCTTTCTCGGGAATAAACCGCAGGCCATGCTTGAGTTATCTGCTAAAGAAACGGTGCCGGTATTGCTTGACGGTGATCTGATCCTCGATGAGAGTGTGGATATTATGCTGTGGGCGCTACAGCAGTCAGATCCGCAACAGTGGCTTAGAGCTGACTTGCAAGCTGACACAGAGGCTCTTATAGCGGAGAATGATGGCCGTTTTAAGACTGCCCTTGATCAGTATAAATACTGGGATAGATTTCCTGCCGAGAGTCAGCAGTACTATCGTCAGCAAGGTGAAGGGTTTTTATTGAAGTTAGATCAGCTACTGCAGGCTAATCAGTATCTATTGGCCGACACCCCAACCTTGGCTGATATTGCTATTTTCCCCTTTATCAGACAGTTTGCCTTTGTCGATAAGGATTGGTTCGATCAATCCAGTTATCAGCGCCTACAGCAATGGTTGCACTATTTTATTGACTCGCCTTTATTTAATCAGGTTATGCACAAATATCCCCCATGGCAACCACAGGACAGTGCGCGCTTTTTTCCGTCCTAATTACAGTGTGGGGCTGATACTTAATAGGCCCAATCAATAACCACTTTAGTTCTGGCATCTGCCGGCGCATTGGTGCCCGGTTGCAGAAGCCGAAAGGTAAGCCCCTCCTCGGGAATATCTACACCGCCAAAAGGCAACTTTGGATTCAGATAGCGATTAGGCCGCCGGTCAGTAAACATACTGACGGGTGCAAAACTCGCAGAGGACTGTTTGACCAACTGCTGATTATCAATACCGTAAATCTCTATCCCAGAGGCAAAAGGCTGCAGTGAGAAGGGCGCATCGGCAGAGTGCCTGTTGCGCAGAAGTCGGTCATAAAGCCGGAACTGGGTCTCGCCATTGCGGATACGCAGATCGAATAGACTGGTCACGCCTTTGTACTTCAGTCTCTCATCACCGGGCAGTAAGCTGTTAATCAAGGTATAACCATAGAGTAATTGGCGATTATTCCAGCTTAAAAATTCTACCGGTGGTTTTCCATCAATTAACTGTTTTGCGCAGCGTTGACGGTCACTCTCACTGACATCGCCGGAGTAAAAACTCGCTCGCCGTTGATGACACATGACATCGACAAATTGTTGATGTAACCAGGGTTGCGCTGCGTTATCGAATTGATAGAAACGCCAGTCATCTTGTTGCGCTAAGTAGTTAGCGGGTACTGCGGGAAGATCAAATTCTTGGGGGTTGGCATCGACCAGCAACAGAAAGCCGCGGCCGGGGCCAAATTGTGCTGGTTCGTTCTGGCTCCATAGATACTCACCATTGTAATACCAGGCTAATACTCCGGGCCGATAGTTGGCATTAAATGCCTCAAATTGCCCCTCTTGACTGCGATAGAAAATAAATCCTGGTTTGGCGAGGTTAGCATCGTAATTAGTTACGCGCTTAAACTCAGCATAGGGGTCGCGATATTCCAACAAATAGTAATGGGGTACGGCGAGATGATGCTCGCCTGCGGATAGGGTAAAGCCATCGCTGGCCCAGCCGGCCATGCTGTCACCTTCAAAATCCTCCAGATAGTTGAGCGCATCAATACGAATATTATCAATCAGTGCGCCATCTTCTACCGCTGCACCGTCGGCAAAATAATGCAGGCGCAGGCTAATCCGTTGGCCTCGATAGGCTTCTAGATCAAATATGGCATTGATCCACAGTGCGGTTTGGCATGGGTCATCAGCCGATTGGCCAACACGATCTTCTGCCATTGCAGTATCGAGATCGGGATTACAGCCCTCGGCAATCTCTACTTTGCCATCACCGTCCATATCACCTGAACGACCGGTAAAGCCGGGGATCGAGCCGGCACCTTCATGACCTTTTTTGGACGGCATAATCGATAAATTATCGGTGATGCCGTCTTTATCTATTGGCATCAGTCTGGTGTACTCACCCTCAGCGGTCTTGGCTTCTACATAGAGGTAATCCCAGTCTGCTTCGATTTTAAACCAGCTATCAAAGCTTAATTGCAACGGTTGCTCGGGTGGTACCTGAGTAAAATCAAAAGCCCGCGTGAGGTAATGATTCATATCATTGCCCTGACCTGTGTAGATGGCTTGTTTACCTTGGGATTGACCCAGTGGGCCAAGGCTGAGATGGCGCACTTTTGGCGGCAGCATCACCATAGCGGCATCGCAGAGACCATCGATTGTGGGCTCGTCACGGCGGTTGGACCATTGGTTCATGGTTTGAAGATAGAACGACTGGCGTTTACCACCGCCGAATGCCTGAGGGTGGATAACACAGGGCTGTAACCAACCCAGCATCATGCGCGACCATGCGCTCATTTCTTGGGGTTGCGGTGAGGTAGTGGACGACATTACTTCCCAAGAGGCGGTGGAGTTGTTGGTTGCGCGGGCGTAGATATCAGGCAGTCCCAGACTATGGCCAAACTCATGGATAAAGGTTGAGACCTCGGTATATTCCGACTGCATATTGTAGTCGTAGACCCACAGGCCATCGCCAATTTCGATGCCGCCGCGGCCATGTACCAGACCCTCAACAACAGGGCCTTTGCCAATAGCGTTGGTTAATGAACTGCGATGGGGCCAGATACGGTCTGCACATTGTTGTTCATCGGTCGGCAATGAAGCGAAAATATCGGCGCTGGCATTATGGGTAAATTTTTCATTGAGTTTATATAGCCCCTGACAAGAGGACTGGCCTTTACCGGCATAGATGATTACCAGATGATCGAGGTAGCCGTCGGCCTCATCACGATTGCCGTCACCATCATAGTCATTGGGATCCCAGCGGTCGTAATCTGACCAAGGGAAGTCAGGATTATCCTTGTAAGCTATTGCTAAGGCATCGGCAACTAGCTTGTCGGGGCTATTGTCATTGCGCCAGCTACCATCGCTATTTTGTATGGGTCGGCCGTAGTCAGACAGAGGCTTATTGACCTTAACCACCGGTAGCACGGTGCCGGTGACATGGTATTG
>NYXU01000073.1 GCA_002685715.1 Porticoccaceae bacterium | reverse complement strand
TTAACCATGCCTCTAGATTAGAAGGCAGAGAATAACTCCAGCATCAAATTATTATAGCATATACACTGCTATAATATGTCAAAACCATCAGCTTTGGAAGAAAGAATGTATTTGAAACTGATAAGAGCTGTAAATCACTTGGCAATTGGCCACGACAGGCTTGCAATATCGCAAGCTGCACGATCGTGGCACCTTGGTGTCACGATCAAGCAATCCAAAGGCGAAATTTTATGAAAATAAAGGGCAAGATTATCGACATCACCATTGCGATCTCATCGAGAAAATCGAACGTACCTAGCAGCTCGCATAGTAAGGATCTGCAACGCCGCGGGCTCACGCAGTGAGCGTCACACTACGGGCCCTCTCAAACCACCAGCCGCTTCGCGCCTCAGTTCGGTCGTTGTGCATTCTCGCCAGCGGTCTGCTCTTCCTCGGGAGGATCCGGATCCAGTATGTCCTGGGTACGAAGTTCGAAGTCACTGGCGTCGTGCCGCTCCAGTAGCTGTTTGGATTTGCTTCCAAAGGGGCGATTGACCATCTCTCCTCGCTGTACCGCTGGCCTCTGGCGTACCTCCTCAATGTAGCGGGCGAGATTGGTATACGTATGGGCTTCGAGGAACTCTGCCGCGTCGTACGCATGTCCACGCATCACCGCGCCATACCATGGGTAGATGGCGATGTCCGCTATAGTGTACTCATCGCCGCACATATATCTGCGATCCGCTAGATTTTTGTCTAGCAGGTCCAGTTGCCGTTTTACTTCCATGGTATAGCGATCTATAGCGTACTCAATCTTGACTGGCGCATAAGCGTAAAAGTGGCCAAAACCACCACCAAGAATCGGGGTAGCAGCCATCTGCCAGAACAGCCAGTTGAGACACCCTGTTCTGCCGGCATGATCAGCGGGTATGAATTCACTGAACTTGTCCGCCAGATAGAGCAGGATGGAGCCGGATTCAAACACTCTGATGGGCACATCACCGCAGTGATCAACCATGGCGGGAATCTTTGAATTGGGATTGACAGCCACGAAGCCGCTATCGAACTGGGATCCATTGCCAATATTAATCAACCACGCATCATATTCAGCCCCGCAGTGGCCCCTGGCGAGCAGCTCTTCCAACATAATAGTTACTTTCATGCCATTGGGAGTAGCCAAAGAGTACAGTTGCAAAGGGTGCCTGCCTACCGGCAGACCCTTGTCCTGTTGCGCACCAGAGGTGGGGCGATTGATGTTGGCAAAGGCCTGATTGTTGGCGGGATTCCACCGCCATACACTCGGTGGCTCATAGGCGTTGCTAGTCATGTTCTGTGCTCCACTAAATTATGTAAAATCTGGCTAGGCGTTGATTCAAAAAATGTCGGCAATCGCTAGTTGCATTGTTTTAGCATTTATGATGTCATAAATATTAAACGTGAACAAGCAGGCAATTTTGGTATCTCCAATGTCGAGCGCAACTACATGAATAGAAACAGTGACCAGCAACACCTGCAAAAGCATATTCGCAGGCAAGCCATTGGCAACTTTGCTATAAACGCCATCCTCAATGCCGGCATTGTCTACGGCATTATGGGCTCACGAAAAACTATACCCTTCTCTGGAGGTGATGGTTTCGCTGCAGATCTTCTGATCACCGCAATAGTGCTTTCCGCTATTGTCAGCGCAGTCGTGATGTGGACGGGTCGTAAGCAGGGCCGCAACGGAAAACTGGCGTGGCTGAGCACAGATGAAATGGGGCTGTCCCGCGGGTTGCCGCAATCGCCGCTTAAGGCGACGCTGCTCTTTGCCATCGCTGGCATGCTGGTGGCTGCCATTTCGCTGGTGCTGCTTTCTCTATTAAGTGTGGACAACTTGTCACTGGCGGCTTACGCGGGGTTAAAGGGGGTATGGACTGGTGCCTGGGCGGCGCTGTTGGTCTCCTTGGCGCTGCGGCACGGTCTACGCGTGCCGCCCGAAAACTTGCAGAAATGAACGCGCGAAGAGCTACCCGTATGCTTAGCGCGAGCTCTGGATTGTATTTTTATTGTAGCGCGGTTTGTGCTAATACAATGGATATTGTTTTTTCCTGTAAGAAATACTGCCCCGACAAACTTTATACGAAGTCTAACCAGCCACCACTGAGAGTTACAATACGATGAACTACAACACTGTGCTTTACGAAGTCAGCGACCGTATATTAATGCTGACACTTAACCGACCCGAATCACTTAATGCGTTTACACTGGAGATGGGTAGCGAGCTGATCGACGCCTTTCAGCGTGCCAGCAACGACGACGAGGTCGGCGCCATCATCGTGACTGGGGCGGGTCGCGCTTTTTGTGCCGGGATGGATTTGAACTCCGAAGGCAATGTATTTGGCCTCGATGAATCTCTTAAGCCGACCTTGAGCGACCTGCAAAACCCGAAATTTGCGCCCGGAATACAAGGCGGCATTCGCGATGGTGGAGGACTGGTGGCGCTGGCCATTTTCGAGTGTACCAAGCCCGTGATCGCGGCTATCAACGGTCCCGCTGTTGGGGTTGGCGCCACCATGACCTGCGCGATGGATGTGCGGTTAGCATCGGAAAAGGCACGCATTGGATTTGTTTTCAACAAAATTGGAATTACCCCGGAAACCTGTTCCACTTGGTTTTTGCCTCGCATTGTTGGTATGTCTCGGGCCCTGGAGTGGTGCTACAGCGGTGAAATTCTCCCTGCCGCTGTTGCTCGAGACACCGGCTTGGTGAGCTCGGTAAGTAAGGCCGACGATTTGCTGGATGACGCGATCTCGCTAGCTAAAAAATTCACTAACAAGAGTGCCACCTCGATCGCACTGACCCGCCAGATGCTGTACCGCAATGCAGCATGTGCACATCCACTGGATGCACATTACGTGGAGTCGCTGGCGCTGTTTTATCAAAGCCAGAGTAGCGGACGGGAAGGGGTCGCCGCTTTTGGTGAGAAGCGGCAAGCGCAATTTACCGAATCAACGGCCAGGGATATGCCTCCGTTCTTCCCTTGGTGGCAGCAGTAAAATTCGCGAATTCTGATATAAAATCGCTCTAAATATTAGACTCAGTAAAATACAAGGAGATTTCATGACAAACCCAACGTATGAAGACATGCAGGTAGCACTGGACCGGCAAAGAAAAGCCTTTTTGACAGAGGGTGTGGTCGGCGCCGAAACACGAATAGATCGTATTGATCGGGCGATCAATATACTCGAGAAACATGGATCCCGTTTCGGTGACGCTATGGCCGCCGATTTTGGACACCGCTCTCGGGATCTATCCAAACAGACAGATATTGATGGCTCAATAGAGCCATTAAAGTACGCCAAAAAGCATTTGCGAAATTGGATGACACCCGAAAAACGCAAGGTTATGTTTCCTTTGGGCCTACTGGGAGCGCGTGCACGCCTCGAATTCCAGCCACTTGGTGTGGTCGGATGCATCAGCCCCTGGAACTTCCCAGTTCAACTAACTTTCGGTCCACTTGCCGGAATTTTCGCTGCCGGCAATCGAGCCATGATCAAGCCATCTGAATTCACGGTCGAGACCTCCGAGTTGATGAAAAATGTGTTCGCTGAGGAATTCGACGAAGAGGAAGTCGCAATGTTCACCGGCGGCCCTGAAGTTGGCAGCGCCTTTTCCCGCCTTCCCTTCGACCACCTGATATTCACTGGTGCGATGTCAGTGGCCAAACACGTTATGAAGGGGGCGGCCGAGAACCTAGTTCCGGTAACACTGGAGCTCGGCGGCAAATCACCGGTGATCATTGGGCGATCTGCAGATCTAAAGCTCGCTGCAAACAACATCATGGCAGGTAAAACCATGAATGCCGGACAAATCTGCCTTTCACCGGATTACGTTTATTTACCCGAAGAAAGTCGCGATGAATTTGTCGAGCACGCGCGTGCGTGCATTGCCAGAATGTTCCCAACAATCAAGGATAACCCTGACTACACCAGCATCGTTAATGCACATCACTTCGAGCGATTGCAAGGCTACATAGAAGACGCGAGCGCAAAAGGTGCCAAGCTGGTTGAGCTTAATCCCGCAGCAGAAGACTTTTCTCAGCAGGAGCATCGACGCATCCCACCCACACTTGCCCTCGACCCCAGCGAAGATATGCAGCTAATGCAAGACGAAATTTTCGGACCCATACTCCCAGTCAAGCAATACAACGATCTAAGCGAGGCTCTGGACCATGTGAACAGCAAAGATCGACCTCTGGGGCTGTATTACTTTGGCGCTGATAAGGCAGAGGAAACCCGAGTACTAACACAAACAACTTCAGGCGGAGTTACCGTCAACGATGTCATCATGCACGTCGGTCAAGAGGACTTGCCCTTCGGCGGCGTGGGACCCAGCGGTATGGGCTCATACCATGGCCACGATGGGTTTAAGAACTTCAGTCATTCCAAGTCTATCTTCACCACGTCGAAGGTCATATCCAAACTTGCCGCGACCATGAGACCTCCATACAAGAAGGCCTCATGATGAAGATACGGAGGAACCGATAGCGCACAAACATGGGGATTAAACCGAGGCCATTGATTACGTCAGACATTCAAACGCGCGTTTGGTATCCACATGCTCCCGCCACTGAGATACCTTACCGGCTTCCAGTTCGAACCAGTGGACATAGAGGTTTTCGTATTGGTTTCCGGATTTTGTCCTAGCAATGACTTTGACTTCCAGAACGACGGTATCTCCGACCGAGATAGCGTTGAGTTCTTCAAATTTCGCTTCGCCCACAAATATTTGCGTCGCTGCTTCAACATACCTTCCGAATGATCTAGCACCGGATATTGGTTTGGGACTTACCGAGACCGGCAAAGACATTACAAAGTTCTCGTTGATCAGTGTGATGGCTTGATCTTTGTCTCCACTCATTAGGCTGGCCAGCAGTTTTCTAGCTACTGCAAGGTTTTTTTCTTTATTTTCGTTACAAATCTTCGTCATGCTAACTCCCTTATTTATTTTCATAAAAAAATATTTATTCGCAATAATTGATTTATTAGCATATACCATGCTATAACATATACATAGAGATAATTATAAAAAACTCGGAGCACCGCGACATGTCAGATAACGAACGAAACTTGAATACTGGGTCGACCTCACCTAACCCCAAATTCATCTCCCTCGACGAAGCGGCGGTCATGACAACCGGAACCAGGGTTACGTTCGTGCCCGGGATGCCAGCTGTGTTTTCTGAGTCCCTCAAGAACATTTGTTTTGTTAAAGGCGTGCCGCTAATCCGGGTTTTACATCCACACATGGGTATCGACAAGGCCACCGGCAAGGATCGACAGGCAAGACTTTACGAACTCACAAGCCAAACAGGCTTGCCGACAATGTTTCATAACCAAGAGCGGCCCAGAAACGTCTGGACTGAACAACTCGCATTGGCAGAGCGTATTGGCGCAGCGGGTCTCGCAGATCTTTCGCGATGCTCTGCTCGCTGACTCAACCGACGTTGATGCTATCTGCGGTGCGCTTGGTCGCCCCCCTCACC
>NYXU01000029.1 GCA_002685715.1 Porticoccaceae bacterium | reverse complement strand
CAGTATTTTTGCCACCAATGGTGACGCTGCGAGCGGGGTTACGGGCGTGCTGGGTGTAGCTTGCAGGCGCGCTAGCCTGAATGATTGAGCGGCAAAGTCCCGGTGCAAACCGTACGCGGGTACCTTCTACCTCGGCACCGGCGTTTTTGAACAGCTCTAAAACTTCTGGGTCATCTAGAAAATCAATGCCTATTTCAGCCAACAGTCGATCGGCGTTGTGTTCAATCAGCTCGAGGGCTTCTGTGGAGAGCATTTCAAAGTAGGGGATTTTGCGCTCGATAAAAGGCATTGCCTTAACCGTCGCGTTAGCACGAGCCTCACGGCGCCCCTCGCGACCGCCGGCCTCTCTACCTGCCCTTCTTCGTCCCGTCCGTTCAGTCATAGTAAGTAGTCCACATTAGAGTCCACATCAGCGTGAATAAACCGTTGTTTTATCGGCCCACCATGGCCCGCAGTCTGTGCTTGTTTGCTGGTCACCGCATATGGTGCTACGACACCACAATATCCGTGCACGACGCGCTAACTTTACCCCAACAGACGCCTGTTATCAGGATCAAACGGTGACTCCTGAATCACTGTCGCGGCGTAGCGATGGCCAAGAATTTCAATCTCTAATTCAGTCCCTACAGCGCCAAACTCCGCCTTCACCAAGCCAAGTGCCAAAGACTTATTGGTGCGGAACCCAAACCCTCCGGAGGTCGCCCGCCCTACTAGCTGACCTTCTTTATAAAGTCCCTCTGAGCCACGCGCATCAGCATCAGTTACGCCATGAACCTCTAAGGTTACAAAACAATTGGCAAAACCTTTCTTCTGCCATGCCAACAGTGCCTGCTTACCGACGAAGTCGCAGTCTTTATCGAGCTTAACAAAACGATGCAGGCCCGACTCCAGAGCAGAATATTCAATCGACATTTCTCGCGGAATCAAACGGTAAGATTTTTCTAACCGCATACTGTCCATGGCGCGAATACCGAATGGCTTTATATCAAACTCGGCACCCGCCTTGATCAACTCATCAAAGATGTAATTCTGCATCTCAATCGGATGATGTAATTCCCAACCCAGCTCACCAACAAAATTAACCCGTAGCGCCTCAGCCTGGGCATAACCGACATTGATCGACTTACCGGTTAACCATTTGAAGTTATCATTGGAGAGGTCTGTATCGGTAAGCTTTTGCAGTACATCGCGTGACTTTGGTCCAGCCAAAACCAACACACCTAGCTGAGTGGTGATTTTCTGTAGATTGACCGAACCGTCAGCTGGCGCTAGTTTGCACAGGTAATCCCAGTCATGACGCTCTTGAGCGCCAGCAAATACCAAGTAGTAGCTGTTTTTAGCCCGCTTATAGATCGTAAACTCAGCGCGTACACCACCATTTTGTGACAGCATATGACACAGGCCAATACGACCAATACCTTTGGGAACCGTATTGGCCACAATACTATTTAACCAAGCCTCTGCACCCGGGCCAGTAACAGTCGCTTTGGAAAATGCGGACATATCCAGTAGGCCCACTTTCTCGTTGACGTGGCGGCACTCTTGACCGACAAAGTCAAAATAGTTTGAACGACGGAAAGAGTTTTTCTCAACAATACGGCCATCATCCAAAGCTTTGGAATGGTTTTTATTCCATAGCGTATTGGCCTTATCGAGATCTTGATCAGACAATGAATAGTCGCCAGGCGCGAACCAATTAGGCCTTTCCCAACCATAGACCGAGCCAAACACTGCACCCAACTCACGCATACGCTCGTAGCAGGGTGCAGTCTTTAGTGGCCGTGCTGCTCCGCGCTCTTCATCGGGATAATGATTTTTAAACACATGATCATAGGCTTCTTCATTTTTGCTGCGCAAATAACCGCGACTGGCATAGGGCCCAAAACGGCGCGGATCGACACCCATCATATCGACAGTGGGTTCACCATCGACAATCCACTCGGCTAGCTGCCAACCGGCACCGCCGGCAGCGGTAATTCCGAAGCTATGGCCCTCATTAAGCCAGAAATTTTTCAGACCCCAGGCAGGACCAACTATAGGGTTGCCATCTGGTGTATAAGCGATAGCACCGTTNTAGACNGTCTTAACACCGACCTCAGCNAAGGCGGGTACACGCGCCATACANGCCTCNATATGCGGCATAAGACGATCAAGGTCGCCATTAAATAANTCGTATTCTGACTGATCACTGGGTCCATCCACATAACAGCAGGGCGCACCCTCTTCATAAGGGCCGAGAATAAAGCCACCGGCTTCTTCACGAAGGTAATAACCGGCATCGGATTCGCGCAGTACCGCCTGCTCAGGCAATCCTTGTGCCTTGCGTTCCAAAACCTCAGGGTGCGGATCGGTAACGATATATTGGTGCTCTACTGGAATTACAGGGATATCTAGACCGACCATTTCACCGGTTTTGCGCGCAAAATTACCTGTACAAGACACCACATGCTCACAATGGATATCGCCTTTATCGGTTTTAACGATCCAACTGTTGTCAGACTGCTGCTCAATATCGATAACGGCAGTATTGCGGTAAATCTCAGCACCGCGCGCACGAGCGCCCTTGGCTAATGCCTGAGTGAGATCTGCGGGTTGGATATANCCATCGTCTGGGTGCTGGATAGCGCCAATAATGCCNTCNACATTGGCCATNGGCCAAGCCTCTTTAACCTGCTCTGGCGTAAGAAAATTCACCTCGACACCAACAGTCTGAGCAACCCCTGCGTAATACTTGTACTCATCCATACGATCTTGATTTGCGGCAAGACGAATATTAGACACTACGCTAAAACCGACATTTTGCTCGGTTTCCTTTTCCAGTTCATGGTAAAAGTTAACTGAGTATTGGTGTAACTTGCCCACTGAATAACTCATATTAAACANTGGCAATAAACCTGCCGCNTGCCAAGTTGANCCNGAGGTCAATTCCTTGCGCTCAACNAGNACCACNTCAGTCCAGCCTTTTTTGGCAAGATGATAGAGAGTACTTACTCCAACAACACCACCGCCAACTACCACAACCTTTGCACTTGATTTCATAGCCATATCTCATAGTCTTATTTGAGCAGTGTAACTATCAACCAAGGCTGAGCATCCTGTGATTACGACCGCAATGTATCACACAGCGTCATCCCTATAACCCCCGCCAGACATACACTCCGGTCGTTTTTAAGACAACCCTAGACGGTTGCAGAAATACATCAAAACAGTCAGGCTAGGAAGATGACGTCAACAATAACTAGTCTAAAAAAGCCACTGATAATGTCTGATTATCGTTGGCCTCTGTGGAGTATGATCTATGAGTGATATTGATATCGCCCGAAGGGCACAAACTCAACCCATCGGTGAAATTGCTAGCAAACTGAATATCCCTGACGCAGCAATTATTCCCTATGGCAGAACAAAAGCAAAGATTGACCCACAGCATATTAGCTCTTTAAATGACCGACCCGATGGCAAGCTAATCCTAGTGACCGCTATCACGCCCACCCCTGCAGGTGAGGGCAAGACCACTACATCAGTGGGCTTGACCGATGGCCTTAATCGCATTGGCAAAAAAGCGCTAGTGTGCTTGCGCGAACCCAGCCTGGGGCCCTGCTTTGGCATGAAAGGGGGTGCTGCAGGCGGAGGCTACGCGCAAGTAGTTCCGATGGAAGATATAAACCTCCACTTTACTGGTGATTTCCACGCTATAGGTGCAGCNCATAATNTGCTGTCGGCACTGATCGATAATCATATTCANTGGGGCAATAAGCTTGAAATCGATNCCCGACGGATAGTCTGGAAGCGCGTTGCCGATATGAATGATCGCGCCCTGCGCAGNATCAANTGTGGNCTNGGCGGCCCCGGCAATGGATTTCCGCGTCAGGATGGCTACGATATTACCGTGGCTTCTGAGGTTATGGCGATTTTTTGCTTAGCCACCGACCTAGACGATTTAAAAACCCGCTTAGATAAAATTGTGGTTGCCTACACTAGAGACCACAAGCCTGTTCATGCTAGGGATATTCTCGGCACCGGCGCTATGTCGGTATTACTCAAGGATGCCCTAGCACCCAATTTGGTGCAAACACTTGAGAATAATCCAGCGATTATCCACGGCGGCCCCTTCGCTAATATAGCCCATGGCTGTAACTCAGTTATCGCTACCAAAGCCGGTCTTAAAATGGCTGATTATGTGGTCACAGAAGCGGGTTTTGGCGCCGATTTGGGGGCGGAAAAGTTCTTCGATATTAAGTGCCGTGCCGCAGGTCTAGCACCGGATGCATCAGTGATNGTTGCCACCACNAGNGCGCTAAAGATGCANGGTGGCGTGACCAAAGACAATNTGGANAAAGAAGATCTCGATGCACTGCAAGATGGATGNTGCAATCTGGTGAGNCATATCGAAAANGTNAAATCTTTTGGTGTTCCTGTTGTGGTAGGTATCAATCGATTTACTGCAGACACCGATGCCGAAATTGCCCTTATCAAACAGATTGCTGACGCCAACGGGGTGAAGGCTATCGAATGCACCCATTGGGCAGATGGCGGAGCAGGCGCTGAGGAACTCGCTGAAGAGATTGCCTCTATTGCCGACAGCGGCGCGGCAAGCTTTGCACCCCTTTATCCTGACGATATGCCAATCTGGGACAAAATTAAGACCGTCGCAACAAGACTTTATCGGGCGGATGATATTATTGCCGATCAGAAAATTCGCGATCAGATTCGTGATCTGCAAGATACTGGTTATGGCCATTTACCGGTTTGTATCGCCAAGACTCAATACAGCTTTTCAACTGACCCTAATCTTAAAGGGGCTCCCTCTGAGCACGTAGTCGCTCTACGCGAAGTAAGATTGAGTGCTGGTGCAGGTTTTATTGTTATTGTCTGCGGTGACATTATGACTATGCCTGGATTACCCAGAGTCCCAGCAGCGAATAGTATCGCTATCGATGATAAAGGTCAGGTTGCCGGACTATTTTAAATTACCCGCAATGCACTTAATTGGGAAACCACACTGGTTTGACGGTGTGGTTTATACGTTGGAACCGAGTGCGCACTCAGAGTAAACTCCACCCTTAACTTCTGGGTGACCGATGTCAACATTTACCTATCCTGAATTCACCGCCAAACAAGCCATTACAGCCAATGATGGCTATAGGTGCCCTAGTTGCGGCAATCGACTCAACCCTGAAAACGCAGGTAAAACCTACCGCTGTCTCAATAACCACAGCTTTGATAGAGCCAAAGAAGGCTACCTCAATCTTCTTCTGGCTCAGCATAAACGCAGTCGCAATCCCGGCGATAGTGACGAAATGATTCGTAGCCGCCAACGATTTCTCAATCGCGGCTACTATGACAATCTCGCTCTCCACATTAGCCAACAACTTTCAAGCATGGCCATCAACAGCAGGTTTTTGGATATTGGCTGTGGTGAGGGCTTTTATTTGCAAGCCATTAGCGCGGTTAGAGATGATCTCCAACTGGTAGGCGTTGATATCTCAAAAACCGCCGTCCGCCTAGCAGCAAAACGACCATTTAACGCACAACTGGCAGTGGATAGTAGCTTTAACCTTGCCCTTTTTGATAATAGTATCGATATGGCGATGGCGATCTTTTCACCATTCAGTCCCGCTGAAGCATCAAGAGTAATTAAACCCAAGGGTTACTTGATGTTGGTGGGGCCAGGTAAACAACATCTATCAGGACTCACCGCTCATATCTATGATCAGCCGGTACCCCATCAGGGCAATCATAAATTCATCGATAACAGTGATGAATTTAGGCTGCTCAATGAAATGGACATATTGCAAACTATCGATGTTGAGGGTTCGGCTATTGCCGATCTATTGCATATGACGCCCTACTACTGGCATGCCAAGCCGGCGCAGCAACAGTATCTGCGAACCTTAGAACGATTAACTACCGACATTCATTTTAATATTCGCCTCTACCAAAATTGCGTCGACAGTTTGCCATGACGGTGGCATCGGTAATTAGCAGTAGCGACTGAAACAACCAAGCATTGATCGATGCATAGAATTTTGCCTTAAAAGCAGGTTGTGCTAGTCTATGGATTTCCGCTCTAACCTCAATAGACCAATCATCAGTGACAGCACAAGATTTTATCGAACGGCACAAATTACCGCAGGCCTATTTGCAAAGTGCCCAACAATGGTTCGAACCACTATTACAGCAATTTTCTGATCGATACGCCGCCGGCACAACCACACAAATATTGGGAATCAATGGCAGTCAGGGATCAGGAAAATCCACACTGGCTGATTATCTATGCACCATGATCGCCGATCGCCATGGTATCAAGGCTGTTTCTCTATCCATGGATGACTTTTACTTGACCAAGGCTGAACGCGCTCTATTGGCTGATACTACTCACCCCCTACTGGCCACTCGCGGTGTACCAGGCACTCACGATATCGATCTCGCCATAAGGACTGTAGAGCAACTTACAGCCGGAGAGGACACTCAGATACCCAGATTTGATAAAAGCATCGATGATAGAGTTACTGGCGACAAAGTAGAGATGCACCGCGGCGCGGTAAGTCTAATTGTTATTGAAGGTTGGTGTTGGGGAGCAACAGCTCAGTCTGAATCTGAACTACAATTGCCGATCAACTCACTGGAAAAAACCGAGGATTCTAAAGGTCATTGGCGCCACTATATCAATCAATCATTGGCCGGCAATTACCAGCAGCTATTTGCTATGGTGGATCAGTTGATTATGTTGCAAGCGCCTTCGTTCGATACGGTATATAACTGGCGACTTGAGCAAGAAAGCAAACTAATAGAACACCTAAAAAGCACTGCAAATCCCGCCAAATCAGGCCTTATGTCGGCACAGCAGATACGGCGATTTATTCAATACTTTCAGAGGATTACCGAGCACTCATTGCAAGAGATGCCCGGACGAGCACAACATCTCTACCAACTCGACCAACAGCGTAACATTATCAATTATAAGTCACAGTCTGTCGCCTAGTCATCGCTAATGAGCGGCTACTTGATTATGATTAAATTCACTGACAACACGCAATAACTGACGGCAAGTAATCTGACCTACCAACCGTCCATGATCTAATACTGGACGTCGTCGATGGCCTTTTTTCAACATATCATCCGCCACATCCACTAGGTCAGCATGGACATCGCAAAAATCCACATCAACTGTCATATACTCTCGCACCCGACCAACACCGCCATTGTCATTATAGGTGGCTGCTAATATCCCTTTGAGGCAATCCATTTCGGAAAGGACTCCTACCAACATATCCTGTTGATCAACAACACAGATACCCGACACTCGATGATCAATAATCAAATTAATCGCAGTAAACATATCCGCCTCGGCCGATATTCTCACTGGGTCATGCAGCATATAATCACTTAGGTCAACAGAACGTAACATCGCTTCCTCCACTGTGGGTTTACAGGCGGCCAGCAAACTCAATAAACGGCTGCGGCCAACTCCCCAGCATAATCACCAACACTAACAACAATAGAGTGAGTACATCTTGAGCACCAATGATCGATGGTGATGAATCATTAGCGGTCATTGCCGATGTCTTACTCATGGCAAAAATAAAACGCAGATAATAGTAAATGCCAATGGCACTACCCAGCACCAAAGCGGCCATCAACACCCATAACTGGCTTTGAATGGCGACATTAATCAAATAAAATTTGCCGATAAATCCAGCGGTAAGTGGTATTCCCGCAAAAGATAGCAGCGCTACTGACAATCCACAGGCCTGCATCGGTTGACGCCAGAAGAGACCGTCAAACGCGCCAATCGACAAAGACTTTTCATCTTCACCGGAGAGATGCGTCACCACCGCAAAGGCAGTTAACGTTGTCAGTATGTAAGCGGTCAAATAGAAGGTAACAGCTTCACCAATCAATTGTGCTTCGGTGATGGCCTGCGCATAGGACATGGCAATTAAAGCCAACAATAAATAGCCAAAATGTGCGATAGACGAATAGGCGAGCAGTCGTTTGATATCATCCTGTCGCAATGCCAGCCAGTTACCGAAAAGCATTGATGTCGCAGCCACTATCGATAACGCCAAAATCAATGTGCTGTACTGATACAGTTCTGCCGCTACATAAAATCGGCTCAGGGCGACAAATACAGCGCCCTTAGATACTGTCGCAAGAAAAACCGTTACCGGCGTCGGAGCGCCCTGATAGACATCAGGAGTCCACATATGAAATGGCACCACAGACAACTTAAATCCCAGACCCGCTAGGATCATCGCACTNCCCACCATCATAACCAATGGNTCTTGNCCGTAGGCNGTACCGGCNGCNGCNCCTATACCAGCATAANTTAAATCACCGGTTGCNGCNTAGANCAGTGCAAATCCGAATAACAACATAGCCGAGGCACAGGCTGATAANACCAAATACTTTATCGCCGCCTCNAGCGGTAATTCACCNCTCTCNGGAAATGCAATCATGCCATAAAGAGCGACNCCCATAAGCTCCATNCCCAACAATAGCGACACCATGTGACTAGACTGAACNAGCACAAGGGCNCCGAGGACTGATAGCACNAGTAACAAATAATATTCTTCTTTGCGTTCNCCTTCGCGCAAGAAAGACTCTCNCGATAGAATCAAACTAACCANAGAAGCNAATAGGATCAACGTACTAAAAAACAGNCCCCAATCATCTACTTCCAATAAAACAGTCACAGACTGGTTAAACTCACGGGCATAACCGGCAGCCCAAATACTCAGCAAGAAACCTGCCGCGGTAATCCACCAAGCTACTGTCTGATCACGCTTAATTGATGCCTGAATCATCAGCACCACTGCTGTGAGTGACAGTGTCAGGATTGGCATCAATGCCATCAACTGGCTCGCATTCATGGCATTATCTCCACTGAAGTAAGTTCAAGCAGGCTGTCTACTACTGGCTGAGCCAGNTCCAATACTGGCTGGGGGTATAAGCCCAAGGCAATCAGCGCCACCATCATCACTGCCATGGTCAGCATTTCACGACTAGCAAAATCGGTCAGGCTACGGCCCTTAAGCTTGGTATTAAACTCACCCTGAAATGATCTCTGCATTAAAATTAGAGAATAGATAGCGCCAACAATCAAACCCAGGGCCGCCAGCACCGTTATCCAAGGGTTGACCTGAAACAACCCGAGCAACACTAAAAACTCAGCAACAAAATTACCNAGTCCAGGCAGACCTAGTGAAGCCACCACAAAAAACATCGTCACCGCACCCATACGCGGCATCTGCAGCCAAAGCCCGCCCATCTCGCGCATATCTCGAGTGTGAAGCCGTTCTTGCAATGCGCCAGCAATCATAAACAGTGCCGCNGTACTGAAGCCGTGAGCCACCATCTGCATAACCGCACCCTGCAATGCCAGCTCGTTCCACGCGTAAACGCCGAGAATGACGAAGCCCATATGACTCACACTGCTATAGGCCACTAGTCGCTTGAAGTCAGTCTGGGCGAAGGCCAGGACCGCGCCATAGATGATACCCGCTACACCCAACGTCATGGCGGTCAGCGAGAAATCCATTGCCGCTTCGGGGAACAGAGGTACAGCAAATCGAATCAGGCCATAAGCACCTGTCTTAAGCAGAATNCCTGCCAAAATAACACTACCGGCNGTGGGNGCNTGGGTGTGCGCATCTGGCAACCAGGTATGAAATGGGAAGGCCGGCAATTTGACCACAAACGCAATAAAGAAACCGAGCATTAACCAATAAGCNGTTTGTTCANNCATCGGTGTANCNAGNAGATCAAAATAACTAAANCTCCATTGTCCNGTAGCACNGTAATTAACCTTCACCANTGCTAGCGTNGCCACCAACATCAACAANCCACTTGCCTGAGTAAAAATAAAAAACTTCATGGCGGCATAGCCACGATTTTCATGTCCCCATATGGCGATCATAAAGTACATTGGAATCAGCATGACCTCCCAAAATAGGAAGAACAAAAACAGATCCAAGGCCATAAACACACCGAGAACACCGGCTAATGTCCACAAAAGATTAGCTTCAAAGAAACCGCGCTGAGTCATCACATCGGTCCACGAAGCGCTGACAGCAATAGCACCCAATACTAATGTCAGTAAAACCATCAGCAAACTGATGCCATCTAATGCGAGTTCGATACTAATACCAAAACTGGGAATCCACTGCGCCTTGAAATGCATTAACCAAGTGCTAGGATCGCTGGGCAAAGGCGCCTGAAGTTGGGCTATAGCTGATAATCCTGCGAGCTCTGACACTAAATAGGCTATATCGACCAAAATCACGGTTAATGCCACACCGCGGGGNACATTCTCACCAAGACGCTCTGANAGCATGGCCAACAGNCCACCGATCAGTAATATCAGTATCAGGTTAACCATTATCATTTAAGTGCCTCCGCCGGAATCTGCAGTGCCAGCGTTATCAGCACGATAAGACCAAATACCATACTGGCGATATACCAGCGCATACGACCCGTTTGCGAACGCANACCCCAGTGATTAAAGGTTTGATTAATCGCAACAATAAGGCCATAAAACCCATCGACAGGCTCATTCTTCATCAGTCCAGACAACATAACGTAGGGCCGCACAAAGATCGCATCATAGAGCCAATCTATTCGCCAACCACTTAACCAAAATGCTCTCAGCAACTGACCGATAGTAGAATTAATTAATCCATTCACATTGAGTTGTTTACTATAGAAAATCACGTAGGCTACCAATAAACCGAGTAATGGCACCGAGATAGAGACATATTCCACCCAGTGAGCAGGGTGATCGGCACTAGCAACTGGAAAGACATCTGCCACAGGGATAACAAAGTATCCGCCAAGCATCGCCAAGGCACAGAGTAGAATTAAGGGCAATCCCATGCGCCAGCCTACATCACCACTGGGTTCAGTGTTGGCCTGACCAAAAAACACCACGAACACCAAACGAAAACTGTAGATCGCAGTCAGTAGTGCCCCGAGCAATCCTCCCATCCACAACCAAGGTCCAATGTCCGGCAATTGATAGGCCTGTAGCAAAATCTGATCCTTGCTAAAGAACCCTGATGTCATTGGCAGTGCGGCCAGTGCGGCCGAACCAATCAAAAAGCTCCAAAAGGTAATGGGCATTTTTTTGCGTAATCCACCCATCTTGAAAATATCATGCTCATGATGCAGATAGTGAATAATGGCCCCTGACCCCAAAAACAACAGTGCCTTAAAAAACGCATGGGTCATTAGATGAAAGATACCTGCAGTCCATGCGCCAACACCCAGTGCCAGAAACATATAGCCGATCTGACTGATGGTTGAATAAGCGAGAATACGTTTGATATCCGACTGCATTAAAGCGGTAAAAGCGGCCATCAGCGAGGTTGCTAAACCGATCAACGCTACGGCCATCATGGCTGTCGGCGCCAATAAAAATAGGCCATGGGTACGAGCAATCAAATAAACACCTGCTGTTACCATAGTCGCCGCATGGATCAGTGCACTGACCGGCGTTGGACCCGCCATTGCATCAGGCAACCAGGTATGCAGTGGTAGTTGTGCTGACTTACCCACCGCACCACCAAGCAATAATAAACAAGCAATCATCGGCAGCATATCACCCACCTGCCACTGCTGATTGGCGACTCCCAACATCAATTGAATATCTAAGGTGCCCAACTGGGTAAATAATAAAAATAACCCCAGTGCCATGGCCGTATCACCAATACGGGTGACCACAAAAGCTTTGCGAGCGGCCTGACCGTTGGCACTGTGCTGATACCAGAATCCCACCAGTAAGTAACTACACACCCCCACGCCTTCCCAGCCGAGATAGAGCAGTAATAAATTATCTGCCATCACTAGCACCAACATGGCAGCGACAAACATATTTAGGTAGGCGAAATAACGCGCGTAGCTGGCATCTTGCTCCATAAATTCAGTTGAAAAAAGATGGATTAAAAAGCCTACGCCGGTAATCACTGACATCATTACCAATGTCAGCCCGTCAAAGTAAAACGCAATACCCGGGCTAAAATCACCTACCTGCATCCAAGTCCATAGGGTTAACTGGAAAGGTTGCGGATTGGCNATAAANTCCAAACCAATCAATAAAGTCANTANTGCCGCNGCNGCCACCGANCCGACACCAAGNAGGCCNATCAACAACCGCGGCAAGACGGCATAGGCCAACATCAGNACNATCGAGCTGAGCATTGGTATCAATGGCACTAAGCCGATCAATTCAGCCATGATTAACCNCTCATCCTATCGGCNCTGTCCATATCCAATGTCTTAAAGCGCCGCTGAACTTGCAANACAAGCCCCAAGCCCACAGCAACCTCCGCTGCAGCAACGCTCAGGATCAACATAAAGACAATCTGACCATCGGGCTGCCCCCAATGCGCACCTGCCGCCACAAATGCGAGTGCAGCGGCATTGAGCATTACCTCAAGTGACATCAAGATAAAAATAATATTGCGCCGAATCATCAGACCCAGCAGTCCGATACTAAACAGCAAGGTAGAAACCAGCAGAATATGGTTTAACGGAATATTTAAACCATCCATAGCCTACACCTCTCGCTCTAGGTAGCGGCGCCCGAGATGATAGGAGCCTACCAAGCCAGCGAGCAGTAACATGGAGGCAATCTCTACTGCCAACACATAGGGACCAAAAAGCGCCAAACCGACTTCTTTTGCAGTCACTGCCTGCATTGATACCGGTCCTTCAATAGTCGAAATCATATACAGTAACTCAGCAAACAATAGCAGTGACAGCAGTGCCGGCCCAGCCCATATCTTCGGCTGCAACAGCCCTCTTTCACGGGCATCACCCTCTTCACCCAAATTAAGCATCATGATCACAAATACAAACAGAACCATAATGGCGCCCGCATAAATAACAATTTCAAGTGCTGCGGCGAAGGGCGCACCAATCAAAAAGAAAATCACCGCTACCGCCAGCAGAGACACGATAAGGTAAATAAGGGCATGAATCGCATTAGCTCTTGTCATGGCCAATACTGTGGCGATCAATGCAATAGAGGCGGCAATATAAAATAACGTAATCTCAAGCATGATATTGGTCCTTTAATGACATAAAAAAGAAAATATTTTGATGCCCTGTTAGACAAGCCGCGGCAACCTCTCGGTTGCTATAATCTGCACAATCAAAAAACCTCATGGCAATAAGCTCTTAGTATCAATAGGTGCTGCTTCATTGTTAGCTTCACCCTTATCTTTAAAAGCGGTTTGCATTCCAGATACGCGATAAAAATTGTAATCCGGATACTTACCAACACCATCGATCAACAGATTTTCTTTCTCATAAACCATGTTCTGGCGATCGTATTCACACATTTCGAAGTCTGGGGTTAGTTGAATGGCATAGGTAGGGCAGGCTTCCTCACACATACCACACATAATGCAGCGGGAAAAATTAATCCTGAAAAATTCGGGATACCAAGTGCCATCCTCACGAGTATCTTTTTGCAGCGCAATACAGTCTACAGGGCAGACCGCGGCGCACAGATTACAGGCGACGCAACGCTCTTCACCGTCGGGATCGCGGGTCAGAACAATGCGCCCGCGATAGCGTGGCGCCAAATAGGGCATCTCTTCTGGATACTGCACTGTATCCGCTCTGGTAAAGCTATGTTTAAAGATTTCCCACATGGTTCGCAGTTCACTTAACATTAGACTCCNCCCTCCATCCACAGCAATACAGCACCGGTAATCACTAAGTTGATCAGTGTTATTGGCAACATCACCTTCCAGCCCAATGACATAAGCTGGTCATATCTAGGCCGCGGAATTGCCGCGCGCAATAGCACAAAGAAATTAATCACTAAGAGCACTTTAAGACCGAACCAAGCTAGGGGCGGTAACCAATGACCAATAAAGGCAGGCCCCATCCAACCGCCGAAGAACAGCGTCACAATCATGCATGAGATCAACATCAGACCGAGATATTCTCCGAGCATAAACATGGCGAACTTCATGCCGCCATATTCGGTATGAAACCCAGCGGTTAACTCATGCTCTGCCTCGGGCAAGTCGAAGGGTAAACGATGACTTTCGGCAATCCCTGCGATAACAAAAACCAGTAAACCCAGCACTTGAGAAAAACAAAACCACACATTGGATTGCGCTGCAACGATATCAACCAGGCTAAAGCTACCGGTCATCATCACCACACCCATCAATGATAAACCCATAAACACTTCATAACTGACCATCTGTGCTGCCGAACGCAAGCCGCCCAACAACGCATATTTATTATTCGATGCTAAGCCACCTAGTAGCACTGAATACACCGCAAGGGAGGTCATACCAAGAAAAAATAATAGACCGATATTGACATCAATAATCATCACACCCGGGGCAAAAGGGACTACCGCAAAACCCATCATCATGGCTACAACAATCGCCGTTGGCGCAAAGATAAAAACAACCCGATCGGCAAAAGGAGGAACCCAGTCGTCCTTGGTGAGTAGCTTGATCATATCGGCTAAGACCTGCCCAATACCGAAGGGACCCAGCCGATTTGGGCCATAGCGATCTTGCCAAAAGCCTAACAAGCGGCGCTCCCACCAGGTTAATACCGCTGCACCAGCGACACCGCCCANCAGAATGACAAGTGCCAAAATGACCGGTAGCATTAACTCAGACATGAGTAGAGCCTCCCTCAGCAATAACCGCATTTTTCATCGCTTTGTCCGTTGCAATCATCTGCGGCTGACGACGCTGCCAATTTTCCGCCACCGCTAACGTCGCCAGACTACCAGCCTCCAATGCCAGAGTTTCCCTGTAACCCAAGCTATAGCCAATGCAATTCTTGGCGACACGGCGCAAGATACACACCTCCAACCTGACGGCAGTGTCTGCAACGGTGACAACCACACCATCACCCTCAGTCACNCCCAATTTTTCCGCGACCGCAGCCCCCAGAGCAACAAAAGCAATGCCAGCCAGTTGCGCTATTTCATCAGTGTTAACCGACAACTCATCCGAGCCATGGACGCGATGCACTGGCACTAACTGCCAATGTTTAGGTTGCATTTCAACTGCCGCTAGCACAGCTTTTTTAGTCGCACCTTTGCGCGTCGACAAGATAAGGCGATGCCCCGCGGTACCACCTTTTAGCGGCCCATCCACCTCAGCTTGGAATTTTTGTAATGATTGATTTGAGTTCCAACCAGGAGACCAAACATAAGGCGTGAGTGAGGGCGGCTGATCGCGATTAAGCCCCTCCATGCTATAGGCTAATGGAGATTCGCTATCGTTAGGCTGCTGAGGTTCATGGACATTAACGCCGGCATTCATCGCCGTGCGGCCACTGTACCTATGTGTCTGTCGTGGAATTTTTAACCCGCGATCACGAAACGTATTGTCGGGGGCAACCTCAGTCAACTCGGCAAAATCAACATGNGTTTTGGCGCAGGCTANGACNACCTGATCAAAATGCTCTAGCTTNGANAGCTTTTTATGNCCNATNGCNGCGCCAATTTTTAATANCCACTGCCAACTAGGCNATCGNTCAGCAGCNGGTTCGAATACCGGAAAATAACGTTGTGCACGGCCTTCCATATTGACCAATGTGCCCTGCGATTCAGCATAAGATGCCACTGGCAATACCATATCCGATGCGTCCAGAGTAGCATTTTCTAAAATATCCATGCTGATAATCTGGGTGCCACCAGCCATCAACTGCTGCATCTGTTGTGCACTAATACGACGCTCAAGATCATTTTCCATGACTAACAACACCTCGGGAGGATTATTAATCAATTCAGCTAGTGACGGGCCCGTCTCTGAGGTCAATAATGCTGAGCCAATACTATTGGCCTCGGCAACACAGAGACTCAACATAGCGCTAGATTGTTTACTACACAGAGACTCAGCAATCGCTACAGCACAATTGATAATGTCCCAATGCTGCATACTGGCGCCACCGACAATCAATGGATTCTGTGCTGATTGCAGCACCTCAGCGACCTCTTTCGCCTGCTTATTTGCGGTTTCTTCACCCGCCAGCGCCTCAACCACTGCAACACCAAACTCAGCCATCTGGTCGGGCGCCAGCGATAGACAATGGCTGGCCACATCATCAAGCCTAGTGTCCATAGCAGAGACAATAATCAATGGTGAGCGCTGGTCCTGAGCCAAGTTACGCACCGCAGCATCCTGCCATTGCGGGAAGCCCATCTGCTCAGCCAACTGGAAGGATTTATTTCTAATCGCTTGGCGCAGTGCCAGTGCCACCCGTGGCGCAGTGTTGGTAACATCTTCCCCTAACACTAAAATGGCATCGGCCGCTTCCATTTCTTTTACTGTTGGATTTACCGCCTTGGTGGTTTTTAGTATCTGCCGGATAGCGGCCATTAACTGGGCTTCGTTATCGGCAAAACCAGCATTAAACTGACTATCACCTACCAGTTCACGCAACAGATAATTGGCCTCNACCGACGCTCTCGGAGANCCAATGNCGGCAANANTTTTNCCCTTTATCCAGTCAACAGCGGTATCCAGCGCCTGCTGCTGAGGCACTGCNANAAAACTGCCATCTGCGGTTTTAATACCGGCATAATCNAANCGACTATCATTGTTCACATAGCCACTGCCAAAGCGCCCGCGGTCGCAGAGAAAATAGCCATTGATCTGGTGGTTGTATCTATTATGCACTCGCTTGAGCTTGCCATAGCGCTCACCGGGGGCGATATTGCAACCCACAGCACAATTAGTGCAGATCGAAGGTGCAGATTGCAGATCCCATTTGCGACTGTACTGCTTTAAAAAAGGTTTATCTGTAAACACGCCAGTGGGGCAAACCTCGACAAGATTGCCACTAAATTCACTTTCTAAAACACCCTCTTCATGGCGGCCAAAATAAAGATGATCATGAGACGCTTGAGCGCCCAAATCAGTGCCGCCAGCATAATCCTTATAATATCGTTCACAGCGATAACAGGTAATACAGCGATTCATTTCGTGATGAATCAGTGGCCCTAAATATTGATTGCGATGGGTATTTTTTTTGCCACTATAACGGCGGTCTCTATGCCCTACCATTACCGTCATATCCTGCAAGTGACACTCGCCTCCCTCAGCACATACCGGGCAGTCATGAGGATGGTTTAGCATCAGCGACTCGACAATCGCCTCACGGAATTCTGTTGCATTTTGCGCCTTAAGTGAAAAACGCGCGCCCTCAGTAACCGGCGTCATGCAACCCATAATAATACGCCCGCGGCTGTCCTCCTCGTTTTGATATTGCACTAGAGCACATTGACGACAGGAACCAATGGACCCCATCGCTGGGTGCCAACAAAAGTAGGGTAAATCTAAGCCGGCATTGAGGCATGCCTCGAGAACATTCTCGCCTTCGTTAACCTGAAGTTCCTGACCATCAATAAATATCGTTGGCATAATCTACACTCTTCTAATGATAGGGGCAGCGGCCAGTGCTAATATGCTGCTTAAAGTCATCATAAAAATATTTTAAGGCACTCTGCAGAGGCTCCATGGCACCAGGTGCCAGCGCGCAATGGGTGTTACCAATCGCACCGATATAATTGACCTGATAAGCCAATGTCTCCAAATCCTCTGGTTGACCACGCCCCTCTTCAATATCTTGGAGTACCTGACGAGACCAGGGCAGACCATCCCGACAAGGGGTACAAAAACCACAGGACTCATGAGCAAAGAAACGAATCAAGTTAAGTACCATACCGACCGGACAGGTGCGATCATCGAGAATAATCATGGTTCCTGTACCCATGCGACTACCAGCAGCACCGATGACGTTGTAATCCATCGCTAAATCGAGATGATCCGCGGTCAAAAAATCGGTGGAACCGCCACCGGGTAGAAAGCCCTTTAGCTGATAGCCATCCTGCATACCCCCTGCATGCTCCTCAATAATCTCGCGAATTGGTGTGCCCATTGGCAACTCCCAACAACCCGGATTATTGACCTTGCCGCTCACGCCAAACAGTTTAGTGCCCGCATCCTCACCAACACCTAGCGTCTTATACCAATCCGCACCACGATCGATAATATGGGGAATATTGCACAGGGTTTCGACGTTATTGACAATAGTGGGTCGGCCCCAGAGGCCGCTGACTTGAGGGAATGGTGGCTTCGCTCGGGGATTAGCGCGCTTGCCCTCGAGGGCATTGATTAATGCTGTCTCTTCGCCACAAATATAACGTCCCGCACTGGGGTGCACATACATGTTAAGGCTGTAACCACTACCGAGAATATTGTCTCCCAATAATCCTGCGGCGTAACATTCCTGCAGCGCATCACGCAGTCGCTGGGTGGCTACGAGGTATTCACCACGAATAAAAATATAAGAGATATCGGCACCGATGGTATAAGCTGCCAAAATCATTCCCTCAATTAATTGATGTGGATCGCATTCCATTAATAGGCGATCTTTGAACGTTCCGGGCTCCATCTCATCCGCATTACAAACTAGGTATTTATGGCCAGGCGTGCATTTATCATCTGCGGGCACAAAGCTCCACTTCATCCCCGTGGGAAAACCGGCACCGCCGCGACCCCGAAGATTGGAATCACTAATCATATCCTGACAATCTTTGGGTGACAGCTCAGACATAGCTTTGCGTAATCCCCGATACCCACCATTGGCCTCATAGTCCTGCAAGTTTGTCGGCTTGTGGTCAACACCAATATTACGAGTAAGAACTTTTTCCATTACTCTGCAACCCTCTTCTTGGCTTGCCCAAATATCGCCGTAACGGTTTTATTATCTACATGGGTGACCAGATCATCGCCAACCATCATCACTGGTGCACGATCACAAGCGCCCAGACAGGGAACCGGTAGCAAGGTGTAGCGGTTGTCACTAGTGGTCTCACCGTAGTCAATACCGAGACTTTGCGAAATATTGGCTTTGATATCGTCACAACCGCTGATCCAACAGCTGACGCTATCGCAAAATAAAATAACTTTCTCACCTACCGGCCTGCGGTAAATTAGATTATAAAATGTCGCAACGCCCTCCAACTCTTCATCCGACATAGCTAAGTGACGTGCAATCGCTCGCAAGCACTCATCAGATACCCAACCACGCTTACCTTGCACAATCTTTAATGCATCGATAGCAGCGCCAGATTTGTAGGGAACATGAGCGAGCTCGGCATCGATCTCGGCAAGTTCCTCTGTACTTAATACCGTACTAATATCGCTGTGTATTATTTGTTTTTTACTCATCGGTCAACGTCCGCCATAACAAAATCGATGCTCGCAATAATGGCAATCAAATCCGGAATCATCAGGCCTTTACTAATCAATGGAATTTGTTGCAGATGAGGAAATGAAGGTGTGCGAATCCTAGTGCGATAGGAATTAGTACTGCGGTCACTGATTAAATGGTAACTATTAATTCCTTTGGTTGCCTCTATCATTACTGATGCCTCACCCTCCGGAATCACCGGCCCCCAACTCACATTTAAAAAATGGTGGATCAAGGTTTCAATATCCTCCATGGTGCGCTCTTTGGGTGGTGGCGTAGTTGCCGCATGATCACTCTTGTAGGGACCGCTAGGCATATTGTCGACACATTGACGAATAATTTTTAGACTCTGGCGCATCTCTTCAATGCGCAGCACCGCACGGTCATAGCAGTCGCCATTCTCTGCGGTAGGCACATCAAACTCGAATTGGTCGTAACCACCGTATGGACGTTTCTTGCGAATATCCCAGTCACTGCCTGTTGCGCGCAGACCGGGGCCAGTAATCCCCCAGTCCAGAGCCTCTTGCTGAGTATAAATACCAATCCCTACGGTACGCTCTTTGAGCATTTTATTTTGCATCGCCATCTTGTCGTAATGATCAAGACGCGCCGGCAGGTAATCAAGAAACTCGCGAATCATGCGATCCCAACCATTGGGCAAATCTTGAGCAACACCACCAATGCGAAACCAAGCCGGATGCATACGGCCACCGGTAATGGCCTCAACAATGCCAAACAACTTTTCGCGATCGACAAACATATAGAACACTGGCGACATTTGGCCAACATCCTGAACAAAGGTGCCATAAAAAACTAAGTGACTGGAAATCCGGAACAGTTCGGCAAGCATAATGCGGATCACTTTGGCGCGCTCTGGCACCTCGATACCAGCAAGCTTTTCTACTGACTGAACGTAAGCTAAGTTATTCATCACGCCACCGAGATAATCGATGCGATCAGAATAGGGAATAAAACTATGCCATGTCTGGCGCTCAGCCATCTTTTCCGCACCCCGATGGTGATAGCCAATATCGGGCACTGAATCAATAATGACCTCACCATCCAACTGCAAGGCAATTCGGAAAACTCCGTGCACACTGGGGTGATTAGGGCCGAGATTAAGAAACATAAATTCGTTATCGTCGCTCTCGGCTTTCATGCCCCAGTCTTCAGGGCGAAAACGCAGAGCTTCTTGTTCTTTAGCAACGCGCTCAGGACCCATTTCAAACGGCGCCATCTCTGTCGCACGAGCGGGATGATCCTTGCGCAAGGCATGTCCTTCCCAAGTAGGTGGCAGCAGAATTCGGAATAAACTGGGATGGCCGACAAAATCAACGCCGAACATATCCCAAGCTTCGCGCTCATACCAATTAGCATTTGGCCAAATAGACGTGGCGCTAGGCAGGCTCAGGTCATTTTCAGACAGGGCCACTTTGATACGCAAATCCTCATTGCGCTGCATCGATAGTAATTGATAGACCACCGTATAATCAGCAGCTGGCTGGCCATCACGATGAACTCTGGTGCGCTCATCGATAGCAAACAGATCGTAGAGCATCGAAAAACTGGGCTTAAGGAATTGCAACACCTCAATAAGATGCTTGCGGCCAACCCACACTGTCGGAATATTATCCGCACAGTGCTGGGTAACAAACAGATCCCCGCCAAACTGTCGGTACAGGTTCTCTTCTACCCGGCTATTCGCCAGATTTTCAGCCGCTTGCATTTAAACCCCTTAGATATATATCAGAATGTCCTTACGTATTTTTTGGTTCCCTTAATTCTGTCGCCTGAATCCTCTCGGCAGTTAACTCATCGCGCTTACTGATTTTATGCGGCTTTACCACCGTCTGATCACCAGCAGCCCAAGTGATAGGTCGTCTCTCTTTACCAATCGACTCTTGTAACATCAATAATCCCTGCATCAGCGCCTCAGGCCGAGGGGGGCAACCAGGAACATAGACGTCCACTGGGATAAATTTATCGACTCCCTGTACCACAGAGTAAATATCGTACATACCTCCTGAGTTGGCACAGGAGCCCATTGAAATAATCCAACGCGGCTCAAGTAACTGCTCATACAGTCGCTGTACCACAGGCGCCATTTTTAAAAAGCAGGTTCCGGAAATAACCATCAAATCAGCCTGCCGCGGAGTAGCGCGGATAACCTCTGAACCAAAACGAGCAATATCATGACGACTGGTAAACGAGGTAGCCATCTCAACATAGCAACAGGAAAGACCAAAATTAAATGGCCATAACGAATGCGCTCGACCCCAAGCAATTAAATCTTCAAGTTTGGCGAAGGCGACATTGCGTTTAACTTGCTCCTCAATAAAGTCGTCACTACCACTGATCTGATTGCCAGCGTCTGGATGACTCAAACTCCATTTCATAGATTACCCTCCAGTCTTTTGCGCGCCTTCTCCTTCGCCTGAGCTTGCGGCAACCCCACACGCGTTTTATTGCCCCAATCCAGCGCGCCGGAGCGCCACTCATAGATTAGTGCCAACGCTAATATGCCAATAAACACTAGCATCGAGATATAGCCCTGCCAGCCCAATTCAAAAAAGGCGATAGCCCAAGCAAATATAAATACCGTTTCTAAATCAAAGATGACAAAGAAAATTGCGACCAAATAAAACTCCACAGAAATGCGCACCTGGGAGTTACCTACTGATACAACACCTGATTCGAAGGGATCATTAGTAGCCGCTTCACGCCGGCGCTGCCCTAGTAGCCAAGAGAAAACCAGCATTGTGATAACAAGTAATATAACCATGCCGAAATACACCGCCAATGGCCAGATCTCAGTGGCATAATTGTTAGCCATGACCAGTCCTTAGCGGCCATAAAGACTGCCGTGGTGCAATATTCGAAATAGAAGTAGAGAGTTGAAAAATACTACAAAGATTAATGCTTGTTATAAGGGGGGGGCTATTGCTTAGATAAAAAAAAGATCTGACCACCCTGGGTAAGTGGCGCGTACAGCTTAAACGAATAATGTCCATATACATATTTCGCGGCATAAATACCCCATACGTATCGGATTCTCTCGCCTGCAAAAAAAACGTAACTGGCGTGGAACCCGTTTGTTTTTATTCAGTGCTACAAAACGACGGTACCTAAGTTACTCGGTTTTCGCAAGAAAATTTAAGCGCTTTTATTTCAATAGACTTTTCTAAAGTATTTTTTTGAATTATAAAATACCGAGAAAATAGACATATTTTTATTATTATTAACGGCCAAACCCTTGTGAGGTAAGGCCGTGACAAAACTATAACATTGCCGAAAGATAAAAAATCCGATAAATAAATGAGTCGAATTTTATTTTTAACGTTTAGGCAAATGCATGCCGCAAAACGATCGTTTCAACCCTATCTGGTCCAGTGGAGACAACATCTACCGGAGCACCAATCAACTCCTCGATACGATTAATATAATTTCTCGCCGCCTGAGGTAGGTCTTCAATTCGCTGGGCACCGACAGTCACCTCAGACCAACCGGGCATAGATTCGTACTGCGGAACAATTGTTTCAAAGTCATCTGCATGAGATGGAACACCTGCATCACCACCCTCGGCATTACCATATCCAACACAGATTTTAACTTCCTCTAAACCATCTAAAACATCTAGCTTAGTAAGACAAATGCCGGAAATGCTATTAATACGCACTGCCTGACGCAATGCGACAGCGTCAAACCAACCGCAGCGTCTCGAACGCCCTGTGGTGGTGCCGAATTCATGGCCTTTTTCCCCTAAATACTGACCGATATCGCAATGCAATTCGGTAGGAAATGGACCGGAGCCTACACGCGTCGTGTAAGCTTTGGTAATACCCAAAATATAGTCAAGGTACAGTGGGCCAAACCCTGTACCCGTAGCGGTACCGCCGGCCGTGGTGTTGGATGAAGTGACAAAAGGATAGGTGCCATGATCGATATCTAACAGAGAGCCCTGAGCACCCTCAAATAAAATATGTTCTCCCGCCTCACGCGCATCATGCAGAATCTGTGTGACATCTGCCTTCATCGGTAATAAAGCATCAGCCCATTGCTTTGCGTCGGCTAGCGCTTGATCAAAATCGACAGGATCGGCACCATAGTATTGCGTCAGCGCAAAATTGTGATAGTCGACAACCTCTTTTAACTTCTCTGCGAAGCGTTCCATATTGGCCAAATCACCCAATCGCAGACCGCGGCGGGCAACCTTATCTTCATAAGCTGGTCCTATGCCGCGCCCGGTAGTACCAATTTTAGCATTGCCGCGAGCGGCCTCACGCGCTTGGTCTAACGCAATATGAAAGCTCAAAATTAATGGGCAAGAACCAGACACCTTTAAGCGATCGCGAACTTCAACTCCACGTTCTTCCAGCATTTTAATTTCTTTGAGCAGAGCATCCGGCGCCACAACGACACCATTACCAATCACACAGGTCACATGTTCACGTAAAATACCTGAGGGGATAAGATGTAACGCGGTTTTTTTGCCGTCGATAACCAAGGTGTGGCCAGCGTTATGCCCACCTTGAAAACGAGCCACTAAAGACGCTTTATCGGTTAGCAGATCGACGATCTTACCTTTGCCTTCATCCCCCCATTGGGAACCAAGAATAACGACATTTTTACCCATAAGAATACTTACTCGAGAAAATTACACCACCCAACCGCAAAGGGTCAGGACAACTTTTTAATGACAAACTGACCGTCTTGCTCGACCAACTCGCGATCACAATTTAATTCAGTAAAATTAACTTTCTGACCGACAAACCCCTGCACTACGCGCTCGCCTTGACTGCGTAACAATGCTACTTGCTCACGCCATGCTAGAGTATCGTCACCGGCAACGAAAACCCCTGTAACAATGTCTTTAGTGGCTCGCCCCTGAGTGACCAACGACTTAAGATCGCAGGCAAAACCCGTCGCTGGACGAGCACGACCAAAGGCCTCACCAACATGATCATAGCGACCACCATTACCCAGGGCCTTACCGTAGCCCTGAACATAGCCAGCAAAAACCACACCTGTATGATAGTGATATCCGGGTATTTCACCCAGATCCAGATAAATAGTAACATCAGAATCTGCAAGCGCCGCAACAATACTTTCCAATTGTTCAATTGCTTGCAAAACAGCCGCTGGCGCACCATTTAAGGCAGCCTTTGCGCGAGCCAACACCTCAACACCACCAGCTAACCCCGGCAAAGCGTTTAACCAAGTGGCAAGTTGACTGTCACCAATATTATCGCCAATCCATGCGCTGAGCTCACTCCTCGCTTTGCGCTGTAATAATTCAAATAACTCTGTTTCCTGATCGCCATCCAAATCTGCGTTAGCCAATAGGCCACGAAAAATATCCACATGACCGAGATCGAGGTGAACATTAGCAACACCTGACACCCGTAGCGTCTGCAAAAATAATTCTATAACTTCGATATCAGCCGCTAACGTAGGCTCACCAAATAGCTCAACTCCAACCGAAATAGGTGTGCGAGACTCCAATGGACCGCGAGGACGGGTATGCAGAACCGTGCCAGCATAACAAAGGCGATTAGGGCCTTCTCGACGCAAGCTATGGGCATCCATGCGTGCGGTCTGCGGCGTAATATCCGCGCGAATACCCATCATGCGACCACTAATTTGGTCCGTCACTCGGAAGGTCATTAAGTCTAAATCAGAGCCAGAACCACTGAGTAGCGATTCGGTAAATTCGACCATCGGCGGAATGACCAGATCGTAACCCCAATTGTGATAAATATCGAGAAGTTGCCGTCGCAGATGCTCGACGACTAGGGCCTGTTCTGGCAACACCTCGTCGACGCCATCTGGCAACAACCAACGATCTACATTTCTCACAATAACCCCTTACTCATGACCAAAAACTCAAAAAATCAGCAGGCAGAGTCCAATTAGCATGCTAAGTAAACCAACAAATCGCATCGCTCTATCATCCACATTGGCTAAGGACGCAGCCATATCCCGCCAACGGTTAGGCGACAAAAACGGAATAATGCCTTCAAATACCAACATCAAGCCTAACGCTCTACCCAATTCTTCGAGCATCTGTAATTACCTCAGATCCGGCATAAAAAAACCGAGTTGCCTCGGTTTTGGAATTCTAACAAACTCACCCTCAATGTGGCAGAGGTTTTTACACTAATTGACTGCATCAACTAGCCAACCACCTCTGCCACCAGCCCTCTATTTAGCATTTTGCTTGTTGAGGTATTTAAAGAAATCACTGTCTGGCTCGACCAACAGGATATCTCCTTTGTTGGCGAAGGAGGTTTTGTACGCATTGAGACTACGCATAAATGCGTAGAACTCCGGGTCCCTCTGATAGGCATCCGCATAGATAGCCGCTGCTTCAGCATCACCCTCACCACGCAACTCCTCGGCATCGCGGTACGCATTGGCCAGTTCAATAGTGCGCTCGCGATCAGCAGAAGCGCGAATCTTTTCCGCTTTCTCCTTACCCGTTGAGCGCAACTCGCGCGCCTCTTTCTCCCTCTCCGCCGTCATGCGGCGGAACACTTGGCTACTAACCTCCTGCGGCAGATCAATGCGCTTGACCCGAACATCTACCACCTCAATTCCCAGTTCTTCTAAAACCGTACTGTTGAGGTCTTCGGTAATATTCTTCATCAGTAAATCTCGTTCACCAGAGACCACTTCATTTAGCGTACGCGTACCAAACTGATTTCTAAGTCCGTCGTTAACACGATTAGCCAGACGGTTCTGCGCCACTGATTCTAAGCCACCGGTTTTAGTGTAGTAAGTCTCGACATTGGAAATACGCCACTTGGCGTAGGAATCTACGATCAGACGCTTCTTCTCAACGGTGAAAAAGCTGGCAGGTTGAGCATCCACGGTCAAAACTCGCGCATCAAATATGCGTACATTGTCAATGAAGGGCATTTTAAAATGCAAGCCGGGCTGAATATCCCCTTCAATTAACTCACCAAAACGCAACTTGATGCCGCGCTCAAATTCGCTGACCACAAATAGGGTACTGTTCACTCCACCCAGAAGAAGTATCAGCAGACCAAATGTTGTAACTAATCTATTCATCGTCGTCTCTCCGATTGAACTCGCTCAGCATTTCTTTGCAATCTCTCAATCACATCATTGGCAATCCGATCCACCATTTGATCATTGCCCTCGGAAGAACGAATCTGAGTAGATGCGCCCTGCTGCATTATCTTATCTAGCGGTAGATAGAGCATATTATTGCCACCCTCGGTATCCATCAAAACCTTGCTGCTATTGGTCATAACCTGCTCGATAGCATCAATATAGAGTCGTTCTCGGGTGACCTCCGGTGCCTTTTTGTACTCCGCTAGTAACTTAGTAAAGCGCTTAGCCTCACCCTCAGATTTAGACACCACCTGAGACTTGTAACCATTAGCCTCTTCACGCAAACGCTGCGCCTGACCACGTGCTTCCGGAATAATACCATTAGAATAAGCTTGCGCTTCATTGACCAAGCGTTCCAAATCCTCGCGGGCTTTGATCACATCATCATAGGCGGCCTTCACCTCGGTGGGTGGCCGCGCCTCTTCAATATTGATTTTCACTACATTGATACCACTGCCATAGATATCTAGCAGATCCTGCAGTTTTTGCGCCGTACCCTCAGCTACCTGTTCGCGGCCAGTAGAGATCACTCCATCCAACCCAGTACTACCAACCACATGGCGTAACGCACTATCAGTGGCCTGCTTCAAACTGGTCTCTGGCTCTTTAATATTAAGGACGAAGTCTCTGGCATTGGCAATGTTGTACTGCACAGTCAATGAGATCTCAACGATATTCTCGTCTTGCGTTAGCATCAAACCGCGGGCCGAATATTGACGCTCCTCGGTTACCGGCACGATCACCACTTTATCGACTAATGGTGGATTCCATTTAAGGCCCGCACCCAATGTGTCATGGTATTTACCTAGCCTTAGTACCAGTGCCTGCTCTTTCTGATCGACCTGGTAAAAACCTAGTAACCCCCAGAGCACCGCGATAACAAACAGGGAGATGGGGACAAGCCCTTTACCACCGCCGCTCCCTGAACCGGAACCACCACCGAGAAAGCCTAATTTTTCTTTAAGCTTTTTCAATGCTTCATCAATATCCGGCGGGCCATCATTGTTACGATTACCGCCCCAAGGGTCTCTGCCACCACCCGGTTCATTCCAGGCCATAATATTCTCCAAATTGTAGTTAATATTGCAATAAGATAAAAAAATGCATTGATAGGTCTCTACAATGTGATCAAATCTTGCATTTTCAACCCCGACGATTTTAATAAGCGCAAAAAATCACTCTCCGCCAGCTTTACTTCCAAATTAATCATACCCTGAGCATCAATATTCTCGCATAGCACTGCCTTATGACTATACAGGGCCGCCCTCAGAGCCCCCTGATTGGGCTGTAACTGTAGGTGCTTGTGCACCTGCACCCCAGGCAAACGTTCGATCACCGCCTCGAGTAATAAATCCAAGCCTTCCCCAGTCTGCGCAGAGAGCCAAACAGCCATAGGAACACCGTGTGCATCTCGCTCAATGCGCGCATGGGGATCATCCAACAGATCAATCTTGTTGTAAACCACTAGGGTTGGCAACTCATTAGCACCGATCTCTTTAAGGACCTCCTGAACACGCTCAATATTGATATTTCGCTCCTCAGCAGCGGCATCTACCACATGCAGTAAGAGGGTCGCTGAGGCCGCTTCTTCGAGCGTGGCCCTAAAGGCATTAACTAAGCGATGCGGCAGATGACTGATAAAACCCACCGTATCAGCAAAAATAACCGATCCCTGTTCGGGCACATCCAGACGCCTCATCGTAGGGTCTAGAGTAGCGAACAACTGGTCAGCAGCGAATACATTCGAACCGGTTAAATTATTAAATAACGTCGATTTACCAGCGTTGGTATAACCTACCAACGACACGATAGGAATTTCTGCCCTATCTCTAGAGCGGCGACTTTGACCGCGCTGCTTTCTCACTTTTTCCAGCCGTTTTTTGATCGTCTGAATACGTTCTCTGACCATACGCCGGTCAGATTCCAGCTGTGTCTCACCCGGCCCGCGCATGCCTATGCCGCCTTTTTCCCTGTCCAAATGCGTCCAGCCACGCACCAGCCTAGAGGACAAATGCTGTAACTGCGCCAGCTCAACCTGCAACTTTCCCTCATGTGTACGCGCACGCTGAGCAAAAATATCAAGGATCAGGCCAGTTCTATCCAGAACCCGACATTTCAGCTCAGCCTCGAGATTGCGTTCTTGGCTGGGAGAGAGGTTGTGATTAAAAATAACTAACTCAGCATCGCTGCTGCCAACAGCACGGGTAATTTCCTCTAATTTCCCCGTACCAACAAAAAATTTGGCATGGGGACTTTGACGCGACCCCGTTAAAAATTCAACGGGATCGCCACCGGCAGAAATCACTAATTCTTCGAATTCTCTTGGGTCTTCAGGTTCGGATTCACTCGTTAACTTTAGATGAACCAGAACTGCACGCTCGCCAAAATCCGGCCGCTCAAAAAATAACGACACTCGTTTTAGAAGTTGTCGTCGCGGTAGTTGCCGGCATTATCGGCGTCGTCTGGTAGGCCGCCAGACGCATTGCTAGCGGGTAGACGAACTGCACGAGATGGCACAACAGTAGAGATAGCGTGCTTGTAGACCATCTGACTAACGGTATTTTTTAGTAGCACAACAAACTGGTCGAAAGACTCAATCTGTCCCTGCAACTTGATACCGTTGACGAGAAAAATAGAAACCGGGATACGTTCTTTCCTTAAAACATTAAGAAAAGGGTCTTGTAGGTTATGCCCTTTTGACATAGTACTACTCCTTCATATTGAAAATTCAATGGGCGCCACAATACAGGTGGCAAAAAATAACAACGGGATTGCAAATCACTAGAGCACTTATTTAGCTCGTTTCCCTATTATAGTACATGGGTACAGATTAAAGTACTTTCAAAGTCTGTTTACAGATCTCTTTGATGCTCAAATAGTCTTTTTCATTATCGATACTTATTTCAATGGCATCAGGCCAATTCCTCAGCCAAGTCATTTGCCGTTTTGCCAACTGACGAGTGGCAATAACGCCTTTTTCCACGGCATCATCCAAACTACACTTTCCTGCGCAGTAGTCCCACAGCTGGCGATAACCTACCGAGCGAATAGCCGGCAAANTANNATGCAGATCGCCACGATTATACAAATCCANCACTTCCNGCGCGAAACCNAGNTCCATCATAGNCTGGAANCGCTGTTCAATNCGNNTGTGNAGAAGTTTACGATTCTGAGGNANNAGCGAAATTTGNCGAAANTTNTAGTCTNGTNACAAGCCNCCAACGGANTCAGTNTGNAGAGCNGACATAGGNTNACCTGTCACTAGNTAGACCTCCAANGCTCGCTGAATACGCTGAGAGTGGTTGGGATGCAGTCGACTAGCCGTATCAGGGTCAACAGTCTCAAGTTGCGCATAGAGACTGGGCCAGCCCTCTTGTTGAGCTCTTTGCTCTAATGTATCGCGCACCTGCTGGTTAGCTTCAGGTAACTTAGACAGTCCTTCCAGTAGCACTTTGAAATACATCATGCTGCCACCCACTAGTAGCGGAATACGTCCCGAAGCACAAATCTCTGCCATTTCACTGCGCGCATCTGCCAAGAACTCAGCAGCACTGTAGCTCTGTGCCGGATCACGTATATCAATTAAACGATGAGGCGCCTGCGCCAACATATCGGCATCAGGCTTGGCACTGCCAATATTAAGCTGACGATATACTTGCGCTGAATCTACATTAATCAACTCAACTGGCAGATGCTTGCGCAACTCTATCGCCAACGCGGTCTTACCGCTAGCCGTGGGGCCCATCAAATTAATAGCTAGAGGTTTATCCACAGTACTTATCAACCAACTTCATCGGCCGCGCAAAAATAACTTATCCAACTCATCTAGGCTGAGCTGCGACCAAGTCGGACGACCATGATTACACTGACCACTGCGCTCCGTGGCTTCCATATCACGCAACAACGCATTCATTTCTGGAATAGTCAGTTTGCGATTGGCACGCACGGAACCATGGCAGGCCATAGTCGATAGAATCTCATTGATATGATGACGTATACGCTCCGATGTACCGTGCACAAGCAGATCAGAGATAACGTCACGAAGTAGTCCTTCTACCTCTGAACCTCGCAGTATCGCAGGTATTTCACGGACAATTATACTTTCCGCTGCAGCGCGCTCAACCACAAAGCCCAGTTGGCCGAAGATCTCTGCGCTCTTGTCGGTAATATCCGCTTCGCGCTCACTGACCGATAAGCTTTCCGGCACTAGCAGTGGCTGCGAAACAAGCCCCTGAGTATCAAACGCAGTTTTCATTCGCTCATAGGTAATTCGCTCATGAGCTGCATGCATATCAACAATAATCAACCCTTGGGCATTTTCGGCTAAAATATAGATACCTTTTAGCTGAGCGATGGCAAACCCCATGGGTGGCAAGTCGCCTTGTTCCTCAGGCATCTGCCGGTTGTATAAACTTTGGTAGGCCTCCATAGGCGTATTGATCGAGCCGCGACTTGAATCGGAGAATTGCGCATAATTTACTGCGCCCTGAGGTGGTTGCCCTGAAGTAGAGAGCGACAGGGTTGACTGATTGGGCTGCCATTGCTGCTCAGTACTGTTGTCATCTGACATTCCCCCGACTTGCAGATGATCTTGGGGTCGATCCTGCGCCAAGGCCTTATTCAGAGTGCCATAGACGAAACCATGAATGGCACGGCTATCACGAAAACGGACTTCATGTTTAGTGGGGTGTACATTGACGTCTACATCTGCAGGTTCAATCTCGAGGAACAAAACGAAGGCGGGATGCCGACCATGATAAAGAACATCTTGATAGGCTTGGCGAATCGCATGTGAAACAACCTTATCCCGAATACAGCGCCCATTGACAAAAAAATGTTGTAAATCCGCCTGACTTCGAGAAAACGTCGGCAACCCCATCCAACCCCACAGACGGATACCCGAGCGATCATTATTCACATAAAGGGCCTGCTGCATAAAAGCTGGACCGCAGATATCGGCTACGCGCTTCTCTTGCTCAAGTTGACTGTGCGCCGGATGAAGATTGATCTGAGCGCGCTGATTGTGACGCAAGCTAAAAGCTATATCCATTCGGCTTAGTGCCAACTTTTTAATACTCTCATCAATGCGATTGTATTCTGTACCTTCCGTGCGCAGAAATTTGCGCCGCGCGGGCGTATTAAAGAATAAATCTCTTACCTCAACACTGGTGCCCTGTGGATGGGCAGCAGGTTGCAAATCAACCTCCATATCGCGACCCTCGGATACCGCCTTCCATCCACTGCCACTACCCTTAATATTGGATGTCAGGGCGAGACGTGACACGGAGGCAATACTAGCCAGCGCCTCGCCACGAAAACCCAAAGTGGCAACTGCCTCAAGATCTTGCAGATCATCAATCTTGCTCGTGGCGTGACGACTTAGNGCCAAGGCTAATTCCGNTTCAGCAATACCAGTGCCATCATCNCGCACCTTGATTAACTTAACGCCGCCCTGCTCGATCTCTATATCAATGCGTTTGGCACCCGCGTCTAAGCTATTTTCTACCAATTCCTTGAGCACAGAAGCGGGACGCTCAACCACCTCTCCAGCGGCAATTTGGTTGGCTAATTGCGGACTGAGAATTTTGATACTAGACATTGATAAAGACCCGAGTGATCACACTAGCGCGGTGGAATTTTAAGTTTTTTGCCGACACGAATCTTGCTTGAGGACATATTATTGTGACGTTTGAGACGCCGCATCGAGACATTATATCGCACAGCGATTTCAGATAGGGTATCGCCCGGCGCCACCACATAAATACGATCTACTCGATTACCATATTTTGCCAATAAGGTACCATCAGGCGGGTTATCAGAAAAATATTGCTCTATGCCCTGAAAAATCGCCCTTGCCATTTTATTTTGATAACTATTACTGCTGAGTTTTCGCGCCTCATTAGGGTTAGATATAAACCCAGTTTCTAATAATAGCGATGGAATATCAGGTGACTTGAGCACTAAGAATCCCGCCTGCTCAACTTTTTTCTTGTGCAAACGAGCAACGGTCCCCATATTCTTAAGCACATAGGCCCCCACCTCAAGACTGCTACTCAACGTGGCCGTCATCGATAAATCCAGCAGCACGCCGGCAAGTAATTCATCTTTATCATCTAGACTAAGTGAGCTAGCACCACCAATTAAATCAGCGCGATTTTCACTATCGGCAAGGTAGCGAGCAGCTTCACTGGTAGCGCCTTTGGTCGAAAGGGCATAGACAGAAGCGCCATGCGCTGACGGATCAGTAAACGCATCTGCATGGATTGAAATAAATAGATCAGCCTGCTTATCCCGAGCGATTTGTGTGCGCCTGCGATGCGCTAGATAATAATCACCACTGCGGACCAACTCTCCCTGAAAGTTGGGATTGCTGTCCAATAGCGCCTTAATTTTTTTCGCCAACTGCAACACGACGACTTTTTCACGTACTCTTCTTGGCCCCAAAGCACCTGGGTCCTCACCGCCATGTCCCGCATCGATCGCAATAATAATTTTACGATCTTTCTTTTGCACGACTTCATCGAGCGTCCGACTAACCACAGGCTTTTTATCAAAAAGATCAATCACCAGTCGATTGCTATATTGCTCATTCGCTGGCAGAGAAAAACTTTTTGGGCTAACCGTATTGGTCAGATCCAGTACGACTCTGACATCGGATTTGTTACGCACTGCCGCACGAATCCCAGCAATGGGGGTATTGCTAAAGTCCAAATCGGTAAATTTAGTTTTGATACGCGAATCACTGATATCAATCACCAACCGGCTGGGGCTCTGTAACGCGAATAGATTGTGCTCAATAGTGCCACTCAGGTCCAATACCAATCTGGTTTTGTCAGGCGCTCGCCATAGACGCACAGACTCAATATCTGCGGCCCACAGTTGTATCGGCACTAACCACAGCAGGGCAATCGCTGTGCATTTAATAAGCGTTGTGAAATAGCGCAGTATCATTTTTTATCTTGGTCCCAGTCCAACTGATCAAGCAACTGCTCACCATATAAAGAATAAGCATCCAGAGTAACACAGCGGCCCTCTCCAGACTGACTTATCTCTACAGCAATGTCAGCTTGCGGTAAAAACCCCTGCCCTCGCTCTGGCCATTCTATCAAGCATAACTTAGCCTCGGCCAGATACTCAGCAAAACCCATATATTCGAGTTCCTCAGCATCGACAATACGGTAAAGATCAAAATGAAAAACTGAACCCACCGGTAGTTGATAGGGCTCAACTAATGTATAGGTGGGGCTCTTAACTGAACCGCAATGACCTAAACCCTGCAGAAGACCACGAGATAGCGTGGTTTTCCCTGCTCCCAATTGGCCCTGTAAAGTGATTACCACGGGCTTTTTAATTAGCGCATTATTTTTAATCAGCGAACTATTTTTAATCAGCGAACTACTAATAGCCCAACCAAAACTAACCATGGCGTCTTCGTCAGCCAACTCAACGGAGGTTTTAGCCAGCATCGACGTTTTATTCATAGATAACTCTGATTTAACAGGCTGCGCAAGCGGGGTAATAGGTCAGACGCCACCAGACCTCGGGGACCCTGCTCTTGCACGGCTAAATCTGCCGCACTGCCATGAAGGCAACAGCCCAATTCTGTCGCAGTCTGCATATCACAGCCCTGAGCTATTAAGCCTCCAATAAGGCCGCTAAGAATATCGCCCATCCCGGCAGTGGCCATTGCTGGATTACCATAAGTACAGACCTGAGTGACTTTACCTGGGCCAGCAATCAACGTGCCGGGGCCTTTTAACAGCACTACGGCAGAGTATTTTTCCTGTAGTAGGCGTACTGCTCGGTATCGGTCTGCCTGTACTTCCGCTATAGATAGCCCCAGTAACCGCGCTGCCTCACCTGCATGGGGCGTCAAGACCCATTGACTTCCATCGGGATTAGGCACCACACGCCCGTCAGCAAGAATATTCAAACCATCTGCATCCAGCACTATGGGTAGTCCAGAGGCCACCGCTTTTTGTAATAACTGCTCTGACCAGGGCGATCGACCCAAACCGGGGCCAACCACTAATACATTGGGGCGACTTAGCAGAGGTTCTAATTCTTGACCCGAAACCACTGGACAGGCCATTACTTCGGGTTGCCGCACTAACATCGGGGCAATATGTTCGGGGCATGTGGCTAAGCTAGTGACGCCAGCACCAATCTGCAAACATGCTTCAGCGGCCAAGATAGCGGCGCCACCAAAGCCCTGATCACCCCCTATTACCATGGCATGACCACGCAAATTTTTATGCCCGTCAATCGATAACTGCGGCAAACAATCCATTAATTCAAATAGATCCAACAATGTTGCNGTTGCCGGCACCTGTTCAAAAACCTGTTCTGGCACGTCTAAAGAGTCATATATTATGTCACCGCAAACGACAGGCCCCTGAGCGGAGAACAATCCCTGCTTGGCACCTATAAACGTGACCGTAAGATCTGCGTTCACGGCCACATCAGCAATATGTCCAGTATCGGCATGCAGACCGGAGGGGATATCAAGAGCGAGCACTGGCATGCCAGACGTATTAATCAATTGAATGGCGTCAATGTAGGGCTGGCGTANGTCACCATCAAAGCCGGTACCTAATAAACCATCAACAATTACACCAGAGGTCACCTCGGTGGCTTGATCGAAATCAACGAAACCAACACCAGCTTGCTGAGCAAATTGCTTTGCCTCAGATGCATCTGCACTCAGCTTATTCGACAGCTCGACAATCTCTACCGGAATATTCTTAGCCGCGGCCAAAGCCGCAACAATATAGCCATCACCAGCATTATTGCCAGAACCACAGAAAATAGTCAGTAATGTCGGTACGCCAAAGGCATCGAGCAATTCACGTAATGCTGAACGGCCAGCACGCTTCATTAGCACGATTCCCGGCACACCATGGCTATCAATTGCAGTGCGATCGAGTTGTGCAACTGATTTGGCATCGAATAGAGCATCTTGTATAAAGTTGTGCGACATTAAGTGAATATCCCCGTAAAATTGGCGCAATTATAAGATAGAACCCGATGTAAAACATGGTACAAGATGTCGTCGATACAGAAAAACTCGATAACCTCGCCAAAAAAATAAAGGCTTGGGGCGAATCGTTGGGTTTTCAGCAAGTTGCCATTGTCGAGCCCGATCTCGATCAAGCATCGACACGCCTTAATAAATGGCTGGCGGATGGGTTTCAGGGCTCTATGCAGTGGATGGACGAGCATGGCGACAAACGCTACAAGGTTGAGCAGCTGGTAGATCAATGTGTGCGAGTCATCTCTGTCCGCATGGACTATCTTGCAGACGATAAAATGATCGCTGTTTTGAAGGATGACAATAAAGCGTATATATCAAGGTATGCCCTCGGTCGTGACTATCACAAACTGATTCGCAAGCGTCTAGCAAAGCTTGTATCGATGATTCAAGGTGAATTACCTCAGCTCGCGTTGTCTCAACGACCCTTTGTGGACAGCGCACCAGTGATGGAAAAGCCTCTCGCTGAACAAGCCGGATTGGGCTGGATTGGTAAAAACACCCTGCTCCTCAATGATCAGGCTGGCTCGTGGTTTTTTCTTGGCGAAATATATACATCACTGCCATTACCTACCGATAACAGCGAGCAAAAAGATCGCTGCGGCAACTGTCGCGCTTGTTTAAAAATTTGCCCTACCGATGCATTTCCTGAGCCTTATGTACTGGATGCGAGAAAATGTATTTCCTACCTCACTATTGAGAATAAAGGTGCAATCCCCGAAGCATTGCGAACCAAAATGGGTAACCGCGTGTTTGGTTGCGATGATTGCCAGATTATCTGTCCTTGGAATCGCTTCGCCTCACAGTCTCAAGAAAATGACTTTACACCGCGGCATAACCTCGACGATTCTCATCTGGTCACCTTATTTGCTTGGACGGCTGAAGAGTTCGAAAGCAATACTGAGGGCTCGCCTATCCGCCGTATAGGTCACGAGCGCTGGCTGCGCAATCTCGCGGTGGGCCTTGGTAACGCCCGCGGGTCAGCCACTATTGTTGATGCGTTAGAGAAAAGGAGTGACCACCCATCAGCGCTAGTACGCGAACATGTGCAATGGGCTATCTCGCAACAGCAAGACAAATTAGCGGCTTTCAGGGCTGGATAAACACTTCTCGATAATAGGCTAACTCCGCGATTGAGTCATAGATATCATCCATTGCCAAATGACTCCCTTTTTTAGCAAAACCATTTGCTAGCTCAGGTTTCCAGCGTCTCACCAGTTCTTTTAAAGTACTCACATCAAGATTTCGATAGTGGAAAAAATTGGCCAGCTCAGGCATGTAACGTACTAAGAATCGACGATCTTGACCAATAGAGTTACCACACATAGGAGACTGCTGTGCAGACACCCACTGGCGCAAAAACTCAAGCGTAGCGGTACAAGCTTCCGCTTCAGTAATCTGACTATTGCGCACACGCTGAGTAAGTCCAGAGTTACCATGTTGGTTGGTATTCCATTCATCCATATTATCGAGCAAGTGATCTGATTGGTGGATTACCAATGAAGGCCCTTCAGCCAAAACATTGAGATTTGCGTCAGTCACCACAGTGGCTATTTCNATAATGCGCTCATGCTGTGGATCCAGACCTGTCATTTCCAAATCGATCCAAATTAAATTGAGAGGGTCTTGAACTGTCATAATGGCGCCTGTGATGGTATGCAAAATGTTACTGAGGGCGTTTATGCTATATCCTTGGCGTCCATAACACCAGATATGCAGGTCAACCGGGAAAAAGTATTGAGTAATCGCAGACTGAGTAAACGTCAAAAAGATCGTATTCAGGCCATTCAGGAGCGCCGACGCCAGCGAGCCAATCTTAAACAGACGCTGAATGACGAAGACCTCAAGAACTTACAGGGTCTCGGGCAAGAAACTCTGGGAATAGTGGTGACAAATTACGGTACTCAGGCCGATATCGAGGGCATTGAGGCGCCTTTCCAGGGACATATTTTCCGCTGTTATAAACGCACCAACTTAGAGACATTGGTCACTGGTGATCAGGTGATCTGGCGCCATGCTGAGCCCCACGGCGTCGTAGTTGCCTGCGAGCCGCGTCAATCACAGCTTATCCGACCAGATAACTATGGCAAACTGCGCCCCGTCGCCGCCAACATAGACCGAATTGCCATTGTATTCGCCCCCAAACCGATCCCGCACAGCAACTTACTTGACCGTTACCTTGTCGCTGCTGAGGCTCAGGGAATCACCCCGCTTCTGGTACTTAATAAAAGTGATATAGTCGATCAAGACAATCAGACCAATATCGATCAACTGATAGATAACTACCGCTTCATAGGTTATGAAGTTATTGTGGTATCGGCTAAAACAGGACTTGGCATTGATCTGTTACAGCACTATTTAGCTGAACACACCTCTATTTTTGTCGGTCAATCTGGCGTCGGTAAGTCATCGCTATTAAATCGCCTTCTTCCCGATGCCAATATGCAGGTCGGTCCCTTATCTGATACCAAAGAGGAAGGCACTCATACCACTACAGCGTCGAAATTATTTCATCTGATTGGTGGTGGTGTACTTATTGACTCTCCAGGCATTCGAGAATTTGCCTTGACGCATTTAAGTCAGCAAAAAATCATTGACGGTTTTATTGATTTCCGACCCTATCTAGGTCGTTGCAAATTTCGCGACTGTCAGCATGATAAAGAAATTGGCTGCGCACTATTACAGGCGGTGGCAGATAAAAAAGTACTGCAAGTACGGCTGATGAACTATCGCCAAATTATGCTGAGTCAGCAGCAACGGTAACGCGCATCTAGGTTAAAAAATGCTAAAATCGCGGCTTACTTAGGATTAGTCATGACCAACAACCACCTTATCGAACCCAGGGAGCTCGAAGCCAAGCTCGGTGACAGCGATCTCATCATCGTCGACCTGTGCAATCAGGCGCACTATCAGCAAAAGCATGTACCTGGCGCGGTTCACTTATTAGGTAATCATTTGGTCGCAGGCACGCCACCAACACCCGGTGCTTGCCCAACTCTGGAACAGCTACAACAGGTCATCAACTATTTGGGTATTGATGGCAAAAAACAGGTCATCCTCTATGATGATGAGGGTGGTGGCTGGGCAGGTCGTCTGGCGTGGACATTAGATTTATTGGGCCTGACCAATTGGCGTTATTTAAATGGCGGCATTGTAGCCTGGATTAAACAGAGCTTTATTGATGAAAGCGCAATCAATCAGCCTAACAGTATTGAGTCGGTAGTCAGCTTTGCTCACCCTCAAGCTCGCATTGATCAGGAACAAATTATTGGCCTTTTAGATGAGCCTAATTTTGCAATCTGGGATGCCCGTAGTCCGGCCGAATACAGTGGCGATATGGTGCGTGCCGCTCGCGGTGGACATATTCCGGGAGCCATCAATCTAGAATGGACGCAGCTGATGGATCAGCAAAGGCACCTGCGTATCCGTGAGGATGCTCAACAAATTTTAGACAATGCCGGCCTCACGCGAGATAAGCATATTGCCACGCATTGCCAAAGCCATCATCGCTCGAGCTTTACCTACATGGTTGGACGAATACTGGGATATAACAATATCTGTGGTTACGACGGCTCTTGGGCAGAATGGGGAAATCTTCAACACACTCCAATTGACCTTGGCTTTTAAACCAGACAACTAACCTAACTTAACCTTTGATTGAGTACTGACACCATGAGCCACCGCGCTGACCTCTTTGTCGCCTTGCAGCGAATACTGCCAAAACATAGCCTCTCACGGGCAATTGCTAGGGTCGCTGAGTCAAAGCGACCTTGGCTGAAAAATAAGCTCATTGCAGGAGCCATCAAAGCGTTCAATATCAATATGGCAGAGGCTGTCACAGAAAACCTTGATGATTATGAAAACTTTAATGCTTTTTTTACCCGACAACTCAAAGCTGGTGTTAGACCCATAGATTCAGGTGGCAGTAGTATTGTTTCACCGGCCGATGGTGCTATCAGCCAGGCGGGGCCGATCAACAAAAATAGAATCCTGCAAGCTAAAGGTATCGATTACTCAGTGAGCCGCCTAATGGGCAATTCGGTGCAGGCACAGGCTTATGATAACGGTAGCTTTGCCACTATCTATTTGTCACCCAAAGACTATCATCGCGTGCATATGCCCATTGCCGGCAAGCTGTTAAGCAGCCGCTATATTCCCGGCGAATTATTCTCTGTTAATGACCAAACCGCTCAGGCTTTGCCGGGTTTGTTTGCCCGCAATGAGAGATTGGTGTGTGAATTTGAATGCGCTGAATTCGGCCGCTTTAGTCTCATCTTTGTCGGTGCCATGTTGGTGGCTGGCATCGAAACAGTATGGTCTGGCTTTGAAAAACCTGGACCGGGTGCAGTAAGAGAAACTGATTATTCTGAGGAATCAATCGACTTTGCCAAAGGCGACGAGATAGGCCGTTTTAAATTCGGCTCTACCGTTATCCTGCTATTTCCACAACAGGCCATCGCGTGGAGTAAAAAAATCATGCCCTACGCAGCGGTAAAGATGGGCCAAGCTATTGCCGATAGGAAAGGCTAAATTAGCAAAGACAGCAGCGTAGCAATATCCGCTGGACGGGACCTAAAGCATCTCTAATGATGTCTATAGCGGCCGAATAGCGTCCCGTTATAGACCGCCTGATGATCAATTAAGACTTGCCTCTAACGCGCAGAAAATCTATGCACCGCATCAATAAATACTTTCGCATGCGCCGGATCGATATCGGGGGTAATGCCATGACCCAGGTTAAATATATGACCGCTACCGGTGCCGAAGGATTGCAAAATAGTGGCGACCTCAGCTTCAATACGAGCCGGATCGGACCTTAATACGGCGGGGTCCATATTCCCCTGTAATGCGACCTGATTGCCAACACGAGCCCTGGCTGCGCCAATATCGACGGTCCAGTCCAAACCGAGAGCATCGCAACCCGTTTCCGCCATAGCTTCCAACCAATGGCCGCCACCTTTGGTAAACAAAATAACCGGCACATCGCGACCCTCAGCATGCTTGATCAGACCGCTGACAATTTTTTGCATATAAGCCAGCGAAAACTCCAGATAGGCAGCATGACTCAGCGCACCACCCCAGGTATCAAAAATTTGCACTACTTGCGCGCCAGCACTGATCTGCGCATTGAGGTAGTCAATAACAGAAAGAGCCAGTTTATCCAGCAGCTGATGCATTAACTCTGGCTGTGTATAGAGCATTGTTTTAGCACGAGCAAAATCTCGACTACTCTGGCCTTCGATCATGTAGGTGGCCAAAGTCCATGGACTACCCGAAAAACCAATCAATGGCACACGCCCGTGCAGTTCTCGGCGAATCATCGCGACAGCATCGGTAACATAGGCAAGATCGGATGCGGTATCGACCACATTAAGTTGTTCAATATCTGCTTCGGTGCGCACTGGCTTGCGAAACTTGGGACCCTCTCCCTCTTCAAAATAGAGCCCAAGTCCCATGGCATCAGGAATAGTAAGAATATCTGAAAAAAGAATCGCCGCATCCAGATCATAACGCTCTAACGGTTGCAATGTGACTTCACAGGCCAGTTCCGTGTTTTTACACAGACTCATAAAATCACCGGCTTGGGAGCGAGTAGCACGATACTCGGGAAGATATCGGCCAGCCTGACGCATCATCCAAATCGGCGTGCGGTCTACCGGTTGCCGCGCCAACGCTTTTAGAAAGCGATCATTTTTTAATTCAGACATTAAATATCCAGATAATCCAAAATACCTTCAGCGGCCTGACGACCTTCAAATACCGCGGTCACAACCAAGTCAGAACCACGCACCATATCACCGCCGGCAAATATCTTCGGGTTGGTGGTTTGGAAGGCGTACGTCTGCTCTTCCGCGGCCAGCACTGCGCCCCAATCAGCCGTCTCAACCTTGATGCCAGTCAACCACTCCGGCGGACTTGGCTTGAACCCGAAGGCAACCAACACCGCATCAGCGGGCAGCACTTCTTCACTACCGGGTATAACTTGAGGACGGCGACGGCCATTTTCATCAGCCTCACCAAGTTCAGTTGTAACCACTTTAACACCGGTGACATTACCAGCATCATCTGCCAGTAGTTCCACAGGCTGCATATTAAATTTAAACACAACGCCCTCTTCTCTGGCGTTCTTGACCTCGCGGCGGGATCCCGGCATATTCTCTTCATCGCGCCTGTAAGCACAGGTGACACTGGTAGCGCCCTGACGAATTGACGTGCGATTACAATCCATCGCGGTGTCACCACCGCCAAGTACGACGACGCGTTTATCTTTAACACTAATATAGTCATCGGCAGACTTCTCGAAACCCATATTGCGATTGACATTGGATACCAAGAAATTCAGTGCTT
>NYXU01000006.1 GCA_002685715.1 Porticoccaceae bacterium | reverse complement strand
TCATCTTCTGTTCTCGCATACATGGACGAGTATCCATACGGTGGCTTACCGACATGACGGCCACTATTCTTTACCGCCTCAAGCCCCATAGTGGTTCTTTCACGGGTAACTTGCACTTCCATCTCGTTAAGCGTGGTTATGATCTTGAAAAACTTATTGGCCCTATGCGGCGGCGTATGCAGTGGGTGGAAAAAAATGTACCGGCGCGTCAGCGTTTGGCGGGTACTGTGGCAGTAGAGCATATGACGGCGGTCATGGCGGAAAAAGTATTGGGTGAGGCCGATATTTTTGCCGTTGCGCAGCCCGCCATGGCCGAGCTATGGCGCTGGCATGCTGCCGAGGAAATGGAACACAAAGCGGTGGCTTTTGACGTTTATCGCGCCATCGGCGGCACTGAAAAAATGCGTCGTGCCGCTATGCGTCGCAGTACCTTTTTTCTTATTTGGGATATTTTGCATGGCGTGCGCCATATGCTGAAGTGTGATGGAAAGTTATGGAGTCCCAAAGTCTGGTTCTCTGGTCTTGCATTTTTGTTTGGTAAACGCGGCGTATTGCGTGGCACCTTAAAACTTTATCGCGATTTTTTCCGTAAGGATTTTCATCCCTGGCAGCATGATAACCAGCAGTTGCTGAAGCGCTGGTCGTTGCAGCAGCAATAGTAGAAAGCGCCCGTTATCGTGCGGTATATTTTTAAATCAGCATTAAATTAACCACCGAGAGAAACGCATTATGTCAATGATTGTAAATCGCCGAGATCTGGACTTTATGTTTTATGAAGCGCTGGATTTAGATAATTTGCTGAAGTCTGAACGCTACTCTGACTATGATCGTGAATCGTTAGACGCGATGTTTGATCTATGTCAGAGCATCGCTGAGGAAGAGTTTTTGCCCTGCGCGGGCAAGCTGGATGCCAATGAACCACAGTTTATCGATGGTGCAGTGGAGACTATTCCTGAGGTTAAGCAAGCAATTAATGCCTTTAAAGAGGCGGGGTTAGCCACCTCTGGCTACGACGCCGATATCGGTGGTATGCAGTTACCCTGGATGGTCGATCAGGCCTTAAATGGTATGTTTGTCTGTGCCAATAACCCGATCCATATTTATCTGTTTCTAACCCAAGGTGTTGCCAATATGCTCAATGCTTGCGGTTCATCTGTGCTCAAAGAGCAGTATTTAGGCCCGCTGGTTGCCGGCGATTGGTTTGGCACCATGTGTCTGTCTGAGCCGCAGGCGGGCTCATCCCTCGCCGATATTCGCACCAAGGCGGAACCTCTGAGCGATGGTAGTTACAAGCTTACTGGCACCAAAATGTGGATATCTGGCGGGGAACAGGATCTTAGCGATAATATTATTCATATGGTGCTAGCCAAGGTGCCCGGTGGTCCTGCGGGCGTTAGGGGAATCTCTCTGTTCCTGGTACCGAAAATGCGGGTTAATGCCGACGGTAGTCTCGGTGAACACAATAACATCGCACTGGCAGGACTTAATCATAAGATGGGCTGTCGTGGGGCGACCAACACCTTATTAAACTTTGGTGAGGGTGGCGACTGTATTGGCTATCTGGTGGGTAATGAAAATGATGGTCTGGCCAATATGTTTCATATGATGAATGAAGCGCGGATTTCGGTCGGTATGTCGGCAGTGATGACAGCATTGGGCGGCTACCTTTATTCGCTAGATTATGCGCGCAATCGTCCTCAGGGTCGGCCATTAAATAATAAAAATCCGGATCTGCCGCAGGTGATGATCTCTGAGCACGCCGATATTAAACGTATGCTGATGGCGCAAAAGGCATTTATCGAAGGTGCACAGATGCTGATGTATTACAGCTCACAAATTATCGATCAGCAAAAAATCTCACAGGATCAGCAACAGAATCAACGTATGAGTTTGTTGCTAGATTTGCTCACACCGATCTGTAAATCTTGGCCCTCAGAGTATTGTTTGGAAGCCAATAAGCTCGCTATACAGGTGTTGGGTGGTTATGGCTATACCCGCGAATATCCAGTGGAGCGACTCTATCGCGATAACCGACTCAACCATATTCATGAGGGGACTTGGGGTATTCAGGGTCTGGATATCTTGGGGCGTAAGGTGCAAATGCATAAGGGTGCTGCCGTGGCCATTTTGCGTGAGGAGATACAGGCGACAATTGATGCCGCAGCNNCNTANCCTCAGNTGTCANACTATNGTNAGCAANTAACANNAACCTTTGATCAAATTGAACAGACCATCGCCGCAGTGGTAGGCTGTGACGATAAAGCACTGGCGCTGGCCAATGCCACTATTTTTCTCGATGCTATGGGGCATGGGGTGATTGCGTGGATGTGGTTAAAACAGGCGATTGCCGCTTGTGCAGGTTTAGATAATGGCGATGCCGGTGATAAGAGTTTTTATACTGGGAAGCTAGCCGCGACTAAATTCTTTTTTGCTTATGAACTTCCCAAGGCTCGAACCAGTTTAGGGGTAGTGGCCGACTTGGATAGCACTTGCTATGACCTCACAGCGGAGCAATTTTTAGGTCAATGATAAAGATATTTACTTAGTAGGCTCAATGTGACTGAATAGACTGGAGACCCAAATTGTTGCAGACCAATGTGTTTGGCGAAGTGATTGAGGAATGTTGTAGTAATCCTATTACCGGCTATTTCCGCGATGGCTTTTGCCGTACAGACAAATATGATCGCGGTTCACATACGGTCTGCGCTGTAGTGACTAGCGAGTTTCTAGACTTTTCATTGGCGCAGGGCAATGATCTATCCACCCCGCGGCCTGAGTTTGAGTTTCCCGGTTTATGCGCCGGTCAGTCATGGTGTCTCTGTGCATCGCGATGGCTTGAAGCCCATGAGGCTGGTTGTGCTCCGCGGGTGCATCTTATGCGCACTAACAGCAAAGCGTTGGAGATTATTCCAATGGATATTCTAAGCGCTTATGCCGCGGATCTAAATTAGTCCTATAGAGGTGAGCGTACTATGAGTTTCTATGACAAATATATCTTGCCACATTTTTTGAACTGCGCCTGTGGTACCAAGCCAATTCAATATCAGCGTGAAAAAGTCGTGCCCTTAGCCACGGGTTTAGTGTTGGAAATTGGTATTGGCTCTGGTCTTAATATTCCCTATTACAATACCGCTAAGGTAACGCGAGTTTTAGGTTTGGATCCATCAGAGGAGCTTAATCGCATGGCACGCAAGGTGGCTGAGGAGAAAGGCCTTGCGGTGGAATTTATTCTCGGTGGGGCTGAGGCTATAGCACTACCAGATAATCATGTTGATACTGTATTAGTGACCTATACCATGTGCACTATCCCGCAGGTCGCTGAGGCTAATAAGGAAATTAATAGAGTGCTTAAGCCCAAGGGAAAATTGATTTTCTGTGAGCATGGATTGGCGCCTGATGCCAATATAGCCAAATGGCAAAATCGCATTGATCCCTACTGGGGGAAAATTGCTGGCGGCTGTCATCTCAATCGTAATATTCCCGCACTGATCAGCGCGGCCGGTTTTAAAATTGAATCGATGGAGCAGATGTATCTGCCCAGCACGCCTAAATTTGCCGGCTACAATTATTGGGGCACTGCGGTCGCTGGGTAAAGGCTAGAGCAACATTTGTCGGTTGATGGTCGCCATCTCTTGTTCGTCTGGTTGGTGACTTAGTCTTGCTACCGGCATGGCCGCACGAATTTTCTCTGCGCTATCAATTAGGCAGACTTCAGTTTTTGCCAGTGGTCCTGAGTTAAATCCGCTAGTACCCATACCATCCTGAACACGGCTGATAAGATCGGTATCCTCGGCATTGACTTGACGATTGATACGCCAGTTAAGGTAGCGCGCAATTTGCACTTCACGGCGCTCATCGGGTAGGGCGTAGGGCAACTCACGGATCAATGTTTTGCCGGCGCTGATAGGAATAAATTGCATAAAGTCCATCTGTTCTGGATAAACATCAAAAGCCAAATTGGGCCACAGCCTGTAGTACACCCATTGCCTTTGTTTATCGGCACTAAGATGTTCAAGGGCCGGTAAAATCTCGTTGTACAGTCTATTGGATAAGCTGTTTTTTCTGCTGTTGCGCACATCGCTCCACATCTTATGAACATAGCCACCCTCGCCACCAACCTCAACACCATAGCTATTGCCGACCAACGCTGAGAGCCCTGGGTGGGCGATTGGAATATGCAGCGCATCCACATAGTTATCGGCAATCTGCTTCCAATTAACATCGCGGGGACGCATTAAAACCCGCGCCAGTGGTTGCAACTCTTCAAATCGATACTGTTTAATTTCTTCACTGTAGGGAGTAAATTGTTCCGCCACGCTGGGGCCATCTACGCTGGCCAGCCGCACAAAAATAAAGCCCTGAAAAATCTCCATTTCCACCGCCACCAAGCCATTTTGCGTTTCATCAAAATCGACAAACTGATCGCGATAGGGCACGTTGGTCAGATTACCGCGCAGATCATAACGCCAATTATGATAGGGGCAGGTCAACCGCTTGCCGCAGTTACCGGAGTCACCGTCTAACAATCGCGCTGCACGATGAGCACAGACATTATGAAAAGCACGCACCACATTATCGTCGCCACGTAGCGCGATGATACGCTCATTAAACAACTCAAAGGTAAAGTAATCGCCGCTATTGGGGATATTGGATAGATGACAAACCAGCTGCCAACTGGTTAAAAACAAATGCTGTTTTTCCAATTGAAAAAACGCCTCACTGGTATAAGTCCAGCTGGGCAGGCTCTGATAATTAGTGGCGGGTTGTTTAGTAGACATGGTTATATTCGTTCCAGTGGCCGCGTCAGGCAGGTTGGCCCACCTTCGCCTTTGCGACTTATTTCAAGCCCTTTATAAGTGGCTACCGTACAACCGGCATCTTCCAGACCGTGTTTAACGGCGGGCAAATTTTCCAACATAATGGTGGTGCGCGGTGCGATAGCCAAAACATTACAGCCCATAATGGCATATTCCTGTTCTGGTACATCAACAAATGCGACACCCAATTGCTCAAGCCATGCTATAAACCGAGCGGGCATAAAGGGTCGGTAAATTAGCGCGAGGTCCCGATCAAGCGGCGAGATGATTGACATAAGATGCAGTACATCATCTGGATGATCAGGCGCTGGCAGTTCTACCAGATGAAGTTCAACCTCTGGCCCGAGAATATCGGCCAGTTGGCGAATGCCCTCGGCATTGGTGCGCGGCCCGAGCCCGACAGCGGCATGATGCTCGTCAAGCCAAATAAAATCACCCCCCTCCAAGGTTCCCGGTGCGCTAATCTGCCCTGCGACCCGATGGCCAAGTGCAGTGTAGCTGGCGGCATTGATTGCCGCCTCTGGCGTGCGGCTAGCGCGTCCCATATTGCATAGAATCAAGCCCTTGGGGCTAACCAGAATACTGTCTCTGGTATAGATGCTATCAATGGTGAGACTGTCTGATGGGGATAGCTCGATAAGGTTGGCACCGGTGCTTCTGAGCAGGGCACGAAAATCTTCATATTCGCTAATCGCTTCGGCAAGATCTGGCTTGGCGTGAAAACGCAGAGCTTGCCATTGCTCTGCCAGTATCGCTTCACTGACAAAAGCGTTGGCAGCACTGCGTATGGCGACTTGTTTGATAGTTGAGTATTCATTAAATCTGGACATACTTAAATCTCGTCGGTGGTATCTATTGCCTTGCTATCGTCGGCATCTATCGCCTTACTAGGGCGTAAATTGGCATACCAATTAAAATTAACATAAAGGAATAAAACACAATCTCTGTGCCCGCCCCCCAGATAGCAAAAAACGCATATAAAAATGCCGCAATTGATAGGCCAATAGCTCTACTGCGCTGTGGACTCGGTTGGTCGGACTTAAGAAAATAAAATTCAGCGACAGCGCAAAAGGCATAGGCCATGAGGGTAGATAGGGTGGATAGCATGGCCATAAAGGTAAATGCAGCCACTAATCCTTTGGTGTAGTTTAGAAACAGTAAAATACTCACCGCTAGAGCGGAGATAATAAAGGCAAAGCGCGGTGTGCCGTTGTTACTCAGTACAGTAAAGTTGTTCGGTAGCAAGCTATCTTTTGCTGCCGCCAAAGCAATATTTCCCGCAGTCAGAGCATTAGCATTCAGTGACCCCAATGTGGAAATTAATGCACCAAAGGTGATTAATGCTGCGCCTACGGGCCCCATTACTTTTGTTGCAGCAAGAGCGAAGGGTGCAGTCGAGGTGATTAATTCCTCCGCAGGAACAACCAGTGCAATGGCAAGGCTTACCAGCAGATAGATGGTCAGAATGGTCAGTACCGCGGCGACCAATACTCTGGGTATGGTTTTTTCTGGTTCAGCCATATTATGTGCCGGCACGGACGCAGTTTCTATGCCGACAAATGACCACATGACCAAGGTGGTTACCGTCGCCAGCAATGCGGCAGGATGTAATTCGGTGGGATTAAATTCAGGTAAATTATGTGGTTGCATATGGGTAAAGCCCATCACAATCATAAACAGTAATGGCACTATTTTTAGCAGGGTCGATACCACCTGAAATTTGCTACTGTCCTCTAAGCTGCGAATATTTAGGGCAAAAATAGTCCAGATCAGCCCGAGAGAAAATAACAGTGAGAGTAGCCTGGATTGACTTATCTCGGGTACAAATACGCCGAGATAACCGATAAAGGCAATGGCGATACCGGATACGGCGGCAATGCAAGCAATCCAGTAGGTCCATGCGATCAAGAAGCCGGCAAAATGGCCGAGGCCTTCGTGGACATAGGCGTAGGGCCCGCCAATTTTAGGAATACGGCGCACCAGACGCGATAGACAGAGTGCCACCAATAGAGTACCGCCACCGGCAATCAACCATCCTGCCATGCCGAGCATGCCATAGGGTGCCAGTAATGTTGGCATCATAAATACGCCTGAGCCAATGGCACAGCCCACCGCGATGGACCATCCACGCCAAAAGCCAATGCTTGCCTGCGGGTCCTGCTTAGCGACGTTATTAATGTTTGACATCTCTGCTCCCCTGTAAGGGCACGTTAATACTGAGGTCGGATCAATAGGCTATGTTAACTGTTAAGGTATTTAATCCAACAGCTTGGCAAACTCTCCGTTATCAATCAGTGCGCGCATATCACTTGATCCACCAACCAACAGGCCATTGACAAAGATCATGGGAAATGTCGGCCAGCCAGTCCACATTTTGAGGGCATTGCNCCGCCGCCATTGGCTAAAGTAGCTGCCGTATTCGAGATAGCAGTAGGCGATATCGAGTTGGTCTAGCACCTTGCGCGCGCGCTTAGGTGCTGGATTTTGTGCCATACCGACAATGACCACTTTATTACTGCGGATGGCCTCCTGCACTTCGCTGACTATATCGGCATTATTGTCGGCAACCACTGCCTGTACGGCAGGATGAATATTTTTATTGGCAAGCACTTTTCGCGGCATAGAGAATACTCTTTATATTGTCATGAATGGTATTGATTAGAATGTTCTTGATTAGNTAGTCAGGAAGGCTTTNGCAGCCTCTCTCATCTCTGCTGTGATNGGGATAGCCGACCTTGTCTCAAGATCAAAATAGACACTGGTGCTGTGCAGAGAGGCGGCCAGTTGATTGCGGCTAATATTACGCATCTGGTATTCGACGGCCATGGATTTATTACCGACCTTGATTAATTGAGCATCAATTTCTAACAGGTCTCCCGCAGCCACCTCAGCCTGATAATCGATAATATGACGGACATCGGCCCAGCCCTTTTTATCGATGCTGGCCTGTTCACCACTCCAGCCAAATAGGGCATGGAGAAAGTGATAGGAGCCATCATCAAACATAGCAATATAATGCCTAGTGGTCATATGCCCCATAACATCACATAGGGCAGGGTGGCAGACGCCTTTATAGACAACCATCAGCTTATTTCTCCAGTGCCAGCATATATTCTGCTACCGCCAGTTGTGTTTCGGCATCGAGATAATTTTGCGCCGGCATCGGTGGAAAGTTATCACGCTTCTTTACGGGCGCATTAATGTACTTCACTAAGCCCTGTGGATTACCGGCATACATCGCTTGAATCACCTGCACTGAGGGGCCGATTAAGCGCCCAGTGTAACTATGACAGCCGGTGCATACCCCCAGATAGGCGATTTCACCACGCTCTTCAGGGTGAATCACTCGAGGCTGGGCACCGCCGGCAATAAGGTAGGAGTCAATACTGTCGGTATGGGTAAAGTCACATTCGCCGTAGTCTCCGATGCCCACTGTGCGGTAGCGATGACGATTTATAATACAGCTACCTTCGCTGGAGCCAACATGGACAATATCTACGGGGCCGGTATGTAGTTCGGTAAGTGCTACTGCTTTCACTTCAGGGATAGTGTCGTAGCCATTATTCAGCATAACATTGTCGAGAATCATGGTGCGATCGGAATTCGGATCTGACTCTATATCCATGGTAATGGTAGGGGCGAAACTATGATCATTAATAATAATACCGGCGGTTTTATTGCCAGAAATAATATTGCCTTCAATAATCACATCGTCTGCTGCCATCACCAAAATGCCAGTGCCCGCTGGTATACCGGAGACAATTGAGCCGGGCGCGCCAAAATTGGCGGTATTATTATCGAGCACAAAGTTATTGCGAATAATCACATCTTCGGTGGTTTTTATAGGCAGGCCGGGGGTGACAAAAGCCAGAATACCACCGGTATTATGGTGGGCATTATTGTGCTCCACTATGGCGTGACGGCTATTTTCAATTTCGATGCCGGCAACGCTATCAAACACCTCATTATAGGCGACATGAATATTGTCACTCATACCGATGTAGATAGCAGCATCTTCAATGCCCGAGACGACATTGTGTTCCACCAGTCCGTTAGTACCCAATTGCGGAAAGATGCCATAGATACCGGTATCGATAATCACATTATTGCGAATCTCAAAGTTATTGCCCGCCTGCCCCATAATGCCATTGCCTTTATATTGGGTGATGCGGAAGTTTTCGATAACCACATTATTGCCAGAGTAAAGAATGGCATCGTTCAACTTGCCCAAGCCATCCATAGTGGCGCGTTGACCATCCTGAATAACGCCGCGCAGATGAATATCATCTTTGTCGATATACACGGTCTCAGAATAGGTGCCTGGCATCACCTGAATACTATCGCCGGGCTGTGCCGCTTCAACGGCTGCCTGTATAGACTGACCCTGTTCAACGATATGGGTTTTGCCTGGTTCGGTGCGCGGCGCTACCGCACCTACAGCCTGTTTGGGCTGATAGCCACCAGAGTAACTGGCACCTCCGATTGAGTCGGTGATAATCGGTGCCTTATTATTATGGCTACCGAGGATCCAGCCACCGGCAAAGACAACAATCAAAAATACTATTTTGCTTTTATTATTCATTATTACTCTCCTGATCTACTGTCAAGATGATGGCGACTGCTGTGGCTTAATAAACCCGACGGTACCCGTTTAGGAATCGTTGGCATAAAGCTCTCATCAGTGAGCGCGCGCATAAAATCCACCAACCGATCTAATTCATCGTCGGTTAAATTGGGTTCTGAGATATGCCAGTGTAACCGAAGATTCTCCCCCTCAGGTACGGCATGACCACGGCCACCATTATAAAACTCTGTCGCTTCGCGCAATGTAGCAAATCTTCCACTGTGCATATAGGGGGCTGTAAGCGCTATATTGCGCAGGGTAGGCACTTTAAAACCTCCCCTTAATAGGGCTGCATCAAAGGTCGCCTGTGCGCCGATATCCCGCGCTAACCCCTGGGGTTCTGGTGTACCGATAACAGCCACTTGCTGATTCGTCATCAGCGGTGGAGTATGGCATTGAGAGCAGCGTGCGACAAAGGAACGAAAGATATTTAAACCCTCTAATTGCTGTGGATTTAAGGCATTGGCATCACCATGGGCATAGCGATCATAGGGGCTGTTAAGCGAGATTAAAGAACTTTGAAAGGCGCTCAGAGCGGTAGCGATATTGGCGATCACCACGGCCTCGTCAGACTCAGGAAAAGCCTGTTGAAATAGTTTGGCATAGGTACTGTTTTGCTTGAGGTCAGCGACCAGTTGTTGCGGGGTATTATCCATCNCGATGGCGGAGAATAATGGACCCACTGCCTGTTCCTCAAGGCTCTGCGCTCGGGCATCCCAAAAAAATACTTTAAGAAAAGCGCTGTTCCACAGGGTCGGTGCCGAGCGTTGATGAAGCTGTCCACTGGCGCCGACACTGCGAGCCATGCCATCACTAAAACCGCGTTCAGGATTATGGCAGTTGGCACAGGANAGCGNTTTGTCGCCCGACAATAGCGGATCAAAAAATAGCAGACGNCCCAGATCAATTTGCTGCGGGCTAAAGCCATCGCGATGTTTTGGCANCGCNGTCTTTAAGCCCCCGAGACCTTGCGANTGCAATGAGTCATAGAGTTGATANAGATGGCGCAATTGACATTGGTTGTCNGCNTTNAGNGCAAAACTTGGNGGGCATTGATCGGCAAGGCTAAAGTCAGTTGCGNAAGTGGCNNNNGAGCAANAGAGCGCGATTNNCAGAGCAAAACAGGCTGTGATATTGCGTTTACAATATTGCTGTAGAGATACTGTGGACAGTAGAGATACTATGGACATTATGGCAAGGGCGTTTCCGCCACCGTCCCAGCACTGATTAAAGCGTCGATGGATTGCTTATCCCAACCGAGCTCGGTCAGTATTATGCGGCTATGTTCCCCCAGTAGGGGACTCGGTTGAGCGTGAGACGTCGCGGCGCCATCAAACTGCACCGGCGGCGTGGGTACGGTCAATTCGCCCATAGTTTTGGTGACATAGGTTTCGAGCGCGCCTATGGCTTGTATTTGCTCGACCCCCTCCAGCTCATCTCGGTCAATACAGGGGCCGCAGGGTATATCTGCAGCGCGCAATACTTCTAGCGCTTTTTCAACACCAACATCGATGCGAGGCTTTTTAAAAATCTGCGTAATTTCGCGCATATTGCTCATACGCGCTGGCACTGATCCATAGATAGGTGTGCCGACCAATTCTGGATAACCTATCAGCGGTAACAACACTTGCCAATGGGCATCCTGCAGTGGCGCTACGGCGGCAGAGCCATCACTAAAATTAAGCGTTTGAAAGTAGTCAGATCCCGGTGACATTTCAAATTTGTCTTTATCTTTGATGGTCCGATGCATCATGCCATCGGGCCACATAAACGCCAGACAGGCATGCAGCATAGAGATATCAATATGTTGCCCTTCACCAGTCGTTGCGCGAGCCAGCAAAGCGGCCGTAGCCGCCTGGGCCACGGTATAGGCAGTGACTTTGTCGCAGATAAAGGTGCGGATAAAACTGAACTGATTATCTTTTTCCGACTGCAGGCTGGTAAATCCTGCCATACCTTGAATAACATGGTCATAGGCAGGTTCATCGGCCATCGCGCCCTGAGTGCCAAAGCCAGTCACGGCAATATAAATTAACTTGGGATTTAATTTCCGCAATACCTCAGAACCCAGCCCGAGGCGTTGCATAACACCGGGACGATAGTTGTGCAGTAAAACATCGGCACGGGCGACCAGTTTTTTTATTGCCTCAACACCCTCAGCGCTTTTTAAATCGATAGCCAGAGAGCGTTTGCCGCGATTGGCATTGTGAAAAAATGCAGATACGCCATTTTTTTGCGTGCCAAGCACACGCATCTGATCACCCATAATAGGCGGTTCAACCTTGATAACACTGGCACCCTGCGCGGCCATGGTCATAGCGGCCAGTGAGCAGGTGATCATGGTCGATAACTCGATAACTTCTAGCCCCGCCATTGGTTGGCGAGCGGTCGGTGTTTGGTTGCTCATATTGCTTGCCCCACCTTGTTATTATTATTGCGTGGTTGCTTCTTCAGTCTACTTTATCGTAAACCCCAATCATTTGGCGAGTTAATGCCAGTAGTCGACCACTGGGGTGATAGATTTTACCCTCGGTATGGGCGTAACCCTGATCGGCCTCGATAGCATTGCACTGATAGTAGAGCAAATCCGCAACAGTCAGCGCTGGCCTGGGGTACATAAATTCCATATTCCAAGTGATAGTGCTACTCGGTGCCCGCTTGGTCAACATTGGCAATATGGCCGGAGGCCAAGCATCAATCAGGGCTATAATACCGCTGTTATCGAGTGGTTGTGTGGGATTGGCAAAGCGCATCCAGCCACTAATAAGACTGTCTTTTGAACCGCTGAACGGTATATTGTTATTGGTATAGCGCAGATCAAAGTACTGCACAAAATCCGGTAATTTGCCTTTTTCAAACACCAGCTTGGGTGCTTGCTCAATGCTTAGGGGAAACTGTTTAGCAGGTAGATCAATATTAATCGAGGAGCGGCGTGGCAGGGTAAAACAGGCGACAATCGCTGTTTTAACCTCGCCGTTTTGTAGCAATTGCCCTTCAACCTGAATAACTGATTTTCCATAGGACAGCACATTGTGTCGCAACTGACAGGGGAGATCAGCTTGGGTAGCCCCACAAAAATGAATATTAAGCGTGCGCAGATCGCGCTCAGAGAGATCAACCTGTGCTTCTATATGAGTCAGGACTAAAGCGGCAGTTAGCCCGCCAAAAATGCTGCGCCCTTGCCCCCACTCTTTGTGGATAGCAAATTGAGCCGTNGTTTCAGCGAGTTGTTGATAATGTAGAAAGTGCATGCATTTCCCTTAGCATTGATATTTTTAGTGTCGTTAGATGCCAGTGCAGAGCAGTAGTTTCAATGTCTAAGTAGGGCTCGGTAAAGCATAGAATGAGACTCATCGGTACTCAAATTGAGCCGCTTATTTCATCACTTAGGCTTAGCTTGACCCGCTGGCCATCAGTTGTGCTAGTTAATCGCATCTAGTCGCGATACGATTTTAAAAAAATAACAATAAAGGTTTGGTCTATGACAAGTCTATTAGCGCAACCACTGACACTACCCTGCGGGGCCACAGTTGCCAATCGTCTCTCTAAAGCAGCCATGACCGAGGGTCTAGCCACTGCCGATGGCGTACCCACAGTCGAGCTTAACCGTCTCTACGGTATCTGGAGTGATGGCGGTGCGGGGATATTGTTATCAGGCAATATTCAAGTGGATAGAGANCATCTGGAACGCCCNGGNAATGTGGTGATCGATCGAGAGCCCGACGCGGCGATGCGCGCAGCTCTGGCAAGTTGGGCACAAGCGGCGACGCGCAATGGCAATCATTTCTGGGCGCAGATCAGTCATGCCGGACGTCAGACGCAAAAGATCGTTAATAAAACCCCTAAGGCTCCTTCAGCTGTGAAGTTGGGATTGCCCGGTGGCCAGTTCGGTCAACCGGTGGCGATGACTGAGGAAGAAATTGTCGAGGTTATTCGTCGTTTTGGACTCTGTGCCGCAGCAGTAAAGGAGGCAGGGTTTACCGGTGTTCAAGTGCATGCAGCCCATGGCTATCTGCTGAGTCAGTTTTTAAGCCCGCGCAGTAATCAGCGCACTGATCAATATGGTGGTACTTTGACCAATCGCGCCCGTGCGCTCTTAGACGCGGTGGCGGCGGTGCGCAAAGCCGTGGGGCCAAAATTCCCTGTCTCGGTTAAGCTTAATAGTGCCGACTTTCAGAAGGGTGGTTTTGCTTTTGAAGATAGCTTGCAGGTCGTGCAATGGCTTGAACAGGCGGGTGTCGATTTAATTGAGATATCCGGTGGTACCTATGAGCAACCAAAATTACTTGGTCTACAGGGTATGGAAGAGGAAGAACAACAGCAGGTGGCGTCGTCGACCCAGCTTCGTGAAGCTTATTTTGTCGATTTTGCTAAAGCCATGCAGGACAAGGTCAATGTCCCTTTAATGGTCACTGGTGGTTTCCGTCAGCGCTTGGTGATGGAACAAGCACTGCAAACCGGTAGCGCAGATATTATTGGTTTGGGTCGGCCACTATGTGTCATGACCGATGCGCCAAAGCAATTACTTGAGGGTTTGGCTGAACTGCCACGCTACGAGGAGTCATTATCGCTTTTACCTAACTGGTTGGCTTTTCTCGGCAATATAAAAACAATCAGAGCCATGGCCGGCTTTGCAGTTCAATATTGGTACTACGGTCAGATAGATGCAATTGGTCGCAATGGTAAAGCCAATACAGAACTTACTGTATTCAAAGCTGCGCAGGAACTTATGGCGCGAGAACAGAACCTTACCAAGTGATGAGGTTATGTTAAGGCAAAATATGGGTTTAGCTATGGGGAGGTGCTTGGTTAACTTGCCGCCCAGACGTTCTTGGCCAAATGTTCCAAACTAGGGCGGTCTTTATCTAAAATCCATGCTGCCAGTGGTTGCGCAACCGGCGGGTAATTTATCGGTGGCTCTGATTGTTGTTCTAGCCATTGGCTGAGAATGTTCTGATCGAGACTGTCCATGGCCGTGGCACGGCCCATCTTTTCAAGCGCTAATACATTGCATAGCTGTTCATATTGCCCCGCTAGGGGTTTTATAAGCAGTTTTTTACCATAACTCAGTGTTTCACTGGACAATTCAAACCCCGCATTACTAATTACCCCAGAACAGGTTTTAAGCTGTTGATGAAAGACCGTATAAGAGACTGGGTTGATAGTAATATGGCCTAAGTCTTGGGTCTGTTGTACCTTGGCAAAAATTTGGAATTCGTAATCAGTAAATGGCTGTACAAAATCAATAATGTCGTCCAACGCTTCAAAACCCATATAGACAACGATTTTATTATTAACGGTTTTGCCGAAGGTAGGAGACCCTATCAACGGCGGCAGTACGGGTTAATTAAAATGATGGTAGTGAAAGCCAACCGCCGTTTCGCTCGGGGCAAATTTTTGCATAAGTAATTTCGATGCCCAGTGACCCTTGATTTTAGGCACATCTTGATAAAAGGCACATTGATGGCTGAGTGAGATGCAGGGTACACCTTGTAATTTCGCAGCCCATGCACTGATAGGTTCGAAGTCTGAAATAACCAGATCATAATCAGCTAGATCTAGATTGCGGATATCTCGAATCAGCTGGAGGATTTTGTTTTTACACAACGTTTGAAAAATCTGCAGACGTCCACGATTAAAAATTAATGTCAGTCCTTCGAACAGTATAAAGTTGCCAAAGCTATCCATATCGAAAAAATCTTCGCGTTTTCTGCCAGAGAAGACAAAGTCAATTTCAACACCGGGTCGCTGTAGAGCGGGTAGTAGTGCTCTGGTACGAGACAGATGGCCATTACCGGTGCCTTGAACGCCATAGAGAATTTTCATTACATTACCCTATAACAGAAGCGACTGCGCAATTGATGCGCAACCTAGCCCAAGGATAGCTCCCGCGGCAATATCGGTCGGATAATGTACCCCTAGAACCACTCGCGAAAGACCAATTAGGCTTGCCCAGCTATAAGCAAACAGACTTAGATCTGGGTAAAAGTGTGCAGTCAAACTGGCCATAACAAACGCCGCAGCGGTATGCCCCGAGGGCATGCTAAATTCGTCGGATGGTTGCACAGCGCGAAGACAGGAAGGCAGTTTATTAAAAGGCCGCTCTCGTTTAAAAAAAGCCTTTAGTAGCAGGAAACAGGGGAGTTCCAATGCAAACGCCAATAGTAATGTTTTGACCCATATAAAGTTATCACTGCTCTGCGTAATCAGCGCAGTTATTATCAGGGCCACATAGAGGTGACCATCACCCGTGCGTGAAATTATTTTAAAATAGGTGCGCACTAGTTTTGATGATTGAAATTGGTTAAACCATAGAAAGGCAATTACGTCGATATTAGACACAGTCTTAAGCATAGTCGCGCACCTGAATTTTGACTCGTGACTAGGTTATTGCTGATATACGACATTTTGTTTAACAGTTAATGAAAGTTTTATGACAAATGCCGCTGCGTTAATCGATAGTAATGAGTTGGCGTATTAAGGGGTGGATATGCAAATGACTCATGGTTGATCGATTGGTATTGGCAAGAAATCGCACCAGAATAAAGTAGATATCTAGGTCAAAGCGACTGTCCATTTCACCTTCATTCGGTGCAACTTGCGCCTGTTCTTGCTGCCTAGTGGTATTGCTGTGAAAGGTAAAACCATAATCATAAATATCATCCGCAATACTGAGTTTGGCGACATAGCGCCAGTTATTGACCAGATGATAACAATGTAACTCTGAGTTTTGTGGGTCCCGCTCTTCAATTAATATTGCGTCGTCGTAGGGCCAAATTTTTATTTGGTAGTCTTTCAATGCTGCCTGCATACGTTCATTGTAAGTGACTGCGGTTTCTTTGCCGCAGCAGGCACCAAAACATTTTTTAAGTTGTGCTCTAAAGCAGGGGGTATTGCGCCCATGACTAGACTCAAGGCCCAATAATTTATGGCAGAGAAAATACTGGTCGGCTAGTTGGTGCATTCTTTTGCTCGCTTGGCGCGGTGAGCGAAATAAACCAAATTGTTCATCTGCCGCNGGGTTGTCGGTGTCGATGGCCTCAATAGATAAGCGCAAATAACCTAGCTCATCAGTGTCGGTACGATACTGAAACATTTTTTTTACTTTGCGCAGTCTGCGGTTATACAGTGGCAATAGCGCTTTGATCTGGTTGCTCTCATAAATTTGCGCGCCAAAATCTGTCGGAGTCTGGTGAAAATCAATATGGGCAATCTTGCTACTCATTTGTAGATCTTTAGGGTTTTTGTGGTCGCCACTAAAATGGCTCATTACGCGGTTGCGTATATGCACGCTTTTGCCAATATAGAGTAGTGCGCCACTATCATCATAAAAATAATATACTCCCGCACTGGCGGGNAGCTTTTCAACTTCTGCGGCATCTAACTTAGTTGGCAAGCTCGGACGTTTGAGAATTGATGCACAGGTGGCTTTAATTTCTTCATCGGCAAAAAGTGCTGAGGACTTTAAAAAGAATTGGTAGATCATCTCGGCATCGTCCAGCGCCCGATGACGGTTGTTGATCGTTAGCTGAAAGCGCTGAATAATCTGTGACAGTCCATGACGTTTAAACTGCGGGTAGAGGTTACGACTAAATTTGACTGAACACAGTGGTTTGGCGTTATAGCGAATACCTGCACGCTGAAATTCGTTTTTTAAGAAACCATAATCAAAACGCGCATTGTGAGCCACCAGTGTACGACCCTCCAACCTATTGAGTAGCTCGCCGGCGATATCTGCAAATAGCGGAGCGCCATCTAGCTTTTCTGGTGTGATGCCGGTAAGGCGTTGAATAAATGGCGGCAGTGCCATTTCTGGATCTACAAAGGTCTGCCATGTTTCAATCAGTTCACCGTTTTCGATAATCAATAAACCAATTTCAATGATGCGATGGTAGGTCGCCTTACCCCCTGTTGTTTCACAATCGAGCAGCACCATCTTTTCAGGGAAGCCTGAGGAGAGTCGTTTGGGCGTTGCATTGTCTAGCCAGTTTAGTTGCATAGGAGTAGTACGCAATCAAATCGATACTGGCTTTCGAGATCGGTGCAACAGCTATTAATCGGGCCTTTTATTTTTATTGGCGCTTGTTGAACTAAGGACGACTCGGTATTCTAGCGCCAATGTTTTTCATTACGAGTAGTTGATGTCGGTTATGTCAGGTTGCGCTATAGAAAGTCATGTTAGAGCCTGGCTCGACAGTTTTATCCTCGGTCTTAATTTATGCCCTTTTGCGCGGCCGGTAATAGCGTCCGATACCTTGCGCATTAGCATTTGTGAGTCAGATCAACTGCAACAGGTGGCCGAGGCTTTTATGCAAGAGTTGGTTTTGATAGGGCAATCTTCAGAGGCTGATATTGCGACTACGTTACTCGTATTACCCAATGCGCTTGAGGACTTTAAGCAATATCTTGGCTTTATCGATAATGCTGAAGCAGTGATTAATGATATGGGTCTTGAGGGCATTATTCAGCTCGCCAGCTTTCACCCGCATTATTTGTTTGATGGCGAACCTATAGACTCAGCGAGTCATTACAGTAATCGCTCACCATTTCCAATTATTCATTTTCTTCGTGAAGAAATGCTGACAAGGGTGCTCGCTGATTTTTCCAATCCAGAAAATATACCTCAACGCAATATTGCGACTTTGCAGGCGATCGGGCTTAGTCAAATAGAAAAGCGATGGAATAACTTGTGACCAAAGCAGTTAATCATTATGACGTGATTATTATTGGCGGCGGTGCGGCTGGATTATTCTGTGCCTTTACTGCGGGCCAGCGTGGTTTATCTGTGTTGGTGTTAGATAGTAGTAATAAAGTGGGCAAAAAAATTCTGATGTCGGGAGGTGGGCGTTGTAACTTTACTAATCTCGATATTCAGCCGCATAACTATCTCTCAGCCAATCCGCATTTCTGTAAGTCGGCATTAAGTGGCTACAACCAATGGCAATTTATCGCGATGGTCGAGCAACATCAGATTGCGTACCATGAGCGCAAGCATGGCGAGTTGTTCTGTGATCATTCGGCTAAAGATATTTTGGCTATGCTGTTAGACGAGTGCCAGCAAGCTAAAGTGCAAATCAAAACTCACTGCCTTATTGATTCTATTGCGACTCAAGACTGCGGATATTCGCTGCACAGCAGTCTGGGTGATTATCAGTGTCGGTCGCTAGTGATCGCCACCGGTGGGCTATCGATTCCCACTATGGGCGCGACGGGGTTTGGTTATGATATTGCTGCGCAGTTTGGTTTAAACCTACTACCGCGTCGTGCTGGGTTGGTGCCTTTTACCTTTACCGATTGGGTTAAACCAATCTGTGATCGCCTTTCGGGTCTGGCCGTCGATGTAGAGATGGCAGTAAATGGTGTGAGCTTTCGAGAGAATTTATTGTTTACTCATCGCGGTATCAGCGGGCCGGCGGCATTACAATTATCCAGTTATTGGCAGCCCGGACAGAGCATTGATATCAATCTGTTGCCAGCCTTAGATGCCTACCAATTACTGTTGCAGTGCAAAGCAACCAATGCCAAATCCTTACTGCGAAATCTGTTATCACAGCATCTCGCCAAAGGCTTGGTGCTGGAGCTGCAACAACTGTACTGGCACAACTATGCAGATACACCGATAGCGGAAATACCCGATGCAACGCTAAATCATATTGCTGAACAGTTGACCCATTGGCAGATTAAACCCTCGGGGACGGAGGGTTATCGCACCGCGGAAGTGACGCTTTGCGGGGTAGATACCGATCATTTATCGTCGAAAACCATGGAGTGCAAAACTCAGCCAGGGTTATTTTTTGTCGGTGAAGTCATGGACGTTACCGGTCATCTCGGCGGCTATAACTTTCAGTGGGCTTGGGCTTCTGGCTATGCGGCAGGACAGTATGTTTAGCCCTACCTGCGATTAGCTTTGGCCTTTCGGCGTCGCGCTGCGGCTTTTTCTAGACGCTCTTTTTCGCGCTGTTCTTTCTCAGCTTTGATAATCGCCACTTGCTGCATCTCCGCATCAATCATCGCTGGGGTCTCAAAACCCAATGGCCCTAAGATACCGGCGCGCAGTTCATTGACAAAAATAGTGGATACGCGCTCCAAGTCGACGCGACCACCGGCTCGCAGGCAACCGCGTTGACTACCAATAATTTCCAGTAGCTCAATTTCAGTGTGCGGTAATTGGTTGATCTCAAAACGCTGTTTAAGCCGCTCGGGGTAGTTCTGCAATAAGAACTCGGCAGCAAAAAAAGCGATATCTTCATAGCTTACCGCGGTATCTTTAATGGCGCCGGTGGTGGCTAAGCGATAGCTGCCCTGTGGGTTTTCGATCTTGGGCCAGAGAATGCCCGGGGTATCCAACAGCATAATGCCATTGCGCAGATTGATTCTCTGCTGCCCTTTGGTAATCGCCGGTTCATCACCGGTCTTGGCAATATGCCGGCCGGCCAAGCAATTGATTAGCGATGACTTGCCGACATTGGGGATACCCGTAACCATGGCCAAGGTGTTGCCGCCCTCTCGCTGGGGATAGAGTTTATTAATCAAATCAATAATTTTACTGCTGGGGTCATGGTTCTTTAAATCCANCGCCAGCGTTTTGGTATTACTCTGTTGNTCAAAATAGTCTTGCCATTGNCGAGTGATCGCCGCATCAGCGAGGTCGGTTTTGTTAAGGAGTTTGATATAGGGTTTTTCGCTGCATAAACCCTGAATAAANGGATTTGAGCTACTAAAAGGAATCCGAGCATCCAGCACTTCAACAACGATATTGACTTGAGGCAGAGCTTCAATCATTTCGTTGCTGGCCTTGCGCATATGGCCTGGATACCACTGGATGGACATGACTTTTATCTCGGATCGGTGAACAGATCCCATTCTAGCATGTTGTCATTGACAACGGCGCTACTCGCCGGGTCGGTAACGACGCGCTATTTTGCTGGCGCGTAATTGCGGGTCATACAGCGGNTCGTGTAGCACTTCGTTAACATANTCCTCNGCCTGATCGGCATAATGGNNNGANGTCTCGTCCAGAGTGGCGGAGCCAAATTGATGGNTGCCCCGTACCTTTTGCANCCCATTAGCNTCCCATGACAGCATATAGTACAGCCCATCACCGGCGACATTNGTGAGATANCCATCCTNTTCCATGCCCAGTCCATAGATCGCNCGCAGGGTGTCGGGGCCGCCGCCGACTGGTAGGTTAAGGTCACCGCGGATATGCCGGCTAATATCACCCCACTCGGGGTCTAGACGACCCACTTTCGCCATCAATAGATCAGTGCAGCGATAGAGTTCATCAGCAATAGCAGGCGCAGGCTTACCTTTTTGCTCGGCTAACCACTCGGCACCAATAATACAGGTGCACAGCGCGGCGCCACGATTTTCAACAGTGGTATTGCGATCCCAGTTGGCAATAATTTGCTGAGCGTCCTGATACTTTTGCTCCTTATCGGTGAGATCAATTTGCAATGCTTGGTTGAGGAAGGCAATAGCTCTGGATTTGGTGCTAAAGCGTTTGTCATGCTTTATATCGAAAAACTCTTGCTCGGAAATAGTGCCCAGTTGAGCAAATAATTCCAACCCGCGATCGGCACGGTTAGTCATTCGGGTGGGGAAACCATCTTCAATGCGATACTGTTGTGGATCTGGATTATCGTTTGGGGCCGAGACGTAAAAGGGGCTTTGATTAGCACTGTGAATATAACCCGAAGCGGGGTTGATGACCTGCGGTAGTTGATCGAAGGGCATATATTGATCCCAAATCAAACTGCTGTCGTCCCCTGGTAGATAATGTTGCCAGTTGTAACCACTNACGCGTTTGGGTGTCAGTGAGTTGTGCACAAATAAGGTATTGCCGAGTTTGTCGGCATAGACAAAATTAAAGCTGGCAAAGGCTTGCATGCGCATTGCGTCAAGCCAATCGTCGAGGCTCTGTGCTTTATTCATGGCTAACCATTGTTCTACTTGACGCATCTCACCCATGCCGGCATAGCGAACGGCATAGGTACCGTGATCGGTGCGTAGTACGGGTCCATGCTCTGATTTAAGGCCCTGTTCAGTGATAGTCCAGGGTAGAAAGCCAAATAGCTTTACTTCGACCTGAATATCGCGGGATTCAAGCAGTTTCCAGTCGCCATCGAGCTTGTAGCGATTGGGATTGTCAGGGTCAATTTCCAGTGCATAGATATCGACTAAGTCTGGTTTATTAACTGTTGCACCCCAGCCCAAATGTTGATTAAAGCCAACGCCAATAGTGACGCTGCTGGGGAATAGACCACCCATAATATTGAGCCCCTCATCGCTTTGAATATGGGCTTCATACCAGGCTACCGGGCCGGTGGTGGGTTGGTGGGAGTTAATGGCTAATCGGGTGGCNCCATCGGTNCTGTTNTGNGGGGANACCGCGATNGCATTGGAGCCAACCGGTAAACCACCGATAGTCACGCCATGAGACTGCCTGTTAGCTTGTTGGGATTGAGTATCTTTNCTGCTGATAGGATGTTGGCGTTGCTCTTCAAACAACTCGATTACCGGAGCATCAAAACCATANAACAATAAATGGCGCAGCATATAGCCAGCGACAATATCTTTACCATCGATGGGAAANAGCCTTGCGTCGCTCTGTTGCGGATGCAGTGCGGCGTAGTAGTTAACGCCGTCGGCAAAGGCTTCGATATAGGCTCTGGTCTCTGGTTTGAGTTGCGTTTCATAGCCGGCATCTAGGTCATCCCAAATACCCAACCAATGAATTAAAAAGTCTATGGTTGCCGCATCTTTACCATTGATAGCGGCATTGGTACCGCGATAAAAGGGAATACTGTCATGAATGATTTGCCAATTGTCTTCTGCCTGCGCATAGGCAAAACCGAAGGCCGTATCAATATCGCGTTTACCGATAATATGGGGTACGCCCAGATAGTCGCGTTCAATCACAACATCATATTGTTGGTTGAGTTGTCGGTAGTCAGAGGCATTAAATTTTTCAACACAGCCNCTNGATAACAGCANTGCNNACAGCATAATTAGGATGCGCATAGTNGACGCCTATTATTGTTTTTCTGNTCNATGGTACGGNTNNTGCCGGCTAAAGGTTTAGCCATNNCANAGNGACTATGTCGGTTCCTCCTCAGCATGCAGTACTGTACCCACAGGGGCGGTGGCCGCTTGTAAGGTGATTTCCACTTTGTACTCACTGGGCAGTGCCTCAATGGTGAGNACCCGCCAGATGCTAATACCTGCCAGNAGAAGCAGGCAGGCTGCCAACAATAAAAAGAAACTCTGCAGACCAAACACCTGNAGCCAAAAAACTGCAGTAANNGGGCCAGTGANAGAGGTGAGTCCGGCAATNAGNACAATGGTNCCGCTNGCNGGCACNATTTCNGCGGGGCGCAGATGNTCGTTGGTCAGTGCCACCACNAANGAATAGAGTGATAATGCACAGCCACCAAATAGAAATACCAANAGNTANAGCNAGATTGANGCCTCGGATTCNCGNCTGATCAGNANCGCAAAGNCGACNGCNATTAGGCAGCAAAAGCCCATGACCCAGCGNCGNTCGATCATATCGGACAGTTTGCCNATGGGGTATTGCAGAATCATNCCGCCAGCCATCATGGCNCCCATAAANTTNGCNACTTGATAGACGCTAAAATCCAGTTTGGTGACATACACTGCGCCCATACTAAAGACAATACTCGATACCCATTGCGACAGCACAATGCCCATGACGCCCATCGGTGTGCGGTACCAGAGATGACGAATGGTCACTCGCTCTGTGTCCTCGATAGCGGGGGTGGTGATAACAGATAGCAGAATAGGCACAGCAGCGACACTCACCATCACTGAGATCATAATAAATAAGGTAAATTCTCTGGGGTTGGCCAGATTGAGCATAAACTGCCCAGCGCAAATACCGGCCAGCAAAATAGCGGTGTAGATGGACAGTATCTGGCCGCGATTGGCATTATTTGAGGCCTGATTTAGCCAGCTTTCAGACACCACATAGATAGTGGAAAAAGCAAAGCCTGTTAGCAGGCGCATTAGCGCCCAAGCCCAGGGATTAATATAAATTGCGTGCACAAGAATGGTTACCGATGCCACCGCCGATAGTGCGGCAAATATGCGGATATGACCAACCCGCTGAATCATTTTCGGGGTCAGCAGTGAGCCGGCTAAAAAACCGGCAAAGTAGCAGGACATCAACAGCCCGATCAGGTAGTCATCAAACCCTTCTATTTCTGCGCGCACACCAAGCAAGCTGCCTTGTACGCCAACGGCGAGGCCAATTAAGGAGAGGCCGGCGAACAGCGGCCAGATGCTAATAATGGTTCTAACAGGCATAGACAATGGCCCTGTGGTGATGGCCGCCAGAGTACACCTAGTTTGATAATCTACAAAGTAAAATCGGCGCTTAGAACACAATATTTTTACAGTTAATTTAAGGGATAAATAGGCTGTTTAGTGGGAGCAGATTACTCGCCGCAAACAAGCTTATAAATAATACTGAGATATGTGTAACTCGCTTAGCTATCTTGTTGTTTTAAGGCAGTGTTTTCGCACCGCTATATTAATTTAAAAACCCAAATCCTCTTGGGTTACTTGCACTGAAATATGCTCTCCATCCACTTCAGTACAGACTAGTATTGGACGGCAGCAAACAAAGCAGTCTTCAGTGTAAGTTTGAGATTCTGAGGGGTCGATAAATAATGTGATCATCTCCCAACAGTAGGGGCAGGTGATTTGTTCTTCATAAAGCATTGCCACAATATCTAGTCTAAATCCGCGAGTGGATGCTCTTGGCTAGACCAGGGGCTGTGGAAAAACGGCGCCACCATAGCAGCAGTGACTTTTTCAATACTGTTGGGATTCCATTGCGGGCTGTGGTCTTTATCGACTGCCAGAGCACGAATACCCTCAATTGTTTCACTGGTGACACCAGAGCGACCCAGATGCTCAGTGTAGAAACAATGGCGGACTAAATCACGCTCCATACGCAGATCCTCGGCCAAGGTCATTTGCCGGCCGCGACGTATTTGTTCCAACACGACATGCAACATCAGTGGCGAACGTTGGCGCAGGGTATCGATACAGTTATTAGCCCACGCAGAGCACTGTTCGGTCAGAGCTTCCATAATCTCGCTGACTGTGCCTTTGCTGAAGCAGGTGTCAATGTCACTGTCCATCCAGCTGGGCTGATGATCGATGGGTGTAGTGGTTGCTAAGCGGTGTTTTAAGGTATTTAAGCGCTCTGTTACGGTAGTGCTTATGTCGGTAGCTAAAATACCCCATAAAGCTGCAATACTAGCGCTATCGGTTAAATTATCAGCCAGTCCGACAGTTATTGCATCGGCACCCACCATTAACTGCCCAGTTAAGCCAAGATATTCACCCATGGCACCGGGGCAGCGGCTTAAAAAATAGCCNCCGCCAACATCGGGAAATAGNCCNATATTGGTTTCTGGCATNGCNAGTTTACTGCGNTCGGTGACAATGCGTAANGAAGCNCCCTGTGAGATNCCCATGCCGCCGCCCATAACGATGCCGTCCATAAAGGCGATATAGGGTTTGGGATAGGTGAAAATAAGGTGGTTCAGGCGGTATTCTTCAGTAAAAAATTGTTCNAGCGCCTNATCTTGGGNAATTCCAGCNGTATGGAAAAAGCGGATATCGCCACCGGCACAAAATGCACCAAATGGACCCTCTTTGTTNGANCCNCGNATGGCTACCGCNTCGACNGCNGGGTTATCGCGCCACTGGGTAAGTACAGNGTAAAGATCGCGCACCATGTCTAGTGATAAAGCATTGAGTGCATGGGGCCGATTTAGCGTGATAAAGCCCATGCCAGCGATTATTTCGCTATGGATATAAGACAAAACCAAGTTCCTTTTTACCGATAGCTTAACTGAAATCAGCGATTAGCGCGCTCCGCACTGGGTCGTCTATTTGCACCCTATTTGGCTGGATATGGGGATTATCTATCCCCATGGTAAGAGGTTCTCCGGCGCGCAGTGCAGCGATGTCATCGGCGCTAAATTCATAACGCAGAAAGTGTACGCTAGAGGTTTTTTCATCGTTTTCACGTTCCATATCNTCATCGGCAATAGGNACGATNCGCGGACGTTCGCCCACTTGCGCCCAGATTTGTCGCTCAATGCCTTTAAGATTCTGCAACATGATTTTACGCTCATCAATATCATCGTATTCGAGCATAAAAGTGGCTTTTAGATTTTGTCCCTCGGGCAATAGTGGATTGTAGCTATCCAGCTCTTCTTGTATGCCTTCTGCTTCAAAAATACGCTCCACACGCAGCATTTCCTGGATCTGATAGCGAATGGTTATTTCATCTTCGAAGCACAGGCGGGCATTCTCGCCAATACAGACCTCGCGGTTTTTTTTATGTGCCATGACCTGAGTGCGAAAGGCGGGGCGCTGCTCCGCATACTGCTCTAGAGACCACAGATCTGCTCTGGTTAAGTTTGCCATAGCGGGAATTCCTTAGATTTGATAGGCCTTGCGTAGCAAGGTCATAGGGTGTTCGGGTTGTTCGACTTTTTCCGCCAGATTGCCGATATGGGTGGCGGCCATGGGACAATCGCTAATGAAAAAGTCTGGTGTTTGCTCGTTGACTTTACGCACCACCGGCNGCGCTATTTTTACCGACTTGTCATGGGTTTCAGTTTTAACCGCGTAAGTACCATCATGGCCGGAGCAACGTTCGATAGCATGAACCGTTGTCTCTGGGATTAGGTCAAGGATATCCCTTGTTTTAAGGCCGATATTTTGCACGCGAAGATGGCAGGCTACTTGGTAACTAATATCCCCGAGAGGCTGTTTAAAGTCAGTATTTAGCGCGCCACCCTTATGCCGCAAGTGCAGATATTCAAAGGGGTCATAAAACGCCTGCTGAACTTTGATTACATCCGGGTCATCGGGAAACATCAACGGCAGTTCCTGCTTATACATCAGCACGCAGGAGGGTATCGGCGCAATAAGGTCATAGCCCTCGTCAACAAGCTTGGCTAATACCGGAATATTGGCCTCTTTTAGCTTGGCAACGGCTTGCAGGTCACCCAGTTCTAACTTGGGCATACCACAGCACTGCTCTTTGGGGACTAGGTCTATTTCAATACCGTTGTGAGTAAATACATGGTAGAAGTCATCGCCTAAATGGGGGCTGTTGTAATTACCGTAACAAGTCACATAGAGAGCGACTTTGCCTGTGGTATTACCGACAGCATGGGTGTCGATAGCAGGGCTTTGCTCAGTCAGAGGTGCTACGCGTTTGCGCATGGTTTTATGATGATATTCAGGTACTGGCGCCTGATGGTGGACACCAAAACTTTTATCCAGCGCTTTGCGGAAAGTATTGTTCTTATTCAGGGCATTAACGGTAATATCAACCACTGGGATACTGGCTAACTTACCGACAGTATCCGTGCTGGTGAGAATTTTATCGCGCAGTGGTGCCCCTGTTTTAGTGAATTTTACTGCTTTGGCGCGCAGCATAAGATGCGGGAAATCGACATTCCATTCGTGAGGCGGTGTATAAGGGCACTTAGCCATATAACACATATCACACATGTAGCACTGATCAGAGACTTTAACGTAGTCCGCTTTATCCACACCGTCGACTTCAAAGGTATCGGACTCATCAACAAGATCAAATAATGTCGGAAAGGCATCACAGAGGCTGACACAACGACGACAGCCATGACAAATATCAAAGACCCGTTCTAGCTCTTTATTAAGACTATCTTCATTGTAAAAATCGTCGGATTGCCAATCCAGTGGATGCCGAGTGGGTGCTTGCAGATTTCCTTCACGTTGCGCCATGGTTTTTCTCCATTTCTTGGCGTAAAGAACCCTGAGGTGACTAAGTCACCCCAGAATCTTACTATGCAAAACGTTGTGTAACGACTTAGTCGTCTAATGTGTCCAGCGCTTTTTGGAAACGATTGGCGTGACTGCGCTCAGCTTTGGCTAGTGTTTCAAACCAGTCTGCNACCTCGTCAAAGCCTTCGTCACGAGCAGTTTTAGCCATACCTGGATACATATCGGTATACTCGTGTGTTTCACCGGCTATGGCGCTTTCTAAGTTAGCTTTAGTGCTGCCAAAGGGTAGACCAGTGGCGGGATCGCCCGTTTCTTCAAGATATTCCAGGTGGCCGTGAGCATGGCCTGTTTCACCTTCCGCAGTGGAGCGAAATACTGCCGCTACATCGTTATAACCCTCAACATCGGCTTTTGAGGCGAAGTAAAGATAACGACGGTTGGCTTGCGATTCACCGGCAAATGCAGCTTTTAAACTTTCTTCAGTTTTTGATCCTGCTAATGACATGTCAAAACTCCTTATAATGGTTATTCTGTAGCCACCAAATACCCCTACAAAATATGGTGGTATTGTAGTTTACGTGAGTTTTTTTACTTTGGTCTAATAGTTTTCTTTGATGACATCGATCAACTTTAACCATTATTGCGCATGCTGTGCTGTAACTGCTGTGTTTTGGTTAAGGTGTAATGTTTTTACCTTAATTACTTTTCTTTGAGCAAAAAAAAACACCTGAAAAGGTGTTTTTTCTTATTATGACTGTATACCTACATCAGGATTTTTGTTTCCAGACGTTTAATATAATCATAATGGCAATGATTAGGCCGAGTCCCTCTGATCCGAGAGCTTCAATAACACCTTGGATGTTACTTAGGATGCCGCCAAAAAAAGGCACATCTGGCCCAAACAATGAAGAAATTAATACGGCGACAGCCAGCAACAATCCGAGAAACGTAGTCGTTTCCCATAATATTCCCTTTGATTTTTCTATTAGATCGGCAATATTCATAGTAAAACCCTGTGGATGGCTTAAAAGGAAAAAAGGGGCGCTAACTGCCACCCCNTTTTTTTANAATAGCTAAATAGATACTAATTATTCAGCNGCACTCATTAACCATCCAGCAACAAGTAGGCCTACCAGACCGTTGTCACCTAGAACGCTAACAAAGCCTAGAAGATTGTCTAGAACTCCGCCTACAAATGGAACATCACCAAAAACGATGCCCGCAGCCACACCAAAAGCAATCAGAGCGATAGCCAGTGCAGTTAGTGAACCTACAACGTCTTTTAGATTATTTAATGCATTCATGTTTAAAACCCTTATATTTTTTATAATTAGTATTCACGTATCCAAGTTGACCAGAACCGAGGAAAACAGGTTACGCCTCTAGTTAACTACTCCAGAAATTAGTTAAATATTTTCTGAAGCCCTAACGTTAGCGTTTTTTGTGACCGAGTGCAACTAATGAGATAACTTTGGACGATCCCAAAACCGCCATTTAACCTACTTGCAAGGGTGCAAGTTTGAGTTGTGACAGGTTCTGACTGCCAGTGAGAAACATAGACCAACGCAATTGTTCTTGCAGTATGGTAATTTTTTCAACTACAGCATCGGTTGATTGCAGAGCAGGTTCTAAGAAGGGTTGNGCCAGTGCGGTGATTTGTGCNCCTAGCCGAATACAGCGAGCAATATCAAGGCCATGGCGCAGTCCGCCAGAGCCAATAAGCGCTAGTTGCGGACAAGCAGCATGTACCGCGGGCAACAATTCTGCGGTGTCCATGCCCCAGTCGAGAAACGGTGCCGCAATCTCACGTTCACGAGCTGAATTATTGCGTGCTAATTCAATACTGGCCCAGTTGGTGCCGCCTCGACCGGCTACTTCAATCCACTGCACGCCCGCATCGGTGAGGGTCTTAGCACTGGTGGGTCCTATGCCGGCACCCACTTCTTTGACGACTACTGGTACTGACAATGTGCTTGCACATAATTGAATGGCCTCCAGCACAAGCCGCCAATCTCGATCCCCGTTGGGTTGTATTAATTCTTGTAGCGGGTTGAGGTGGATAACCAGCGCATTAGCTGCTACCGAATCGACTGCCCGCTGTGCCAGATCCATACCCTGCATCTGCAACTGGGTGGCGCCAATATTACCCAGTAATATTGCCTGTGGCGCCCAACTGCGGATTTTTTGTCCTAGGCCTAATTCGAGTGCGGCACGCTGAGAGCCCAAAGCCATGGGAATTTTGCAGGCTTGCGCCGCCTGCGCCAGATGCCGGTTGATTAATTCACCGTTATCGCAGCCCCCGGTCATCGCGCCAATTAAAAATGGCGCTGCAATGGNGGTATCTAAAAAATCACAGCTCAGGTCAATATCGTCCAAAGCGATCTGCGGTAATGGGTTGGGTTCAAAACTCACGCGATCAAACCCTGAACCTCGCTGCGATTGATGTTCAGGTTTTAGCGCAAGCTCGATATGGTCAGCTTTACGGTTACTGATATCGGTCATAACGATTGTTTCCTCCGCATCGAGCTACTGGCGTAATCAACGAGGAGCATATGGGGCAAGGTNAGAGCAGCTAGGCCAATAAAGGTTACTCTAGTCAGTGATTGGTCTGGGTTGCCCTGCAGGTAGTAAAAAAAGATGGCCAGACTTGCCCAGGCGAAAACGGTGTAAACCGTTGCTTCTCGGGCTGTGTAGGTGCGTTCAGCCTCGTGTAAACCCTGCCATAGCCGTTTGATATGGCCATGACTATGCCATAGGCAGAAGTACAAAGAGAAGCTGACCAGTGGTGGCAATAAGTAGGCCAAGACCATAAGCAGTAATAGATTCAGCGCTGACTTGCGGTATTGCGCTTTGAAGTAGGCGTAGATGCAGTAAGAAAAAACAATCACAAGCCAAGGCGCGAATAGCGCTGATATTCCATTCAATAGTGCGACGGAGTTGTCTGTGCCGATAAGAACAGCAAATAGAGGCGTTACCAACGCGGATTGGAAATTGGGAATGGCTAAACAGACTAAGCCGCCATGAGCCGCCCAAGGTAACCAGTCGCTACCGATATCGGCGATATCACTGGCGCCAAAGTGCAGTGCGGA
>NYXU01000005.1 GCA_002685715.1 Porticoccaceae bacterium | reverse complement strand
TAGGCATCACTGTAGTTATCCCACTTACCTTGTTGCTCATAAATACCTTCAAATGCCTGATCGATAGGGCTTCGTGCTAGGCGGGCCCGATAAATACTATCGAACAGTGCCTCAGCTCTGGCATTTTCTTGCACAGCCAGTGCTGACTCGCCACTGGCATGGTCGGCAGACAGTGCGGCCGGCAGGGTAGATTTCTCCTCCCCCAACGGTGGTGCACAGCCGCTAGACAGCACAAGCGTTGTGCTGAGAAGTGCGACTGAGATTTTGGCAAAACGGCTCACTATGGTCCCCTTGACTACTTGTGCCGGTGCTTTAACGGTTTTCCAGGCAAGGCAGTGGTTAACTGCCCATCCTCTAATACCAACTGACCATTGATGACCAAGTGTTTAACGCCAGTACTGTATTGATGTGGCTCAAGAAAGGTCGAGTGGTCAGTGATGCTGTTCTCATCAAAAATAACCAAGTCAGCATAGTTGCCCGCTTTGATCACGCCTCGCTCTTGCAACCCCAATCTCTGAGCCGATTGNCCGGTCATTTTATGGATGGCCTGTTCAAAACTCAGCAGACTGCGCCCACGTACATAGGTCGANAGCACGCGGGGGAANGAGCCATAAGTTCTTGGGTGGTAGTGATTGTCCTGACACATANCCAGATCNCCGTCNGAATTAATCATGGTATGTGGNTAGAGTAGGAANCGCTCAATATCCGGCTCATCCATACTGTGATAGATGGCTTTAAAGCGNCCTTGAGCCTGAAGGTCGATCAGCGCNTGGCTAGCCGCATCCATGGTNTCTGGTATATCNTNATCACGNAAGTANTCACCCAGTGTGCGACCAGAATAACCCTCAATATGCGGCAGTCCCTCAAACTGAATACTGTCAAAGTCAGCGCCCGCTTGATTACCAAAGATGGCCTTCATTTCCATCGCGATCCTCTGGCGTTGCACTGGGTCGTTGATGCGATCTTGAAATGCCTTGGGTCCCCCAGCCAAACTCCAAGCCGGAAACAGCAGATCTGAATAGGACATAAACGCAGTGTAAGGATAGATATCTATGGTCATATCGACACCAGATGCTCTAACACTATCGATCAGCGATAAGGCATCGATACTCTGGCCATGATTACTAACACCGGTGGTTTTGATATGGTTAATATGGATTGGCACATTGGCTAATTTGCCAATCTCAGCATTATCGCGAATAGATTTTAATAGGTTAGGCCCCTCATCACGCATATGCACAAAATATGACCCACCCCAATCGGCGGCCACTTGCGCCAACGCNGCTACCTCCTCAATGGACGCATAAACGGCAGGNACATATTCCATGCCCGANGCGAGACCAAAGGTTCCCTGCTCCATCGCCTGTTTAACCAAGTCCTTCATCTGCTGCAATTCGACGTCAGTCGGTGCCCGATTATCCAGCCCCATCACGGTCTTTCGGGTCCAGTTAAAACCAGCAAAATAGATAATATTGGGCGCTATTTTAAGGTTGGCGGTATATTCGTCTAACGGCCAGGGTAAATCGTGACTGTGCAGGGAGTTGACGATGGTGGTAATGCCCTGGCGCAAAAAATTCTCTGCCTGAGGATATTCATGGATATCCGACACATGGGCATGCAGATCGATAAAACCGGGTGCTATCACTAAGCCAGAGGCGTCGATCAACTGCTCACCNTCAGCNGGCTTAAGCGCCTCACCAATACTGATAATACGATCCGCCACCACGCGAATATCTGCCTTAAAAGCGGGCGCACCAGTACCATCGATAACCGTGGCGTTTTGAATTAACAGGCCAAATGGCGTGGCGCGCTTTTCNGCGTTTTGGCGACTATCCTGACAGCCTGATAGCCCCGCAAGCAGAGCGCAACATAAGGCCATAAAAACAAATCTGGTTATTGATATCATCTGAGGTTGTCCTCACTTAAAGCCGTTCGGGGATCTTTTAATTGTTTATTGATAAACCACTGCATATGTTGTTCCAGCACCGGCAGTGTCAGCGTGCCTCTGGATAATATAGCCTCATGGAACATAGCTAAATCAAAGCGTTCACCCAACGCTTCTTTAGCTGTCTGTCTAAGCGCCAGAATTTTGTCGTAACCGAGTTTATAGCTAAGCGCCTGAGCCTGAATATCGGTGGAGTAGCGCAACACCTCTGTTGCCACCTGGCCGGCACTAGCAAAGGTGTTTTCCAGCATATATTGAGAGGCCTTATCAAGACTCCAACCCTTGTGGTTTAAACCAGTATCCACCACTAGCCTAGCGGAGACAAAAGCATTGGTTAGTAACCAACCATAATGGTCATAGGGGTTATCAAACATGCCCATTTCCTGCGCCAGATGAGAGGCGTAGTTAGCCCATCCCTCAGTAAAGGCATTGACTCTGGCATTACGCCGATAAACCGAGAGCGCTTGGTTTTCCTTTACCAGTGAGAGATGAAGGTGATGCCCAGGTACTAGCTCGTGATAGATCAGAGACCCTGCCGATAGTAGCGAGTGGCTATCGAGATTAGCACCGTTGTAATAATAATATGCGGGTTCACCGGGTGCACCGCCGCGATAGTAACCTGCAGTCATGCTCACCTCAGCCATCGGACTGGCGCGCTTTACCGCATATGGCGCCTGCGGTTGGCGCGGAAAATAGTCCGATAAATGCGGTTCGATTCGATCAATATACCTTTGGTAACGCTGTTCAAGCTCCTCGGGGCTGCTAGCATAAAACTGTTTATCAGCACGCAGCTGTTGGTGAAACTCTGCCGCAGTGCCGGTGAAGCCCAGTTGCCGACGAATAACTTGCATCTGTTGATGGATATCAGCCATTGCCTGCAGACCCATCTGGTGAATCTGATCCGCTGTTAGATTCAACGAGGTTTCCCGCTCGATCAAGTACTGATAGTAGGCCTCACCTCCGGGATACTGATACAGCCCAGCAGCCTCTGGGGCCTGTGCCATATAGTCTTCATCGAGCGTATCAAGCAGTCGATCGAGAGCAGGATTCAGCACCTGCTGTAGTGCACTGGCAGTTTCCCGCTTAAGACGTTGCACCTTATCGGNACTCATGCCCGCCAACCTCGATGGCGTAAACTCCACCAATGTCACCAGATTGTCACGTAGGCCGGAATAGATTGTCCGAATAGCGGGGATAGCGGCCTTGGGTAACAGTATGCCCCGCTGTTGCTGGGCTTGTAGTTTACTNGCCAACGCATTGATAAAGCGGCCGCTATCGACAAAGAGCGATAGGTAGTGATCGACACCGNCNGGAGCCGATANATTAATTTTATTTAGCGCNGGNANNANCTCAGCGTTAACAACATAGCCCCCATTGTAGGGCGTTACATCAAAAAACANCCAGTGGTGCTTAGGCGCATCGATCAATAATTTAAGATCACGCTGTAGCAGTNNGGCAGTCAACCGATCATTGGCTGATAACTGCTGGCGAGGAATAGCCATTAATTCACTCAGTAGCGCATCCGCTTCGACCGCGACCTGCTGTACACCGCTGTAACTCCTGTCCGGAAGGCTTCGCTCTATAGTTCCTGAACCATTTCTCAGAAAATCGTCGTTGCTCTCAGCTAGTGCCAGAAAGCGCACGCTTAGATCCAGTAACTGTGCCGCCGGTGTTATTTCCGATGCCGGTGCTGAAAGGTCCCACGCCACTGGCGGATAGTCTACCCTATCGACAAACTTAAACTTAGATTTAATGGTTCTGCCGGGGCGGACCACTTGGTAGGTGATATGGTCGGCACTGAGAATGATGCTCCACACACTGGGATAGGTTCGGGTTGGCGCATGGGCCTTGGTTATGGCGATGGACTCCGCACTTTCTGGAAAGTGTGTAACGGTGCCAGTGCTATCGGCAGAAGAATAGCCGCCATACAGCGTTAAAGCCTCTGAGGAGCCATCGGCGTGGCGATGATCATGCTGTAATTTAATGCGGCCATCAGTTTTGCTCAGCACCAGTATACGCGATGAATTATCATCGATATGCAGCGGCATTTTAATTTGGTGGTCTGAACAATCACGAATGTGCAGTACAAACTTCCTACCGTTATAGGCTGTGCTGTTTGAACTGTCCTCAACACTGCCCGCAAAGGCATTGCCACATTGCGCTTTAATTGAGTCAAAGAAGATATCTTGATCGCTGCCTGTTGTTATCGCTGATATGCCTACAANGCTCACAACAATGCCAGCAATTGTAAGTAAGGCTACGATTTTCCGTGACTTAATTATCATTGATATTTTCCCTTAGATTCATAGAGCAGGCCTCAATGAAATAGCATTACTGTTTTTACCATCAAAAATTAATGGCTCAAACTCTGAATCACCCTCGCTGAAGGGAAGCAATTCGTCAACCAATGTTCTCAGACATTTTCTTGGCTGCGCTACAAATGGGATTAGAGGAAAAAAGACCCGTGGAATAGCACGGGTCTTTTCTCAATAAACATGCCGACAGCCATGCTTATTTGTGCAACTCACTATCTGTTAAAAGTTGTAATCCATTTTTACTGACAGCGTGCGCGGACGGGAATAAGTGTCAAGGGCGAATGCTCCGCCAGGGAACACCTGATCTTTTTCGTCGAGCAGATTATCAGCACTCAGCATAACTTGCCAATTCTCGGCCATCATACCGACACGGAAATTTAAGTAAGTCAGCGGATCTGTTTCTAGGACTGGTTGAGGCGGAAAGGTCCTAACAAATACGGAAAACTTATCCGCATAGGACATATCAACTCTCGCCATACCCCTCAGACTACTGCTCCAGTCAAAGTCATAAGCCAATGACGCCGCCGCNGTGTATTTTGGCGTGTATTGCGACGAATCACCCTCAACAACATTGGCTGGATTGCTACTGTCGACTTTGTCGTACTCTCGGTCAACATAACCAGCCGTCAGGCTAAACTTAACAGCCTCGGTTAAATTGACGCTAACAGCTAAATCAGCCCCAGGACCGGATGCCGAATCGACATTAGTAGTTCTGGCGCGACCNTTTTCCGCAATTGCCACCTGTACATCGTCATAATCGGTATAGTAAATCGCTCCATCTACGAAAACACGACCATCAAACAATTGCCCTCGCCCACCAATTTCATAGAGCATTGCTTCTTCTGGACCAAAGGTGGGGATAGATGAGCCAGCGCCATTAATCCCGCCACTGCGGAACCCTTTAGACACGGTGGCATAAACAGACGCATCATCTGACAGACTCCAAAGAAGATTCAATCGCGGTGTGACCGCATCAAATGACTGATCCTCAGGGCTCATATCAACCGGGGCTGGTCCTCCCAACATAAAGATTGATGGCTCTTGATCCTCTTCGAAATAACGTAGACCGAAGGAGGCTGTAAGGCGATCAGAAACTGCATAACTTAACTCGCCAAACACAGCCCAAGACTCGGAATCTACAGGTGCAGTTGATGTAGTCACCATNGCAGGGAAACCCATTACAGACGGGTAGTTTAGGGTTTGAGTTTCAGATGTATCAGATTTTCGATAATACGCGCCAACCGTATAATTTAAAGGGCCTTCCCAAGTGGAATTCATGCGAACTTCTTGGGTGAAAACTTCAGCTTTGCGATCCTCAATCTGCAGTGAACCAAATGAGCCTGGTGGAAAGAAAGCATTGACCGTTTCCGTCGTGAAGTTAATGGTACGATCCAAATAGGCCGTTGAACTAACCAGATTGGCATTTTCCATCTCATAATTAAGCGTTAGATTCACCATATCCCAGTCATCCGTAACGGGCGTTGCAAACGGTGTATTCACCGTGCGCTCATCGGTAGCACTTCTATCATCGACATTTAAAAGGCCTGCCATACTATGGCCACTTTCGCTTACTTCGTGATTGTTATTGTCCTGTTCAAAATCGTAACTCATCCACATAAGTGACGCATTGAAGCTGTCATTGGGCTGGAACAAAATCTTAGTTCGAATAAAGTCNCGCTCCGCTTCATTGTAATCAGATTGGCCTGTCGCGGTATTATCGATCCAACCACCGATATCTTCTGATGACATAGCAATGCGCATTGCTAGCTTGCCTTCTATAATCGGTAAATTAAGCACGCTATTAAACTCATTGCCATTGCTACCATCATCAATGCTGCTGAAACCAACCCCTAAGGTGCCACTAGTCTCGTTGAGATCTGGAGCATTGGAAATAAGCTTGATAGTACCGCCAATGGAGCCCGCACCGTATAACGTACCTTGGGGACCACGCAGCACCTCGACTCGACCGATATCCAACAGCGGCACGTCCAGTGCTCTTTGAGCTTGATCGCTGCTTACACTCACTTCATCTAGGTAGCGGCCGACTGTTGGCAGTCCAATACCAACACCCGCAGAAGCACCCCGTATTTGAACGCGATCTTGCCCAGGCATATTATTAGTGATGGAGAGCCCAGGAATGGAATACTGTAGATCTTTTATATCTTTTGCGCCCCGAGCTTTAATTTCCTCTTCACCAAATGCTGAAATAGCGAAAGGAATATCCAATAAGCTCTGTTCACGCTTCTGAGCGGTAACAATAATTTCATCCAACGCACNGGATTCATTTGCATATACCTGACTACTCATTAATGCTATCGTGCCAATAGCGGCGATCGATAGACTNTTGGAAAGGGTTGTTTTTTTCATTTTTTTCTCCTCGTGTGTAATTTTGTACCGCTTAGAAATTCGACTAGACCCTGAAATAAGGTTAATATATTAACCATATTATTTCAAAAATCAAATATGGGTCAAAAAAAGTTCAGGTGCCGGCACAAAAAAACTTCCTGTAAAATGACTTACAGCAGCGTTCTCATCGTTCCGGACGCAGGGCAACAACAGGGCTCCGATGCCAAATCAGTGCGGTTGGCGCCCAATAAAACACTGGCTATAACAATCAGATAAAGAGATATGGACGATAAAACCACGCATGACGTCGGCGAAAAATTAAAGATTNTGCGCAAGCGCTATGGATTATCCCAAAGACAGCTTGCAGAAAAGGCCGGCCTGACTCACGGTACGGTCTCCTTTATCGAGCGCAATAAAATCAGCCCCTCAATAGGCACGCTGCGCCAAATTTTGGATAGCATCCCAATGACTCTGTCTGATTTTTTCTCAGACCACAATGAAGGTGAAATTGATTTTTTCTACCCCAAAGAAGAGTTATTAGAGGTTGGGTCAGGTGGTGTATCTCTGTTACAAATAGGTAAGAACCTCAATGGGTTACCACTGCAAATTCTCTTAGAGCGCTATCCACCCGGTGCCGAAACTGCGAGTACTCCCTATCGCTGCCGGTCTGGTGAGGAAGGCGGCTTTGTTATTGAGGGAGAGATTGAACTCACNGTNAATGGNCGNACCCAAATACTCAAACCCAATGAGGGCTACCTATTTCCATCCCANCTAGAACATAGAATGCGCAATATCGGTGATGTCGACTGCGTTATCGTCAGCGCCTGCACTCCACCGGCCTAAATCAACTGCCGGCAGGCATCGACCACATTGATCAATAATTAAAATAAGGATAATATATTATCCAAAAAGACCGTTGAGGTTGTTGTCACTATGTCAATCAGATCCGCCTGCATCAGCACTTTGTTATTGTTATCACTCGGCATAGCTGCCGAGCCACAAACCTATCAGGCCACCAACCTTAAAAATGCCAGTGACAACCAAAAACTCAGTTATCTATTGGGCCTAGATATGCACGAGAAACGTGCCAAGCAGGGGTTTACTTTAGATGCTGACATGGTNGCTCTGGCTATTCGTGACGAGCAAAATGGCGTGCAACCGCAACTATCAACGGCGGAGTATATGCGCATAGTCGGTCTTAAGCGCGAGATAATTGCTAAATTCGAGACTCGCTGGCAAGCGCTATCGCAAAANAACTTGGCTGAGGGGAAGGCCTTTTTAGCTGCCAAGTCTAAAGAACCAGAGATAATGACTACCGACAGCGGGCTACTGTACAAAATCTTGCGCCCCGGAACAGGCCAACGGCCCACCGAGAAGGATATCGCCAGAGTACATTACCGCGGTGTATTGCTTAGCGGCGAAGAGTTTGACAGCTCCTTTAAGCGCGGCAAGCCCGTTGATTTCCCCGTCGGTAAGGTCAGACCCGCTATGAAAGAAATTTTATTGCTGATGCGCGAGGGCGCCAAATGGGTATTTTATGCCCCGCCCCATCTGGGTTATGGCGAAGAAGGTGCGGGACCTATTGGCCCTAATGAGANGCTAACCACTGANGTAGAGATNATTANAATATTACCCTGAGCACTCGACCAAGCGCTAACGTGTAACCATACAACAGAATTATTAAGGACCGACCCATCATGCTAAAAGCTTTGATTGTGCTTCTATTAACGCTGACCACAGGCACTGCTGTTGCGCAGTCGGCTAGTGTTATCACTATCTCTCAAGCGATTAATAAGCACTATATTGATCTCAAGCGCAACGATGGCCCTGGTTGTGCTGTCGGTTATGCCCGCAATGGCAAACTTGTTTATCAACGCCAGTTTGGCATGGCCAATTTAGAGCACAATATCGCTATCAACTCGGACACCATTTTTCGTATCGGCTCCACGAGCAAACAGTTTGTTGCCACCAGCATCGCCCTGCTAGCCTTACAGGGTAAGCTAGATTTGGATGCAGATATTCACAGCATACTACCGGATTTACCCGATTACGGCGCAACGGTAACCATCCGCCAGATGGTAAATCATAGTAGTGGTATTCAAGATATCTACGCCATCATGTTGGACGTTTATGGAGATGAAGACGGTAATTTTTACCCCGGTGAAAAAACCTTGGAATATCTCTACCAAATGGACCAACTCGACTTCGAGCCGGGCAGCCAGTACGCCTACAGTAATTCAGCTTATCTGCTGTTGGCACAGGCCGTCGAAGCCGTCAGTGGCTTGAGCATGCGTGAGTTTGCCGATAAACATATTTTTAAACCCCTCGGCATGCATAACACCCACTTTCATGATAATCATCGCGAACTTATTAAAAACCGTGCCGATGGCTATTTGAAAATTAATGACCAATGGCAGAAGCACAATACTAACTTCGAAATAATGGGTGACGGCGGCGTATTTTCTACCGTTGCAGACCTGACAATCTGGTATCACAACTTTGTCGATAACCGACTCCCTGGCGGCGATCAGTTAATCAGGATTCTGACAACGCCAGCTAGCTACACCGAGGGAACGGCAATATACCGAGGTGGGGCCATTCAATACAGCTTTGGCAATATGTACTTGGCTAAGGGGGGCAAAACGTTATTCGGTCACAGCGGCGGATTTGTTGGCTTTGTCTCTGCGCCCTATCGGATTCAAGAGACCAATGAAATTATGGTGTCGCTGTGCAATTACCGCTTTAAGGGCAATGTAAATCGGGTATTTGATACCATCGAAACCCTGTACGGAAACAGTAATGACCCGGGTAGATAGTAGCGCCATGCAACAAGCACTCGCGCTGTGCCTGTGGTTTATTGTTACCGCAGCTGGTACAAGTCAACTCGGTTTTGCGCAAACCTCATCAACTATCGCCTTTGATACTGACGAGGGCAGCTGGATGTCGTTGGACATAGCGCCAAACGGCCAATATCTGGTGTTCGAGCTATTGGGTGACCTCTATCAGTTGCCTATCGCCGGGGGTATCGCCAAACCCCTTATCAGTGGCCGCGACTTTGCCTCACAACCACGCTTTTCCCCCGACGGTAACCAGCTAGTATTTGTCAGTGACCGCAGTGGTGAAGATAACCTGTGGCTGGCCAACGCCGATGGCAGTGGATTAAAACAACTTAGCAGGCGCAGTGATGGAGAGTTGATCTCTCCGAGCTGGTCCAGAGACGGTCAGACCATCTACGTTTCTCAACTCCCCAGCCGTCGTAGCATGAGCGCCAATGTTGAACTCTGGGCTTACCCTATCGATGGTGGCGATGCTGAAAAAATCGTCACCCCCAATATGGGCCGAGGCGCCATGCTGGTGTCTACCTTTCCACCGGGTGCATACGGGCCACAAGCCACTGCCGATAGTAGCGAATTGTTCTTTACCGCCGCAGCGCCAAGGCAACATGGCTCTATCGCGGGTCCGCGTGCAGAGATTATGAAAGTTCACCTGCGCAGTGGTCGCACTGAAGCGGTTAGTGACCGCAGTACCCCTGCATTTAAACCACAGCTATCCAGCGACGGTAAGTGGTTGGTCTATGGCGCGCTACACAATAATAAAACCGGTCTGCTATTGCGCGAGTTAGCAACGGGCGACGAGCGCTGGCTGATAGAGGATATAGGCTTTAATGCTCTGGAATCTTGGGCATCACGGGATCTGCTACCGAACTTTGCTTTCACTCCCAATAATGACTCATTGGTGATCGCCTACGGTGGCAAAATACATCGCGTGAATCTTAGCGATGGCGAGATAGTCAATATCCCATTCCGCGCCAATATTCAGATTACCGTTGAACCCAGAGTCACGACCAGCGTCGACATCGATCAAGGGCCAGTGACCGCCAGACTGGCCAAGGGCGCTGTGATCTCACCAGATGGCACANCATACGCTTTCTCAGCCTTTGGCCGCCTCTACCAAATGGTCATTGCCGACCAGACTCCGCGCAAGCTCACAACAGCGGACGACTTTGGCGAGTTTCACCCCGCGTGGTCAGCAGATGGGGCTTGGCTAGCCTATGTCACCTGGAGTGCAACAGAGGGCGGCGCGATCTGGAAAGTGCCCACCGATGGTAGCTTATCTGCCAAAAAGCTCACTAGCGATGGCGCCTACTACCGCAACCCAGTTTGGTCCCCGGATGGTGAAACGATTTTGGCAGTGCGCGCACCCAAAATGGTGCGGTTAAAAAATAGTCGGGGCCCACTGGCCAAAGCCGAAAAAATTATCCGCCTAAACAGCAATGGCGGCGAGCCTGACATTATTGCAGCGGCAAATGGCATTGTTAGGATGCATTTTAGCCAACCCAGCCAGCGCTTTTATGCCTACACCCCCCGACTGGGTCTAAGCTCATGGCGGCTAGATGGTAGCGACCAGAAAACCCATCTCCGGGTAATGGGCGCCGCTAGCGCAACCACTAGCCCGGCCATGGCCAGTGATATTCTATTGAGCCCCAGTGGCGAGCACGCTCTCGCCGCAGTTGCCCATCAGCTCTATGTTATTGATATGTCCGCAATAACCGCAGAGCAACCCGCCATCAACATCTATGCGCCAAGCGAGGCCTACAGCAAAATTACCACATTGGGGAGCGACCATTTTTCCTGGGGCGATGCCGAGACATTGTCTTGGTCGGCAGGCAATACCTTGTACCGCAAAGCTCTCGACTCAGAGACTATCAGTCAGCTTGACGCATTGGTAGATCGGCCCCGCGCCACACCAAGCGGACTTATCGCCCTGCGTGGTGCGCGCATTATCACCATGAATGGCGACCAAGTAATTGCCAACGGTGATATCCTTATTAATGGCAATCGCATACAGGCTGTGGGCAACCGCGGCTCAATCAAAATCCCCAGCGCAGCCAATATTATCAATGTGCGTGGCAAAACAATTATGCCCGGTATTATTGATATCCACGCCCACTGGCAGCCCAAGCGTTCGGTGCTAGATCTTGAGGATCACAATGCTTTTGCCAATCTGGCCTATGGTGTCACTGCCATTCGCGACCCGCAGTCACTGACGGATGATATCTTTGCCTACAGCGATGCCAGAGAGACCGGCGATATGATTGGCCCAAGGATATTTTCCACTGGCCGAGGCGTATTTTTCTTTAATAACTTCCAGTCCTATAAGCAGGTCTATGCGGTACTGGAACGCTACAAAAAGAAATACCGCACCCATCTAATCAAGTCCTATCTGCCCGGTAGTCGCCAGGTACGCCAATGGGTCATTCGTGCCTGTCGAGAACTTGGCCTTATCGTCACTGCAGAAGGCGGCTCCGACGCAAAAATGAATATTACCTTTGCTCTGGACGGTTTTAGCGGTACCGAACATGCGGTACCCATCGTGCCGCTACACAAGGATATTATTCAACTGTATGGCCAATCCGGTATTAGCTATACACCGACGCTACTGGTCAGTTTTGGTGGCCCCTTTGCCGTCAATCACTTTATTAATAACCAGATTGGGCTACAAGATAAAAAGCTCCATCACTTTATGCCGTCCCACCTTATTAAGCAGCGTATCGCAATGGCTAGCTGGGTCAAACCAGAATTACATATCTTCGCGCAAGTGGCTCAGGGGGCCAAAGAAGTCCTCAGCGCTGGCGGTAATTTAGGTCTTGGTGGCCATGGCGAGATGCAAGGCTTACAGGTTCACTGGGAGATGTGGGCGCTGGGCGCTGGTGGCATGCGCAATCTCGATGTACTGCGTGTTGCAACAGTTGAAAGCGCCGTGGCTATTGGCTTGGACGCTGATATAGGCAGTATTAAAGCGGGCAAGCTAGCCGATCTAGTGGTGATGGATAGCAACCCACTAGAGGATATTACCCATACCAACAGTATCAGCCGCGTGATGGTCAACGGTACTTTATATAACGCCGCCACACTTGCCCAACAGTGGCCGGAGACAAAAAACCTGCCGCCAACTTGGTGGCAGAACTAAGGACTTAACAACCGATGAAAAAATCGCACTTTTCCCGCAATATCAGCCGCCGTGATTTCCTAAATGGTACCTCTATTGGTGTAGGTAGTATGCTGCTTGGTGTCGGGGCGCCTAATGCCCTCTCATCTGCGCGAAGAAATGCCCCCGGCACCTCTCTCGGCCAAGACTGGTACGGCTACGGTGGGGTTGGCGATTACGCTCTATCTCATGGCAACACCCCAGACGTGGTCAATACAGCGCACAGCCTTTGGGGCGGTGGCTTCAGGCAGTTGGCCGACAACCCTGCAGTTGATGAAGAGGTTGATGTGGTGATTGTTGGTGGCGGCATGGCCGGACTTGGCGCCGCCTGGCATTTTAAAAAACATGCCAAGCCTNGCCAGACCTGTTTACTACTCGACAACCACCCAGTGTTTGGCGGCGTCGCTAAAGAAAATGAGTTCTCCGTTGATGGTGAAACCCTGATTGCTCCTCAGGGCGCCAACAGTTTTTTTCTGCCGCCCGCAGTCAGTGACCCTGAAGCAGTCAGCGGCGATGCGCGGTATTACGCCGAGTTCAATATTCCGCGCGAACTACATTTCCAGCCTTGGGCGGCTGATAAAAGGCCGCTGAATTTCTCTCGTGATAACTATCTTCACCTGTATTGGCTGGCAGAAAACAATGTTGATGTCGGCCATTTTTTCGCCACCAAGGACGGACAGCAGTTCGCCAAAAATATATGGCAAAACAACTTTGAAGGCACCCCTTACACCGAGCAACAGCGCGACGCATTAAAGGCGTGGCGCAACGCTCGCCACGCGGGCCTACAAGATGACAGTGCCGCTCAATTTCTCGACAATATGTCGTACCGAGACTATATGCAGAAAACCTTCCCCTCTGCCATCGATGGTGCAGAGATAGAAGACCCCTTTCTGGCCGGCGCATTTGGCTTGGGTGGTGACGCAATCTCTGCCTGGGTGGCAAGAAGCGTGCTGATGCCGGGCACATTGTCACAACAGGCATTCGATCAGCCTTTACCAGAACGCTGTGCGTTTCCCGGCGGTAACTCTGGGTTTGCGCGCTATTTTTTAAAAAATATTATTCCCGACGCCATTGCAGGAAAATATCAGCTGGACGATATTATCACTGGCAAAATTAATGCCTCCGCAATGGATAAACAGGGTCAGCCCATACGCATCAGAGTTGGCTCTACCGCTGTTAGTGTTGCCCATGAAAGCAGCCCTGAGAGCGCGGATGCGGTGCGCATTGTCTATCAGCGGGACGGTCAAACATTCACTGTGCGCGCAAAATCGATAGTTATGGCATCAGGTGGCTGGATTAATCGCCATGTCATTCAAGATCTACCGGCGGAGATTGATCAGGCCTACCAACAATTCAACCATGCTCCCTTTCTTGTCGCCAATGTGGCGGTGCGTAATTGGCGCTTCTTATACAAACTCGGCGTCACTGCCTGCCGCTGGAATGAAGGCTTTGGCTCAAGCTGCAATATCAAACAGTCTATGTTGGTTGGCCGGCATCAGCCCATGCTGGATCCCGACAAACCAGCGGTATTAAACTTTTATGTGCCTTTCCATCGGCCTGGCTTGCCTGTTAAGGCACAGGTCAGTGCAGGGCGAGCAGAACTCTTTGCCACTAGCTACGCTGACTATGAACAACAGATCATTATGCAGATGAACCGGTTGTTTGCCGCCAGCGGCTTTGTGCCAAAACGCGATATCAGTGGCATTATTTTAAACCGCTGGGGACATGCGTTTATCACGCCTGAACCCGGTTTTTTCTTTGATACCCCGAGCACAACAGCCCCGCGAAATATTGTTATGAAAGGGTATGGCCGCATTGCCTTTGGTCATGGAGAACTTGAGGGATTCCAACACTGGGGGCCCGCAGCAGATCAGGGCAGGCGCGCAATGACTGAAGCGCTCAGCAACACATAGTGGCTGTGGCCATTTACAATACTAACGACTAACAGGAATACAGTCATGCAACGAGGTGAATTCTCTTCCCGTCTGGCGTTTATTTTTGCCGCATCGGGCTCCGCGGTTGGCTTGGGCAATATCTGGGGCTTCCCCACCAATGCCGCTGAAAATGGTGGCGCTGCCTTTTTGCTGATGTACCTTATTCTGGCATTTTTACTGGCCTACCCCGCCATGATGGCTGAGTTAATTATTGGTCGCCACACGCGGTCCAATGCGGTCACTGCTCTACAATCTATCTCCTCTGCAGGAACTGCCAAGATCGTCGGTAAGCTAACCGGTATTGGCAGCATGGTAACTGCAGGCATGATCCTTAGCTTCTACAGTATTGTCGCAGGTTGGATGCTCGCCTTTATGCTCGAGCCATTAACCACGCTATTAGGCCTTGCCAATATTAGCCAATGGCTGACAGACTTTAGTTTGGTGCGCAATATTGGCTTTGCAGCGACCTTTATATTGCTGACGATTTTAATTATTAGTGCGGGTGTTGAGCAGGGTATCGAGAAATGGTCGAGCCGTTTGATGCCATCGCTGTTGATTTTGATTATTGGCCTGATTCTCTATGTGCTGACCCAAGCGGGTGCTATGGAGGGATTGCGTCATTACTTGGTTCCAGACTTCTCGCAAATCACCAATCCAAAGCTGATTGTCAGCGCCATGGGTCAGGCGTTTTTCTCTATGTCGCTAGGTGTCGGCACGATGTTGGTTTACGGCTCTTATATTCGCGCNGATGAGAATTTGCCCGTAGTCGGNGCTCTGGTCACCTTGACCGATACTTCGGTNGCGTTTTTNGCNGGNNTACTGGTGNTACCGGCCATTTTTGTGGCACAGAATCTTGGCGTCACTATNTATGCTGAAAGCGGNGNCCTTATAGCTGGCCCAGANCTTATCTTTCAGGTGCTGCCCGCATTNTTTGAGGGTATGGGTGCCACAGGTTTGCTGGTGGGCTTTGCCTTCTTTGTCCTGATGTCGATTGCCGCGGCCACCTCCTCTATCTCCATGCTTGAGGTGCCGGTTTCCTATGCCGTCGAAGCACATCAGATCGATCGCAACAAGGCGACATGGCTGGTTGGACTGGTGTTATTCGGTATTAGTGTGCTTATCTGCTTTAACTTTGACTGGCTATTTAGTCTTGTGATTGCCATGACTACGGAGCGAGCGCAGCCGCTGTTAAGTATGGTGGTATGTATCTTTGCTGGCTGGGTTTTCTATCGCAACAGTATTCTTGAGGAGCTCAAAAGCGGCTGCCCAGATGTGGAACAGGGGTTGTTCTGGAAAATTTGGCCTGTGTATGTGAAGTTCTTTTGTCCGACTTTGATTCTGTTAACATTTGCCCAAGAACTTTAAACGCGGATCCCTAGCGTAATTAAAAAAGGCTACCCACCAAGTGCCCCGGCGGGTTCGGGCGCTGATTGGCTACCATATATTATAGGTATAGGTGCAATCATTTGACGCAGATCAGAGTCACACTGCAACTGCGTCAAATCATCAGCTGACAGCAACCGTCGGTTGCAACTTTTCTTGCCAGGTCTTTAAAAGAGATCTGTTGTCTATTTCCCAGGGATGAAAATCTTCCTGAAAAAAAGCTTTATAGGCAGGGANATGAGCTCTAATAAANCCNTCTTTTGAAAANAGNAATTTNGNGANACNNTTAAANGTTTTCCACTTCCAAAGNTGCTTATCATGACGCANCATTTTAACNGCCACCGANANNNNATCTTTGAACAGAAAGAANATTGCNAAGCGCATCANNCTNGNNCGCATTTTATAACTNCCNCCAATTTGATTGTAGACATCNAATGCNACAGATTTGTGCTCAAGCTCTTCNAGNGAATGCCACTGCCAAAGCTCAGCNATNGNCNNAGGCATACTTTTTATTAAACGCCCTTCNAGAANATTTTCACCAAANGTGGCAGTGAAATGCTCTGNTGANACAGTTGCAGCNAGNTTGANACGAGGAGTGNNCNGNGGATNNTTTTTTGCNNTCTCNAGNCGGTNCAGAAAAACNCTCTCNAGCNNNGCTANATCATANCCTCNTTGTTGNCANAGCANCNTATTATATTTTCGATGNTCNCGGCTNTGTATNGCCTCTTGCTGNTAAAAGTCTNNAACNTCNNTGGCTAACTTTGNATCNGNGATNCGNTCTTCGTAAGCTCGAACAGANTCNATAAAATTNCGCTCGCCNGNTGGAAAACTAATGCTCATNGCATTAAAAAANGCNGTTAAAAATNGGTCNTTATCTGCCCANTCAGTCGCCAGAATNTTNTCCAGCTCAAATGTNNTATTTCTNACNTCNATAGAAANATCATTNGGCATTGTNGANTCTANGNTTATTGCAGTCATAGNNCTCTCCTNNNNTANNTTGNNATCANGATANCANCTNANCCTNTAAATNGTAGGGATATTTTCAGTCANNNTNNGGGATATNTTCNNTCAACTATGNTAAGGTCTCAGNCNCTTNAGANCAATTAACGCGGATAACNTAGNCCGATAGGGTGATAGAGTGATAGAGTGATCAATCAACCGATACATAATCATATAGTCGAAAATCTGCTTACNANCTTGGCAGNGCAAGGCATCTCCTCACAACAACTTTTTGCGCGACCCGAGCTCGGCATATTTGAAGATCGACAAACGCCAACCATAGAGCCAACTAAAATCCCGAGCCTGCTTCAGGCTGCATTCGCTTTAACCAATGATCCGACATTGATGATTGGTCTCGGACAAAAAATCGATATAACCAATCTGGGCACCTTTGGTTTTGCGCTCATGAGTTGCGCCACTCTGCAGGAGGCACTTAAGCTTTTACTCCGCTACCAATCCATTGCAAGCCCCGGGTTATCGTTTCGATCCTTGGAGTCAGATACGGATATTATTCTGCGCACCTCTATTGAGATCGGCACGCCACTGCAGAAACGACTTATTACTGAATTGGCATTTTCGCAAATAATACGGATTGCCCAAATTCTTGCCAACCCTGTGACTAACCAGACTGAACTTCGCTTCAAGCATGATGATGCGGGCAGCCTGCAAGCCTATAAGGCTATGCTTAGCNTGCCCATTAAGTTCAACCAAAAGCATAGTGAATTTTTACTATCTAAAAATATTATTGAATGCAAGATCACTTCTTCTAACCCCGTGGCACACGTCATTTTCCAACAGCAGTGTGAGGATTTGTTGCGCGGGCTAAACAGGATAGAGAATTTCTCTGCGACCATAAGGCGAATGTTGATTCAGGCTGGTGGCGAATTTCCCAATATTCATCATATTGCTAAAACACTGCATATGAGCGAGAGCACACTGCGACGACGCCTTAGCAGCGAAGGCACTAATTTTCGCNTGATCTGCGATGAGGTAAGAAATNTCTTGGCNCGTCAATACCTTGCAGCGACCGAACTCACCATTGCCGAGATCGCCTCATTATTGGACTACAGCGAACCTGTGAGCTTTCGTCGCGCCTTTGTGCGCTGGAATGAAATGACGCCGATTGCGTATCGGCATCATCACAGAGNCCCTGTACAGAATAGCTAAATCGGCTTTGCACGCGNGCTCCATGACCGACNANAGCTAGATTGTTACGGTTAGATACAGAGCAGTCCTTAAACCANGTAGCCGCGACTAGTNGCGGCTGTAGTAAATATTTCTCAGGTAAATCTGTTTATTTTCAGCACGATTGGGACTGAGTAGTGACAGAATGCCAGTCACATCTTTAAGGTCGGTACCCGCATTCAATTGCTCTATCGAGAGCTTATAGCTGGTCCATTTATCCGTTACCTGATTAGCTGTACTCGGTCCAAATGCGGCAAAGCTATTTACCTGATCACCTTCCAGATAACGCCCGGTTTGAAAGCCGATATTAAAGCCAACATCGGTATCGCCTTTAACCTCAAAATGCAGATAGCCGGATTTGAAGTTCTCTAGGTTTTCACCCACCTCAGCCTGAAACTCGAGGCTCGTACCCCACCAGTCACTGGCACGCGTTGTTACGGCGACTACGCCCTGCTGAGACATCTCAATGCTAACTGTGCCCTCCCAGGGAATCAGTTTGAGTATGGCGCTGGGGTACGTCATATTATTGCTAGCAGAAGGTTGCATAGACTCATGCACGACAATATAGCGATCAGCAGTCACCGCTTCCCCGGGCACAGCAGCGGGATTTACTGTGGTAATTTTACGAACCGCCATGCGACTTTTGAAAGGCGGATTGTGCACTTCGCTAAGTAATTTAGTCTCGTCTCCGGCATAGCTTTTTACCAGCGGTTTGCCATTGCGAGTCAAGCCCTCAAAGCCACCCTGATCAAATAGATCCCAGAGCGCATACTTCACTTCATTATTGAGGTTTATCAAGCCGAAATGGTTCTCAGAACCTCCGGCATCTGCTGAGTCTTTCCATTGCTCATCAAAGGCCTCAAAGTAGAATAACGACATACCGGCCTTATCAGTCCAGTCGCGCATATACTGATAGAACAGCTTTTCTTTGTATTCATCGGCTGCCTTTGAACCTTTGGCACCATAGGCTGCAGAATCATTGGAAGCCCAGCCAGTCTCACCAATATGGATGGGCTTATCTAAACCTAGGCTGGCGATATAATCTGCTACGCCCTGATATTGTGAGGCTGCATACTCCACGGCGCGCGCCATGACTGCTTCTGTCATCTGTTGTTTGGACAGCTGCTCTTCATCTGCCAGTACGCCCCAAAAATCCTGATTATAAAAAGAGTCATGGAAGGGATAGGTGTGCACAGAAACAAAATCGACCGCTTTAATCAGTGCAGCCAAATCATCCGTTTGGTAGAACTTGGCGCCCCCACCCCAGGATTCATAGTTATCTGAACTGGTGATCCAGATATCTGGATTTAAACCACCAGAGGCCTTTAATGCCTGCAGATGATTGACCCATTTAAGCACGGTTTTGGGATAGACAAAGTAATTAACCGCCCACTGCACCATGGCCTCATTGCCCACCGCAATCGCCTTAACAATATCGGGATATTGGTTGGCCATGGCAACCGCAGTATCTATCTCGTTGGTATTGTTGTCGACATTACCTCTGTGATGATCAATAAGGGTATCACTATCCCAGGCATTTTTTTCTTCATTCCACACGCCAGTTTTCCAGGCATTGTGCGCCTCGATCCAGGTACCGATCATCAGATACATCTCAAAGTCTGGATCTTGTGCTTTTAGGGCTCGAATAGCCTCTAATAGCCTCGCCACCTGAGGATACTGGGAGGTATTGTAGGTCCGTAAAACCTTTACACCCATGGCAGAGAGGATTTTTAAATCCTCAGTGAGCTGTTCATGAGTTGGCGCAATATCACGACTTAAACCACGGTAACCACCATAGGAAAACGCGGGATAATCCGGATTACCTAATATCTCTGCGGCTGTAGGGCCATGGCGATTATTATCCACAATACCGTTATCTGGTGAGCCACAGGCAACCAGTAGACTCAGAGTGAAACACAGCGCAATGGCTTTAGAAAAAGTAGTCACGGGCAGAGATTCCTATAGAAAAAGGCTAGTTAGTTTTAATTTTCGGCAAAGTATACGAGTCGATATTTGTTTTTCAAAGTGCCCAACAGAGCCTCGAGCCTGATTAGCGACGAAGGTAAGTATTTTCAGGATGAACGGACTTTCTGACCCCTGCTGGGTTGCAGTAGACTCGTGAGTTATTTTCGCGCGTTTACAAACCAAGACTTAACCGAACAACGAACCTGAGAATTAATCCGAGAATGACAGCAAGCAAAGTAGAATTAATCAAACAATCTGAAAAATATCAACTCAGTATCAATGGCAAGCCTTTCTATATCAAAGGTGCCGGACTGGAGCTCGGCAGCATTAAAAGTCTCGCCGACTACGGTGGCAATGCTTTTAGAACCTGGCGCGTGGACAATGGCGAAAAATCAGGCTTGGAGATTCTCGATGAGGCACAACGGCACGGACTCATGGTGTGTATGGGGCTGGATGTGGCGCGTGAGAGACATGGCTTTGATTACAGCGACAAGCAAGCCGTGGCGGCGCAACTGGCAGCCATGGAACGGGATGTGCTGGCACTCAAGGATCACCCTGCACTATTGATGTGGGGTATAGGCAACGAACTGAATCTGCGCCATAGCAATCCGCGGGTCTGGGATGCGGTCAATGATATTTCTAAAATGATCCACCGGCTAGACNCCAACCATCCCACCACTACTATGCTAGCGGGCGCGGAACCGGATGTGATTAAACTGGTGGTCTCTCGCTGTGCAGATTTGGATCTGCTGTCATTCCAACTCTATGGCGAAATTGATCAGCTGCCGGACTTCCTTTCGCAAAGTGATTTTACTGGCGCCTACACCGTCTCTGAATGGGGCGCCACCGGTCACTGGGAATCACCCTGTACGGATTGGGGCAGANCCTTTGAAGCCAATAGCTCGATTAAAGCGGGCTGTTATCGACAGCGTTACATTGACACTATCGCAGCAGATCACCAGCAATGTCTGGGATCTTTTGTGTTTCTGTGGGGGCAAAAGCAGGAGCGCACCCCCAGTTGGTACGGCGTATTTTTGGAACAGGGGCAATATACAGAATCGGCTCAGGTGATGGGCACATTGTGGACCAAACAAGCCCCTAAGCAGCCAGTAGCTAAGCTATTATCCCTCGATATCGACGGCCAAGAGGCGCCGGCGAGTATTTACTTAACCGAACAACAACCTTACACCGCCAAGGTGACTGTTGATTATAAACAGACCGAAACGCTGCGCTACCACTGGGAATTACTCAAAGAGGTCGATAAAAGTTTAGAGAGCGATGGCGGTGATTTTGAGCCTAGGCCGGAAACTGTGTGGCAGCAATTGGGGGGCAGCAGCCTCAATACAGTGGAGTTTCCGGCGCCGCAACCAGGGCAATACCGCTTGTTTGTTGTGGTTCTTGATAGCCATGGTGGCGCGGCCACCGCAAATTTGCCCGTTTTGGTCGAAACTGCCACGACTTAGTTGAGGGCCTCTCCTATACTCGACCGTACTGCCTATTCTAAAAAGCATTACGGGAGAGGCAGCCTCAACCAATAATAACAGCGACTAAAACTATGTCTCAACAGACGTTTGCTCAACCTCTGAGCTCCGAATCCAGCGTTCATCAGCCTATTCCCTTAGACCAAAAAATCGCCTGGGGTATTGGNATGNTAGCCAATCAGATGTTCCCTGCGGCACTGGGTATCTTTATGGTGCTGCTGGTGCAAAGCCTAGGTATGAGCCCTATATTATGGTCGCTGATTTTTCTTATCCCCAAGCTGATTGATGCGATCACCGATCCGCTGATGGGCTATATCTCAGACCATACTGTCTCTCGTTGGGGTAAGCGCAGACCCTATGTCTTTATCGGAGCCATTATCTCTGGATTCTCCTTTGTTATGATGTGGCAGCTGTCGGCAGAAAATACTGAGATATACAATTTCTACTATTTCCTTACCTGGTGCAGCATTTTCTGGATCGGCATGACCATTTTCAGCGTGCCTTACGTGGCCATGGGCTATGAGATGAGCTCTGACTTTCACGAGCGCACCAGACTGATGGCTATTGCTCAGTGGATCGGTCAGTGGGCCTGGGTGATAGCCCCCTGGTTCTGGATTATTCTCTACGACCCCAACTGGTTTGAGTCCGCCACTGAGGGCGCCAGAACCCTTTCTATCTGGGTCGCTGGTATCTGTATGAGCCTAGCTTTGGTGCCGGCAATTTTTTGTACCTTTAATAATACCGCTGAGGATGACCATCAACTAGCCACCGACCAGGGTACATTGATGGATAGTGTCCGCGACTTTGGTAGCGGTATTATGACCACATTGCGCAATAAGGCATTCCGGAAGATCTGTCTCGCCACCTTCCTGGTCTTTAATGCCTTCCAAGTTATCGCAGCATTCTCCTGGTTTATTATTGTTTATTATATGAATGCCGGTGACCCNGTTGCCGCCGGTGTCTGGCCTACATTNTTTGGCTCTGTAGGCGCGCTATTCACCTGNTTCCTNGTGATTCCGGTGATCAACTGGTNTTCNCAGCGCTATGGCAAACTNAATACCTTTATGGTCTCTCAGTCCGTTTCTCTGCTGGGTTATATCTTGCTTTGGTGGGGCTTCTCACCAGAGAACCCGTGGATGATGTTTATCCCCCTACCNTTGTTCTCCTTCGGTATTGGGGGCCTGTTTACCATTATGATGTCTATGACTGCGGATATCTGTGATATGGACGAACTAGAGACCGGCGAGCGCCGTGAAGGCACCTTTGGTGCCATCTACTGGTGGATGGTGAAGTTTGGTGCCGCTGTTGCCGGTGCTGGATCAGGCCTGATACTCAGCTTTATTGGCTTTGACCAGACTGTTGCTATACAGAGTGATGAGACGCTGGCCATGTTGCGTCTAAGCTATATTTTGATCCCTTGCATCGGCACCAGTATCGCTATCTTTGTAATGCGCAACTATGACCTCGACGAGCAAAAAGCCAATGAGATTCGTGCGCAACTGGATGCCCGCGCTGCTGCTAGATAGAGCGCTGCTGCTAGATAAAACGCACTACTGACTGAGTAAACTCAGTGTATAAAAAAGCCGCCTGATCAGGCGGCTTTTTTGTTTTTAGCGACAGCGCAGTGCTCCCTGCTCTAGCTGCTCTAGCTGCTCTAGCTATTCTAGCCCAGGCTGCAAGGTTACTCGGATACTACTTATGGTGCCTTTCTTATCGAAAATAGCCATCGATAGATCAGAGTCTATGCTGTTACCTGCGATAGTCTGACGGCTACCATCGGCAAAACTCAGTTCGATGAAAGTCTGTTCAAGAGAAGCCTGTTCAGCCAGACTATAGACCACAGGTACCTGACAGTAGGTAAAGCCAAGCTGGCCAGCGTGCAAGGCCAGCGATTGCCGTTCGCCATTAATATCAAAGTAAACAAGGGTATCTGCAGCTGACAGAAACTCGGACTTTCTCAAAATAAACGGGTTAAAGGTAACACAGCCCTTGACCACTGCGACGCCCAGTTCTTGCAGACGAGCGATCACCTCTTCTTTCACCTGACCAGTCATACCCGGCTGTTTAGCACCTGCAAAGCCCGGCGTATGCGAGTATGGGTCTGTGGGGAAGGCGCCATAGTTATCGGGCGTTTTGTTAAAGCCGATGCCGGAACGGATATCAAAGTAGCAATCCGCCAAACGACCCATGGTCACCGAATCAGTGTTTTGCTCAAGACCTTTCTGGAAGTTTTCCAGCGCCGCTAACAACAACTTGGATACCATATGCCAGTAGATCGAACCCAGTCCTTCATAGGCATACATGCCGCCAGAGCGACCGGTAAACTGGCGATGATTAAATACCGATTCAAAAATCTCCTCTACCAGCGCCTGATCCTGAACCACCAAATCAGCATAACCATTAGCAGCCAGAGACTGCATGGCCGACTGCGCACTGGCCACATTATTGAATGCGCCATTAAAGTGATAACCGCCCTGAGAATTAGACTCAATCAAACTACTATCACCAGCGGATACCAGAGCCTGCAACAGCGCTGAACGTTGGATATCTGCCTGTGGAATAATATTTTTAGCCATAAATCTGCTCAGCTCGCGGTCTGGATAGAGCAGATAGGAATTCTGGCGCTCTGTATAAAGCGCCGACTGACGCAGCGCTTGTAGTACTGCCAGTGACTCTTCCGGGCTCAGATAACCAGAGCTCAATACCGCCACCTGTCCCTCCAGCATCTCGTAAAGATAGGTAATCTCAATCCCATCATCGGTTGCTGTCATCAGGTTATAGGCATGATAGAGACCATCTTCGCGACGGTTGGCAGCAATGCTGTGATCAATAAACGCCAGAGAGGTCTGACAGAAGGCGATTAATTCTGCCGTCTTAACAGCCACGCGTTCGCCGGCAAAGCCATTGTTGTAAATACCCGCGCGGAAACTGTCCGCGGCACCAGCCAGGCGGCTGAGAATTGATCGGCGATCTGTATCGCTGATTTTTCCCTCTAGCAGATGACGGTTATCCACAAAGGTGCTGTTAATGCTGTTGAGGAGCTCAACCAGTTCTGTGGAAATTTCCACCTGATCAAACTCGACTTCGGAGAACAGATCGAGCAGATACTGCTGATAGCGTCTGGTGTAGTACAGCGTCACCATGGATACGCCATAACCCACTAGAGCATTGTTAGCGTCGTTCCATTCCGGACGCTGGGTATTCATCCAAATGCCGGCTTCAGGAATAAAGTTCGACAGCTTCGACAGTACCGTAGCGAGTAGCTTTTCGGTCAGGTTAACATTGTAGACGGCATCATTTTTATCCCAGATCAGTCGACCATCTGCACCCACAGCTGCGACGCGCTGATCAATAAGTGCGTCCAGTTGCTCATCAAAATCAATGGTGTTGTGGGGGTCTTTTAGTAGCTCCTTATACCCTTTAATGCGGTAGGGAACATTGGCATAGCAGAACAGATCCGCGCTAAGGAATTTCTTTAATGTGCCCGGATGATAATCATTGGACAACTCCAAAAACTTCAGCAGATAAATAATTTGGTGATCGCCCCAGTAACCAATACTCGCCCAGGGATCGTTGGGCTCGGGTTTCTCCCAGTCGATACCGGCTCTGGTGATTCGATAGGGGTTGTAACCATCCGCAGTGGACGCGTTAACAAACTTGCTGATCATAGATTCAACATAGTTAGGAATCGAGATACTAAGAGCTTCCCAGTTCTGGAAGATATCGCGCCAGTTGCCCTCAAAATTGAGCAGTTGCGAACCATCGTCTTGTTTCACCTGAATCGCGAATTTATTCCAAGGTCGCGATGGATCGCCATGGCGGCGGCTAAATGAAAGTGGCAGGTATTCCATACACAGACGCTGCAAGCTGGCATTATTTGTTAGCTCAGCCGCGGCAATCAGGTCGCTGTAGTGAAAGCTATCGTCCAGAGCCTCAAAAAAGGCCACAGAATTCTGATATTCAACGCGGTTAAAGCCTTTAACAAAGCGAATCAAATCTGCTTTATCGACAGTGTAGTTGTCGACAAACAAACCACCGCGCATNACGTTAAATAGCACATTGGCAAAGTGATGGTTGGCGCTGAGCCGGTCTTCGGTCACCTGCAAGCCATCGGAGGTTCCTACGATACGCGCTAAGTTNTGAGAGCCCAGAGCGATATCATCTTCGATATCCTTAGCAATATCGGCGCTGCTATTAATATAAGCGGCCAGCTCACGAACATCGGCCGGGCCCTGATTGACATCGGCAACAATGCTCCAGCTCTGCTCGGCATGGGCGGCAAGTTCTAAACAGCCATTAACAAAGTAAGCACCGCGTCGGCCGCGAACATCAGTCTCCTGATCTACACCGAGACCTTTGCGGAACGCATCCAGCTGTATCGACGAGACCAGCTTGGCAGACTCCGGCATACCCACAGACCAAGCCACAGACGCCGATAGGGCCTCACTGGGCTCAGCTCGGTCAACCAGAATCGAGCTCATGCTGTACAGACCCAGACCGGTATCTGCGTCAAGTTCATTTTTCTTNTAGGCATCGACAAGGCAACTCAGGGAGTTTTGCACATCAGATTCAACGCCAAANGGAATCAGGTTCTCTATACCATCGACAATATCAACNCTGACNGAATGGCTACTGTTATTAACCAGAGTGGCTGTCTTNACAAAACCAAACCGNTCCGAGGTGCGCCAAGCATAACGGTAGCTCAGNCCCAGATCATGNTTGACCTCTTCAAAGATCAACTTNTCGCCATAGACATTCTTATANAGGTTTCTGCTGATATGGTAAACACCGGCATACTGATCCGACAGCGGTTCCCATAATGAGGTCTTATCACCTGAAGTNACNANNGCAATGGTTCGGCTACCGGTGAACGGCGACGAATCGCTGATCTTGTCATCTGTATAGTAGGGGAACAACGCACTCTGAGCATCGACTCGNCCCGCTGANAGACCACCGCGCGTNGAGATAAACAGCCAGTGATTTGAATCACTCACGACACTGATGAAGAAGTCTTTCATCTGATTGTAGTTAGCAATCTTATAAAACTCTTCGCCCTTGATATCGACATATTCACCAGACACCTGCTGATGCTCGCCCTGAACCAACTGATTTCCGATATGGATAGATTTCTGAGTCATGGTTACCCTAAATCCTATAATTTCAACGTCACCGAGAANGCCCTCGATGTCAGGCATNTTCTATATTTTCNAACGCCCAACCCATGGACTACAGGGGCTTGCACGCAGTTTTAAGCGGCGCGTATGCTAATGTCAGACCCTTTATTTCGCAACAGCACATTTATCCCAATGCGCTGATATGTTGCTTCATCGGGATAAAATGGATCTAGGGTTCAACGATAACATCCCAAAGAGGGCAGGTTCACTGATTTTCGAGTTGCAGAGAACTAGATNAGTTTGTGGGCGCCCTCTCAGAAGGCGGCAGGGTTAGCACTTTGTTGCCANATTAATGGCAGTCGCGAAGCTAGGACCCAGAGANCATCAATCCCACTGCGGCTCGCGTTTTTNCANAAATGCGCTAATGCCTTCTTTGGCATCGGCGCTTTGCAGGCAGGCGTCTAACTGATCACGCAAAAATGGCAGGGCGTTATCAAAATCCATAGCATCNTGTGCNNCATAAGCGGCNAGNCCTAGTTGCATGGTTCCGGGAGCGAGNNTAGCNAGTTCTGCCGCCAGGCNGGCGACGTGATTTTGNAGATCNTCAGCNGGNACNGNNTNNTTNATCAANCCCCATTNTTCTGCTTGATCTGTNGAGATTGNATTNCCGCGCATAACAAAATCNAGCGCCGCCCGNTGTGGCATTACGCGGAATAANCCACCCATTACCATAAACGGCCAGATACCGCGTTTGATTTCAGGNGCANAAAATTTNACCCCTTCNGCGGCTATGGCNTGGGTCACATTGCANAGGAANAATANGGCGCCGGCAAACAGGTTGCCTTGCACNCAGGCAATAGAGGGTTTGTTGAGNTGACGCAAGCGCAGTGCAATATCATCATTAGCGCCACGCACCGGCACGGTTGATTGGCTTGCGCTAGCTTTGCCACTCATGGCGGCTAAGTCGCCACCGGCACAGAACACATCGCCTTTGGCCGCCAGTACCACGACACGAATATCCCGTTGCTGTTTGGCGTAATCCAGCGCGTAAATAATTTCCGCGGCCATAGTCGGGTTAATGGCATTTTTGCGCTCGGGGCGATTTAAGGTGATGGTCAGAATATGGTCGTTGATTTCAAGCTCAACCGCTTCGAAAACCAGGCCGTCTAGAGATAAATTTTCGTCCGTCATATTATTAACCTTTTATTATTCAGCCAAGTTTAACTGTTTAGTCAGAGACACAGGTACCTCAATAACTTTGGCTCGCAGATATTCACCCATGGATTTTGCTTGCGGATCCATACGTACCGATGACGCCACGCCTTCACCTAAAATGCCTTTAATAAAGAAATTCAGAGAGTGGATATTGGCAAGATCATAACGGATAATTTCTAACTCCGCGGTCTCAGGCATCAGCTGTTTTAGTTTTTCTACGGTTAAAAATTGATGGAGAAAACCGTAGGCCTCTGCACTGGTGGCCCAAACGCCGATATTGGCACAGCCGCCTTTATCACCAGAGCGCGTGCCAAAAAGGCGACCCAAGGCAATACTAACAGTATTGCCGGTGGGGCAAGCTGGCACTGCTGCTGGTTGTACAATATGCGAAACTGCGGGCACACCCAATTGATTAGTCGGTTTAACTTCAGTGACATTATTATCAAGGTGAACATTTTCTGTAACGTACTGGCTATCGACCAGTGTTGGCCAATAGGCTAAAAAACTATCGCCATTACCGATGGGTGTCATTACCCCAAGACCAGGAATATTGGCGAGAGAAATTTCAATTAGCTTGGCGCTGAACAGACGACCAACTAATTCTTTATCGCGCGATTTGGCAACGATTCGCAAACGGGCAAATGCTTGTTCATTGGTTTGCGGGTTTTGTTTATCGCTGCGAATCAGTTCGATCGATACATCGTCAAACTGTTGTTTACCACCAATATTATTAAAGAATGTAGTGGTTAATATTTCCGCTTTCGCCTCAATATCTAACCCCGTCAGGGCGATCTCAAAGCCGTTGCGAAAGCCTCCCAGCGTATTGATGCAGACTTTATGCGTAGCGGTTGGGCTAGAACCTTTACAGCCACTGACATACACGCGATCTTCGCCTGCCTGTGCAATATTTAAGCTATCGAAATGGCCGATAACATCGGGGTTTTTATAGGCGGGGTCGCTGATCTCATAAAGTAACTGGGCTGTCACTGTGCCAACAGATACCAAGCCCGCGGTGCCCGGATGTTTGCTAATAGTGAAATTACCATTGGCTTCAATTTCGGCAATCGGGTAACCGGGGTTGTCAAAACTGGGCACTTCCTGAAAGAAGGCATAATTGCCGCCGGTGGCTTGTTGACCACATTCGATAATATGCCCTGCGGCCAGAGCACCCGCCAGTTGATCATAATCGTCGCGCTGCCAGTTAAACTTCCACGCGGCGGGACCAATCACTACCGCAGCATCGGTGACCCGCGGGCAAATGACGATATCAGCGCCTTGGTCTAGCGCCTCTTTAATGCCCCAAGCACCCAGATAAGTATTGGCGGTGAGTAAGGTATTTTTCGTGTCGGCTAAATCAACGCCGGTATCCATATTGGTAAACGACTCGCCGGCACTTTGCAGTTCTTCAATACGCGGTGCCAAATCATCACCATCGATATAGGCGACTTTCACCTCAAGGTTTAATTCTTTGGCAATCGCTTTTACGGCATCAGCCATGGCGGCCGGATTAAGGCCACCAGCATTGCTAACAATCTTGATGTTGTTTTCCATGCAAGGCTGTAGCACTTGTTTTACTTGCTTTAAAAACGTGCCAACATAACCTGTGTTTCTGCTCTTTTTTTGGCCATACAAAATAGCCATAGTAAGTTCGGCTAGATAGTCGCCGGTAAGGACATCGATGGGGCCACCTTCAACCATCTCCTTAGCGGCAGATAATTTATCGCCATAAAAGCCACTGCAGTTGGCAATTTTAATGACCTCAGTCATCGCTCTGCTCCCCTTCAATTGTCGCCAACAGTTGTTTAGATTTCACCTGCTGTCCCGCTTCACAGCTAACAGCGGTAACAACACCGCTGATACCGGCTTTAAGAGCATGTTCCATTTTCATCGCTTCCAGCACAATCAATGTTTGGCCGGCTTCAACGCGGTCACCCTGTTTCGCCATCACTTCGACGATGGCACCGTCCATAGAGGCTTTAACCTGGCCGTTGCCTGCGCTACCTGCGGCTACTGCAGGTTGGTGGGTAATATCGGTAATAATAAAGTGACCACTGCCGTCATCGAGATATAAGGTCTTATCATCAAAGGCAAAGTGCATGGTTTCGCGTACGCCATTTTCCACAAATACGCAGCTATTATCGGTTTGGGCGATAAACTCCAAACACGTGGTTTGATCATTAACTGTAATAGTAAAACCCTGTGCCGTTTTGCTGAGGTTGACGGTATTGGTTTGGCCGTCGAAGTCCAGTTGGTAAACATAACTCTCGGCGCTAGCGCGGCCCCAGTTAAGCTGAGTACGCTGCACTGCTTGCTGAAAATACAGCATGGCGGCCTTCGCCAGCGTAGCATTAGAAGGTTGCTTTTGGTCCATGCTGATATCAGCGCTAAAGTGCTGTTCAATAAAGGCAGTAGTGGCTTCACCTTGGCCAAATACTTCATGCCGCAAGACGTTTTGCAGGAACAGTTTGTTGTTATTCATGCCCAGCAATTGTGTGTCCTGTACTGCAGAGGCCAGACGACGAATAGCTTCGGCGCGGTTATCACCATAAGCAATGACTTTAGCAATCATCGGGTCATAGAACGGGCTGACTTCCTGCCCCGTTTGAATACCGTGATCCATACGGATACCGGCTCGCTGCGGATAATGCCATAACCGCACTTGGCCGGTTTGTGGCATAAAATTATTGCGCGGGTCCTCGGCATACAGTCGAACCTCGACCGCATGGCCGTTTAACTGGATATCATCCTGACTCAATGGCAGCGCTTCGCCCGCGGCAACTTTTAATTGCCAAGCCACCAGATCCTGACCAGTGATCAGTTCGGTTACCGGATGCTCCACCTGCAAGCGGGTGTTCATTTCCAAGAAATAAAAGTTTTTATCTTTATCGACCAAAAACTCGACGGTACCGGCACCGCGATAATGACAGGCTTTGGCAGCATTCACTGCGGCTTCACCCATACGCTGGCGCAGCTCTGGATCAACAAAGGGAGAGGGCGCCTCTTCTACCACTTTTTGGTGTCGGCGTTGAATAGAGCAATCCCGCTCGCCCAGATAAACCGCATTGCCATGCTCATCAGCAAAGACCTGAATTTCAATATGGCGAGGTTCGATAACCGCACGTTCTAAAATTAACTCGCCACTGCCAAAGGCTGTTTCTGCCTCAGAGCGGGCGGTGCGAATTTGCTCGGCCAGCTCGCTCTCCTCAAACACCAGACGCATACCGCGACCACCGCCACCGGCGGAGGCTTTTACCATCAGCGGAAAACCGATCTCTTTAGCTTTGCTTAACAGCGTTTGCTCAGATTGATCGGCATCCTGATAACCGGGAATACATGGCACGCCGGCCTCGATCATGGCGATCTTGGATAAGCGTTTGCTGCCCATTAAATTAATCGCTTCACTGCGAGGGCCGATAAAGGTAATACCGGCCGCTTCACAGGCTTCAGAGAACGCGGCATTTTCGGATAAGAAACCGTAACCTGGGTGAATAGCATCGGCACCCGTCTGTTGCGCGGCGGCAAGAATATTATCAGCGACCAGATAAGATTCCCCTACCGCGGCAGGCCCAATACAAACCGCTTGATCGGCTTCACTAATATGCAGAGCGCCAGCATCGGCCTCACTATAAACGGCAACGGTACGGTAACCCAAATCGCGGGCGGTACGCATAACACGGACGGCAATTTCACCACGGTTTGCCACTAATACTTTGGTTATTTTGTTCATCGTATTAAATTCCTTAAAAGCTCTTATAAACGTCCGATACCAAAGGTATTGGTGTTAACAGTACGCTCATCGGCTTCGCGACAAACACTTAGGGCAAATGCCACCACTGCACGGGTATCGGCGGGGTCAATCATACCGTCGTCCCAAACGCGCGCAGTATTGGCTAGGGCATTGGATCTGGCTTCCATAGCCTCTACCGTGTCTTTTTCCATAGCATCAATACCAGCACGCACCTCTGCGGTTATTTCGCTGCCAGAGCGGGCCACTTTTGCTTCAGCCACTTGGCGCAGCACACTGCCCGCCTGAGCCGGCCCCATTACGGAGACGACGCTGCGTGGCCAGGCGAAAATAAAGCGTGGATCCATACCCTTGCCTGCCATCGCATAGTTACCGGCACCGTAAGAGCCACTGATAATAATGGTGATTTTTGGCACACTGCAGTTGGTCACCGCCTGAATAAACTTGGCGCCATGTTTAATAATGCCGGCTTGCTCTGGCTCAGTGCCCACCAGAAAACCGGTGGTATTGGCTAGGAACAGCAGTGGCGTACCGGACTGTTCACACAGCTGAATAAACTGCGCGCCCTTGGCGGCACCCTTGGCGGTAATCGGGCTATTGTTGCCGATCACGCCGCAGGACTGACCTTCAATTTCTATATGGCCACAGAGCGTGCCGTTATCAAAGTCGCCTTTAAATTCCAAAAAGTCGGAACCATCGGCAATACGCGCGATCACTTCGCGCATATCAAAGGGGGTTTTGGCATCTTCTGGCACAATACCGCGCAATTCTGCGGCGGCGTAGACTGGCTGCTGATAAGTAACTTCGGCGCGCAGTGGCTGCTTTTTATTCCAACCCAGCTTCTTGGTGACGTCCCGCGCAATACGAATACCATCGGCATCATTTTCGGCCAGATAATCATTGGTACCAGCGACTTCACTGTGCATTTCGGCACCGCCGAGTTCTTCATCGGTGGCGATTTCACCGGTGGCGGCTTTTAGTAGCGGAGGCCCGGCCAGATACATGGTGGATTGTTTGCGCACCATAATCAGGTAATCAGATAATGTCGGCTGATAGGCACCACCGGCTGTGGCACTGCCATGTACGACGGTGATTTGTGGGATACCGGCTGCCGATAAACGACACTGGCGGGCAAACATTTCACCAGACTCGCCGAAGTTATTGCCAATCAGTTTTAAGTTGCCGCCGCCACTTTGTGACAGATTGACAATGGGTAGCTTATTCTGCATGGCGATATCCAAGACCCGATTGCGCTTTTTGCCGCCCATGGGGCCGATACTGCCGCCTTTGGTCAGGTAATCATCTACCGCGACGACACAGCGCACGCCATTGATATAACCGATACCGGCAATATAGCTGCCGCCTGCACCTGAACCGTCGGTGTCTTCATCCTGCATATAACCACATAGCGTTGACAGCTCAAGAAAAGGTGCACCGGCATCAAGCAGTAAATTTAAACGTTCACGCGGTGGGATAAGGCCCTTCTTTATATAGCGCGGTGCTTTGTCTTGCGCCGCCTCGATAACGCGACGCTCAATGCCACGAAATTCCTCTACCGCGGCGCTCATCACTTGCAGATTATTTTTGAACGCATCGGACTGGGTATCCAGTTGAGATTCTATAACCGCCATAATAGTAATTCCTGTAACTTAAAAATTCCGGGGCCTGTGGTCCAGTCCCATACCATCGTGCTCTTTAGTCAATCGCATCGCTTATCTCTCAGTTTTGCTTACTTAAAAATACTTTTCTCTTCACCGATCACCACCACCTTTTGAAAGGCGGGGCGTGCGCGCATACGATTTAAGTAATCGCGAATAGGTGGTTTGTAGGGCTCATCTATTTTCAGCAGTTCGCCCAGATGCAGGGCATAGGCGATGGCGATATCAGCAATGGTAAAGCGATCGTCTACCAGATACTGGCGGCCATCTGCTAAGGTCGTATTTAGCCGGCGTAGGCGAGCATGAAACCATTGCACATAATCTGTCCCCGCCTCTTGCAGACCTCGCTCTGCTGGTTCAAACAGGGAGTAACGCAGATACACGGTTTGCGGAAAGGTCAATGTCGCGTCACTGTGAAATAGCCAGTTGAGATAATCACCGTACTCGGGGTGGTCGGGCTTAAGACCAAACTCGTATTTGCCATAGCGCTCCAGCAGATACAGAGGGATGCCAGAAGACTCGGTCATATGGGTATCGCCATCGATCATATAGGGGATGGTGCCGAGCTCGTTGACCTCGAGAAATTCAGGCTGAGCCAAGCGTGGTGGAAACGGCATGGACTCCAACTCGTAGTCAAGACCCATTTCTTCCAGAGCCCAAAGTGCACGCAAGGAGCGGGCGTTATGGCAGTGCCAAAGTTTGATGGTCATAGTAGTTACTCTCCGTTTTCTATTCTTAGACGCCGTACTGACGCGAGGCCAGATCGCGCATAATCTCTTCCGAGCCACCGCCGATGGCGTTGACCCGCACTTCGCGATAAATACGCTCGACGCGATTATCGCGCAGATAACTGGCCCCGCCTAAAATCTGGCTGGCCTCGCGGGCGCAGAATTCCATGGTCTGGCTACACTGCACTTTGAGCATGGCAATATCGCCGGGATTAGGTGCACCCTCGGCAATCTCGCGAGAGCAATGATTAATACAGGCCTGACAGGCGTTGATGCGCTGTTTCATATCGGTGATTTTGTGACGAATGACCTGATGATCCGCCAGACGTTTACCGAAAGTCTGGCGTTGCTGAGCCCAAGCAACGGCTTCCTCAAGGCATACGCGAGCACTGGCTTCCATCGCCACACATAGCATCATGCGCTCAGCATTGAAGTTATTCATAATAACCTGAAAGCCCTGATTTTCCTGACCGATTAGATTGCCTGCTGGCACTTTGACATTATCAAAGTAGATAGTGGCGGTATCAGAACACCACCAACCCTGCTTGCGTTGCAAAGGCGTGCGGGATACACCTTCAGCGTCCATGGCAATCAATAGCATGGAAACACCGCTAGGGCCCTCACCGCCAGTGCGCACTGCGGTCGAGGTCCAATTGGCATTTATGCCACCGGTAATAAAGGTTTTCGCGCCATTAACAATATAGTTATCGCCTTCACGCTTGGCGGTGGTCTGTATATTGGCGACATCGGAACCGCCGCTTGGCTCGGTAATCCCCAGAGAGATGCGCTTAGTACCCGCGAGCACAGCGGGCATAACCAGTTGTTTGATTTCAGCGCTGGCAAAATTAGCCACCGGCGGCAGGCCGATACTGTGAACACACAGGGTAGCGCCTATACCACCCACACCGGAGCGAGCGAGCTCTTCGTTGAGGATATTATGGTGCCAAATATCGATACCTTCACTGATGCCACCGTATTCTTCTGCGTATCCCAAACCCAGCATGCCCACCTCAGCGGCTTTAGGCCACAGCTCATCGGGGATCTTGCCGGCTTCGTCCCACTCGGCAGCATAGGGCATGATTTCGCGATCGATAAAACGGCGCAACTGCGTGCGCCACTCCCCGTGTTCAGGAGTTAAATAAGGGTTACTTATGCGCGCGCTATCAAAATTCAGTGACATGAGCAGCCTCCTGTTAACTAAGACCTGTATCAGAATAGCCACAGTCTAAAGCAATTGAGATAGCTCGCTTGGGCTAGGATGCCAAGTTATTTGGCAATTGGCGCCAATTGGCGTCCGCTTGGCAGCAAAACTTACGACTGCTGTGGCGATAACTAGAGGAGGTTTTGGCGACAGCGGGAACTGTACATAGACTGTAACTAACTGATTACTTTGGGTTTACTGAGTTTAAAAAACCTGCTTTTGTTACCTCCTTTATTACATCGTACCCGAGCAACAAGCTTTGAAATGTTCGCTATCTGAGCCATCAGGAAGAATGTCGAGAGAGAGGGAAATGACTCATAAGGATGAGATTTTTAGATCATTCTCTCAGTATGCTGTTGCGCCTAAGTTTTGCGAAAAATGCCGATAGCGATTTTTTTACGGTTTCTCAATTTATATTGCTCTGGGAAAGGGTCTTTCACTCGACCTAGAATCCCTCAGTAGCTAATAAAGCGCTCTAAAATCTATCTCGATTAATTAGCACCACAATAAATAGTAATTAGGTTATTCTGTTGCCTTTATAACAATAATCTCAGCGTTTGGAATACAACAATGGATCAACTTAGAGCATTACGTTACTTCAGCAAAGTCGTCGAGACCGGCAGCTTTACAACAGCGGCGAAGACATTCTCGGTGCCCGCCTCATCACTGTCCCGACGCATCGCAGATCTTGAAACCAGTCTTGGGGCGAACCTGCTAAAACGCACCACCCGCGTGGTTCAAGTAACTGAGATTGGGCAGCTCTATTATAAGCAGGTGCAGGATGTGTTGGCGCAGTTGGAGCACAGTGACGAATGTGTAAGAAACTATCAGGCTAAGCCCACAGGCTCTCTGCGAATAAGCACTATGGTGACCTTTGGCGAGCAGATCTTAATACCGCTTCTCGATGAATTTAAAACCCTTTATCCAGAGATTATTTTAGATGTGAGTTTCAGTGATGAGCTATCTACCCTATCCCGGGACGAAGTGGATATCGCCATTCGCGGCGGCTATGCGCCTAATGAGAGAGTTCAGGCCGTGCGCCTGATGGACAATGAATTTATCCCAGTGGCCTCACCAGACTACCTATCGTCGAACGGAACACCTAAAAATGCGACTGATTTGCGTCAGCATCAGGGGCTATTTTTCCGCACCCCCAACGGTCCGTCACCCTGGCTGTGCGAACAGGATGGGCAGTGGCTAGATGTATCGGGCAAGGTATTAACCATCTCTAATAATGGCACCTGGCTTCTTAAGGAAGCTATCTCGGGGCGTGGGATATGTATGGCACCCAGATGGTCGGTTCAGCATTATTTAGATAGCGGGGACATAAAGGAGCTAATGGTGAAGCCAAAGGTGAGAGTGAACCAAAATAAAGATTTGGCGATATACCTGTTGTATCAGAAGCAGCAGTATCTGGTGCCAAAGGGGAAGGTCGCGGTAGATTTTTTGGTCAGCCGTATTCAATCGACCTAGTAGCAAACCGCCGCGCTAGCTTGATCACCAGTGGGTATAGCCGATTGAAGCACTATACCCACTAAGCATAAGGCCTGGGTTACTTAACGCTTGGAACTATGAGTACCTTACCGTTTCTGCCGCCTTGCGCCGCACGTGTAACAGCCTCCTTGATGTCACCCACGGCGAAGCGTGAGTCAACATCGGCTTTCAAAACCCCAGTAGCTATTAGAGGAATGATTTTTCCAAATGCTGCCTGCTTTTCTGCCAATGTTGCACTGTCGTACCATTTGGCAAGCCAAAAACTACGGTTGCGGATATCTTTAAAAATGGCCATTCCCGTGTTTAGGGTCGCAGGTTTTCCTGAAAGCATTCCATAGGCCACTATGGTTCCACCGTAACCTAGACTATTGGTCAGTCTGGTGTAGGTGTCGCCCCCCACAGGGTCGAGGGCCAAAGCAACAGGTTCATTGCCGGTGGCACGGGCAATCTGCGCCGCCAGATCTGGCCCATCAATCAACACCACATCTGCGCCCTTAGCGAGTAGCTCTTCGGCGAGCCCCTCACGGCGAACCACATTAACCGTCTTTATACCGCGTTGCTTGGCGAGCTGAATGACGTAACCGCCAACAGCAGAGTTGGCAGCGCTTTGAACAATCCACTGGCCCTCGTTAAGTTCAACGAAAGAGGTCAACATTAACAGTGCCGTGACCGGATTGACCACTGACATACCCAGCTGTTCAATGACCTCTGGCCCAAGCGGGCCCATATTAGGTAGGGGAAGAAACCCAGCTGCTGGGGCCACTATCTCATCTCTCCACGTGCCTCCGCCTAACACAAGCACTAACTGACCAACCTTTAGGTGGCTAGCCTCGGGCGTCACCTCGGTAACACGACCAACGCCTTCACTGCCTGCCTTGGCAGGCAAAACTGCTTCCACGCCGTATTGACCGGCGATCTGTAACAGATCTGAAGGGTTAATCGGCGCCGCTAAAACCCTTACTCTCACCTCACCACTGTTAAGAGCCTGAGGCGACTCTTCCTTAACATAGAGTACGTCAGCCGGATTGCCAATCTGATTAAACTCAGTGTATTTCAGCACCGTCTGGCCCGCATTGCTATGGTCGCCATGGCCATCTGCATAAGATAAGACGGCAGAGCCCAAGCAAACCACCAATGTCATGATTATCGAAAAATATTTCATAGTCTTAGTCCATCTTCTGTTATTAATTTTTTACTGTTACCGCCTTTACATTATGCTGTGTATCACTAGTCTCTCGTTAGCTAGTCAGATACCTGTGTTTCGCCTCGCTCAAACCATCGCCCAAGGTAGATTCCCACAATGGACCAGAGTGCCGCTATACCTGCCCCAACCGCCGCAACGGCGGCCAGACCCAGACCTAAGCCTTGAGCCAGGCCGGTAAAAAACCAAGCCATTAGCATATCTCCGCCACGGTAGGCGACGATGTCGATAACGGGCTTTGCTTTGAAGCGAGCCTCTCTATCGACCCTTGTAAACAGTACCTCACGAGCCGGCCTAGTCACTGCGTAGTTACCGGCGCGCCTAATAACCTGTAGAGCCACCACGGCACCCAGAAATGGGGAAACAGCCACAATAATAAGACCAGCACAAATCAGCACTGGGATCAGGGCAATGGTCACCGGCATACCAAATTTGCCGACAATACGGCCAGTGGCAAACAGCCCCACTGCGATTGAAAGTACGTTAACGACTAGATCCATTTGCGCCCATACCGCCGTTCTCTCAGCACGGCTGAGATCACTGAGCAAATTCTTCAACTCAAAGTAGACGAACGAACTGATGCCTGTATACAAGAGAATAAACAAGCCAATGGCCAACAGATAGGGGTTGGAGAAAAACAGTTTAAATCCCGCAAACGGATTACCGCCAATTTTGATCTGAGGCGTTTGCGGAGCCAAACTCTCGTTGTGCAAGTCCGATGACTTAAGGGACTGCAAATAGAAAATAATGGGAATAGGCACCAGCAGCATGGCACTGGCCAGCAACATCAGGTTGTCGGTACCTAGGGACGCTGAGAAAAATGAGGGTATAGATGGCCCAACAAGCCCTCCCACGCTAGCCCCAGCAGCGATGATGCCAAATAGCCGGCCGGCCTGCTCCTTGCTGAACAGGTCTGACATAAAACTCCAAAACACCGAGATATGGAAAAGGCTAAATACACTCACCCACACATAAAACGATTTATCCACTAGGGTCCGATCAGCCATGGTCGAGATCAGGGCATAGAAAGATAAGAACGTTAGCGCAAAGATAGCGTAAATTGATGGGACCAGAAGCCGCAACCGGAAACGGGAGACAAGCACACCATAAGCAGCAACAACCGCAGTGCTGATAAAAAAGTTAAGCGTCCATAGCCAACTAACCTCGGCATCAGTCCAGTCACTAGCCATCGCATCTCGCACCGGGCGCAAGATGTAATAAGCAGTCATAAGAACAATAACAAAAAGAAATGAGCCGACTACGGCTTTTATTTCATGTCCTTCAATGTTTGAGACGATCCTCAGGAGCTTGTAAATGGGGTTGTTGCTACTCTTTTGCATTTTTTCTACTCGGCTCACACTAGCCATGCTCCATAATTGCTTGAGGCTGCCAATTGATGACAGCCTCTAACAGCTTTCTATAGGGTCTTAAAGAGACAGGATTAGACCGCGTTTATTTAGCTGTGTATATGGAGGTTTTAGCATTACTTCATTGTCTTTAAGACAATAATTAAGTTTTATGTACAGAGCGATTAGCAACTGGATCTTTATTGAACCCTATCCTGAGTAGGCGAAGATTGGGCGCGCCTCTGAATAAATCACTACAGCCTTCTCATTCATCACCAATCTGACACACATATATTTCGTTGGGCATAACTATCAACGCCCCTCTCGCTTCCAAGTTGTCACCGTCCTCCAAGAGATTGACACTGGGCCTTAAGCGTCTAGTCTTACTGTTAGAGTGAGAAACTCGTAAGGTAGGCATCAGTGCACTTCGAAAGAATGTGTATTTTTTTTGTCCCTAAATTCCGACTTTATGGTCGGGAGGCTTAGTAAATACAACACCCTCACGGGAAATAACTAGGACAGCTCCTTACGCTGTTTCTCCCTCCTGACCACCCTTTACAAGAAGTTTGGGTTACATAAGCCACTGAGAAAGTAGAAAGGAATCGATATGGAAAATCGTACCCTTAAAGTCCGTTCTGGATTTTATGACTACATACCAAAGCGCAGTACCACCCCAGTACCTGTCCCTTTTATATTGTTAAAAGGCTACTGGTTACAGACATACAACTTTAAGATTGGTAATGCAGTCTCTGTGCAGGCAGAGATCAATCAACTTATTCTTAGCGTCTCAAATCCCTAACCTAACGCATTAATCCAGAGTCAATGGGTGAGGATCAATCTGAACCCATTGATACTGTCTACCCTCAAGACATCCATCGCTATGTTCTAGCGAAAAAAAACCTCAACCCATTTGGGTTGAGGTCTATTTTTGGTGGAGGCGGCGGGAACTG
>NYXU01000028.1 GCA_002685715.1 Porticoccaceae bacterium | reverse complement strand
TGTTTGGCGCGGTTATTGAAAAGCAACTCAGCAATTCGCTCACCACTAATGCCATGCTACGCACTACCACCGCACCAACCATGCTTTCGGGCAGTGTCAAAACTAATGTGCTGCCGATAGAAGCCGTGGCGACAGTGAATTTTAGAATCCACCCCAGAGATTCCATGGACAGTATCGAGGCCTATGTCAGCGATATTGTGGCAAGCGATACTGTTACTGTTAGACGTCGCGGTGGTAGTAATGCTTCTGCGGTATCGGACTGGAGCGCATCGGGTTATGACGCCATCACCGAGAGTATGCGCGAGGTATATGGTAATCTGATCGTGGCGCCGGGACTGATGATCGCCGCATCAGATAGCAGGCACTATGGCAAGGTGGCAGATAATGCTTACCGATTTAATCCGATACGCCTGACACCGGAGTTGCTCACTGGATTCCATGGCACAAACGAGCGAATTTCCATTGCTGACTACGCTCAGGGTGTGCGGGGCTATATTAGGATAATTGGACAGGGGACCAGTGAATAACAGCGCCAACAAATGGGTGGAAGCGTGGAGTGATGTTTGAGCATAGCCTTAATTAGCGTTCTGAACCCGCAGACAATGCGTCATCACCGCTGGTGGACGCATAGAACTCCACAACCTTTTTCCCGCGATAGAACGCACTAGGCTGGACGTATTACTCGGCTATTGAGCACATCTCATTACCCGCAGTTGGTGCACTTTGCCGAGCTTATTGGTTTATTATGTCATGACCTATGTTATAATTACTCCACAACTATACTTGCCCCCCTGTATTGATGAGAAATGCCATGAACGTAGAAAACAATCTAATGCCCACTGAAGCGCAAATCAAGTCCATTATGGAGGGAGAAAAAGATAAACCAATTCATATGGTGAACCTGCTTAAGTTCAGAGATAAAGCAGAATATGAAGATGGTCGTGAAACAGACATGACAGGTCGGCAAGCCTACGCCATCTATAGTGCTGAGGTTAAGGGGCATATAGAAAAAGTGGGTGGGGAAGTACTCTTCGAGGGTGAAGTGAACGGTTTGATGGTGGGAAAGGTAGAGGATCTTTGGGACATGATCGCTATCGTCAGGTACCCTAAAATGAAAGCAATGATGAAAATGACGAGTGATCCTTCCTACGAGGAAAGTGCGATACACCGGATCGCCGGTCTGGAAGGTCAGCTCAATATTGAAACCAAAGCCTTCTAGCGGCCGCTTCGTCGCGATCTTCTAATGGGCGTGACTCAGTCCTGCTGGTATTTCGCCCATGTGGGAACTTGGGCCACGATCGGCGCATAGAAGGGCAGCGTGAGGGTGCGCTCCACGTAGGCGGCATAGGCGGGCCAGCGCACTGCGTCGACTTTTACGCCCGCGAGGTTCAGATTGACGAAGCTGGTGGTCAGTGCAATGTCCGCGAGTGAGAACATTCCGCCTACCATGTATTCGTTGTCTCCAAGGCACTTGGTCAGGTAGTCGAGTGCCCTTGGTAGCGCCTTTTCGAGTATGCGGTCGACGAGTTTGGTGTCTGTATCGAGATTTAGGACCTTGGGCTTCACAACGCGTTCGAAGAAGACGCCGGCCGTCACATAGTTGAGCTGCGAGCCTCCGTACTCTTGGTACCAAAGCGCTTTAGCACGTGGCTGCGGGTCCGCGGGCAGAAGGGGGGGCGTCGGGTAGCGCTGCTCGATGTAGCTCAAGATCACCGACGAATCGGGGAGTACAAAGTCGCCTTCCTTCCAGACAGGGATCTTTGACAGGGGGCTGAGNTCTCGGAATTCTGACGGGGCGCCGAANGGCGTCTGCTCGACGTCTTCGAATTCTATGCCCTTATAGGCGAGTGCCACCCGGACCTTGCGGACATAGGGTGAGANGGTGCCGCCGTAGACGAGTGGTTTCTGCGTGTTCTGGTTCATTGAGGTCTCCGAATNNTTTAGATCGACTNNCAGANGGAANACNCACGATCTACGCCAATTGCGAGNGTGTNTTCGTGACNGCAGTCCGNNNTTTTCAAGNATTTGCTNACAAGNTAANTNCTTCGAGNCGCAAAATTCNGGTACCTGCCATCATTTTTTNCAGGCTGAAAATCCAGCNCNCACCNATAATAAGNAATAGAANNCCCATTAAACCGAGGGCAATTTNTAGAATAATANGCATAGCTTGTGTGCAAAATATCTTTATGGAATTATACTAATGTAATATTTTCCCNCGAANAACCCAATCCTAATACCATTGGTCGAGCCGCTATGGGNNGTAAGTTGCGGCATCGTTCCTAGACGGGTTCAACTGTCAAACACCGAGTTGAGCATGCTCGNTACTACATTGGTGGCCTGTGCTTTNCCCAAACCCTGATGGCGGCGCAGACGATTCCACATCTCGAACGAGACGNTAGCATTTGCCNATTCACGCGANGTGCGATCAANTTCTTTCAGTTCGGGGAGCCACTCGTCTAGTTGCTTACGCTGANTGCTTTGGTNGCGNGCATAGTTCTTGCGAAGTGCTTTGGAATTCCAAAACTGAGCGTGAGCTGATAGGATGACGTTTTCGTTTAACTCCCACAACGAGGTTTGAATNTCGATTACGCNGGTTATGCGCTCNGATAGGGGAGTCTCAGACTCAANCAATAGNCTTTCCTTCGGAAACTCCTTTTCGACTTCCTCCTGAAGCAGNTGATCAAAGGCGACATGCAGGTTTTCCATATCATCAAAGTGGCGGAAGACCGAGCGAACAGCGACGCCGGCCCGCGCGGATATCTGCTGCGCACTAGGTATGAGGTTGCCTTCTTTAACCATCGTCATGGCTGTTTTGATAATAGCGAGTTTCATGCGTTCACCGCGTACTACACGGCCGTCTTTTGCTACTGTTTGTTCTGGTCCAAGCAAAGCTTGATCTCCTGTTTGTTCTGATCTAAGCAAGGCTTGATCTCCTTATTTGACAATTCACTGCTCGACATAATGACAGGCTATAAACCAGAATTCTAGCGATTTTGTGAGGTGTCTATTGCGCGCCGAGATTTCATGCAGCAGTGGTCCGCGTGACTTCGGTGTTTGCAACAACAGAAACCAATCGACCTGAGACGATCTGCTCTGCATCGCTCACTATTGTCTGTACCAACTGCTGGCAGGTGGGAATGTCATTGATCAGACCACCGCACATCCCTACTGTTACCATCCCTGCATCAATGTCGCCGGTTTGCCATGCCTTGTCCTGATTGCCTCCGGATACCAGAGAATGCACCTCGGCAAACTCGCCTCCCCGTGCCTCGATTTCNGCTACCTGATCTGCGATGGAATTGCGATATACCCGTGCGGTGTTGCGATAGCTGCGGAAAATTAGGCGGGTCTGATTTTCATCCATATGCACAAACTTTTGTTTGATCTCATCATGGATTGGCGCTTCCTGTGTCACCAGAAACCGGGAGCCCATGTTGATACCTTCGCACCCCAACGCGAGTGCGGCAACAAGGCCNCGGCCATCNGCGATNCCACCTGAGGCNACAACTGGAATCTTCAGTGCCTGGGTGGTAGCCGGAAACAGCACCAAGCCGCCCACATCTTNCTCTCCTGGGTGGCCGGCACACTCGAAACCATCGATACTGACAACATCNACGCCNATGCGTTCAGCGGAGAGTGCATGACGCACGGTGACACANTTGTGAATTACCTTGATACCCGCAGCCTTTAACCGGTNCATAAACGGTTCCGGGCTGCGTCCCGCCGTTTCCAGTATCTTGACACCGCTATTGATGATTACGTCGAGTATATCGTCGTAATTGATTTCGGTGGCTACAACGCCGACGGTGAGGTTTACGGCAAATGGTTTATCAGTCAACGAAGCGCAGCGAGCTATCTCGGATTCTAATCCCTCGAGTGTGGGTTGGGAGAGAGCTGTCATAACGCCCAGGGCGCCTGCATTAGATACTGCAGCAGCGAGGTCTGCAGTGCCGACTCGCATCATTCCGCCGCAAATAATAGGGGTTTCAATACCCAGTAATTCGGTCAACCTAGTTCTCATGAGTGGCTCCAAGTGCGTGAAGTAGAAATCTCAGCATACGTAATAGCAGTACTAGTGTCAATATAATTCGAGCCTCAGGTCTTGCATAGCTACTTAATTTTCGGGGACTGTATCATGTGTGCTGGACTCTCCGATTAAAATGGCGTACCCTATGCTAAAACAATACGCCTCCAAACAATGCCCGAAAACAGACCTGGTAGTTGCGGTATGCTCCTAGGTCGTCAGTACATTCGCCCAGTGGCAGTTGGATCGACTATTATGGAGATAATGATGTCAGATTCCAGTTTGATCCGGTTCAACTTTGAGATGTTATGCAGTCACAGCCGCTCTTTGGTAAGGGGTGGAAGATGAGTGAGCGAACAGCCGAAGGCTACGATATTTCGGCGGTAGAGCAGTGGGTTGCGGAGAACGTACCCGAGCTGACCCCGCCCTTTGAGTGGGAGCGTCAGGAGGGTGGTCACTCCAACTTGACCTATCGACTGAAGGATCAAGCCGGGAAGTTGGCGGTCATTCGCCGACCGCCGCAGGGAGAGTTGTTGCCCAAAGCCCACGATATGAGCCGTGAGTGGGCACTGATATCCTCCTTAGGTGCCACCGGCTTTCCAGTTCCTGCAGCCTATAGCTTTTGCGAGAGCAATGAGGTGACCGGCGCTTGGTTCTATGTCATGGGTCATGTCGAAGGTCGTCCTTTGCACAATGCCCAGCAAACCTTAGACTGGGTGCCGGAGGATCAACGTGTCACCTTGGCACACTCCCTTATCGACACACTTGCTGACTTGCACGTATTAAATCCGGATAAAATTGGTTTGGGCGAGTTAGGTAAAAAAGAAGGCTATGTGGCACGGCAGTTGAAGACCTGGTATCGCTCCTGGACAGCTTCGATAGAGCCCGCGCAGTACGATGATGTGCGAGCTCATGACCTGCACCACTACTTTGTCGACAATATCCCGGAGCAAGGCATGGCGCGCATAGTGCATGGCGACTATGGCTTCCACAATTGCCTAGTCAACGCGAATTCCACTGTTGCGGCCGTGGTGGATTGGGAGCTAGCCAGTCTCGGTGACCCACTGGCAGACCTGGGCTACACCTTAAATATGTTTCCGGAAAGCCAGGCCGATGTCGATGCCGACCCCGAAATGTCTACCTCGCTTCCCGGATTTCCGCCTCGAAGTGCCCTAGCGGCTCGCTATGCCGAACGTACCGGGCGGATACTGGATAAGCTGGATTATTACCGAGGGTTCAATTATTGGAAGAGAGCGGGAATCATCCACGGCGTGTACGCTCGTTATATGGCAGGCCAGAAGAGTACGGATGGTGTTGACCTGGGTGGATTGCCAAAGGCTATTGACAGATCCTTGGAATTGGCTCAACAGGCTGTTGCTAGGTTGGGGGCTAAATGAACACAAAGTTGAAAACCTGGGCAATTCGGCTGCTTCTCGGATTGTTGATTTTGTTGGCCCTTGCTTATTTGGTTCGCAGCAGTCTGCTACCGGCACGCACGGTAGGCCTGTTTTTGGATTATGTAGAAGGGGCGGAGTGGATTCCGGCGCCGCAGAACTTGCTTTTTGACGGCGGCAGCATTGAATTTGCCGGCTACGATCCGGTGCAGTTGGCCGGTGTAGATATGGGCGAGTGGGATGAAGTGGTGGTGGTAAGCTTCTCCAGAGATGATAACTATCAGGATTTCCTGAAGCGCATCGACGCGAATCAGGAGTTGTCCCGATACGATCTTTCACTTTTTGCTCCCGGATATGAGCAGCGTATGTTAGCCAACTGGATGCTGAGCCGGGATCGGAACAACGACAGCGTCAACATTGAAGATAGAGTTTCGATCGAAGAAGCCATTCCTGAAGATCCATATTATGTTGATCGTTGGAAAGAAATTTTTACCGGTAGTTACCGTGGCGAAATGGTCTTGCTTAACTTTATGGCACTGAAGAAAAATTTGGATGACACTGCAGGTGAAGAAGACGCCGAGGAACTCGAAAAGCAATACAGCGAAACAGCGATGCAGGTTCTTGGCAGAATGGGGGCAGAAATTGCCGCTGTGGGAGATGTAGAAAAGGTTGTGCTGGGCCCAGAGCAACGCCAGCACGATAAATATGGGTTTGGCCACTACCCCTCAGTCGATGCTTTCGACGTCGTGTTTACTGCGCGAGCTCGACTTTCTGGCGTTCCCTTTCGGAACAAGGCAATGGATGCGGAGCGTTCCGCAGGTTATTGGGTAAAGCCGTATGATCCATTCAAGCTGGCAGTACAAAATCCCTAAGGCCGATTGCCGTGGGTGTGCGCGCCATGTGGAAAGCACTGCGGGGATAGTGCGCGTGATCGTGATCGAGCCAGTATCGGAAACCAGCCTCATTCGGACGAGGACCAGTTTATGATAAATGTTGAGCGTATTCGAATCTTGGGTGACACCGGATCCCCCTATACAAAAAAAATGTTGGCTGTTATGCGTTACCGGCAGATTCCTTACAGTTTGGTCTGGGGGGATGCAGGTTCGACACTTGATAACATGGGCATGGCTAAGCCAAAACCGTTACTGCTGCCTGTTGTAGTGATGCCACATCTGTCTGGTGGCGACGTCGCGCGCTGTGACTCCACGCCGATTATCCGCAATCTTGAGGCCATCTATGCCGAGCGCTCGGTACTGCCGAGCGATCCAGCAATAGCTTTCCTGGATTATCTAATCGAAGATTTTGGCGACGAGTGGTGCACCAAGTATATGTTTCACTATCGCTGGCACTCAGCCCAGAGCGCGGATAATGCCAGCACCCGATTGCCGCTTTGTCGCAATATCTGTCTGGAAACCCAGGAGCACCAGCGAGTAAAAGAAGATTTTGCCAAGCGTCAGATAGACCGCTTATACGTGGTTGGGTCCAACGAAAAAACCGCTCCTGTTATTGACCGCAGTTATCGGCGGTTTCTTGGAGTAATGGAGGCCCATCTGGCCAAGCAGCCTTTTATTTTGGGGCATCGGCCGGGAGCAGGGGATTTCGCTGTTTACGGGCAACTGAGCCAATTGGTGGGCTTTGACCCCACGCCGAGAGCTATCGCCCATGAGATTTCGCCGCGCACGGTGGAATGGGTGGATTTGATGGAGGATCAAAGTGGTCTTGAGCCCAGCGAGGACGCATGGAACAATATAAGCGACTTGCCAGAAACGCTACGTGAACTGCTCAGGGAAATGGGTCGTGTTTATGTGCCCGCGATGCTATGCAATGCTGCAGCGGTAGCCGCCGGTGAGGGCGAATGGGAAACGAAAATTGATGGCACAGTCTGGACGCAGAAGACTTTCCCGTATCAAGCGAAGTGCCTGCGCTGGATAAACGAACAATACACAGCATTGGATGCCGACTGCCGCAAGTCAGTGGATGCCGCATTGAAAGGTACCGGCTGTGAAAGGCTACTGGTTACATGACAAAAAGAATTAGCACACGCTGGCATCTGAAGCAGCGAAGGTATCACCGAACTGAATGCTCCGTCGTATCACTCAGACTGGGATTATGAGATAGACTCATTAAGGGGAGTTAGATGAAAAATCTCAAGCAAAAGATCGCTGTTGTCACGGGCGCTGGCTCCGGCATAGGTCGTGCCACAGCGCTTGCATTGGCGTATGAGGGTTGCTTGCTGGCAATATCGGACATTAATGAGTCGAACCTTGAGGAGACACGGCTTGCTATCGAAGCCACCGGTGCGAAGGTGCAGGCCAAATTACTGGATGTTACAGATAGAGAGGCTTTCGAAAACTACGCCAGTGAAGTCGCTGACAACTTCGGTACAGTAAATATCGTTATAAACAATGCCGGCGTCATGGTTCGCGGCAGCCTGCAAAACACCAGCATTGAAGATTTTGAATGGATAATGAATATCAATTTTTGGGGTATGGTGTATGGTAGCATGGCTTTTTTGCCCTATCTCAAGCAGTCAGGCGAAGGGCATATCTGCAATGTCTCTAGTATGTTTGGCATGATGGCGCCTGCCAATACGGGGTCGTATGCGGCGAGCAAATTTGCCATTAGAGCGTTTAGTGAAGCTCTGCGTACGGAGTTGGATGTAGAGGAGTGCGGCGTCAGCGTTACTTCAATTCATCCAGGTATGATTAAAACCGCGATCTTACGCGATGCAAGAATAGATCCATCGATACACGAACAGACAGGCATGAATCAAGAAGACGCCCACGCTGAATTTACTAAGCAGGCGTTTAACACGCCAAAAAAGGTCGCAAATGCGATCATCAAGGGCATAAAGAAAAACAAGATGCGTGTTCTGGTTGGGTTTGATGCCTACCTGGTGGACTGGGCAATGCGCCTGGCCCCTGTCCTATTTCGCAAGCTCGCGACCAAGGTGTTGAAATTAGATAAGGCCAAAAGACAGAAAGCGGCGGGAGCGTCTGCATGAGTCATAAACCTGAAAACGATCTATTTCACTATCTACTGTGGGTTTATCTATGAACACGGAAAATTCTCCCGAGAAAATTCTGGATATTGTTGTCTTTGGTGCCACCAGTTTTGTCGGAAAATTGGTGTGTCAGTACCTCGCCGCACAATATGGCGTGGACGGGGAGGGTGGCGCTTGCACCGACGAACGGGTGAAATGGGGTATAGGTGGTCGTTCAGAGCTCAAACTAAACGAACTGAAAAAAACATTAGGAGAAGACGCAGAACTTCTACCGGTGGTTGTCGCCGATGCAGAGTCAGAGGCAGATCTGCACAGCTTGTGTGCACGCAGCCGAGTCATTGTTTCAACGGTGGGCCCCTATGCACTATACGGCTCTCCTCTGGTGAAAGTGTGTGTCGAGACCGGCACGGATTATTGCGATTTGACCGGGGAGCCGCAGTGGATTTGCGAGATGATAAGACGATACGAAGGTGCGGCCAAGGACAGCGGTGCCCGTATCGTCCATAGCTGTGGTTTTGATTCTATACCCTCTGATATGGGTACTTGGTTCCTGCAACAGCATTCTGCAAGAGAATACGGTGAAACCTGCTCGGACGTTCGCATGCGCGTTCAGATTTTGAAGGGTGGCATGTCGGGTGGAACAATAGCCAGTCTACTCAACCTTTGGAAGGAGGAGGCAAAAGATCCTGAACTACAGAAAACCATGGCAGACTCCTATTCAAGTTGCCCTGCAGATACAGCCAGGAACAGTGGGCAGAGAAGTATCAAACGAGCAGAGAAAGATATGGATACGCAGTGCTGGGTCGGCCCTTTTCCTATGGCGCCAATTAATGAAAGGATGGTGTTGCGCTCCAATGCAATTGCACCCTATCACGAAAAATTTTGTTATAACGAAGCAATAGTCACCGGCAGCGGATTTGCCGGTGCATTTGGAGCGAAAGCACTGGTGGCGACGGGGCTTATAGGTAAGTTTGCTCTGCGCTTTCCATGGCTCATCCGGTTGCTAGAAAATAGGGTGCTTCCCAAGCCTGGAGAGGGACCTTCCGCGAAAGAGCAAGCCGAGGGGTCGTTTGAATTACGGTTTTTCGGGACTACCATTGGTGGTAAAAAAGTAGCGGTCAAGATAAGCGGTGACGGTGATCCGGGATATGCCAGTACAGCAAAGATGTTGAGTCAAGCAGCTGTCTCTCTCGCTTTGGATATTTCCAATGCTGAAAAGGCAGGCGGCTTCTGGACCACCGCCACCGTGTTTGATGGGCGATTGGTAGAGCGCCTTGAAAAGTATGCTGAGATGAATTTCGAGGCGCTATAAAGCCCTGGGCGGTTTTAGCGGCCCTTCACAATCACCAGCTCTTGCCCTTGCTTTTCCGCCCGCCAGCTGGCCTTGAAATGACAGACCTCCAGTAGGCCTGATAATTCCAGCAAGCGTTCTGCCTCGGACAAATACTGTTTATCCAATTGTAGGTAGAAATCCCGCAAACGCTGGCACCGCCAAGCTGTATAATCGGGTACCGCCGAACCGATTCCAATGATTTCCCCATCGTGCCGATCGCGCAAGCGCAGATCTGCCTGTTGCACCAGAGTTGACGCGCGCTCGCCATACCACTGGCCGAAGCCGGCAAGAACGTGCTCCATTGTCGGCGTGAGATGCAGGGCGCCTCGGTCCGATTCCCCTGCGGCCGCCAACAGGTGCTCTGTCCAGAGAGACAGGCTTATACATTCCCAATGCATATAGTCACTCAGTTCACCGGGGTCGCGATACAGATGTCCGTACATGGCGTTCAGTAATCCGAGATCTGCCAGGGAGGGTCGATCGCCAAGCAGGAAGGGGGTCGTTGTAAGATGCGTATCGAGCCGAGACAGAATGTCTCGTGTAGCGCTCACGTGCCATTGTGGGTCATAGTCGGTACCGGCCAGCGCGGCAAATCGTTTGCGAATAGACGCGCCAATGCGAGCGCCGTTGTCTATGCCACGCTGGCGCAACTCGGCATCCTTCACGCGTTCGCTGGCAACCTGGCTGAACAGCTGCTTGGCCCAATCGGCGTTTCGGTCATGGCACCAGCGGGTTGTCATTGCGCCTTCCAGAATAAAGCAGTCCGCTACCATTTCAGTGATCAGCGCGACCAGATGTAGCAGCGGGTCCGCAGGGATGACCGGCCGTGCCGGGTGGCGTTTTTCCAACGCCTCGACAATATCGCAGCTATCGCGCAGTACCGATCCGTCGGGACACATGACCACTGGGTATATATGCGCTCCGGTAAGCTGTTTGGCACGCATAATGGATTCAATATTGGCGGTCACTTCGACATAGGGTAGGCGCTTGTATTGTAGGCAGGCGCGCGCCTTTGCAGAGAAGAAGGAGTTTTTTGAGCCAATCAACTCGTACTCATCCGGATATATCACTAATTCGGGTAGCTGTACCGAGTTGATGTTTTCTTGATCAGACATGGGGGGCAGTTCCTCTGTCATTGATTCCCAAAGCTCTATTTAAGTTCCAGTACCTTGTCACGAATTGGGCGAATCCGTAAGTTAAAGAAATCCAGATAATAATTCTGATAAACACGCCAAAGCGATGAATCGCCTTGTTTGGGAAATGAATCCATTCCACGGTTGACGTAGCCCGAGGAGAGGTCGAGAAACGGTGAAGCCTGCATGGCGTTTGCATCTGCTCTTGGTGTGGCTATCCGCTTCCCAGTACGATGCATATGGTTTCGGAGGCGGCACACATACTTGCTGATCAGTTCTGCCTTTAGCGTCCAGGAAGAATTGACATAGCCAAACACTTGGCCCAGATTGGGCAAGTCTGACAGCATGATACCTCGATAAACAAAATGGGATGACAGATCGATATCCTGGCCATCAACGGTCACCGAGGCACCACCGAGATACTTCATGTTCAGGCCCGTCGCGAGTACGATGATATCCGCCTCCAGGGCGTTCCCTGATTCCAACTGAATACCGGTTTCGGTGAAGTTGGTAATCTTATCAGTCACGACTTCGGCGCGCTGTTCGCGAATAGCATTGAACAGGTCGTTTTCCGGAACGGCACACACCCGTTGGTCCCAGGGGTTATATTTGGGCGTAAAGTGTTTTTCGATATCGTAATCGGCGCCCAATGCATCACGCGCCTGCTGCAACAGCGAGTTTCGGGCAAGCTTGGGAAATCTGCGTGCCAATTGATACCCAAACATCTGGGCAGCCACCTGTTTCCAGCGGGTGATTCGGAATGCCCAGGTGTTAGGTAAGAACTTGCGCAGAGTTACCGCCCAGGAATCTTCGACCGGATGCGAATGGATATAAGTAGGCGAGCGCTGCAGCATGACCGTATGTTTGGCCTGTTTCGCCAGTTCTGGAATAAGTGTTACTGCGGTGGCACCGCTGCCAATGACGACCACGCGTTTGTTAGCGAAATCGAGACCTTCAGGCCAGTGCTGGGCGTGAATAACTTGCCCAGAAAAGCGGTCGGTACCGGAAAAGTTGGGTGCATAACCGTTTTCGTAATCGTAGTACCCGCAGCACATCATTAGAAAATTACAACTAAAGTAAACGGTCTCGTTAGAGTCTGTTCGCAATGCCGTAACCGTCCAGCAGGCATCGTCTGATGACCATCTCGCGCTGACCACCTTGTGCTGAAACCGAATATGTTTATCCACACCAGCCTCTGCGGCTGCTTCGGTAATGTAGTTGCGTATTCGGGTTCCATCGCCCAGTGATTGTTTAGCCAGCCAGGGTTTGGATCCATAGCTAAACGTGTACATGTCGCTGTCTGATCGAACACCGGGGTAGCGAAAAAGATCCCAAGTGCCGCCGATAGCGCTACGACTTTCCAACAATGCAAAGCTATCCTGCGGGCATTCACGCTGCAAGTGTCGCGCTAGACCGATGCCCGTCAGGCCGGCACCCACAATGAGTATATCTACACGCTGCGTTCCATTTGTCATATTTATCACTCAGTTGGGCCAATAGAGATAATCATCGCCGGGCCTGTAGGGCTGGCCGCCGTGCTTGTCTATCATCACAGCCCCGTCAGTAATTGATGGCCAGATAGGATCTACCTGCTCTGCATTATGCGCAGCCAGCAGAGTTTCGAGTTCTGCAACTTTGTCGGGGCGTTGTTCGGCCAGATTTTCTTGCTCAGTAGGGTCCGTAGCGAGATGAAACAGAAATTTCTTTTGTGGCGTTCCCGCCGATTTATCCGGCTGATTGGCGCGAATCAGCTTCCACCCCTCATGCAGAACCGATTGTTGATGACCCTCACGCCAGAACAGGGTGCGGTGGGGGGGGTCGCCGCGCTCGCCCAGAATAAACGGTGTCAGATCTACCCCGTCAATCTTGCGGTCCGTCGGCAGCGCGACATTCGCGGCAGCCACAATTGTCGGCATCAGGTCCATGTGATGCACCGCCTGCTGATAGGTCTTACCCGCGGGTAACTTGGCGGGCCATTTGGCGATAAATGGCACATGCAGTCCGCCCTCGAAGTGGGTCAGCTTCCAGCCGCGATAGGGTGCATTGATGTCGGGTTGCTCGATGATGCTGGCGCCACCGTTGTCGCTAGTGAACAGAATCAGAGTGTTATCCGTAAGCCCGTTGTCAGCCAGGGCCTGAGTAACTCTGGCAACGCTGCGATCGAGCGAACGCAGCATAGCGGCATACACCCGCAGGCCGTGCTCTTCAATATGCGCCAGCGCTTCATAATCTTCTCTGCTAGCCTGCAGCGGGTTGTGCGGACCCCAGTGTGCAAGGTAGAGGAAGAAGGGGCGATTTCGGTTGGACTCGATGACCTTAACGGCCTCGTCAGTGTAGTAGTCTGTCAGGTATTTCGCTGGTGCGAACTCCTCGCTACCGTTGAAGCGAGCGGAGAATTTTCCGGCGGCCCACACCATGCGATCAGTGCCATCGTGCGGAAATTTCTGGTTGACCACATCGGGATGGGCCTCGGGTAAATATAGCAGACCGCTGAGTTCAAGGCTCTCGTCGAAACCCTGCTTATTGGGTGCCATATCGCCTTCCGAGCCGAGATGCCATTTACCGATATGCGCCGTATAGTAGCCGTGACCCTGCAGCAGCTCGGCGACGGTGATCTCGCTTGCGGGCATGCCTGCCTCGTAGACTCCAGGCATGGCATCAGCTTTTTCGGCGTCGATGAAGGCCGGTAAGGGCCCTGGATTTTGATCAAGCATCCATTGGATTATGGTGACGCCGATTTTGGGGAAAGGGGTGAACTCGTAACCAAAGCGGGTGTTGTAACGACCTGTCATGGAAATGGCACGGGATGGCGCACAGACAGCGTTACCCGAGTAACCGTTGTCAAACCGGACGCCTTCCGCCGCCAACGCATCGATATTGGGGGTCATCAGGCTACCGTCCGCGGCACCGCCGTTATAAAGAGAAATATCGTTAAAACCCATATCGTCTGTCATGATCAGAATGATGTTGGGGGGGCGTTGCTCTGCAGGGAGTACGGCAGCGTCGGGGCCCGCAGACCACTTCACTGGCCGATTCGGCGCCACGGGCGAAGTCAGCGCCGTCAGCTTGGGCATGGCCCAGACCAAAACATTTACGCGATTTTGCCAGCCGATTGCAGTGGCGCTTGTAACCAGTAGCAAAGCGATAAGGACTTTTTTCATGATGCGCCTTTAGTGAAATTATTTAGCATATATCGTGCCATAATATGAAATTGTAAGTCAACGGCTCTATTCAACATAGTTAATGGATAAAGGGGTGCCGAATTGAGCAACCTAGACAAAAAAGTTGCGGTAGTCACTGGTCTGGTCTCTGGTATCGGCAGGGTTACCGAGCTCGCACTGGTGGCAGAAGGCTGCCAGTAGTCGATCTCCGACATCATAGCGCAGCGGCCGGTCGCTGCAGCGTGGTCAACGTGATGACAGTGCTGCACGGGCTCGCCACCAACTTACCGCGCAGCCCACAAAGCCTAGTAGTAGAGCCAGCACTAGCCTGGGATCGCCAAGATAATTGAATGGGGCAACGGGGAACGCGATGGTCTTAGCCAGCGCGGCTACCTTGAATTCGTATCTTCCGGTGAACATAGGATTGGTCGAGATTTCGATCATGTCGCGTCGACTGCGGTAACGAACACCAGCGGCACCGCTCCAAGTCTCCATGCCTACTGCATTCATGATATCCATTACTCGCGGGGATACGGACTGGCCTTGAAATACGGGATGGCTGGCTCTGGAGAGCATGGCCGGGAACATATATTCCATGTACTTGGCCAGTACCTCAGCGGTGGTTTCACCCGGTTCCACCCCTTTAATCTGCAAGGGCGTATCGTACATTTCCACGATGTTGATCATGACAAAATCATCCCCGTCATCATCCTCCATAAACTTGCGAAAACTGGCAAGTTCCTCGGGCGTTGCGGTTAGTGTCCCGAGATAATGGTCGATTTCTTGTTGGCTAAGTGGCCCCTTGAAAGAGGTGTACCAGCTGAAGAATCCGACATAGATAACTGATATTACGAGCCAGGTGCATTTAGTCACAGTCATTTATACTTCTCCACTATTTTGATTCATATTAGGTGGGCGTTGTTTGGTGGTTTCGCATTCCGGTGGCGAGGTCTGCCAGCGCACTTCGTGATTGGGTAGTATGGGTTCTTGTAGCTTTGAGATAAAGCCAAGGGCACCACTGGTGCCCGCCCAGAATAACAGGGACATGTGATTCAGGTAGGCAACAGCGATTACTATCAGCAAGGCAAGTGCAACGAGGGCTAGTTTCCTGGATAGGGTGTTTGTCATGTTCACCGCTTGATTGTTTGTCTTTTTGATGTGTACGCAAGAATCTCCACTGGAAAGAATAATTATCTGATCAATATACTAGAATAGTAGCACTACATATGTCAATATAATAATCGGGTCGGTTGAATGGTTGTCTGCGAGTGCTCTGCTAAGCGGCCACCAAAGCGATATCGATAATACAATAGTGAAAAGGAGAGACAGGTGAGTACAACGAACAGACAGTGGTTACTGAAAGAACGCCCCTTGAGTTTAGTGGGACCAGAACATTTTAAATTGGTAGAGTCGGCGCTGCCGGAACCTGACTTGGCGGCGGGCCAGGTCCTGCTCAAAACATTGATGCTCAGTTTCGAGCCCGCCATGCGCGGCTGGCTCGATGATGTGCCCAGTTATCTGCCTCCGGTCGGAATTGGCGAGCCCATGCGCGCTCCCGGCGTGTGTCAGGTTATCCGCTCGGATAACCCCCAACTACCTGAAGGTACGCTGGTGCAGTGCATGGCAAATTGGCAGGAATACAGTGTCGGTGATCCCTCGGCTGCATCATCACCGAGAGCACTGCGCGAGGGTACGTCTCCCAATCTTGCCCTAGGTGTTTTCGGCGGCACCAGCCTGACCGCCTACTTTGGTTTACTCGAGGTAAGCCAGCCGCAAGCGGGCGAGACTGTGTTAGTTTCCGGTGCCGCCGGTGCCACCGGCAGCGTTGTGGCGCAGATCGCCAGAATCAAAGGCTGTAAAGTAATCGGCATTGCCGGTGGCCCGCAGAAGTGCGCCTGGTTAAAGGACGATTGCAAGCTTGACGAAGTGATAGATTACAAGTCAGAAGATCTGGACAGCCGCCTGCGGGAGCTGTGCCCACAGGGTGTGGACGTATTTTTCGACAATGTTGGGGGCGATACACTACAGACCGCCCTGAACCACATGGCGGAATATGGTCGCATTGTCCTATGTGGCTGTATCTCGAACTATAACGACGCGACCCCACCACCCGGTCCAAATAACCTGAATTTGGTAATCTCCCGACGCTTGCGCATACAGGGCTTCGTTATGATGGATTACATGGCGCAAGCGGGAAAGGCTATGAAAGAGCTGAGCGGATGGGTGAAGGCGGGGGAAATCATCTGGCGGGAAGACGTTCAGAAAGGTTTTGAGAATATTCCCGCGACCCTGCAGCGTTTGTATACCGGTGCCAACGAGGGCAAACAGCTACTAAAAGTCGCTGACCCTCAGTAGCCCGCTAGCGTCAGCCTGATCCAAAGCGCATTTTGTAATGTGCTTTGGATTTTCGAACTGCAAATTATAGTAGCACTGGCTGAATCACTAACGCGGGAACCGCGCCCGCAATGGCCGGAGGAGAGTATTCGTAGTGCTCGGGGTTTAGTGGATGCAGGACTTGCATCATGCAGAAAATGAGCGAGACAAATGGTACTGACAAGTTAACTCCCCTAGGCCAGCTCGATCTGGCCTAGTACATCGGACCACCGCCCTGTTCCACTCACTGAATGCACTGTCCTTCAGAGTCCGATAATGCTGAGATCTGATCAGGTGCCTGCCAAGATTGAACAGATTCTGCACCGCGGCATGAGCGATCACGAACCGCTGATCCTAGTCCAAATCAGGGAACTAACTTGGCAGTACCGCTTAATGAATTCCGGCGTCCCTGACCTGCCTGCACGACCGGTGCCAGCGCTAAAGTTAGAGCACCATCGTTTGTGACTCTAGTACATCCTCAGTGGTAATCCAGGTGGTCAGCGATTGCCTGATCTGTGGCGCAGGCGACTTATAACCCAGAGCACTGTGCGGTCTGACCTCTTTGTAATGCAATCGCCAGCGTTCATTTAGTATTTGAGCTTTCCGTAAGGTGTAAAAGATTTCTCAATGAGCAGTTCGTCCCTAAGCTTGCCAATAAATCCTCGTTGTAGCCATTCTCCCGGGGGCTGCCAGGGCACTGCGGACCTCGCCAACGGCACTCCCGTCAGCCAGCCTGACCTCAGCTTCGCGAAGTATGTGGATGATTTGCTCGGGTTTGAATCCCTTTCTTGCCATGATCGGATACTCCGTCTTGTGGGTGAAAGTGTCCCCCACAAGCTGGGTTCGATCTCGGGTGTCAGGTCAGGCCCTTACCTTTCAGACACATACACTCGACAAAGGGCTCCTTGCGGCCCACTAGCGACATAGAAGTCACGCTCGAATCCAGGACACGCCATCATACCGGAGGCAAAACGAGTGCCAGTAGCCACTCGCCCCTTTTCCAATCCTGTCTCTAGATCAACTACCACGGCGTCGACAGACTGGTCGGCTAACACATCGTCGAGAATCACTTCTCCTGTGTCCGGGTAATAG
>NYXU01000027.1 GCA_002685715.1 Porticoccaceae bacterium | reverse complement strand
GATGCCTTGACCTGCTGATTAAGCATGGTTATTAATACAACCGCACGGCTTTGCCCGTCAGGCTCAGAAAATACCGCATTAAGCCCCCTAAATGGCCCCTCAATAATCTGCATTTCATCGCCTTTATTAGGTAAGCTGGAAATAACAGCGTCATCGGTAATAGCCACCCGTGCGCGCAGCTGCTTAATCAAAGAATCAGGTACTTTTATAGGCGCACCTGCGCAGGTTACAAAATGACTTACCCCACGCGTGGAACGAATACTGGTCACCGAGCTCGATGTCTCACCAAGCTGCACAAACAGATAGCCCGGAAATAAAACCTCTAAAGCCTCAACCCTGCGCCCACGAGTAATCTTATCAACTCTGATCATGGGGCAAAATGACACCACATCTTGCCGCTCCAGATTCTCCACTGCACGTTGCTCTTGTCTTGATTTTGTTTGCAGTAAAAACCAGTTCATTTGCTTAGCTCAACCTGTAGCATTATCAGCCCTCAGTCTCCAGTAATGCCAACACCTCTTTCTGTTTCTGCTGTAATAGCTGCGTATCGGCTCGGGTCTCAAGATTAAGACGAACAACAGGCTCGGTATTGCTCATGCGCAAATTAAAACGCCAGNGATCAAATTCCATTGANATACCNTCGGTCTGATCAATAGCCAACGCTGAGGATTGGTAATGCGCTAGCACGCGCTGAATAGCCGCTGCCGGATCACTTATCTTGAGGTTTATCTCTCCCGGCGACGGATAGGCTTCCACCATGGCACCCACCAACTCAGACAACGGCTTACCGCTGTTGCTGATTAGCTCCATGACCAATAACCATGGAATCATACCGCTATCGCAGTAGAAGAAATCACGAAAATAATGATGGGCGCTCATCTCGCCGCCATATACCGCATCTTCNCTACGCATTAGCTCTTTAATAAAGGCATGACCCGTCTTGGATTGAATAGCCTGACCACCGCTNTGNTTAACAAGNTCTATGGTGTTCCAGGTTAACCGCGGGTCATAGACAATCTTGGCGCCGGGGTTTTTACGTAAAAAGGCCTCNGCTANCAGGCCGACAATATAATAGCCCTCNATAAAAAANCCTTTTTCATCGACCAGAAAGCAACGNTCAAAGTCGCCATCCCAAGCAATACCCATATCGGCTTTATGTTCAAGCACTGCATCAATCGTCGGCGCTCGGTTCTCATGCAGAATTGGGTTGGGAATACCATTGGGGAAGGTGCCATCGGGCTCATTAAATATCTTAATCAACTCTATGGGCAGATTTAACGCCGCAAATCTCGCCTCCAGCGCATCGACCACATGGCCTGCCGCGCCATTACCGGCATTCATCACTAGGCGCATGGGTTTAATGCTCGAGGGATCTATATAAGTGAGTAGATGGTCGAGATAGGCATCCAGTATTGACAGCTGTTTATAGGATCCGCGCTTGGCCTTGTCNGCGGGCGCAAACTCATTGCGCTCGGCAAGGNGCTTAATATCGAGCAGGCCGGTATCAGANCTTATCGGNCGNGAGCCCTCGCGAATAGGCTTCATACCATTGTGGTCAATCGGGTTATGGCTGGCGGTCACNTCAATNCCACCATCTGCCTNNAGGTNCGATGTNGCAAAGTACACTTCTTCGGTACCAACCAAGCCGATATCAATCACATCGGCACCGGCATCGCGAATACCATCNCTNAGCGCCGCTTTNAGTGCCTCACTGGTAAGGCGAANATCGCCACCGAGCACAACGTTTTTGGGTTGTAAAAATTCTGCGTAGGCACGCCCGATACGGTAGGCGATACTTTCATCTAATTCGGTTCCTAACTGCCCACGAATATCATAGGCCTTAAAACAGGTCAGTTCAGTCATGCGGTATGGTTTTCCTTATCAATAATCACTGTTGGCTATTTATCGCTATCGGTATCGGTCANTGCTAAAAAGCCCAGACCATGGGCACCATAGTTACCACGGTAATGCCCACCAAAATACTCAATAAAATGCCAACCTTAAAATAATCTGTAAACTGGTAGCCAGCGGGCCCCTGTACCATCAGGTTAGTTTGATACCCCACTGGCGTTAGAAAGCTCGCGGAAGCGCCAAACATTATTACCATAACAAAGGGCAGTAGGCTGACCTCAAGCTGCGCACTTAATACCTGAGCCAGCGGAAACATCAACACAGCCGCCGCATTATTGGTAATTAACTCGGTTACGGCCACTGTTGCTATATAGAGTACCAGTAAATTTATAACGGGATTGGCGCCAGCCACAGACAGTAATCCTTGACCGGCTAAATCTGCCAGCCCGGTTTTTTGCAACGCCAATGCCAACGCCAGAGACGCGCCTATTGCTAGCAACACGCGCATATCGATACTGCGTTGCGCTGCCTCAATAGAAATACATTGGCTAACTGCCAGTGCCGCCACCAATAAAAGTGCAGCTACCACGAGCGGCAGTATACCAGTTACTACCAGACCGATAAATATGGCAAGTAAGCCAAGGGCAGTAGGTGCCCTCTCGACATTTGGGATACTGATATCATCNAAGCGACTCAGCAATAGAAAATCACGGCTATAACGGTGCCGGCGCACAAACCCTCTTGCCGCTTCNAGTANCAGTGTATCNCCCGCTCGCAGGATAATACTGCCGACCTTTTGCTCGATNCGCTGACCATTGCGCGATACCGANAGAATGGCACCACCAAAATGGGTACGAAAACAGGCCTGCTTGACGGTCTTACCCACCATATAAGAGGCCGGTGCGACCACCGCCTCAATCAGTGCTCTGGAACTATGGGGTATATCGAGCTTATGCACCTGTCCCTCAGCTGGCACCAATCCCGGGAACTGCCGCAACTCGGATACTGCATCTGGCTGGCCAACAAAAACCAAAATATCATTATCACTGAGTATTTCTTCAGGACCCACCGCAGGGATAATACGCCCCTCTGACTGGATCTCGGCTAAAAAACTGTATTGCAATTGGCGCAGTCCAGCATCGGCAATACTGACACCCGATAACGCACCGCCAGCCACTACGCGCATGCTGACACCATATTGACGCGCTTCAGTCACTGCATCTGCTACCCCTTTACGCTCAGGAAGCAAACGGTGACCGAGCAGCATAAAGTAGACGATACCGATTAATACCAGCGGCACACCGACAATGGCCGGGCTAAAAAAATGCAAGCTTTGCGCCTCTGCAGTGCCCTGCAATAGGCCCACTAGCAAAATATTGGTACTGGTACCAATTAATGTACAGGTACCCCCTAGAATTGACGCGTAACTTAGCGGAATCAATAATCTCGACACCGAGATACCTTTGCGCTTGGCCCAATCCTGTAACAAAGGGATAAAAATAGCCACCACAGGCGTGTTACTGATGATCGAGCTTACAAAGGCGATTGGCGCCATAATGCGAGGCATGGCGATTTGTGGTGTGGCATGCTTGCCCAGCCACTTAGCAACCCACCAGTGTAGCGCCCCACTCTCTTTAAGCGCCGCTGACACAATATAAAAACAGGCAATAGTATAAATAGCCGGATGAGCAAAGCCTTGAAAGGCTTCCATTGGAGTTAATACACCAAACAGCAATAAACCGGTCATTGCCGCCGCAAGGGCAATATCCACCGCCAAGCGACCGGTCACTGTCAGCACTAGAAAGGCAAGCAAAATAACCAATGTGATTAGCGCATCTACATTCATAACAACTCTATACTGTGCAAAGGTTGAATCAGTTGGACAAAAAAAACCGGTCGCTAAAGCGACCGGTGATCGATAGCACATGCGGTCAGTTTATATTATTCAAGTACAATTACACCCTTATTTTTTAACAGCGTTTTATCACCCACGCCTTTGACCTTGGTTACACTCTTAATCGTTTTAAACGGCCCGTTAGCCTTGCGATACGTTACGATCGCATCTGCCGTTTTGAGGCCAACGCCTTTCATTGCAGCGGCGATTTCGACTGCAGATGCGGTGTTGATATTGATTTGAGCTTGCTCAGAAGCAACAGCGGTGGCGTGCAATTCACTCTCAGTCTCTGCGATCGAAGCAGAGGCTATTGACGGAGACGCGACTAGAAACGTCACTAGAAGAAGGAGGATGGAAAAAAATAGTATTACAAGATTTTCGCTTAGGTTGTTCATAGAAATTATCCTTAATAATGCACCAGTAAATGGCCATAACAACCTCTGTCACCACTAGACACCCAACAATGCTTGTAACCCACCGACCTAAGCTCGGCAGAAAAACTATGGCTCAGTTATATTGGCAAAAAAAATTCAGCCCAGTCTAATGGCCGTCACAAAGCCATTAATTTTCCCTAGGTTAATTGACAAAAACCCAAGTGGTTACTATAGTGCGCGGCCGCTGTGGGAGGGATCCACTGGTTGATTTTTAACGGTTTGTTCGACAGCGATAGCAAGACAGTTTGCTATGCCCAGGTGGTGAAATTGGTAGACACGCCAGCTTCAGGTGCTGGTCCTCGCAAGGGGGTGGAGGTTCAAGTCCTCTCCTGGGCACCATTTCCCTAGGGGTCCTCAACGTAACTCACTGTTAAACCTCAAGTTTCTTTCAAGAACCCGAGGTACAGTAGACAATGCAGTTGACAAGAAAATATCCTAAATACACTTGCTCTAAAAGAACACAATTCCGCTGTATAGCTTGGCCATGATGTGGCAGTATAAAAGTCCGTACTAATAACAAAGGCTTCGCCCCATATTAATAGGTCAAACTATGCAACCGAAAAAGAACGGTAAGGTACTAATCTTTGGCGCTGGAGGTAGAGTTGGATTAGGCCTTATCTCTGAATTTATGCGTAACAATATCGACATTGTGGCTATAGATAATATTGATAAGTCACTGTTGAGCCAGAAGGTCGCAAGGCTGGCTATCGACAATCGTATTTCTTCTGACCCCGGCGAATCCGTAATCACTGTATATGGCAATATCGATGTACTAGATGAAGATATTATTACACCTATACTAGCCGAAGAGCAGCCTGACGCCGTGGTAAATTATGCTATCCCATTTACCTGGGATGCTGCAAAACAACTAGACAACTATGATCAAATAAGTCGGGCGTGCTTGGGCGCTTTTTCATGCATCCAGGTATTGGCACCTAGGGTTATTGCAGGTGCGATTTTTAAGAGTGGTATATCGGCATCATTTATTGTGGGTAATTTGCCTGACATAACCATCCCAGTTATTTACAAAACCAGCACCAGTCGAGATTTAGCACTGCCAATTTGTGGGGCCGGCAATGTTGGGTTGATTGAAGCGGCATTACGTCATCAAATAGCCCTTGAGCATAATGTCAATATTGATCAGCTAAAAGTTTATCTTGTGGCGCATCATATTCATTGGGTGGCACCGAGAGAGCCTGGCTATAGCAACGAAGCACCGTTTTTGCTTAGGGTCTCTTTGGGTGACAAAGACATTACTCCAGAACTTGGAGATTTACGTGCACTAATGAATCGCTCTATCATTAAAAGCTACGAAGCTGGCGCTGGTTTTTCAAGCACCACATCTAGATTGGCAGCAGAAAATATTATGGCTCTACTAGATAATCGCTCATGTCGCAGGCATGTACCTGCACCGAATGGTTTGCCGGGTGGCTATCCGGTCACTATTCAGAATGGCGACATTAGTCTTGATTTGCCGCCAGATTGGTCAGAGAGTCAGGTTGTGGAGACCATGCTAGAGGCACACACCTTTGATGGCGTAGATAAAATTGCCGCTGACGGTAGCATTTTCTTCAATGCTGAATCGGTTGATATTTTACGCAGGGAGATGGGGTTTTCACTGCCACCTGTGGTATCGCCGAATGATTTGGAGGCCGTTGCTAGGGAGCAAATCTTGTCTGCTAATAAGCTACTTGGCGTTTTATAGCGATAGAGATAAAAGTCGGATAATTCCTGCCGCTCCCTAAGGGATTGTGCTAAAAGGAACGCTTATGGACGCCTTGTGCGAGTACCGTCGGACAGCAGGGTAATAACATCTACGTCATGAATAATCGGGATTTATGGAATGGAGTTCTTTGGTTGGAATCTCTCAGCTTGAGGTTCTGTTGCGCAGTGTTGTTAAGGCAATCTTTGGGTATTTGATTTCATTCGGTTTGATAGAGACTACGGTGCCTATATAAGGCAATGAAGGGTCTCCTGGGCACCATATCAATGACAAACCCTTACTACACCCCACTGTATACCTAGCCTCAACCAATCCATTTCTCCAAAAGTGGTCAAATCTCTATCCCTAGAAAACTGATAGGGGGCGGGAGGGGTTTTTAGCGACATTCATAGTTACTGTATCTGCCGAGATACATTAGAAACTAACTTAAAGAACTCTGATCGTATACCCACCCATACCCTATTGCATAACTATGTTTGTGCTTTTAGTGCAGTAACAATTATTAGCATTACGAATAGCCGATAGTGAGCAAATATTCCGCAGTTAATGGTTGATTAGCCTAAAGCCTGTATACAATGACTGACATTCATTTATTCATCGCTATAATGGGGGTTACTTAGTTGTCACAAGCTAACCAAGCATTGCCTATTTACCGAACGGATATAATGAAAAAGTTTATTGCTCTCGCCAGTTTATTTGTTAGTAACCTCAG
>NYXU01000026.1 GCA_002685715.1 Porticoccaceae bacterium | reverse complement strand
GGTAATAGTCGCTGGGATATTTGTTAGTGGTTACCGATCCACTAGTTTGCGCTACAAGTTGCCCCGGCATCAATAGGCTGGCGCCGGTGCCAATAGCGACACCATTGAGAAAATCTCTTCGTGTGATTTTAGACGTCATATATTGCTGTACCTTGATGATTGCTTATTTTGACCTATATTTATTTTTCTTCTCGCTCAACATGTCGAATGACATGTGATACAGTACCATAGCTGAGAGCGACAAGTCGAGAATTGATAATACGGATGCCAAGAGATTTGTAGGATTAGCTTTAAATTAAACGGTAAAACAACAACGGTAGCTTCGGTATGGTCCTATTTTGAAAGAGAAAGAGCTGAAGACCCTGCTTAGTAGCGGTGAGTTGACGAGATATCAGCACAGGGGTGAATATAACAATAACAACACATGCTACCGACTGATGGATTATCAAACAGAATAAAAATACCGCCGGCTTGTCGCCTTACGTAAACCTTTTACATCAAACTAGAGGGGAATATGTTGCAAACCAACTTACAAACACTCGTTAACAACAGGCTTGCAGTGCTTTTTCGACTTGTATTGCCGTCGTTTTTTATTGCTATCACCCTCCTCAGTCCACTGACAGACGTCCGAGCGGAGAGCACAGAGAAGCCCGATAACGCTACCGCATTAGTTCACACCAATGAAGGCACTCTGGAAGGCCTTGTTACGCAGAGTTCACAGGTCTTTTTGGGTATCCCCTACGCAGCGCCCCCAACCAATGAGCACCGATGGCAGCCGCCCCATGATGTCGAACACTGGTCAGGCGTTCGGCAGGCTAAAGAGTTTGGTGCGGCCTGCCCTCAACCGACCCTCCACGAATTGATTCCCAACCACCGGTCTCTACGGGAGGACTGCCTGACCCTAAATGTCGCTGCTCCCATCGGCGCCAAAGAGCTACCCGTCATGGTAATCATTCATGGTGGCGGTATGATCGCTGGTAGCGGTGAATACAACTTCGCACTTGCGCCGATACTGAACACCGAGGGCATCGTGCTAGTCACACTTAATTACCGTCTTGGCTCTCTCGGTTTCTTCGCCCACCCTCAACTCGATGGCAGTCAGGGCGTTAACTACGGCCTTATGGATATGCTGGCATCGCTGCGCTGGATTAATCGAAATATCGCCGCCTTTGGCGGCGACCCAAAACAAGTGACAATTGTGGGCGTTTCCGCCGGAGCAATGTCAGTCAATATGCTGATGGCCAACCCTGCTAGCGCCGGCCTTATTGCCGGCGGTATTGCCCAGAGCGGCTATGGCACCTGGCCGTTACAACCACGCACAAAGCAGGTTACCCCACTGGCAAACGGACCCAGCGCTGAAGCCATAGCGCTGGAATTAGCTAGTCAAGCGACGGGCAAACCGAGCGATAAGGTAACGCGAAAGGATCTCTATGCCGTAACGGCCGAGCAATGGACCAGTACCGTGCGGGGCTTCCACCTTCCGATTATCGATGGCATCAGTCAGATAGAGGAAAGTGGCGTGCTCTTTGCGCTAGGTAAACAACATCCGGTGCCGTTTATCAGTGGCGGAACTAGTTTCGACGGCAGCGTCTTCGGCATATCGGGTCTTAGCCGAGAGGATCTGCTGGCCATCACAGAGGGACAGTCCGACCGTATGCGTCAACTGTGGACCGACGATTTTGCCGTCAGTGATGAGCAGGGCTTCAGCCGTTTCTTTGGTGACCTTCGCTACGTCTATGCAGCACAGAATATGACGCGCAGCATGCAGCAGGTAGGGCGTCCCGCTTATCTGTATATGTTTGAATATGTTGCTCCGGAACAGCGCGATCAGGTTCCCGGAGCAGTACATGCAGCGGATCAGGAAACCATNTGGACCAAATTCAACTTACCCATTGCCGCGACCATGCGAAACTACTGGATCAATTTTGTAAAGACCGGCAACCCGAATGGCCAAGGGCTACCATCATGGCCGGCAGTAACCGAATCCAAATCGGCCGTCTGGATGGTCTTCGGAGATAAAGCGACGCAGAAAGACAATATCCATGCCGAGAAAATGGCATTTATCGATGAGTTATGGCGGGCAAGAGTCGCACCGCTGCTGGCACCTCGGTAGATTTTATTCTCAATTTAGGTATTGAAGCTAACGAAATAGAAGGATTTCAAGACCTGTACTAGGCAGTTAGTCACTCCCACTCAATAGTTGGGCTATATTTAGCCCAATAACAACAATAGGTTACAAGCGCTATTAGCAGGTTTGTAACTTACATAGCCTTTTATCAAACTTCCCCGCTATTTTTTCTTTAGCTACTTCAATACAAAAGCAGATATTCGCTTACACACCTTGTAACAAACGAGAAGCCATTGATACAGTTTACTGGTATTCATTCACTAACCGACTAATCCAACCAACCTAGATTATAACTCAGTCCAAAATCGATCTAGGGTAAACCCGATTCAAGCATTTGCACTACCACGTAAGGTTGAAAACGGAGTACATCAAACATTGTACTTACGCCTTGGTATGGAAATTTGCAATATTTGATGAATCTTCCTACATCTTCAACATCCAACTAAATCAATATTTTATGAAAACGTAAAGCCCTTGCGTGGCTATTGCTTTATAACGGCGGTTCAGTAATCTGCTATCGATACCAAAATATCGACTATCTTCTGTTTTACGATATCGACCTCGTTGGCTTACACATTGAGCGTAGCATTGATATGTGGCCGTAAAACAGCCCAAGCCATTTCAATTGCCATGGCGAATGAGCCGTTATACCCGCAACGTTTAACACAAAAATAGCTTTTGCCAGCAGTAAAGCCAAACTCTTTACTAAGACGCTTTGATTCTTCAGAAGTCAGTTCGCGACGTGGATTAGCATTTTCAATTCGTTCTTGAAGCAACTTTCGAAAGTTAGCGCTTGATTTGTTCTGATTAGCTAGCCACTCACTCATAAGCACTGTAGAAGAAATTTAATGTTCTATCTTTTCAATCAAAACCATGTACCACGGCATCAGTAATGGTCCACTTATCTGCATTCGCTCGTCAACACCTCGTTCGTTACGAATATTCTGTGTATACGTACCCATCAAATCTGGGTTAGATGGCTTTGGCAAATCAATAAATATTTCGAATTTTTCACACTTTGATACTTGATACCCAAATTCATTGGCAATTCTATCTAATTCTTTTAATGAATAAACGTTATAAAAGGATTTACGGCTATTGGTATGCTCAAGAACTTCGACTGTGCACGATATATCTCCGTCGTAGAATAAAGACGTCATCGCAAACCATTCTGGTTTAATGCTTGTTAAGACTTTTTCTAGCGGTGTTCTTAATTCAGGAAGCCAAGATAGGGTTTGAAGTGATATTACAGAATCAAATTCATTAGTTTCTTCGAGAGAAAACCAATCAATCTGACGAAATGAAATATTTTCTATCTTATTTCTTTCTGCTAATTCCTTACCAATCTCCAAGTAATCACTCACGTAATCGGCTGCAACAAAGGATACTTCCGGCTCACTTTGCGCAATAAAGCTTGTTGCTGCGCCCGCTCCAGCGCCTAAGTCGATTACACAATTGCTTGTAAGCAGTTTGTGCTTTATAAAGTCATAGAAAGCAATCGTACTTTCTTTCGGTTCCGCCCATTGTTTTGTATGGTATGCAAGTTGATGTTCATCAAAATCCACCCATTCATCGGTTCTTTGCTTATCCATTATTTTTCTTCCGCCCCTCAGCTAACTTCACACTCTGCTTATTTGTAAGTCTGCTGTCATCACTCACCTTTTCATGACAGCGTGACGTAACCAAGCGCGGAAGCGACACAATATCTGCGCTCAAGTCGCCACCTACTTCAAAGCTAATATCTCTATCAAACCAAACGCGAAAACTACTGTCATAGTCCAGAATTTCTTGCAATATCTCTAGCGCATCCTCACAAAGGCTTTCACTCTTGTCGTAGAACTTCTTAGCCGTAGAGTGCCTACTTTTTCTGCTGTAGCCCTCTGCACTATTGAAGTTGAAGGTAGCCTGTTTCAGCTTTTCTTCGTATCGCTTTAATTCGCTTGGTTTGTCTTTTAGCTCGCTACGTAGTTCAAGCTGCTCTTTCCACTCATACTCAAGCTGTTCGTATTCGTCTTCGCTAAGCCACGTTTGCAGCTGACGATTTTGCACGTTTTCTCCACGCTTAAGCTTGTCAGCTATTCCCTCTAACTTGTTAAGGCGTTTGGCTTCTTCAGTAGTTAGCATGCTCAATTCTTCCGCGCAGATGCTTCAACGAGTCCAACCACAGAAGATTTAGTTTCGCGGAGCAAATATAATTACGCGACTTTTCTAGAAAGTGTGCTCTATTGATAAAGACTGATTGCTCGTGTGGCTTACAAAAACAAAAAAGCCGCCATAATTACTATTAATTAAGACATAGTACGGTTCGTCAGTTTCAATTTCCGCGCCAGTTTCTGAAATTATACTGCTTAACGGAAAGGTAAGTGGCACATCCTCCAAGCTCTGATAGGCGATATTACATTCAAAAATTTGCAAATTATTTGGACTGTACACCTTAAATTTCACTTCAATTATTGAAGGAATAGATTGGTATATTTCGTCGTAAACAGTAAATTCAACTGTCGGCATGTATTTAAGATAAAAAGGTAACCAATGAGTATGCTTCGGAGGCCTTTCTTTATGAACTATACCAAGACAACTCCTGAAGGGCACCATACTATCCTCTTTGAAAAAACCTGATAATGCGCAGTGAATTCTTGATGGAAGTTTCCCATTTAACTCATTAAAGCTAATCGTATTTATTTTTTCTAGGTGACAATAACCACCATTACCAAGAGAAACTTTGTCATCTACATTCGTGCTGATGACTATTTTAGCATCTTGCGAATAACCAGGGTCTATCTCTAAGATTGGCTCACGAAACTTTCGCATAATGTTTGGGATCTTGGTATACCCAACTCCATCGCTTACACTATTAGTTTGAAGTAATTCATAATCGAGATCGGAATGGGTTACGTGGAATTCTCCATCGGACGACTTTTCAATCAGTAATAATCTTGGGAACGATGACTCCGATTCAAATTCTAAGCGAAACCAGACCGCGTCAGTTCCAATTTTTTCAACAAAACCATTCAAAATTTCGTGTAGTTTAAATTTATAAGTCTCAAACGGACTTAACTTCGGCATTTTGCCTTCAATTAATATGTCTTGCTTACCGGTTTGAGTGACTTTACACTTAAAATCCTGCGCAGGGGTTTCTGTATGACCGTTGTGAAAAACAGCAAGAAATTCGTTCACAGAAAGTCTACTCGAATCCGAAACGAACCAACAAGTTTCCCGTCCATTTAGAAGAGCGGTTCCCTCCTCTAATTCATATAGCGAATGATTTCGACCATAGTTATGGATCACAGAGACGCAATCTTTACTCTCATAAAAAGCCATAATCGCAGCGTATGGAATTCTTAAATTCTTATTAGAAAAAAATTCAATTTCTACTGCAAATTCATCAGCACCACTAAATACAAAGTTCTTCACATTAGATTGACTGAAGTCAAAGGTTTCTCTTGTATTCAATTTTCCACTTAAACTTCGTTTAGTGATGACTCCTGCTACGTCTGTAAAGTTTTTTTCCTTAAAATAATTCATAACACTCAAGGTTGTCTTCAGATTTCTTGGACAGTAAAAAATTCCAGAAGACCTAAATACTGACCCAAAATTAGCATTAAAGTTTTCTTTTTGATCAATCACTTTACTCATGATTTCTTTCGCCCTTCAGCTAGTGAACCTTTCAGCATGCCAGCAGTAAACCCAAACTCTTTACAAAGACGCTTTACTTCTTTCAGTGCGTTAGCACGTTCGTTCTTCTTAGGTTCAACCATCTGCTGCTGAACTGCTTCCATTTCAGCTTTCAACTCGGCATAAGATTTCATGTCACACCGCCGTTGGTTATCTGTCAGTCTTAGTTTATAGATTTGTTCATGGGATGAACAGCACTTTTGACTGGCTTCCTAACGTTTTTCTCTGTCGTCTTGTTGATTTGGTAACGGTGGTTGTGGACGAATAGGCGAGAAGTCTGTTCGTTCTGTGTCATTCGGTGTCGTCTGCTGCTGTGGTTCTTGTTTGACTATCTTTGTCTTTGGAACAGCTACAGTTCGTGTCACTGTCTTTGTTTCTGGTTTTGCCGTAGTAAGTGTTGCGCGACGAATAGCTCCATTGCCTTTGTCTAAGCGCGGTAGCTTCTTAAAGTCGAAGCCATCTATGTGTGTTTCGCCATTCTTATACAACCACTTCATTAGCGCATTGATTGTGCTTTGTTCGTTTTGACCAGTGACTAGTTTGACGTTGCCGTTTGTAGTTTTATGACGATGATAGAAGTAGTTTTCGCAGTCAGTGCGTTCTAGTTCTTTCAGCTTAGTGTCTTTGCCAATGAAGCTTAGAAAGTGCTGTAAGTGGGTTGCGATTGTTGTGTGTCGTCCTTTGACTATGTGTCCAAGTTCAACGTCTCGCATACGAAAGCTAAGATACTTCTCTACACCTTCTTTTGTGGTTATGGAAAAGTAAGTTTTGCCTTGTTGCAGATTAGCGTAAATCTCTAAGTACGCAGCTTTACCCTTTTCAATTGCAGTAGCCTCACTGCGTGTACGTAGGCTTTTACGTGCGTACTTGTTTTCTTTTGGCAACCACATACGAAACTGCCAATACTCACCTCGCTTGTAAATACAAGCCTCGTCAAATATTGGTATTTCGCCTTCAGCAAAGTGCTGTTTCTTCAGCGCCAAATCTTAGTCTCTGAGTTACTACGAGTTTCAGTAGCCACACGTTTGTGCAACATTTTGTATAGCTGTATGAAAAAAGACTAAGGAAATCAACGATTGATTTCTGAATGTGAAAGTAATGTGTAAGTAACTAATTAAATTAAATCAATTACTTACACAAAAAAACTACTCCCACTCTATGGTCGCTGGCGGTTTACTAGAAACATCATAAGTGACCCGAGACACCTCGGTGATTTCATTAATAATGCGGTTAGATACTTTCTCTAGCAGTTCGTAGGGTAAATGAGCCCAGCGAGCGGTCATAAAGTCGATGGTTTCAACGGCGCGCAGGGCAATCACCCATTCATAGCGACGCGCATCGCCAACCACGCCGACTGACTTAATAGGCAGGAATACGGCAAAGGCCTGACTGGTTTTATGGTACCAGCCGGCATTATGTAGCTCTTCGATAAAGATGGCATCGGCTTCGCGCAGAATATCGGCATAGTCTTTTTTCACCTCACCGAGAATACGCACACCTAGACCCGGGCCTGGGAACGGGTGGCGATAGACCATATCGTAAGGTAGACCGAGCTCAACGCCGATCTTGCGCACCTCATCTTTAAATAATTCGCGCAATGGTTCAACCAGTTCTAAGGCCATATCATCGGGGAGACCACCGACATTATGGTGGGATTTAATCACATGCGCCTTACCGGTTTTTGAGGCGGCCGATTCAATAACATCGGGATAGATGGTGCCCTGTGCTAGGAACTTTACATTATCGATTTTCTGAGACTCTTCATCGAACACCTCGATAAAGGTATTACCAATCACTTTGCGTTTGGCTTCTGGATCACTCACCCCAACTAAACCATTGAGAAATTTTTCTTGGGCATTGGCTCGAATCACTTTAACGCCCATATTATTGGCGAACATCTCCATGACCATATCGCCTTCATTTTTGCGCAACAGGCCATTATCAACAAATACGCAGGTCAATTGGTCACCGATCGCCTTGTGCAATAGCGCCGCAACCACTGAGGAGTCAACGCCGCCGGATAAGCCCAGTAGCACATGATCGTCGCCCACCTGTGCCTGCACTCTGGCGATCTGATCTTCAATAATAGCGGCGGCCGTCCACAGCGCATCACAGCCACAGATTTGCAGGGCAAAGTGCTGGAAGATATGCTCGCCCTGCAGCGTATGGGTAACTTCTGGATGGAATTGAATACCGTAGAATTTTTTCTCTTCATTGACCATACCGGCGATTGGGCACGAGGCTGTTGATGCCATTAGGTCAAAGCCTTCGGGCATGGCCACCACTTTATCACCATGGCTCATCCATACATCCAGTAATGATTCACCCTCAGTACCGATATGATCTTTAACATCCTGTAGCAAGCTGGACTCACCCTCAACCCTGACTTGGGCATAGCCAAACTCACGTATATCTGAGGTATCAACCTTGCCACCCAACTGGCTGGCCATGGTCTGCATACCATAGCAAATACCCAACACTGGCAGACCCATGGTAAATACACAGTCCGGCGCGCACGGTGCACTGG
>NYXU01000025.1 GCA_002685715.1 Porticoccaceae bacterium | reverse complement strand
TCAACACTTTAGGCTGAGAGACAATCTCTGCATAACCATCCAACTCAAGTGCACTGAGCTCTAAATCAATCAGTACGTTATCAGTTAAATAACCCAAACTAAAGGAACCGCCGGGATTAGTAACACCTAAATCAACCGCTAAGCTGTCACTTAGGCCAAAATCATAGTTGCGAGTCGCATTGATCACATCATCCTTGGTAAACGCAATGCCATCAGGACCAGAATCAACCTCAACCTCATCGGCCTGATAGGTAAAACTTTCGGCATGGGTAGAGGCAGCGAATGGCAGGCTTTGACCGTATAACAGTCTGCAGATAAGCTTAGCTCGATCAATTTAACTGCGGTAGAGGAAATATCTAAGCCCAATACAGACTTAGGTGGCGTTGATGAAAAATTGAAAAGAGTCATTTATTGATAACCTTCCTTGATGTATTTCTGGCCAACCGTGGCGATAAGAGACACTAGCAACCTTTGCCTGTATCGCAAATGATGCACTTCACATTCCCTACACCTTATAATATCGTCTGGTTTTTATGGTGCCTGAAAAATGCGGTCCAAGAATAAACGTAAATTACTGAAATCATTGAGTATCCTGACGATACTCGGCCTCGGAGGGTTCCTTGTGGTGGCCTCCTGTCTTTACCTCTATCTGAGCCCAAAACTGCCGTCAGTTGAAGAGCTAAGGGAGATTGAGTTACAAATTCCACTGCGAGTTCATTCACAAGATTTGAAAGTCATTGCTGAGTTCGGTGAAAAAAAGCGTACGCCGGTGAGTTTTGAAGAAATTCCTCAGCAGATGATCGATGCCTTTCTAGCCGCAGAAGACGACAGTTTTTTTGAACACAAAGGCATCGTTATCTCCGGTTTAGCTCGCGCCGCGATGGAATTGATTACAACTGGATCTATTCGCAGCGGCGGTAGTACGATCACTATGCAGGTCGCGCGCAACTTNTTTCTCAGCAAGCGCCAAGAATTCACTCGNAAATTCAATGAGATATTNCTGGCCTTTAGAATTGAAGAGGANCTTAGNAANCANGATATTCTCTCCCTCTACGCGAATAANATTTATATGGGCAACAGAGCCTATGGCGTCGGNGCCGCCGCTCAGGTNTANTACGGTAAAACCCTTGATCAACTGAGTTTAGCCGAAGTGGCAACTATCGCCGGACTGCCTAAGGCGCCATCAAGATACAATCCCTTAGCCAATTCCGAGCGTGCGATGCAGCGCAGAAACTGGATATTGGGTCGTATGCTGAGTCTGGGGACTATCAACCAACAGCAATATCTAGAAGCAAGCACTGACAGAGACACCGCCTCATACCATGGTTCTATCTCAGAACTTGACGCCGCCTATGGCGCTGAAATGGTGCGTCAAGAAGTAGTCAATAAATTTGGCCTCAAAGCTTATACCGAGGGCTATACCGCGATAACCACACTGGACTCTACTATGCAGTCACGCGCGGTAAAGGCGTTACAAGCCGGCATTATGGCTTATGATCAGCGTCATGGTTACCGAGGTGCAGAAATTACTGAAGTTGCTCAAGAGGACTGGGAAGCAACATTAAAAAGCACTGCGGTTTACGGCGGACTAGAACCCGCTATTGTCACCGAGGTAGCCGAAGATCATCTGATGATAGTCACCAGAGATGGCTTGTCTTTGCCCTTAAACTGGGCCGATGGATTGGAAAACCTAAGACTGTATAAAACCGTTAATGCTCGCACNGCNCCNATAGAGTCTGCGGCAACGTTATTTAAGGTNGGCGATTTAATCCGCATTCTACGTCATGCCAATGACCGAGTCAGCTTGACTCAACTACCNGAGGCTCAGGCTGCTATGGTTGCCTTGGCGCCTAGCAATGGAGGTATCAGGGCACTGGTGGGTGGCTTTGATTACCGCCAAAGTCGTTTTAATCGTGTTACGCAAGCAACTCGCCAACCGGGCTCAAACTTCAAACCCTTTATCTATACTACTGCTCTGAAGAATGGCTTTACCCCTGCATCAATGATCAATGATGCTCCTGTGGTATTTGATGACGTTAAACTAGAAGAGACTTGGCGCCCTGAAAACGATGGTGGCAAATTCTACGGCCCCACCCGTTTACGTGAGGCTCTTTATCGATCGCGTAACTTGGTCTCTATCCGACTGCTACGACGTATGGGCATAGATCGTACCCTCGAGGGTCTTCAGTCCTTCGGCTTTGATACCGGCGATATGCCTCTAGATCTAAGTCTAGCGCTTGGTAGCCATGCCTTAACACCGCTGGAAATTGCCCGCGGTTATGCAGTGTTTGCCAACGGCGGCTATTTGATCAAGCCCTATATTNTGGACAAGGTTATTGACCGCGATGGCAATGTTATCTACCAAGCCAATCCCGACACTGTCTGCGAACCCTGTGAGACAACCGATAACAATAGTAATACCAACAATCAGACTGAGTCTCAAGATATCGATTTGCAACTCGAACAATTGTTGACTAATTTGGCACAGGAATCATTACTACAAAATGAACAGGATAGTTGGCAAGCTATTGTTCAAGCGCTACAGACAACCAATGAAATAGAGACTGTTGCCGCCAAACGGGTGGTGGATAAGCAGACCGCATTCCTGATTGACTCCATGCTTAAGGATGTTATTTTGCGTGGCACAGGTAAAAAAGCGCAAACACTTAATCGCTCTGATCTTGCGGGCAAAACCGGTACAACCAATGGCCCCAGAGATGCATGGTTTTCAGGGTACTCTCCCCATTTAGTCGCGACCGCTTGGGTAGGATTTGACGATAATTTGCTCCTCGGTCGCAACGAATATGGTGGTTCCTCAGCACTGCCAATCTGGATTGAGTTTATGGGCACCGCGCTGGCAGACAAGGCGCCAATACAAAGACCGCAGCCGAATGGTATTTTGATGGTTAAGATTGATGCCAAAACTGGGCAGCGCGTAGCGCCCAATCAGGATGGCATATTTGAATTTTTTCGAAAAGGCAATGCGCCAGAACTCAATGATAACGGAACCCCACCGACAAACGATAATCAAAATCCGCTACCAGAGGATTTGTTTTGATCACGGCCGATAACGGTAAGCTTGACTGGCAGAACATTGATACTGTGCTTCTCGATATGGATGGCACATTACTGGATCTGCATTTCGATAGTTTTTTCTGGCTACAGCACCTGCCACGGCGCTACAGCCAACTGCATGATGTTCCCGAAGATATTGCTGTGGCTGATCTTCATCAGCAACTCATTGCAAAGCGTGGCTCACTGGACTGGTACTGTACTGATTACTGGTCTCGGCAACTAAATGTCAATATTGTCGAACTTAAACGCGAAATCCAACATTTGATTGCTGAACGTCCCCAGACGTTGGCATTTTTGAGTGAACTTGGTCAAATGAATAAACAGCGTATTTTGGTGACCAATGCACATCCTGACGGCATCGCGATAAAATTTGCGGCCACTGATATTGAGCCTCTACTAGATACTGTTATTTCATCTCATGACTATGGCTATCCCAAGGAGGAGCAACAATTCTGGCAGCACCTCCAGTACAACATTGACTTTGACCCGGATAGAACATTATTTATTGATGATTCTGAACCGGTACTCAACGCCGCGAAACAGTATGGAATTCGCTATCTACTGACCATTGAGACGCCCGATAGTCACCAGCCACCGAACCCCAGCGATAAGTATTCAGCCATACGCCACTTTGAACAAATTCTCGCTATCGATAATGGCTATCAGTAATGGATAATAACGATAAAGTTCGTATTGATAAGTGGCTTTGGGCGGCGCGTTTTTTTAAGACACGAGCAATTGCCAAAGCCGCCATAGACAGTGGCAAGGTACAAATTGATGGCCAAAAATCAAAACCCAGCCGGCTCCTTGAGGTAGGTGTTGTACTAACGGTCCGCCAGGGTTTCGATAGGAAAACTATTGAGGTGGTCGGCATCTCAGAGCAGCGTCGCGGTGCTTCTGAGGCACAAAAACTGTACATTGAAACCGCTGAAAGTATTGAGCAACGAGAGAAATTCGCAGCAGAGCGTAAAGCATTCAATATCTCCACCCCGACCAGTGAACGACCCAATAAAAAACAACGTAGACAGATTCATCGATTTTTAAATAATTAAGCCTTGTGCCAACCCACATTAAAGTACAATTCTCACCATGAATAACCAAGACATCAGACAACGATTCCTTTTTGACGGCACCGATATACGCGGTGAAATAACCACGCTAGCCGCTAGCTATCGGGCCATCGTTACTCAGCAACAATACCCACCATCGGTAGCCAATATTCTCGGTGAATTTTTGGTGGCCGCCAGTTTACTCAGTGCAACGCTGAAATTTTCCGGCATTGTCAGCATTCAGGCCATGGGCGGTGGACCACTGAACACAATAATGGCTGAGTGTTCTCAAGGGTCTAAATTGCGCGGCATCGTGCGTGGTGACTTAGCTGCTGCGGGTAAAATTGATAACCTTCAGGACCTAGTCGGCAATGCCAGTCTGGCGATTACCATTGAGCCAGAGGGCGGCGAGCGCTATCAGGGTATCGTACCCATGGATGCGCAAGACCTTAGCGGCTGCTTAGAGCACTATTTCAATCAATCAGAGCAACTGCCCACCCAGATCAAAATCAGCGCCAATGAAAAAGTTGTCTCTGGTGTTCTGGTCCAACAAATGCCCAATCGCAATAGTGTCGATAAAACTGCCGCGGATTGGGAGCATATTTGTGCCCTGATGCAGACGTTACAATCTGAGGAACAATTGCACCTATCCCATGACGAGCAACTCTACAGACTGTTCCACGAAGATGGTGTGCGTCTTTTCGAGCCCGAGGCCTTGCATTTTTTCTGTAGCTGCTCAAGACAGCGAACAGAACAGGCGCTGATATCGCTGGGCAGTGAAGAAGTCTATGATATTTGTGAACAGCAAGGGTCAGTTAAAATTACTTGTGAATTTTGCAGTGAACCCTACGAATTCAATAGAGCCCATATCGATGAAATGTTTGGCAATCCCCAACCGACCCTACATTGACCGGGAAGGTTAATTAACTAAAGTCTGAACATAAAAAAACCGCTAGTCAGAAACCAGCGGTTTTTTTGTGCCTTGTACAGCGACGTTACTTACTATTATCGAGAATATAGTCAATCGCTGCAATAACTTCATCATCGCTACAATCCATGCACGTTCCCCGTGCAGGCATCGCGTTGATGCCATTGATCGCATTGGCATACACTGTCTCAATACCTTTTTCTAGTCGGCTGGCCCATGCTGCAATATCACCAGAGATAGGCGCGCCACCCACACCAGAGCTATGGCAGGCAACACAGTTACGGTTATAGATATCTACACCTGCACGTAATGCACTACTTGTCGCCACAGCGGCGACTACCTGTCCCGCTTTAACCACATGGCCCGCTGGCGCAATACGCTCAGCAACCGCCTGCTCTTGCGCCGCAGTGAGTTCTCGGTCCGGTTTAGCACTACAGCCCCACAGCAAAGCAGTGGACATAATGATTAATGCGCAAATTTTTAAATGACTCATTGTCGCTCCCATTGATTTGAAAACTGATAGATTATTGATGGCGCGCATTATACAGAAAGCAGCGCTTGCAACCAGCCTAAGTTGTAGACTAACCCAGTGATCTTATACCGACTGCTCGTCGNACCTCAGCTATCAGTGATGAACTACTCTGACGCGCGCGCTCTGNGCCCCGTNNCAATACGGCTTCAACCTCAGCTGGGTTCNCCAAAAGCTGTAAATAGTTTTCTCTAGGCTCTTTCAATTGTTCGTTAACTAGCTCAAATAACTGCCGTTTAGCCTCTCCCCATGCAATACCATTGGCAAACTCATCACGCATAGCTTGCACTTGAGACTTGCTAGCAAACGCCTGCCAAATTTGAAACACTGCAGAACTATCCGGATCTTTAGGCTGACCGGGCTCAAGTAAATTNGTCTTAATTTTGTTGATATGTTTTTTAAGTTGTTTTTCACTTAAGAACAGAGGAATTGTGTTGCCGTAACTCTTGCTCATCTTACGCCCATCTAATCCTTGCAAGATAGCCACATCATCATCCACCTGCGCTTCAGGCAGTATAAAGTGCTCGCCATAATGATGATTAAACCGCTGAGCAATATCTCGCGCCATTTCAACATGCTGAATCTGGTCACGCCCAACCGGAATTTTATGTGCATTAAACATAAGAATATCAGCAGCCATCAAAATGGGGTAACTGAACAGCCCCATACTGATCGCTGTATCCTCATCCTCTCCAGCGTCAATATTGGCTTGTACAGCCCCTTTATAGGCATGAGCTCTATTCATTAAGCCCTTAGCGGTCATACAGGTCAGCAACCACGTCAGCTCAGAGATCTCAGGAATATCCGACTGGCGATAAAAGGTGACTTTTTCTGTATCTAACCCCAGAGCCAACCAAGCCGCTGCGATCTCTCGAGTCGACTGATGCACCCTATCGGCATCCTGACATTTAATCAGGGCATGGTAATCAGCCANAAAGAAAAANGANTCAAATTCNCCNGNGCGACTCGCNTCAATCGCAGGCCGAATAGCACCCACATAGTTGCCCAAATGAGGCGTTCCNGAAGTNGTAATACCAGTTAAAACACGTTTCTGACTCATAGTAACTCTTTCTTCTTCAACAAGATCGCTATAGTAGTGGATAACCGTGGTTACACAACCGCTATTGCTAAATTTCCCGATTTATTAAAAAACTCTTTCAGTACTCGTTGCAATCGTGCGGGATCTTCAGCNCCTGTCAATTCACGACAGGAGTGCATGCCTAGCTGGGGAATTCCGACATCCAATGTCGGCACCCCTAATCTGGATGAAGTAATTGGTCCTATAGTACTACCACAACCAAGGTCACTGCGGGACACAAAGGTCTGCACAGGCACATCGGCATCGGCACAGAGCTGACGAAATAAGCTCGCACTTATACTGTTAGTCGCATAGCGTTGCTTAACATTCACCTTTATCACCGGCCCACCATTTAACAGGGGCATATGAGCGCCATCATGCTTGTCGGCAAAGTTTGGATGGGCGGCATGAGCATTGTCGCAAGATATCATTAATGAACCATCCACTAACCGACTTAGAGTGGTATCGTTTTCAATAGCGAGAATGCGCTCCAGCACAGATTGCAAAAATGGCCCATCTGCGCCAACCGCAGAGACGCTACCAACCTCCTCATGATCATTGCACACTGCTAGGCAAGTATTTTCACCGTCAGCTTGTAATAGCGCCTCGACAGACAGATAACAGCTGAGAAGGTTATCTAACCTCGCAGAGGCAAAAAAATCGTTTTTCAGGCCAACAACAGCCGCTCCCTGAGTATCATAGAGACAGAGTTCATAATCTAATACCTCTGCACCCTCTGGTAAAAACCGCTCTGCCAATAATGTTCTAAAATCTGCCGAGGCGCCGCTATCAATCATAACTATTGGCGGAATATCAGTTTGTGGATTAATTGTGCGACCCTTGTTAGCCTCACGGTCAAGATGGATAGCCAAACTCGGTATCATCGCTACCGCCTGTTTGAAATCCACCAAAGTCTGCACTAATTGTTGCGCTTGGTTGCGATACACTACGCGACCAGCAATGGATAGGTCACGGTCAAACCAAGGGTTAAGTAAGGCACCGCCATATACTTCAACAGCGAGCTGAAAATAGCCGCTCTTGTGCAATTCCGGTTGCGGTTTAATCATTAGGCAAGGGCTGTCGGTATGAGCACCGACCATCCGCAAACCCATTTTTGACACCGAATTCGAGCCTACAACAAAAGCGATTATAGAAGAGCCATTTCTCACTACATAATGTTTTGCACCGGCAACCAAATGCCAGTCTGCGGACTCATCTAATTCTGAAAAACCAGCACTTTTAAGACGATCTACCATTGAGGCAACAGCATGAAAGGGTGTTGGCGAAGCATCTAAAAACACAGCCAGCCCTCGATTAAACTGCTCTGCGCTCATTTCTTTACTCATATTCTGTTACCTTTTCTATGCTTGATCTGGATGTTTTAAGCGAAATAATAAACTGGAGGTATCATAGCGGCCTCCCCCCATACCCTCTATCTGTTCATAGTACTGATCAACCAATTCGGTAACCGGCAACTGAGCACCATTACTCCTTGCTTCCTGTAAAGCAAAGGCTAAATCTTTACGCATCCATTGCACGGCAAAACCATGCTCATAGTCACCCGCTAACATGGTTTTGTAACGATTCTCCATTTGCCATGACTGCGCCGCGCCCTGACTAATCACATCGATCACCTGGTGAGCATCGAGACCCGCGCGTTCAGCAAAATTTAGACCCTCCGCTAGCCCCTGTAGCAACCCCGCTATACAAATCTGATTTACCATTTTACATAGCTGACCACTGCCTGAGTCACCCATCAACTGAACCGACTTAGCGTAACATTCGATGATCGGTTTCACCTTGGCAAAACTCTCGGCCTGACCGCCACACATTACGGTTAACTGACCATTTTCAGCGCCCTGCTGACCTCCGGAGACAGGCGCATCGATAAACTGATTGCCAGTTCGCTGAACCTTTATCGCCAACTGTCTGGCCAGTTTAGCCGAGGTCGTTGTATGATCGACGATAATAGCACCCGATGCCATAGCCGTAATAATACCCTGCTCACCCAACATTACTTCGCTTACATCATTATCGTTACCTACGCATACAAAGACGATATCAGCGTTTTCGACTGCGGTCGCAGGGCTCAATGCAAGTTGCCCTGTAAAATCAGCAATCCACCGCTCAGCCACAGTATTAGTCCGGTTGTACACAGTGACCTGATGACCGTTGCGACTGAGCCATCCAGCCATAGGATAGCCCATAACACCCAAGCCAATAAATGCCAGTTTGGCCTTCATAATCATCGCATCAAAACCACAAAATAAAAATCAATACAGTGCCGAGCAACAGTCGATAAATAACAAAAGGCATCATTCCTACTCGTTCGACAAAACGCAAAAAGCTGTGAATACAAAGGTAGGCTGTCACTCCTGATAACACTGTGCCAATAAATAGTTCAAACCAGACTGTTGACTGCTGCTCCAGCAATTGCGCACCTTTCAAGATACCACTCAAGGCAATAATAGGGATGGCTAGCAAAAATGAGAATCGCGCTGCCGATGTGCGGTCAAAGCCAAGAGCGAGAACCGCGGTCATTGTAATACCCGATCTAGAGGTTCCCGGAATCAGTGCTAGCGCTTGTGCGAGACCAACTAGCAGAGCCGTCCTCCATGTCATCTGATCCAATGTTTTGGTACCACGATGACGACTATCAGCCCAGCCTAATAGCAAACCAAATAGTATAGTGGTGATGGCGATAACTAGCATTGAGCGCAAATGAGCCTCGATAAAACCCATTAACAAAAGACCAGCCAGCCCAGCGGGCACTGTACCTGCAATAATCGACCATGCCAGCAGGCTTGATGGCGTGCTTGGCCCACTGGGCGATAAACTTTTAAACCAATCCACAGCTAAGAGTTGAATATCAGTACGAAAATAGACGACGACTGCTAGCAGAGAGCCGACATGAACGGCCACATCAAAGGCTAACCCCTGATCGGGCCAACCAAAGAGCTCTGCAGGCAAGATAAGATGAGCAGAGCTGGAAATAGGTAAAAATTCCGAAAGACCTTGAATCACCGCTAGCCACATTGCCTGAAAAATATCCATAATCTAAATATCCCTTAAACGCTTTCTTTTTTTCCAGGCTCCTGAGCCACGTAAATACACTAAATCAACAGCCTCGACCGGCTGGGCAATACCCTCTGCAAACCTACTTTCTGTAATNGCCATTAGATCTATCGCATTAGGATAAATTGGTTGATAACCTCTCTCTGTCAATTCAGGTGCTGCCGATAGAGCTCCCGCATCACCGACCGGTATGGCAGAGGGGTGGTCATGAATCAGCGCCATCGTATATTCTGTACTTAACAGTCGATCCGGTGCCAATAAACGCATTTCTGGCTCTGATTGAAGCTGATAAACCGCGCAGTTAAATTCACCCATACGTGCATCTATTAAGGGCAAAACTATACTGTCTGAATCTGCCTCTGCGATGCGTCTATAAGTTGCAACAATCGCCTGTAGCGAAGATATAGCAACCACCGGAATATCTGCTGCAAAAGCCAACCCTTGCACCGAAGCAAAACCAATCCTCAACCCGGTAAAAGAACCCGGACCTACTGTGACACCAATGACATCGACTTGATCAATTTTAACCTGTGCCTCAATCAGCACCTCATCAACCATGGACATAACTAGCTGAGTATGGGAGCGAGGTTCTTCTGAATATCTGGATACAAGCCTACCGTCCACCTGCAGTGCAACTGAACAAGCTGGAGTTGAGGTTTCAATAGTTAACAATGCGGCCATTTAATATCCGTTATTTATGAGGCAAAAAAAATCCCTCAGCAATGTGAGGGATTTTACAGCTCTACAGTCCATTACACTATCAAGATTTCTCGGCTACTGACTTTTTAGCTGCTACTTTCTTGGTGGTGGTTTTCTTCGCTGCTGGCTTTTTAGCTACAGCTTTCTTTACTGTTGCTTTTTTACTCGTAGCTTTCTTGCCGGCAGACTTCTTAACCACTGCTTTTTTTGCAGTTGACTTCTTTACCGCAGGCTTTTTAGCCGCAGGCTTCTTAACCGGTGTCTTTTNAGTAGTGCCTTTTTTCGCCTTAGGCTTCTTTGCTACTGATTTCTTGGCCGCAGCCTTTTTAGCCGTGGCTTTCTTTGCTGCCGCAATCTTCGCGGATGCTTTCTTAGCCGCAGCTTTCTTAGCCGCAGCTTTCTTTGCTGCCGCAATCTTCGCAGATGCTTTCTTGGCCGCAGCCTTCTTAGCCGCAGCTTTCTTAGCTGCCGCAACCTGTAAGGACGCTTTCTTAGCCGCAGCCTTTTTAGCCGCTCTCGCCTTGGCTGCAGCTTTCTTCTTTTGCGCCGCTGCTAGCTTCTTCGCCTTGGCAGTTTCTTTCGCTAGCTCAGCCTTTATTTGAGCGGCAGCTTTTTTCTCAGCTGCTTTGACTTTTGCCGCTGCTACTTTTTTAGCAGCTGATGCCTTTTTAGCATCCGCAGCCAAACGAGCCTTCAGCCAACTTGCCTCAAATTTGCGCTGAGCCGCAACCAAATCAGCTTTAGACTTTGTCGCTAATTTCGCTTCAACGGCAGCAACAGCTGATTGCGCTTGCGCTTCAGCGGTAGCTACCGACTGCATAATTTGAGCTGCCCGATGAGTTGACTTGGCCACCTTAACACTGGCCTGAAGCGCTTGAAGCTTAGAATTTGCGGTCTTAAACCCAGCCCTAGCGGAAGCTAAAGACTTACGTGATACTGCTGTAGATTTTTTAGCAAGCCGTTGTTTTGCATCGGCAATTTTCTTGCGCGCAGCGTCGACTCGCTGTGCTTGCGTCTTAACTTTACCCTGAGCGGCTTGCAATGATGCGGCGGCCTTCAGTGTAGCTTTCGCAGAACTGGCTTTTTTAGCTNCTGGCTTTTTCGCCGCGACCTTTTTAGCTGTGGCTTTCTTAGCTACAGATTTTTTGGTCNTTGATTTTTTTGTTGGCGCTTTTTTTACGGATGATTTTTTGGCAATGGGCGCTTTGCTAGCTGTCGCTATTACCTCTGGAGTTTTTTGTTCAGCTTTTGCTACGACCGGTTCTTTATTTGTAACCGTTGTTTTTTTTGTTTCAACCTTTCGTGACCTAGCTAAAATAGAATCTAAAAATGACATGGCTCGACTTTGCTCTGTTATGGGAATGCGAATTCTAATATTCAGTGAATTGTTTTCGCAACCTTTTCACCAAAATTACAGTAAAAATAAGCTTAAATTAGTCAATTAAGCTTATTTTTGAACTTTTCTCTACTCAATTACAAGCAAAATTAAATCCATTAGCCCAACACGGAGACGATTCGCGACTGAACGTCTGCTAGTAAGCCCAAACCATCGATTGAGGCAAAAATGGGCGTCTGCTGTCCAGTCACAGNTAGATCAGTGTAAAAATTAACTAACGGCTTTGTCTGTTGATGATAAATATTTAGACGATTACGCACTGTACTTTCCTGATCATCCTCACGCTGAATAAGAGGCTCACCAGTCTCATTATCTATACCAGCTTTCTGCGGAGGATTATGTTCAACATGATAAACACGACCCGAACTCTCATGCACTCGACGACCACTGAGGCGAGAAACAATTTCGTCATCATCAACGGCAATCTCAATTACATATTGGATATCAATATTAGCATCAACCAATGCTTGAGCCTGTGGGATAGTTCGAGGAAAGCCGTCAAAAAGAAAGCCGTTAATACAATCGTCCTGCTGAATACGCTCCTTAACTAAAGCAATAATCAGATCATCTGATACCAANCCACCTGAGGTCATTATATCTTTCACTTGTAAACCCAACTCGGACTCTGCTTTAACCGCCGCACGCAACATATCGCCCGTAGAAATCTGAGGNACGCCATATTTTTCTGTAATAAATTGTGCCTGAGTGCCCTTGCCTGCACCGGGTGGTCCTAACAAAATCAACTTCATAAAAACGTTCCCTAAGATAAACAACCTGAATTTGTAGTTGGTGTACGGATTTTAATTGCAGCGAAATCAGCAACTCAAAAGCGGCGCACACAATACACTTAAAGGTAGGGTCAAACAACCCTATGGTGTGATAGCGACTATTGCTCACTCAAGTATGCCTTGTGATCTTACATCACATTACTCGGCTAGTTTCACTTGAGACCACAATATCTCCATTTGCTCAACGCTTAACTGGCTAAAATCATCAACGCTTGCCAAAACTTCCATAGCCTCGAAACGACGTTTGAACTTATTATTCGAATTAGCGAGCGATTTTTCTGGATCCACCATTAAATGGCGAGCCAAATTCACACAGCTAAACAGTACATCACCTAACTCCTCGTCAATCCCTTGCGTATTACCTGACGCTATCTCGGCCTCTAACTCGACTATTTCCTCTTTTAACTTGGCGACCACTGCCGACGTCTCAGCCCAATCGAAGCCAACGCTGGCAGCACGTTTTTGTAATTTAGCAGCACGCATAAGTGCAGGTAAGGCTAGAGGAATATCCTCTAGAAAACCAAGCTCGCCTTTATCATTGCGCTCCTGCTGTTTTATCTGCTCCCAATGTCGCTTTATTTCTTTTTCACTGGCTGCCTGACGATCTGGTCGCACTGAAGTAAGTGTTCCATCAGGAAAAACATGAGGATGACGGCGTAATAGTTTTTCGGTAATCGTTGAAACGACAGTATCAAAATCAAACTGATGATCTTCTTCACCTAATTGGCTATAGAAAATAATTTGGAATAAAAGGTCACCAAGCTCTTCATTTAAATGGTCGATATTATTTCGCTCGATAGCATCGACTACCTCATAAACCTCCTCAATAGTGTGAGACGCAATTGTTTTATACGTTTGCTTGATATCCCAAGGGCAACCGGTATCTGGGTCGCGTAAACGTCTCATCAAATAGCGTAGGTCGGCAATGCTGTAGTTATTTTTCAATAGAGGCTCCGAAGCTATTAGGCATAGACACCCGATGATAAATATCGATCTCCACGATCACAAATAATCGCGACAATAGTGGCATTTTCAACAGTTTCGCTCAGCGCCAATGCAGCGGCAACAGACCCACCAGCTGACACACCGCAGAAAATGCCCTCCTCTCTGGCAAGCCGACGCATCGCATTTTCAGCATCAGCCTGAGATATATCCATAATAGTATCGACTTTAGCGGCATCAAATATGCNTGGCATATAGGCTTTAGGCCATCGTCGGATACCCGGTATAGAGGCACCGTCCTCTGGCTGTAAGCCGATTACTTGAATATCTNGGTTTTGACTCTTAAGGTAAGCCGATACTCCCATAATAGTGCCCGTAGTTCCCATTGAGCTGACAAAGTGGGTGATACCACCATTAGTATCCCGCCAGATTTCCGGCCCAGTCCCCTGATAGTGAGCGAGAGGATTATCAGGGTTNTTAAACTGATCGAGCACAGTTCCCTCGCCCTCAGATTGCATTTTTTGCGCGAGATCACGGGCGCCTTCCATACCATCAGACCGGCTCACTTCGATCAATTCAGCACCGTAAGCTGTCATAGCCCATTTGCGCTCATCGGTAGCGCTATCCGGCATGATTAATGTCATCCGATATCCTCGCATTGCTGCGGCCATGGCCAAGGCAATACCTGTATTTCCGCTAGTCGCTTCGATTAAATGGTCGCCAGGTGTAATTTCACCTCGCGCTTCCGCCGCTTTAATCATATTTAGAGCTGGGCGATCCTTTACGCTACCCGCCGGATTATCGCCCTCAAGTTTGGCCAAAATAGTATTGGAGCTGTTGCCAGGCATTCGCTGCAATGCCACCATGCGCGTATTGCCGACACAATGCTCTATGATTGGATAGTCCATAATAAGATCTTCAACAATTAGATTTCTGACTGCTATTGTGCCTGAAGCGCTGTATTTATGCCGCAGTAAGCTGGTTATATCACAGAACTTTTTTATCTAAAGCGAGCTACGTAAGCATCGCATATGCCAATGCGTATTGTCGCTCATCGGCCAAACTCAACAACATCTGCTGGCCCTTCAATGCCTTCATGGCCTGTAAAGCACCGCCACTGAGTTCCACTACTGGCGCGCCTAACGCATTTTTCACAATCAGAATATCGTGGAAACTAACGCCCCGACCAATGCCGGTACCAAGTGCCTTAGCTACAGCCTCTTTAGCGGCAAATCGCTTCGCTAGATAGGGTACATCGTGATTTAGTCGCTGGTATTCCTGTTGCTCAGGCTCGCAGAGAATTCTCTGGACAAATTTATCTCCCTGCCGCTCAACCACGTCAGCAATACGTTTTATCTCAACAATATCTGTACCTATCGCCAAGGCCATAGCACTACCTCTGTCTTATTTAACCGCACTGGGATGATTATCTACGGACATTATATGCTGTCGGTATAACTCTCGACTATGCAGCGGTCTACCACCTAAATAAAAATCTATTACTCGGCGATTAATTTGCTTGGCTGTTCTCATCACCGAGGGTTGGGAGAAATCGGCTTCGACCAACGCTATTAGATCGCGACCATAAAGTGCATTAGGGCCTTGGGAATTACCGATTAGAGTCAAACCATGCTCGGGGACGTATTGGTAAAATAGGTTAGCGTCAATTGCCAGTCCCTGATTATCGGCATTTAGCACCAATCCGTAGCCTAACTCCTCTAGCAAGGACATCTCGACCTGCCTGAGCATTGCCTCATTTGGACCATGCTTAGCTAACTGCATAATAAACTGTTGATAATGCCCGTAAAAATACGGGTGCGGATCATGTTCATGCATCAACCGATACAGTAATTCGTTAATATAGAGTCCTGTAAATAATGCCTCTCGCTGCAAAAATATTGGCGCCTGAATAGCATCGGCACGAGTAAGAGTTTTTAGATCTCCATTGCCCTGCCAACTAAATTGGTGTTCTGTATAGGGAAATATAGCTCGGCTGATTCCTTTTTTATTAGGCTTGCGAAAACCCTTAGCCACACAGCGCACCCGACCATGCTGACGACTGTAGAGATCAACTAATAGGCTGGTTTCTCGATAGGGCGTCTGATGCAATACAAACCCGGGCTCGGCTTCGATACGCACAATGGTTACTCATCCATGTAACCAAGACTTCGCAGCGCTCGTTCATCATCAGACCAACCACTGCGAACCTTGACCCAGGTTCTAAGCATCACTTTGCAATCTAGAAGAGTTTCCATATCTGCACGTGCTTGCGCACCAATTTTCTTGATACGTTCGCCATTACTNCCAATAATAATTTTTTTCTGGCCGTCCCGCTCAACCAAAATTAAGGCGCTAATATGAGTTATCTTTTGTTCAACTCGAAACTCTTCAATCTCTACTGTTACCTGATAGGGAACCTCTGCCCCTAACTGACGGGTGATTTTTTCTCTTACAATTTCTGCGGCTAGAAATCGTTCGCTGCGATCAGTAATCTGATCTTCAGGAAACATATGCATTCGCTCTGGCATATAGGCCTTAATTTTTTCTTCCAATTCATCCAGATTGGTCTTGCGCAGAGCAGACAGGGGTAGTAGTTCTGCGGCATCAACTTTGCCAGACAAAAATTGGAGATGGGGCAACAAGGCTTGTTTATCTTCGATCATATCGACTTTATTTAGAGCCACTATGACAGGAACAGTGCTATTGCTCAGATACCTGGCAACATACTCATCGGCCTCTCCCCATTCAAAACGATCAACCACAAATATCACAACATCAACGTCAGAAATAACACTTGCAGCTGAACGATTCATCACTCGATTGATAGCGCGTTCCTGATTAGTATGAATACCTGGCGTATCAACAAAGATCATCTGCAGATGCTCTTGTGTCTTAATCCCTAGTAATGTGTGCCTAGTCGTTTGTGGCTTGCGTGAGGTGATACACAGCTTCTGACCGAGTATATGATTGAGCAGTGTCGATTTACCTACATTGGGTCGCCCAACGATAGCGACATAGCCACAACGGGTCGATGCTTCGGTCACAGGCTCTGCTCCAGATCTTGTAAAATTTGTTGTGCCACTAACTGCTCAGCTTTGCGCCTGCTACTAGCGGTTGCACTGTAGTTATCATGCAGAGCATCAATTTCGCAACTCACCGTAAATAATCTGCTGTGCGCTTCACCACCTGTGTGGGTTAACTGATAGTCCGGTACAGGCTTACCTCTCTGCTGTAACCATTCTTGCAGGCTAGTTTTAGCGTCTTTCACTGGCTGAGTATCTGAAGCCACATCAAGCAACGCTACAAACCATCTTAAAATGCAGCGTCGAGCCTCATCAAAACCTGAATCTAAATAGACAGCACCAATCAATGCCTCCACCGTATCGCCTAATATGGAGTCCCGACGATGGCCACCACTCTTCATTTCACCTGGCCCCAACAACAACTCAGCACCTAACTGCAAATCTTTAGCCACCTGAGCTAAAGATTCAGCACGCACAATCTGTGAACGCATACGACTTAAGTCACCCTCTCNGGCATCGGGNAATTTNGCATAGAGGTACTCAGACACAGTGAGGCCAAGAACCGCATCACCCAGAAATTCGAGGCGTTCGTTATTGTCACTGCCGCGACTGCGATGGGAGAGAGCAATAGTTAAAAGCTGTTGATCGCTAAACTGATAATGCAGTCGTTCTTGAAGTTGACGGACATTGCGCAATGATATTCCTCAGCTAAAAATTGGCCCAGCCTTATAATTAGAGATTAGTTAACAAGAAAATAATAACCCTACAAAACACTGACCTAAAAGCTTAAATAGGTTTACTTTACTTAATTTGCACCTTACTGGATTTTTCCTGCGCGATCAAAGCTGGGAACACTTAAAAAGTTATTCCAAAACATCCAACGGGCAAAGGCTTTACCCACAATTCGCTCTTCAGGGACGGGTCCCCAGACACGACTGTCACTGGAGTTATCTCTGTTATCGCCCATCATAAAATAGTGNCCGTCAGGCACCATTGAGGTATAACTTTGGCTTAAGCGAGTCGGCGAGATACGTTTTTGTATAAGATGCTGTGAACCGACAAGATTTTCAGTCATAACCACTGAACGAGCTGATGTCGCTTCCTCTGGCACTAAGACTTGTTCCATCTGCTCACCATTAATATACAGCACACCATTGAGCACTTGCACTTTATCTCCAGGCAAGCCAACGACACGTTTAATAAAATAGCGGTCCTCATGGGGTGGGAAGAACACCATGACGTCACCTCGCTTGGGAGATGATATGTCGACAAGTTTCGTACGCAGCACCGGCAACCTAATACCGTATGTCGATTTACTCACAAGAATAAAGTCACCCACNTTTAGCGTGGGCAGCATTGATCGAGAGGGAATTTGAAAAGGTTCCACAACAAAAGAGCGCAACAACAAAACTAAGCCCAAAACAGGCGCCAAAGAACCAATAAACTCAATACCGCCCTCTTCCTGTTTGACGACGAATTTGTTGAGTAACCAGAACGCAAAAGCGACTAGGAAGATTAGGGTGAGAATCAGTTCAAAATTAAGGTCCAAAATGTTTCAGCTCCATCTACACAAGATTATGTTTTAAGTACTGCTAAGAAAGCATCCTGCGGAATCTCCACACTGCCCACCTGCTTCATACGTTTCTTACCAGCCTTCTGTTTCTCCAGCAATTTCTTCTTACGCGTAACATCACCGCCATAACATTTAGCCGTTACGTTCTTGCGTAGCGCCTTGACCGTCGTGCGTGCAATCACAGAGCCGCCAACAGCGGCTTGAATAGCCACATCAAACATCTGTCGAGGGATTAGCTCTTTCATTTTATCGGCCAAATTGCGACCTTTTTGCACTGAATGATCGCGATGAACAATAGCCGCTAACGCATCAATGCGGTCTCCGTTAATCAAAATATCTAACTTCACCAAAGCCGCAGCCTCAAACCGAGTAAAAGCATAATCGAGAGAGGCAAATCCTCTACTTACTGATTTGAGGCGATCAAAAAAGTCCATCACCACTTCGCTCATGGGTAGTTCGTAGCGAATCGACACTTGGCCACCGATAAACTGCATATCTTTTTGCACTCCGCGCTTCTCAACACAGAGTGATATCACATTACCGACATAGTCTTTCGGTACAAGAATATTAGCCTCACAAATAGGTTCACGCATCTCATCTATGNTACCCGGATCAGGCAAATCCGACGGGTTTGACACATATAAGGTCTCACCTTTACTGGTAATAATTTCGTAAACCACAGTCGGCGCAGTAGTAATTAAATCTAAATTGTATTCTCGCTCCAAACGCTCCTGAATGATTTCCATATGCAACATACCCAAGAAGCCACATCGAAAGCCAAACCCTAGAGCATCAGAACTCTCTGGCTCAAAGAATAACGACGCATCATTGACCGCCAGCTTCGCCAGTGCCTCGCGAAAATCTTCAAAGTCATCGGAATCAACAGGAAACATTCCCGCATATACCTGAGGTTTTATCTGTTGGAATCCTGGCAGAGCCTCTATTTCTGAGGTGCTAAAGTGAGTAATGGTATCTCCAACTGGTGCACCGAGAATATCTTTGATACCAGCAACCATAAAACCTACCTCACCCGCTCTCAGACAACCAGTCTCCTGNCGCTTGGGCGTAAACACACCGACGCTATCNACCACATGTGCCTTNCCAATCGATTTCGCGACGATTTTAGTTTTGGTGGTNAGGGTNCCNTGCATCACACGGACCAAAGAGACCACNCCGAGGTAGTTATCAAACCAAGAGTCAATAATTAATGCTTGGAGCGGCGCATCAACATCGCCNTCAGNCGNCGNNANCTGTAATGCTTGGAGCGGCGCATCAACGTCGCCTTCAGGCGGCGGCACCTNTGACACNAATTCTTCGAGAATCTCNNTGATACCNGCACCGGTTTTAGCNCTNCACCGCACCGCTTCTTCNGCCTCAATACCGATGATATTCTCAATTTCATTGATGACTTTTTCAGGCTCGGCTTGGGGCAGATCCATTTTGTTCAGAACGGGAATGACCTCTAGCCCTTGGGCAATCGCCGTATAACAATTGGCCACGGACTGGGCCTCGACCCCCTGTGCAGCGTCAACAATCAGCAGAGCACCTTCACAGGCGGCCAGAGACCGAGAGACCTCATAGGTAAAGTCGACATGACCGGGCGTATCAATAAAGTTGAGCTGATAGGTTTTACCATCCGCTGCTGTATAGGGTAGCGTGACACTCTGCGATTTAATGGTGATACCGCGCTCTCGTTCAATATCCATTGAATCGAGAACTTGGGCNGCCATTTCGCGCTCNCTCANNCCTCCACANAGCTGAATAAAGCGNTCTGCAATAGTCGACTTACCATGATCGATATGGGCAATNATAGAAAAATTTCTGATNTGACTGAGATCTGACAAAGTGTTTGCGCTNCCGTTGAAAATTTGCGTGCGGATTCTAGCNTATTTACTTCCCAGTAGCTATCGCGGGAGCGAAAGCCNCTTTGTTTTTGTCATTCAACAACCAAGCGGCTCTGCAATAAACCCTAATCAATAATNATGGTTCTAAAGATAGCTCGNCCCTGNCGATAAAANCGGATAGCGATTTGCTTNTTTTTAGGCAATTTNGNGATNANTTGAGAGTACGCATCAACATCANNAATNCGGCTGTAGCCNATTTGAACCACAATATCCCCCTCTCTAATACCNGTTCTAGCTGCNGCAGAATTGGGNGATACNGTGGTCACCAGANCNCCCCCACGCAAGCGNAGNGTTTCANNNTGCCNGTCAGTTAAATCTTGAACCATTAGGCCAAGACGATCANTGCCATCTCCAAGGTTAGCAACAGACTCCTCATCTTTGTCGAGAGCGCCTACTACGACGTTTAAGCGCTTGCGTTTACCCTCTCGGTAGACCTCAACCTCAGCCTGCTGACTCGGCGTTAGCATACCCACCACATGAGGCAAATCACTGGACTCTATAATCGGGTCTCCATTAAAACGAATAATCACATCGCCGGGCAAAATACCGCCCTGATCAGCAGGTCCATTGTCTATCACAGAATTGATCAAAGCGCCTTGAGGCTTGTCCAACTTAAATGACTCAGCCAGCTCTTTATCCACATTCTGAATACTTACACCAAGCCAACCGCGCTCAACTCGGCCATTGTCTTTTAGTTGCTCAATAACAGTTAGCGCGACGCTAGTCGGGATAGCAAAAGACAATCCGATTGACCCTCCCGACCGAGAGTAAATTTGTGAATTAATACCAACTACCTCACCATCCAAGTTAAACAATGGACCACCGGAGTTACCCGGATTAATGGCTACATCGGTTTGNATAAAGGGNACATANTTCTCNCCCTTCTCCGTGGGAATACTGCGTCCGATAGCACTCACAATACCTGCAGAGACAGAATAATCGAGACCAAAGGGTGAGCCAATCGCCAGCACCCACTCACCAACCCGCAGTTCATCAGCATCGGCAAATTCAATGGTCGGCAAGTCCTCCGCGTCAATCTTAAGCAGCGCTAAATCAGACCGCCTATCTGAGCCAATCACTTTAGCGCGGTATTCCTGCCTATCCGAAAATAGAACTTCAATATTATCCGCACCATCGATAACATGATGATTGGTGAGAATATAGCCCCCCTCCGATACAACAAAGCCCGAACCCGCTGCCCGTAGAGGTCTCTCAGTTCTCGGCCGGTTACGCTGCTCTAATAGTTCACGGAAAATATCCGGCAACTGGCCCTGCAAGTCTGGCTGGCTTACCGCCTTGCCCTTGCTACTCGCATTAATTTTCACCACCGCTGGAGAAACTTTCTCCACAAGATCGGCAAATTCAGGAAGTTGGGCTTGAACCGACGAAACAACAGTCAAAAATGCAATCGCTGTAATCAAATCCTTCAGCACAGAGTTATCTCCAGTATAATAATGTTGAACACGAAATTAACGAACACTGATAATTTGCTTCTCACCCAAGCTATCGAATAACACGGGGTTAACACGTAAATCATCTTTGGTTTTGCGGCTGTGCCAGCTTACCGCGAGACCACCAAAAAATAAGCCAAAAAGTGCGCCAGAGATACTGCTAAGATCACCGCCGGAACCTACCAGCCAAGATGCAAAAACAGCAGTGCAGATGGGTAATAGATATACCAACAATGCCGCATTGACAATAACATCCTCAGGGATCGCAATATCCACATCCTGGCCGAGTTCGATTCCTTGCAGAGACATTCCCCCTGCTAGTACTCTGATACGGTTAGTCTTACCAGTCAGTTTAGATAGGACTCTGGTTCCACAGCCCTTTTGAGCAACACATGCCTCGCAGGCAGTCTTTTGAATCGTTTCCACCCAAAGGCTATCCGATTCCACAGCCACTACAACTCCCGTTTCAACAATCATTCACGAACCTATTCTGAGACAGGTGTAGCGGTAATTCTGGGTCTGATATCAGCGACGATCTGTTGCGCCGTCAGCNNGGGGATTTCGCCCACCACAGTGATAGCATAATGCTGATCATTCATATTCACCTTATTGAGCACGGCGACAGTGGTACCCAGTGTTGCTTGAACCGGTGGAAACGCTTTACTCACTTCAGCTGAATCAATAAATACGGAAAAAGTAGCCAATCCATCAGTGTATATCCAAGTCTCTTTGCTGATTGAGTTATTGGCTTCGTAATTGGAGAGAACAAAGCCTGGTGGCAACCAAGTGGGCTGCCATTTGGATAAAGAATCATCGGTAGACTGGCTAGACGCACGGCAGGCGTCATTGGGTGGCGCTGACAACCATTGCTCTGGTATCTGGATACTATCCAATTCTGGAGAAAAGGAGATGTCAACATATTGAAAACGCTCAATAGGCTTACCAGACTGACTGATAATCATTGATTGCAACATCAATCCATTTTCTTTATCAATGGCAACCACATAACCATAACGCAACTTATCTTTGGGTAAAATCTCGACCAAATAAGCTAAACGGCCGGCAATTCTGCGATTACCGCGGATATACACATTGTACAGCTCATTAAGCTGAAGACCATTGCTAACAGATTTGAAGTCTGCACCTTGAAGCAATAAGTGACCGGGCCGCAAGCAGTCAATATCATCACCGCGGCGAGAGACTTGATACCCCATCCCATCCATATGCATAGCGCGTTCATAGGTCTGCCCATCACGCACCAAACGTAGCACTTTAACGCTGCGCAACTGACCGCGAAATTCATAGGTGAAGACACCTTGATAACTGAGCTCTTTGGACGCCCTCGCAGTCTGAACGACTAGATCATAGGCCGATTTCAACTGCTCAGCGAATAGAGNCCCATGCGCAAAACTGGCGACTACAATAGCCGCCAGCTTCAAATTTTTGCACCAAATTTTAAACGTCATTCACCTACTCTTGGCTACTCTTGGCTAATAGCAGACTCGCTTTTGGTCACTCTAGCAAAGGGCAACATGCCCTGACCGCTACTGAGAGCTGCATTATTTGAATGTTTTAACATTATATCGTCCATATAAAGCCGCAACTGTTTTTCAGAAAAGCTCAGCGGGTTAACAGGGCGCACCTGAATCACAGATACAGGCCTTTGAGAACTATTTACCTGACCTCCTGCACTCACTGTACGCGCTTGGGCACTGGGCTGGAATCCGGCAGGAAACTGCAGCGCAGGACCATTGTTTTGTTGGTCCGAATCGATATCCACTTCTGCAAATTGCAGAGCATCGGCATTGGCGGGATCCGGACTGTTGAGTTGTTGCACACCGAGTATGGCAACCATCGCCACAGAGGCCGCAATAGCAAACCGACCGGCAGAACTGGCAATCTCAAGCAAAGGATTTCGCCTGTGATTGGCTTCTTGGTCAATAGCCGCAGAGATAGAGGCTGACAGATCCATTCTATCGACAGGCGCACCCGCCATAGAAGCCGATATCATATGATAACGCTGCCATTTGCCACGCACAGACTGCTGGTTACTGGTTTGTTGCGCCTGCTCAATTCCTGCTTCCCTCAGTATTTGATGCATTTCAATTTCGCTAGTCTCCCCATCCACTAGGGCCGAAACTGATTCCGCCAAGCGCTGTTTACTGTCGCTCATTACTCTACCTCGGTTACTGTTCAAATGATCTGTTAAAATCGCTGCACTGTCAAAAGTTGCACTGTCAAAAGTGTTTGCATATGACCAGAGTTTATTAGAAAGGTTCACCAATCATCTATTGCTCACTCATTAAATCCAATACACAAGTATCAATTGCTTCTCGAGCACGGAATATTCTCGATCTTACCGTACCCACCGGACAATCCATTACCGCTGCGATATCCTCATAGCTCAGCCCTTCATATTCGCGCAATGTCACTGCAGTACGCAAATCATCTGGTAACAATTCCATGGCATCATTGATGACCGCTTCCAGTTCATCACGAAATAGCTGATTCTCTGGAGTATCCACATCTTTTAGTCGTTCATTGCCCGCATAGTACTCAGCATCGGCTACATCCACGTCTGAGGAAGGCGGGCGACGACTGCGGGACACCAAGTAGTTTTTCGCGGTATTAACTGCAATCCTGTACAACCAAGTGTAAAACTGACTATCACCGCGGAATCTGGCTAGGGCGCGATAAGCTTTGATAAATGCTTCCTGAGTCACATCAGCCACTTCATCCCTATCACGCACAAAGCGCCCTACAATGGCCTGAACCTTATATTGATACTTGAGCACCAATAAATCAAAGGCGCGCTTGTCGCCTTTTTGCACTCTAATTACCAACTGCTGATCGGTTGGTTCAGTCTTAGTTTCCGTCATGGAGCAATCCGTTTCTCAACCCTAGGGTTTAATTTTTATTGCTGAGGCGTCAATATTCTCAGCGACCACCAAAGACAGACCCGACAGTTCATAATAAGTTCGCCAATTTAGTCGCACGATTTCTGAGCTTATACTATCATGTTGCGCTAATTCTGTGTGGCTATCAAATGAGACAAAATCATCTCTACGATGTTTTAATTATTGGCAGTGGCGTCGCTGGACTTACCCTTGCCCTGCAACTAGACAAAAATTTGCGCATCGCCCTAATCAGCAAGGCGTCATTGAAAGCCGGCGCATCATGGCTGGCGCAAGGCGGTATTGCCGCTGTTTTCGATGAAAATGATAGCTCCGACGCGCACATTGCCGACACCCTAGTGGCAGGATCTGGACTATGCCATGAGGATACCGTGCGTCTGGTGGTCGAAAATGGCCCTCAGGCAATCAACTGGTTGATCAGCCAAGGGGTGCAATTTACTCGCAATTCAGATCAAGAAAAATATCACCTGACCCAAGAGGGAGGGCATAGTCATCGGCGTATTCTGCACACTGGCGACGCTACAGGTAAAGAGGTCACCAGTACGCTGGTTGATCAAGTGGTAGCTGCCTCGCACATTGATATTTTTGAACATCACTGTGCCGTCGATCTTACTACACAGGCCGACAGTCACTCTCGCAAAATTCGCTGTACCGGCGCCTACTTGCTGGATATTAACAGCGGCGTAGTATCCTTATTTCAAGCCAAAAATGTGGTGTTGGCCTCTGGCGGCGCCAGCAAAGCTTACCTTTATACAAGCAATCCCGATGGCGCTAGTGGTGATGGTTTGGCTATGGCATGGCGTCGTGGTTGTCGCGTTGCCAATCTTGAATTCAATCAATTCCACCCTACTTGCCTTTACCACCCCAAGGCCAAATCATTTTTGATCACCGAAGCGCTGCGTGGTGAAGGTGCCCTATTGCGACTCCCCGATGGCAGCCGTTTTATGGATAAGTTTCATCCCGATGCTGAATTGGCGCCGCGCGATGTGGTGGCTCGAGCCATCGACCATGAAATGAAGCGACTGGGTAGCGACTGCCTATATCTGGATATCAGCCATAAACCCGCCGACTTTATTATTGAACATTTTCCCAATGTCTATAAAAACTGCTTGGAATTTGGCATTGATATTACCTGCGATCAGATCCCCGTGGTGCCGGCAGCACATTACACCTGTGGCGGAGTTATGGTGAATGCCAATGGACAAACCGATTTACTCAATCTCTATGCCATTGGCGAAAGTGCCTTTACTGGACTACATGGTGCCAATCGCATGGCCAGCAATTCTTTGCTGGAATGCTTAGTCTATGCTCAGGCCGCAGCCGATGAGATTAATAAACGAACACCGCAGATCGCCGAGCCAGACTTTATTCCCAACTGGGACGAGTCTCGGGTCAGTAGCTCCGATGAAGATGTCGTGATCTCTCACAACTGGGACGAACTACGGCGTTTTATGTGGGACTATGTAGGCATAGTGCGCACAGACAAGCGTCTGCAACGGGCACAACACCGCATCAAACTGCTTCAGAGTGAAATCCAAGAGTACTACAGCAACTGTAAAGTCACCCGCGATCTATTGGAACTACGAAATCTGGCAACCGTATCGGAACTCATTATTCGCTGTGCCATGCAGCGCAAAGAGAGCCGCGGCCTGCACTACACCCTAGACTATCCAGAATTATCGGCCATTGCGCGGGACACCATTATGGTGCCAATAAACTTTGCCGGACAAGACGTTATTATTCATCTGGACCCACCTGGCGCTGAATAAGTAATCGACGCAATAATCGGTGTTGACGCTGAGATAGTGCATCTCTGGGGATAATGCGGCTGAGAGTTTTACCTGATTCAGTTACCAAATAAACAATAATTAGGCGACGAGTCACAAACTGCCTTGATCTAAATTGGCAGCGCAAGTTACCGTCGATAATGCAGTCATCTGTTAATGGACGAAAGATTAATACCTCAGGCGTGATTCCACGCCATTGGCTCAACCATCTTGCAGCACTTAGAAGCACTGCTAGCAGCAATAAGAGCTTTGCCCATAGTAGCGCCGGCAACATAATACTCATCATTAATACAGCAAACACTAATCCGCACTGAGCCATCGCCAGAGTTACTGAGGGGTTCAACGTTATTTCAAGCGGACTTTCCATGCTGGTCATGAATAATTTGCACTATTCTCTGCGTATCAGGATCAGTGGGCAGCTCACGTTTCATTAACCAGACAAACAACTGTTGATCTTCACGCTCTAGCAATGCCTCGAAACGCAGTTGATCATCCTCACACAGAGAATCATAGGTATTTTCAACAAAGGGTTGCAGAATTAGGTCGAGTTCAAGCATCCCTCGACGACTGGCCCACATAAGGCGATTTTTATTCATTTCGAATCAGCAATTGAGTTAAAGCCGTATTATAAGAGACAATCTGCAAATAACCCACAAGAGCGCTTTAATTAAGCGCTCAACAACGACTTTCAATGACGGATAGGCAATGACAGAGCTAAATACCAGCGACCCTAGAAGCTATATTCAACTTTCCGGACCCGACAGCCGTAAATTTTTGCAAGGTCAGGTCACCTGCGATATGGATACCTTAACTATTGAACGGACAGTCTATGGTGCTCAATGTACCGCTAAAGGTCGGATCATTTTTACCTTTGCAGCCCGCTGTGATGCTGAGGACAATATTGTGCTGGAAACGCATAGCTCCATCACGGAAATCGCCATTGCCAGTTTGAAAAAATATGCTGTGTTCTTTAAAACCACCATTACTGATATCAGTACCGAAATGACTAACTCGCCAATCACAGACCTGCAGCGACTGCGCAGTGGCACCGCAGATATCACCGCTGCGACCACTGATATGTTTATCCCTCAGATGATAAATTTGGATGCTTTAGGCTACATTAGCTTTAAAAAAGGCTGCTACACGGGTCAAGAAATAGTCGCCCGAGCCCATTATCGCGGTACCGTAAAGCGACGAATGCATCATCTGCAACTGGATGCAACAAGCACTCCCGCACCGGGCGATGAGATCCGAGATGAGCAGGGTAAGACTATTGGTACTGTCGCCAGTGCCGGGCAAGTGGATGATAACCGCGTTGAATTNCTCGCAGTGCTTNGTGATAAATCGAGTGATTGTCCAGTGATCGAGATCGCAGGCAACCAGTACCAAGTGACACACCTGCAATTGCCCTACGATATTCCAAACGGACCATAACATTGATGGTAGAACTGATTTATGAATATCAACACCTACTGGTATGGATGGGTGTTTGCTCAGCTGTGATTTTTTTAATTAGTCTGTTGAGCTTACCATGGCTGGTAGCAAAAATTCCTGAGGACTATTTTTCGCCGCAAAAACGTCAGCCTACTCAATGGAAAGCACAACGGCCGATGATGCGATTGATGGTTTTAATTGGTAAAAATTGTCTGGGCTACCTGTTATTGCTGGGTGGTCTGCTGATGCTAGTTCTTCCTGGTCAGGGCATTCTTACCATAGCCACCGGATTATTATTAATGGACTATCCCGGCAAATTTCGTCTAGAACGCAGAATTGTGGCTACGCCGGTAATTCTCAAGGGTCTTAATTGGTTGCGCGATAAAGCCAATCAACCACCTCTGAAATAGGCGTCTGCTGGGGCTTTGATTTTGCCCTAAATCTCATAGTAACCGGCTAAATATCTAGCGTCGCAACACTAGGCAACTGCCAGTCAATTGGCGGATGTCCTTGCTCAACTAAATAGCGGTTAGTGGCTGAGAAGTGCTTGCAACCAAAAAAACCGCGATAGGCTGATAGTGGCGAAGGGTGCACAGTCTTAAGAACTAAATGCCGCGACTGGTCTATAAACGCGCCTTTCTTTTGCGCATAACTGCCCCACAGTAAAAATACCACTCCATCACGCTGATCATTTAAGGCTCTGATTGCCTGATCAGTAAACTGCTCCCAACCCTTGCCCTGATGAGCACCTGCACTGGCTTGTTCTACTGTGAGTGTTGCGTTCAACAACAATACTCCTTGCCTTGCCCAACTCACCAGACAACCATGGTCGGGTTGAGTGATATCTAAATCGGACGCTAACTCTTTGTAGATATTTGCTAAAGAAGGTGGAATCTTGACCTCAGGTAGAACGGAAAAACATAACCCGTGAGCCTGACCAGCACCGTGATAGGGATCTTGCCCCAATATTACTACACGCACCTGTTCGAAAGGGCTGTGGTTAAAAGCGGCAAACCATTGAGAAGGCGGCGGATATAGTATGTTACCTGCATCCTTCCGCTGTACCAGAAATTGCCGAAGATTATGCATATAGGGCTTATCAAACTCATCCCCAAGTACCGCCAACCAACTGGGGTCTAATTTGACTACACTTTGATCAACCAAATTTATTCTCCACGCCCTCTGAATGAATAACTTACTCAAAATCCATTGGCAATGATACTATAGCCAGACATGTCNGCATCCTCCACCTTNAATATCTGGCGTCTTACTTGGCCNACNATNCTCAGCAATATGGCCTTTATGCTGACNGGTCTTGTGTTCCTGAAAATCGCTGGAGGTATGGGCCTTGATGAAGTGGCGGCAGTCACAACGGGGCAACGCTTATTTTTTATTCTATTTGCCGTCATGCTGGGACTATCCAGTGGCACCACGGCACTAGTAGGTCGCTACTGGGGCGCCAATGACAAACAGCGGGCAGGGCAAATTGCCGTGCTCTCTGTGATAATTTTTTTGCTGGCAGGGCTGATGCTATCAGTAGCAACCATGCCGTATCTTGACTATCTGGTAAGTATTTTTGAGCTGTCTGCTGAGGCCCATATTCTGGCGATAGATTTTATTTTCTATACTGTTCTCTATGCCCCACCAATGCTAGTTGTGCTGGTATTCAGTATGGCGTTTCGCGCCACTGGCGATAGTAAAACACCGTTATGGGCCGCGGTAATGGGTGCTGTTCTCGGTGTTTATCTGGGTGTTATATTCACCTTTGGCTGGTATGACATCACCGCCGTTGGGTTATCGGGTCTGGCCATTGGCAATGGTGTCGCGGCGATTATTACCATTATCTTTTTCTTGCTACTGTGGGTATTTGGCAAGCTATCCTTTAGACCCGCCAATCCACTGCCTAACATGCTACGCAATAGCTATGATCTGATTAAAATCGGCATGCCTGCGGCTTTCGAGCAGGTCTTTTTTCAAAGTGGTCTGCTTATCTTCCTCGTGTTCCTCGGCAGTTATGGCAATGCTGCATTTGCTACCTATGGCATTGGCCTGTCCATATTGGGGCTAATGATTGTTATCGCGTTTAGTTTTTCCATATCTAGCGCCACCCTAGTCAGTCAGCACCTCGGCGCCGGCGACAAACAGGGCGCGTACCGCGCTGGCTGGCGAGCTATGCGTACCTGTGTTTACATTATGATCGCGGGGGGTGCGCTGATGAGCTTTTTCGCTGAACAGATCGCTCACTTTATGATCGATGACCCAGAAGTCATCGCACTACTTGTACCCTTCACCTATATCATTAGCTGTAGCCTACCTCTCATGGCAGTCGAGTTTAGCATGGCCGGCGCTCTCCGCGGCGCCGGCGATACTCGCTATCCAATGATGGTGACGGTTTTTAGTATTCTTCTGAGCAGGATATTGGTACCGTTTATATTGGTACAGCTCGGTGCAACCGTATTTTGGCTTTATGCCACATCACTGCTAGATTTTGGTATAAAATCTAGTCTAAATATGCACCGCTTTCGTAAGAGAGACTGGATGAATTCGACGCAGCACCAACAACTTCCGAGTTAATAGAGATCTAAATGCCCCAAGCTTTTCCTGCTTTGTCTNCAACTGACGAAAATGACCGTCTTATTGCCTATTGGTTGTTCTTTTGTGCCGCTGTTATTTTCGGCATGATTTTACTTGGCGGTGTGACACGCCTGACTGAATCCGGCCTCTCCATGGTCGACTGGAAACCTCTTATGGGGGTTATTCCCCCAATGTCTGAAGCGGATTGGCAGCATATGTTTGATAAATATAAGCAATTTCCGGAGTATCAAAAGATCAATATGGGCATGTCACTGGAGGCCTTTAAATCGATCTTTATGTATGAATATCTGCACCGAGTTCTCGGCCGGCTGATCGGGATAATTTTTATTCTGCCATTTTTATACTTCTATTTTACCAAGCGTATTAAGAAAGGGCTGACACCTAAGTTGATCATCATGCTTATAGGTGGAGGGTTTCAAGGTTTGCTTGGTTGGTACATGGTCAAAAGTGGACTGGTTGACCAACCCGATGTCAGCCAATATCGGCTTACCGCACATCTTGGTGCGGCAGTGCTAATCTTTGGCTTTATTTTATGGACCGCCTTCGGTCTAGTAAACGAAACAAGCCAACAGCCGAAGGAACTCCGTATTTTCGCCTACAGCCTAAGTGGCTTAATATTTTTGATGATACTGTCGGGTGGTCTAGTGGCAGGTACCAAAGCTGGCTATGCCTACTCAACCTGGCCATTGATGGGAGACAGTTTTATCCCAAGTGGTCTCTATAGCATGTCACCCCTGTGGTTATCGGCTTTCGAAGACATTACCACCATTCAGTTTAACCATCGGATATTTGCCTACTGTATTGTCCTGTTGGTTGTGCTATTCGCAATCAAAGCCTTAAAAGCCAACATACAAGGCGCTGCTAGAACGGGGCTTTTTGTTCTGATCGGCCTGCTAATACTGCAAGTAACACTGGGTATTAGCACATTGATCTACCACGTCCCCATTCCGATCGCCGCCGCACACCAGGTTGTCGCGGTTGCCCTATTAAGCGCCTCGCTGTTTATTAGCCACTGCTTGAGTCAAGCAAGTGATAACAGTGACAGCCAACCAGTTTAATTTTTTGGAGAACCAATATGAAGAAACTAGCAATCAGCTGCCTCGCCATGACCTTATCTTTTGCCGCAATAGCCGGCGACCCAGTCGCGGGTAAAGCCAAATCTATGACCTGTGCCGGTTGTCACGGTATCAATGGTATTAGTAACAATGGTATGTGGCCGAATTTGGCGGGACAAAAAGCCCCGTATCTCGTCAGCCAGCTAAAACAGTTCAGAGATGGGCAGCGTAATAACGCCATGATGACCGCGATGGCTCAAGGTTTGAGCGATGCAGATATCGATAATCTGGCCGCTTACTACGCTAGCCTAAAATAAGTCTCACTGTAATTATCCAATAGCCGAGCCTGTGATCAGGCTCGGAATTTTTCATCCTCCGCAGGATGCTTGCAGTCATTGCCTAATTTAGGAAGTAGAATCGGACCGAGGATACTGCGACGATCAGAGATATTACTGCAGGGCTTAATAATATACCCACAGTGGTTTACGATCTGATTTCTAGCCAAACTGTAGCTTAGGCACCAGTNAAAATCACCTAGTATAAAGCAACGCCAAATGACCCAGAATAAAATAGGCTATACCACCAATCTCAAACGGACTATGCGACGCTCATAAAGGGACATTATTGAATAAGAAGCCTAGTACTCTACTATCGACATCAAGATATCGACCATCTTCTGCTTCACGGTATCCACCTCATTGGGTTTGATATCAACCATGGCAGTGATATATGACTCGCTAATGGCCCATGCTAATTCAATTGCCATAGCTGTCGCCATTCTCCCTTTAACCTCCACTTCGGTCTCGTTTACAGCCCTATTTTTCAGGAGTTTTTTTAGTGATTGCCTAGGCACTGATATATCTTTCCGAAGTTCCAGCGTAGCGAGCTCCAACTCACCGTCGATAGCGCAACGAATTACCGCCAAAATATAAGTTTGATCCTTGCCCAATGCCAGAGGCGTCATTCCATCAAGCTGCGTATGCTCCCAGTGGTCATAGGCAAGTTTAGATATGGCGGCCTCTAGCAATCCTCGTTTGCTACCAAAATAATGATGAATTTGGCCATGATTTACTCCGGCATGTTTGGCTATATCTCGGTTTGAAACTCCCTTAGGACCTTTTTTAGCTAGCAGCCTGCAAGCAGCGTTGAGGAGCTTATGTTCAACATTAATTCGCCCACGCATTGCCGGATTGTGCGGTTTTTCAGAAGTAGTCATAATCAGGGTAAAGGGTTATTAAAAAAGGAAAAGTATAATACATTGGAGCTTCCTAGGGCAGATTAACTTGAGTTTTCTCTTGAGGTCAAGCGGAACCGCCATAAGGAGCCCTTACGATCAACGCCCATGCAACCCGTAGCTAATCTCATATTCGTTATGGAACTCAATTTCTCTTAACCTCTTGATGGATNGATTGAGCGACTTCTACATATTAGTTAACAGGCGTTGATGTACTAGCCTGAGGACGCGATATCGATTGCAAAGGATGCGTCGCAATATAAATAGGAAGGTAACCAACAATCGGACCAATGCATGGAAACTCGCGATTGCAATCAACCCCATAATTCAATTTCTGCACCCAATCCTTACGTAATAAAAAAGTCTAGCGTAAATAAAAATACCATCGAGCAATGGCCGTTATTTTTCTGATTTCAGATAGCACACTCTGATCTGATGTGACTTTGTAAATGCCCTCTATTACGGTATCAATTTACGAGCATACCTGTTAGATCATAACCAACACAGATAAGGAACAAGCCCTACAAAAACTCGCAGGCCTCGTTAAACTCGAGACGTGGCAGTCTCTGAAATATGCGGCTCGGATCGCCATAACCTAGGCAGCACAAAAAATTGGAAACCACTGTGGTGCCGGAAAAAAATTCATCGTCGACTAACTGATTGTTAAATCCCGACATAGGGCCACAATCAAGTCCCAGCGCACGCGCGGCCATCATCAATTGAGCACCTTGTAAGGTGCCATTTCGAAATGCTGTAGCCTCACAATAGGCGGGTTTATCGACAAACATGGGTTTAAGGTCAGCATACGGAGCGAGTTGATCCAGTCGCTCATAGAAAGCATTATCATGCGCAATAATTACCACCACCGGAGCCCCCATTATTTTTTCAACATTGTTCCCTGTTAGTGTCGGCCTCAGTCGCTCTTTACTCTCTTCTGAGCGCAGAAAAATAAAGCGCCCCGGGCAGGAGTTAACGCTAGTAGATGTCATTTTGGTCAGATCATAAAGCGCTCGTAACAGGTCTTCGCTAACCTCTTTATCCTGCCATGCATACTGAGTTCTCGACTCTCTAAATAATAAATCGAGATGATCATCACTTAATGGCTTGTAGCGTTTTTTCATGTCACTAAAGGTATTTTGTGCCGCCAATACCTGATGAGCCTGTACATTATCTCCACCATGGAGCCGGCGCTGCATACCTGCGGCAGCCGCAAGTTCCTGAGCAGAAATAGATTGTTTATTCAAACCACTCATATCGAACCTCACTTATTTCAGTTGTTGTTCCATCATCTTCACTATATCTGTCAAGCTCGGGGTTGCTGCTCTGAAGCCATCGACCTCTTCACTGGGCATAGTCGCGCCAAAAGAGGCTGGAGCTTCCGGCCCATATTGAGCCATAATCAAATCTCTTGCAGGCGTATCTGTTGCAACAATAGATGCATCGAGGAGATCACCATCAGTCCAATGCTCATGAGTAAAACCGCTAGGATCCCTCCAATAATCATACATTTGGCTACCTAAGAGATGGCGCCCTATACCCCATTCATGGTAATACTTATCAACGGTTTTCATATGATAATGACCCGCCATCAGATCATCGACCGAATCGCTTACCTCGTAACCAGCATGCCCAAATGCCGGCTTAGGCTCACCTAAAAACTGCACATTATTTAACGTATGGTGATCGACAGGCGTATCCCCTTGATCACAACGCATAAAGGCACCTATCGACTGAGTACCATCGGGAGCAAGTAGATTGTCACTAATTAGAAAGCCTAGCGTATCCGCATACCAATTAACCGATATGGCTGCGTCGGCAACATTTATAGCAGTGTGCCCCAGACGCTTAACTTTGGAGGTCAGTTCATACACCCAGCGATCGTCATGTAATTGCCATTCATCGGAACCACGACCAAAGCGCTGGAGCAAATTCTCTCTCGGCTTAATAACACCCGTATTGAGCATAGTCGGGCTAATCGATATCGGCTCGGCCGATTGCATGCCGTAATAGACTTCAATCTCAATATCATCTGGATCCAAAAGCGTGACTTTGTGACCGCCACCAGGCTCAGCATTTTCCACAATATCAATGCCCTTTGCCGTAGCCAGTGCTTCGAGATCAGAGAAGGCATTGGCGCGATAGGCGGTACCGACAAAACGATTGACCTCACCTTTTGTAGCAACATAACAATACGGCGAACTACCGGTGCCGCGATAAAAAATCGAGTTATNAGTTTCGTACGCCAGAACCATACCAAAATGTTCCAAATACTCTTTTTGTTGCTCTAAATCTACTAGCTCAAAACGCACAAAAATGATGTCCGCAACTTTACAAATCGGTTCACTCATTTCTTATTCCTCTTTTGATGCTGACAATTATTCGTCATTCAAATACAGTCAATAGGTTATAGTTGGGTCAACCGCTCCACTTCTGACCAAAAATAATCAATATCAGGATTTTCTTCATCGCCATATAACGCGGCTTTACATTCGGCCCACTCTTCCTCTTCAAAATCGAGGATCCCGGCCTTATAGCTCTCGCGCTGCTGCAGCCTTTGCCAGTAGGCTTTNATTTTTGGAAACTGTTCAGACTTAAGCACAGTATGAAACGCGGTAATTTCCAACCGATGAAAGAGTTGCGTCAGTAACACGTCTGCGGCGGAATACTGGCCTGCTATGAACTGTCCTCCATGGGCTAAAGTCTTCTCTATAAAAAGTACACCCTTGGCAACGCCACTGACAAAATAACGATATTTAGTGCGCGGTGGTCGACCGAGAATACGTAACAAAATAAAAATGGGTACACGTTCTCTGGATGGATGCTTAGTAAGATAGTCCCATACCACAGACCGAAATGGCCTTTTGCATAAAAGGTAAGCCAGCATTTGAGTACTAATGCCAGCAACGCTAGTTCCAAAATTTTCGCCAATACCTACGCTTTCATCTAAGCAGAACTCCTTAACTAAGGCCCTAACCTCAGAGCTTTTTTTCGGATCGGCCGGAAATAGTTTTTCGCTCTGCTCTGGCGCAACTGAGTCGATATAGTCAATAATTCTGACGCTATCATAGATAGGAACACCGTTGTGTATTAAGGTAGGAACTAATGATGCGGGATTGATTGCCTTGTATGCCTTTTGTAGATGCTCACCAGTAGATTCGAGACCGATTCTATGTTGCTTGTAACTAATACCCTTTTCCGCTAAAGCCACCCTGACAGTTTGTGAGGCTAGAGACTCACCGTAGGCATAAAGTTCAAATTCTTCTGTATATTGTATCGACATAAAACAAGGTGTTCCTTTAGACAAGTACTGGGGTCCACAGAGGACACATAACAAAAATTCAAATGCCAGTAGAGCGCTAAAAAATCAGACAGCCCGTGATAGGTCCCTCTTATCACGGGCGGCCTAATCTGAGGGCTGGGCTAAAAGTTATAAGTAAATTCCGCCCCAAAACGACGGCCAGGACCATAAATACTGCGTCCACCGCCACCCTGCGCGGTAGCAAAAGTAGTTACCTGAGTTCGTATTAATTCATCGGAACAATTGTTGCAGTACAGTCGTAAAGACATTGACTCGTTGAGATCCATGGCGGCCGTGAAATTAACGACGCTGTGATCGGGCTCCAAAGAAATAGCACGATTGCCTGCATCAAATTGGAACTCATCTTTGTAGCTATACTCAGCTCTTAATTGAAGATTATTCTCAGAATCGGGAGAATAATTTAACGCCAACGTATAAGCGTTTTCGGGGGCAAACTGCATTGGATTGCCCGTCTTAGAGCCGCTTACATCCTCAAAACTGCCAAATACTGCGTCCTGATTGAAGTAGTTAAAATCAACTCTCAACGCATTGGTCAGTAGATAATTCATCTCGAGCTCAAAACCGTCCATCTCGCTCTCGGCAGCATTGCTAGTCAGACCAGCCGGCGAGCCATTGACCACAACGATCGCCTGTACCTGTTGATCGGTATAGTCATATCTATAGGCTGCCATATTTAATTGCAGTCGATTATCCAGCAGACGGGCCTTATAGCCAATTTCCAAAGAATCCAACTGCTCTTTGTCAAAGCCACCAACATTGAGAGCTTGTGCCCAACTTGCAAACTGTGCTCCGCCGCTTTTATAACCGCTAGCATAAGTAATATAAGCCATGGCATTTTCATTGATCGCATAGTCAATACTTAGTTTAGGGTCTGTGGAGCTATACTCTAGTGTCTGAGGCAGCGTAAAGGGAGCAGCAACAAATGGATAACCTGGTGTGTTGGTTATCATCTGCGTGATAACATCTTTCTCATCTTCACTGCGTCGGATACCTACTGTAACATTTAGCTGATCAGTCAATGCCAGAGTGGCCTGACCGTATAAAGCGAAACTTTTGTTATCGAGAGTCACATCCTGACGAGCCTGGCTAAAGTCAACGCTGGCAGCTTGGTAATACTGTGGAGGAATATTTCCCTGCTCTTCAACTGAGTAGTCATCTTTCCTATAACCTTTATCGTTGAAGTAATACAAGCCCACCACCCAGGTAAGCCTATCGTCCAGCGTAAACATACCGCTATCGACCGAGGTGAAACGGAACTCCTGAGTCACTTGCCGACTATCCTGTACAACATCAGTCCAAATCGCATTCCGAGTTGTCGATTCAAAATCAGTTTGCTCGTGGAGGTCATCACTAGTACGGCTAGTAATTGATGTAAACAAAAAATTATCATTTTCGTGCTCGATCTTGAGTGAAACAAGGTCTGTCTCAAGATAGGAAAAACCAGGGCGATCCAGCTTTACATTTCGTGGATCCAGTGCCGCTTCTTGCAAGATATTAGCCACGGTACCCGCCTTAATTCCAGCCATAATATTGGCCTTCAAAGGTGCAGGCAGAACTGGCAGCGGAATAGCGTGGCCCAACTGATAAAAACCAAAAACGGGGTGCATTTCTCCATTGGCCTGAGCAAGCCGAGCACTTTGATCAAGCGTAGCGCTCTGCGCAGTAAACTCAAGACTGGTTTTATCACTCAATTGGCCCAAAAGATTCAAACGAACGGCATCGGCCTCTTGGCCATCATTTTTGCCAGACAAAACCTCATACATATTACCGTCATCCTCACGCACCGAAGCAGATATACGACCCACCCAATCGTCTGAAAGTGCACCAGATACGTAGCCACCCATACGTTGATAGCCTTCGTTTCCAAAAGCAACCTTAACGCGCGCCTCAAACTCGTCGGTGGGTTTTACCGTGTACAGTGACACCGCACCACCGATAGTGTTACGCCCATATAAAGTGCCCTGAGGACCCTTGAGCACTTCGATACGCTCAATATCGACAATACCTGAGAGCGCTGACGAAAAGCGAGCATTATAGATTTCGTCTACAAACACACCGACTGAACCTTCAGAACCGATATCAAACTTACGCGACCCTACGCCTCGTATAAAAACAAATGGACGTGAATCACCGTCTCCACCCATCGATACGCTAGGGATGCTAGTTTCAAGCTGCGATATATCATCCCACCCAGCCTGCTCTATCTGAGATGAAGAGAAGGCCGAGATCGAGGCTGGAACCTCCTGCAAACTCTGCTCTCTTTTCTCCGCGGTTACTATTACCTCCTCAAGAGCCAATGTCTCAGCCTGAAGACCTTGCGGGACCATTAACTGTGCAGCTATAGCACTAATAATTAGCTTTTTCTTCATATAATTCCCCTTAAATTTTTACTTTAGAATGCATAGATGTAACGGCTACCCCTCAATAGCCATATGGCTAGTAGCCATTTGGCTAATTTAGCACTGATATTATTAATTAGCAAATACTATGCAAAGTAATACTTACTGTTGGCCCCTAACTATCAGTCTTTAGAAAACCCAAATCCACTTTACTTTCAGCTGGGTCTGGCCATCGACTGACCACTGCTTTAACGCGAGTATGAAAGTTTAGTGACTCGGGCCCACTAACTTTACTATCGGTAAAGGCACTGCCTTTCCAGCCACCGAAACTATGGCTCCAGGGCGGCACAGGTATGGGGACATTGATGCCAACCATACCCGCTTGAATATCATCTGCATAACGCTTAGCAGCACCACCATCGCGGGTAAATATAGCCGCACCGTTACCCAAAGGATGGCTTGCCACAATATCCATTGCCGCTTCATAGGTTGATGCTCTAACAATGGATAAAACTGGCCCAAACACCTCATTATCGTAGACAGGCATACCGGGTTTAACATGATCGACAAGGGTAGCACCGACAAGCCAGCCCTCTTGATCCTCCTGCATACGCCCATCAACGGCAAGTGTAGCCCCAGAAGATTCTGCGCCATCAATAAATGCATGAATACGCTGCTTACTTTCGGAACTTATCACCGGACCCAGTTGAACATCTTTGTCCGCTGTTGAACCCACCTTAATACCGGGAATACGCTGAGCGATTTTAGCCACTAACTGATCACCAATATTACCCACCGCTACAACCACCGATATTGCCATGCAACGCTGACCCGCTGCACCGAATGCAGCCGACACCGCCGCGTCAGCCGCCATATCCAAATCAGCATCAGGCAGCACTATCATGTGGTTTTTGCCGCTCCCAAACGCCTGCACTCGCTTATCATTCTCAATCCCCTTTATCCTTAAATGTTTGGCCACCGGCGTGCTGCCAACAAAGCTTAAACCGGCAACTTTTGGATGTTCAATCATCGCTTCAACTACTTCACGACCACCGTTTACCACATTTAAAACTCCACTGGGGACACCTGCCTTATGCATAATCTCTGCGATTAAACGAAAACCTGAAGGTACTTTTTCACTTGGTTTTGCAACCACGGTATTGCCACATGCAAGGGCCATTGCGCACTGCACAAGTGGAATCATTACGGGAAAATTAAACGGACTCGCCGTAGTGACAACGCCAATTGGATAGCGGGCGTCAACAACATCGATGCCTGATGAAACGTTTTGCGTAGTTGTAGACGTTAACCAACTAGCGACACTGCCACCATAGGCAAGTGCCTCAATACCTTTATCAACTTCAGCTGCAGCGTCAGAAAATGTCTTTCCCGCCTCGAGAACACAAATATCAATCAACTCGTCACGATGCTCCATGACTTTCTGGCGACAGGCCAGGAGTATATTTGCTCGATACCCCAAACCCGTGGTTGACCAAGTCAGAAAAGCGTTATGGGCAGCCTTCACAGCCATATCTACTTCGTCAGCGGTGCCATTTAAGACACTACCAATTTTTCTACCACTTGATGGATTAAATAGATCTGAACAAACGCCACCCTCAGCCACGCCTGCCCCACTTATAAAATGGTTAATCATAAAATATTCACTCTATTCGACTTAATTAAAAAATAGTGCATTAGCAAATCCAACACTAAGAGCACCCTGAGATATAACTTAGCCAGTACTGCCTCTAGGCTTTACACCGCAAAGTGCTACTGCAGTAATGCACTCAATAACTAACAACAATTGCCCTGGAGACACTGAATGTCTTAGCTCACTTGTTGAACATTAGCCATTCGGCTAAACTAAGTCAAGACGCTTAATGAGTCGTTTGATGTTTAATCATGGACTGAACTAGTTAACAATACGTAGCACTTATATTCTTTTTTTTACACCGCCTTGACGATAGTTAGCCGAATGGCTAAGCTGTCGCGAAAACTTATCCCGCGTAAGGTTCTGAGACATGAAAAACTATGATGTTGCAATTATTGGCTATGGACCTACTGGCGCGATGATGGCCTCTTTGTTGGGAAAACAAGGAATACGCACGTTGGTTGTAGAGCCTAATTTAGACATCTACGAAATTCCCCGAGCGGTCCATTACGATGGCGAGGTTATGCGAATTTTCCAATCTCAAGGACTGCATGAAAAAATCAAAGAGACGAGTCGAGACCCGGGATCTATATCATTTATCAATGGCTTTAACTGGAAAACTTTTCATCAAGATCTGTCGCAGACTGACAGAGTTCACTGCTGGCCAAACAATACGTTCTTCTCTCAACCAAACCTCGAAAAACATCTTCGGCAAAATGTAGATACCTGCGAATCAGTCGATCAATTACTTGGTTGGAAACTCGAGAAGCTCGATGAAGATAGCACTGGTATTACACTAACGATCAGGCATCTAAAGGACAAAAAATCAAAATATTATCGTTGCTCGTACTTACTCGGGTGTGATGGTGCGTCAAGCATTACACGGGAATTAGGTGGATTTTCCCTACAAGATTTAGGCTGTGATGAGCCCTGGCTAGTGTGTGACCTGATGCTAGACAAAAGCATTAAAATCAAAAATGAGGCCTATCAAATTTGCGATCCGGCTCGGCCTGTATCACTTATTCCATGCGAACCAGGCCATCTACGCTGGGAGTTTATGCTTAACGATAATGACGACCATTCTGATCTTGAAAATGAAGATACCGTTCGCTCTCTTATGGCTCCCCACATTACTCATCTAAACAGCCAGCTAACTGAACAAGACGGTAATCTTGTTAGGGCAAAGGTATATCGTTTTCACGCTTTATTAGCAGATCGGTTTAAAAAAGGACGAATATTCTTACTGGGTGATGCCGCTCATCAAATGCCGCCTTTTCTGGGCCAAGGGCTCTGCTCAGGTATTCGCGACGCGTACAATCTCAGCTGGAAGCTTGCTGGCGTATTAGCCGGACAATGGGATGCCAAGGTTCTCGACAGCTATCATAGCGAAAGACACCCCCACGTCGAGGAAGTTATTAATCTTGCAATAACTCATGGCGATATTATTCAGACTCGCAACCCACTGAAGGCATTGGCGCGCGATCTATTTCTGATGCTTGGACGGGTTTTTCCTTTCATTATATCTACGATAAAATTTGGTCAGCAGTGGCGACTAGGAAATGGGGTTTTTGCACGGGACCACCGTTCACTAAACCGGTATATGTTGCGTCAAAGTACAATCAAACTCAACAGCGGAGAAGAGGTTTTACTCGACAGTCTGCTCGGCGAATCGTTTGCGCTCATTGGTTTTAACGCCGACCCTACAGTATTACTCAGCCAACAAAATATCGACTTCTTAAACGCAGCTGTCACCATTGTTACACTAGGTGAAGGAGGTCAAGGTATTGATAAAGAAGGCCTTCTGCAACACTGGGCCGATGATAACGAGGTGGCCCTAGCCCTGCTAAGGCCAGACAGGCAAATTTATGGGCTTTGCTACGGACACAGTCATAATAGCCTAAAAGACCAACTGAATAAGTTATTTGATCAATTAAAAGATCAACTTAGCTAAGCTTGTATCTAACGAACTCACTCAAGATTAGTCATAAAGTCGTTAATTGCTTGAGCACAAGCCTGGGGGTTTTCAACAACATTAAAATGGGCCGCATTCGGGATCAGACAAAACCGACTCAATCTGGCATCATCCTTGAGACGCAGAGAGTGATATAGACCACAATTTTCCAAAAGTTTATCAACCTTAAGGCTTATATCTTGAATGATCGCGCTAGGGTAGAGGTCACAAACATCATTGGCAAATAGATTATAGCGGCCGAAATAAGGCTGATCGGAGACGATATTGCCACGGGCATCAATAGCAAATTCATCTTCGCCTTGGAACTGCATAATCTGCACTTTAGAATTCTTTAGAACTACTCTCCCCCTTACCTCATCCGTGGAATCAGTCTGCATCATTATTTGCCCAATAATTGACCTAATGCCTTTTGGCACTGCAACGGACTTATAAAGCAGATGGGTTTTCCTATCATATTCTTGCGAGCCTCTTTTGGCATTGTCGACTGCCGCTACGAATCCTGGAGATAATAAATTGATCGGACGCTTCAATTTAACCACCGCAAAAAATAGTAATTGACACTGCCACGAAATGACCATCTGGCGATGAGGCGGACCGACAATTAACTGAGGTGCTAAAAGCGACCAGGCATCATCGTAGTGATCCCAAAGCTGAGACCCTCGAGAATAGCTTAAGGCAATATCTGGATTGGCTCCGATAAGATAATCAAATACAACCGCTCCGCGGTCATGACCAACAAAATGAGCTTTTACTATCCCCATAGCACCAAGAATATGCGCAGCTGTAATTGCTTGATTACAATGATCAAAACGGGGATCAACGGGGTCATTTGATAAATCAATGTGCTGATTAAAAGGCAGTGCTCGGGCAGAGTGCCGGGCTTTGGTGTTGTTGGAAAAATCCAGCTTAGTATTATTTTCAACAAAGGGGAGCTGAATGATTAGACACCGAAGATTTGAGTTTAAACAACAGAGTTCAGCCACTAACCAATAAAACGTTTCACTCGCATCTGTAGGTATACCCCCCATGAAGACCACTGTATTGTCCCCACAGGCGTCAGCATCTCCAGCCTCGGTTATACGATGATTATAACCCTCCACCTCAACAAAATATTCGACAAAATCAATATCGCCTATAGTAAATTTTTGATAACTAGGATCACGTGCAGCACTGGTCCCCCGATAGCGACAAAGTGCACGATAATACAAACTACTGATTATCATCATAGGCACGGAAAAACCTTTTAAGAGGCTTGTAGCGACTAAATTTTTGATTCTCATGACATCTCCTACGAAGAAGTATTTACCAACTTCCGCCCCGCATAGTCAATATATCTAGTCCTTACCAATTCCAACATTTGGCTCATATCAGCTTGCCTTTTGCAGGCTGCAAAGATTTAAAAGTTAATCTGATTGATAACGTTGTGACTGCGACATGACTTTTTATAGCAAGATGGTTGACTAAGTTAGCCGATCGGCTAAAATAAATCAATTGCCAAAATCCACTGGTCTACACTATGCAAATCTTAAACTTCAATTTTCAGTTTTGGGGCCTTATCGCAACACTACTGTTATTTTTTCATGGATCAGTTGCTGCCTCTGAATCCAACTCAACATTACCCAATATTGTTGTGATATTAGCCGATGATTTGGGCTGGAACGATGTCGGTTACCATGGCAGCGATATTAATACTCCCAATATTGATCGCCTAGCTACCGAAGGTCTTAAGCTCGATCGCTTTTATGTTCAGCCAACCTGCAGTCCTACTAGAGCAGCCTTGATGACAGGCAAATCACCCAAAAGATTAGGTATCAGCCGGGCTATTGCTAAAAATCAGAAACTTGGCCTCGATCTCAATGAGCAAATTCTTCCTCAGTATCTAAATACCCTAGGTTATCGTAGCCTAATGGTTGGTAAATGGCATTTGGGCAACTATACGCCCGCCTATGCACCTCCAGCTCGGGGTTTTGAACACTTTTATGGTTTTTTAAGCGGCGGTATCGGCTATTGGGACCACAACCATGGGGGTGGACATGACTGGCAACGCAACGGGCAGACCGTTCGTGAACAGGGCTACGCAACGCACCTATTAGGCGATGAAGCTGTTGTTTTGATCGAACAGCACCAGTCGCAACAACCGTTATTTTTATACTTGGCCATGGCTGCGCCCCATATGCCCAATGAAGCACCGCAGGCGAGCATCGATAAATACAGCCAGATCAGCAACTCTAATCGACGCATCCATGCAGCAATGGTCTCGGAATTAGATGATCAAATTGGACGTGTTATTCGGGCACTTAATAAGCGCGATATGCTCGACAATACGCTGATACTATTTGCCAGCGATAACGGTGGATTAATAAGTAATAATGCAGAGCTCGCATCTACCATAAAAAAGCTCGCCGGGTTAGGTACCTACTTTTTTGATAGACCGGTACCCATTAGCACGCTGGAGGAATTTGCCAAATTTTCCTATGACGGGGGCAGCGATAACGGGGTTCTACGCGGTGCGAAAACTAGTACGTTGGAGGGTGGTGTCCGAGTACCCGCCCTTCTCTGGTGGCCCAAGCAGGTCACTTCGGGCACCCATACTGAATTTTTCTCTGTGTCCGATGTGCTACCAACATTACTCGAGGCCGTTGGTGGTGGCGAAATCATCCCCGAAGATATTGATGGCGCATCTCAGTGGCGCTCATTATCCAAGGGCGAAACAACCCCAAAACCAGACTATTTGGTCACCGGCTTTGACAATGTCTCGCTCTACCAACCACCTTGGAAGTTAATTACCGGCGATCGTCTGGAACTCTACAATGTGTTTACCGACCCGACTGAAAGCGTCGATCTGGCAGCTAAGCATCCCGAACGCGTCACTCAGATGCAAACGATTATCGAAAATTGGCCCGCTGGTGAAGAGCGGGGCGTAGAAATTATGGAAATTTTATTAGATATGGATACCTTTGGCGGGCCTGAAGATCGTCTACCCTGGGCCGAAGCCGCCATCGAAAATGCTAAAAAATAAGGATTAACCTTTGTCTTTAACGGTCCATCAAAAGCAAGCTCGAATAATACTCAGCCTGATCTCAGTCACACCGATGGTAGTGGCGCCCCTAGTCGATCTCAATGCCAGTCACTTGCTACATCCAGACTGGCCTATGCATGCGCGCCTGCATATGCTTTGGGCCCTATTGGCTTTTTCGATGCTTGGCGGGTATTCCCTCTACCTTCTATGGATAAGCCCTTGGTCAATTAGGGAGCGTCTGCAAGTCAGCATTCTCATCAATTTTATTATCAATACTGCATTCGTTGTCAGCGCGGCGTCTATGCCTTTGTATGGTGGTGGCCTTGCAGATAAACAGGGTGGCGTTCCATCGCTAGCGAATGGCTGGGATGCGAATCTTCTAGTAGTGGCAGCAATGATGCTATTGCTGATTGTTACTCTAAGGTTACAAAGATAAATCAAGGATAAAACCAAAGATGGTTAAACTATACGAAAAAGATATTAAAACCAAGGAAGTTAAAGAATGGAAGGGAGTACATCTGTTTCATTTTACCAGCTCGTCCTGCTCCCAAAAAGTGCGCATCGTGCTTAATCTGAAAGGCATTGATTGGATTTCACACCCGATCAATCTATTGCAGGCTGAAAATTATAGCCAATGGTATCTCGGCATTAATCCTCGCGGACTTCTGCCGGCTCTGGTGCATGATGGCGATGTACATATCGAGAGTAATGATATTGTCGGCTACCTTGATGACTGCTTTGAGATTCCAAAATTAATTCCCAGCAAGCAAAGCGCAGCTGTTGCAGAGCAACTCCAGGCTGAAGATAATTTACACTTAGATTTGCGGACTTTGACTTTTGGTTTTTCCCTGCCAAAATTTTTGACGGGCAAGCCACCCGAAGCTCTTGATGCACTGGAATCCAGTGAAGGCACTGTAGAGGGCAAAAAAGATAGCCATAAGAAGGTGCAACTTGCCTTTTGGCAAAATCTGGCAAGACATGGCATTACGCCAGAGCAAGCAACCCAATCTGCAGAGAGATTCAACCGTGAATTTTCAAAATTGGAATCACGGCTGGCAGGTCAAGAATTTCTGATGGGTGATGACATCAGTATCGTCGATATAGTCTGGTTTATATATGCCCATCGACTACGATCAACCGGCTATCCCTTTAAGCGCTTACACCCCAACCTAGAAGCCTGGTACCAGTCACTGCTCTCTCGCCCCGAAATTGCAAAAGAAGTGGCAGACCCTGCTCCGCTCAAAGTTATCCGCTTCCTAACCCAAAAATATCAAGCGCTAACTAATACAACTCTGGAAAAAGTCACGGGCATTTAAGCTCGATAATCATCAATACCACAGGGGCTTATTTTTGCGCCCCTGCCTTCTCTCGGGCTGCAGCCAATAATTTAGAAAAAGCATCGGGTACTATTGCTGCCCGAGAATGATCAGCTACCCTCACACAGCGATTGCGTAGCGTTCCAAGGCCTGCAATGCTGGTGGTCAGTATTTCGCCATCGCGCAAGTATTTGCCGTCGATAACACCAACCCCAGCAGGCGTTCCCGTAAAAATCACATCTCCTGTATTTAAAGTCACTATTTCAGACAGATAAGAGATTATGAAAGGTATATCAAAAATTAGGTCATCGACATTATCTTTCTGTCGTAGCTCCCCGCTAACGTCACACTGTATTTCCATTGAACGATAATCATCCAATGAATCCAAGGAGGTGAGTACCGGACCTATGGGGCCGAATGTATCAAAGGATTTGCCCAGATTAAATTGTGGTGGTGCCGCGCTAAATTGCATCGGACGATCTGAAATATCCTGGCCCACACAAAGACCAGCCACATGCTGCCAGGCATCGTCTCTAGCAATATCTTTACCAGGCTTACCAATAACTGCTACAAGTTCAGCTTCATAATCAACGTAATCACTGCGCATCTCAATATTAGCGGTAGGACCGCTTATACAAGATGTATGTTTGGTAAACACCATGGGTACAGGAGGGATATCCATATTCGACTCTTCAGCATGATTCCGGTAATTAAGACCCACCGCATAGCAGTTTTTAGGATTTGGAATCGGCGGGCCAAGTTCAACATCGGCAAGTTGGCCACTGGGTTCAAAATTGTCTAATTGAGCACCAAGCGCAGATAGCTCCGACAATCTCTCGAGCGCTTGCATTGGATCCCCTGAAAAATTGCCATTACTAATATCTTCCAGATCATAGTATGCGTCGCCAGACACCAAAGCTGCCCTACCCTCAATATTCGCCAACCTAAAAGCCATAACGCCTTCCTTAAACTATGCATGTTAAATTTCAGTCTAATTTTAGTCATTTGGCTAGATAATGGCAACTGGTTTTAAATCGTTGCTAAATCGACTTTTCGACAGACTGTTCAATCAACCATCCTTAGATCACTAATTTAAGACTAATTAAACAGAGCATTTCTCAGAGCACCAAAGTGACTTTTTCGAGCCTCTTGAGAAATCTTGGCACTGGGAGCAATAAATTCGAACCCATGAAAGCCCCCCTCAAAGACGTCAAACTGAGTGCTCACCCCAGACGCTTCAAGACGCTGAGCATAGTCTCGATTTTCATCAACAAAGGCATCGACCGAACCCACTGCAATATAAGCCGGTGGCAGACCAGACAAATCTGTTGCGCGACTGGCGGCAGCATACTCGGATACGTCTTTATAGGTCTCTTTTTCAGGCGTTTTTACCCGATTTAAATAATGTTTCCAGGCTATCAAATTGGAGTCGCGATTCCACACACGCTTATCGGTAATCATATGGCTTGAGGCTGTAACGCAACGATCATCAATCATCGGGCAGAGTAAAAATTGGAAATTAAGCTGTATCTCAGTTTTATCCCTGATATATAACGCAAGACCAGCGGCCAACCCCGCGCCTGCACTGATACCACCGATCGCAATACGCGCAGGATCTACCGCTAACCAATTGGTGTTACCAACAAGCCACTGTAGCGCTCCGCGGCAATCATTTAGAGCTGCTGGAAACGGATGCTCTGGTGCAAGTCGATAATCAACCGACACAATAACTGAGCCAACTGCTTTTGTTATTTGACGGACAACATTGTCCTCGCCCTCCATTGACCCCAAGCAATAGCCTCCACCATGAATCCAAAGCAGTGCGGGCAATGGANCCTCTTGACCTTTAGGGCGATAAACGCGCACTAATACTTCAGGACCATCGATATTGGGAATTGAGTAATCTGTGGATTCAACCCCTAATATTTTCGGCATCTGCTGAATTATCTTGGCGCGCATCTCTGATGCGCGTTGCCGCGTTTTAATAAGGTCCGTCCAGATATCTAAGTGGGGGAATGACTCAAGTAGTAATGCCAATTCAGGATCGACTAATTTTATATTCATGTTTAATGCTCACCCTAACCTGTTTTTCACCCGATAATAATTCTAAACATTGGCGGAAGAGGTAGGAGTCGAACCCACCAGGCACCTCAATGGCACCTCACTGGTTTTGAAGACCAGGCACCCCACCGGGGGCGTCGCTCTTCCCGATACTATATTATGGCGAACATCCTGTCCGGCAATTCTTTATCAATCACTGTTCGTCTTTGACCGTATCTGCGTGTAAAACCTATATAATCAAAATACTCCAGCAGTTGGATACATGAATTACGTCCTAAGCCCAGATGCTCTTTGACATCAACAACGGAGAACTGAGGCACAGTACTTGACAATTGACGCACCCCGTAGGCGAATTGCCTAAGTTGCTTAAAAAGGACAAAGCGTTTGCTTCCCAGCTTGTAGACACGACCGTCCTTGACGGCTTTTTGCAATATTAGATCTACAGTGCTCATGTCCATCTGTAGGTCCCCATACAAATCCGCCAGCGTAGGAATCTGACTATTATATTCCGCCAATGCAATTTCTATCAGTTGCCATTGTTGTCTATCTAAAGAAGATATCTGGGGCTTAAAATTCTTCAAACTAATACAGCCATTGGCCCGACTTAAAACTGCCCTGGCAATTAAATTATCGACAATGGTCCAATACAAATCATGATCTATCTTTGGGACTAGACATGTAAATAGATAACTCGACTCTATACCATCCGCACTGGGATTAATGGAATGCCAATATTGCACAAAATCGATGATTGATTGTTCGGCGTTTGCCCAGTATTGATTTGCAACAAGATACTCTTGTCCTCGTAAAGAAAATGCTTTTGATTTATCCGCGAGCCCCGCTTGATCTATGACAGCCTGCAAATCCATAGGTAATAGATTGCAAGCCTGCTTAAAGTGGTTGAGGTTGACTAAGCGCTGCTGCTCAATAACCAATTCTCTCAAAGTTTCTTCCAACGTTGGCAATGCCATTGCCAACAAATATTCCTTGGCTAGACCACTTAATTTGGGGCTATGTCTCGCAAAGGGTTCTAGCACTACTCCACCCGCTAATGTGACAGATTCACTGCTATCACGGAGGATAAATCTGTCCCCTTTGCAGATACTAATTTGACCATCGATAATAAGCTGAGCCAAAGCTCGATCGCCTGCCGCTAGTTCATTACCTTCTATTTGCCTTTCAAGAAGATACAATTTTGCACTGTGCAACTTGGCACCAATATAGACTTTAACTGGGCACAAATGTTTAACCTTGAATGGTAGATGGTCGGACACTTCCAACCTAACATTGAGTCGATCGGAGACCCGAGCATGCGCACTAGAATGCAACCAGTCCCCGCGCGCTATCTGACTCTTTTCAACACCTGTCAACTGTAATGCACAGCGCTGACCGATCCGGCCCGTTGCCGACTTTTCATTCTGGGAATATATGCCTCGCACCCTAACTTCTCTATTGTCTGGCAGTAAAAATAATTTATCGCCCTCCGCAACCATGCCTGAAATAGCCGTGCCAGTTACCACCAACCCAATACCTTTAAGTAGAAAACTACGGTCAATGGATAAGCGAAAATATCCTCTCCGGCATTTAGCCTTCTGCTGTTTTGCAGTGTCCACTAAATACTTTTTTAGATTATCTATGCCAGCGCCATTTAGGTTATTAACCTCAAAAACAGGACATCGCAGTCCTAATTTTTCCTGCACGCTTTTGGCGGCTTCCTTTGCCCGAACTGCTTCAACTCTATCAATATGGCTGATAACAACCACGTATTGACTAATATTCAATAGACTTAGAACTTCCATGTGCTCGATCGTCTGGGGCATTAAGCCCTCATCAGCAGCCACAATGACAAGCGCCAAATCAATGCTGCTTACCCCAGCAATCATAGTATTAATAAAACGGCTGTGGCCCGGAACATCAATAAAACCAATGGTTGTATCAGCATCGGCCTGCAGATAAGCATAACCGAGATTTATTGATAAGCCTCGACGCTTCTCCTCGTCTAAATTATCAGTATCAACACCGGAGAGGTTTTTGACCAACGAGGTCTTACCATGATCAACATGGCCAGCCGTGGCGACNATCATGCAAGTGTCTCTTNCAATTTAGCGAACTGTTCAAGAAACTGTGACTCACAGTCAAGACAGCGTAAATCCAAAATTAATTTCTTGTCATTAATACGACCCACCACCGGATATGGAAGCGATCGAAACGCATCTGACAATGCGCGCAGTTTAGCGTCACTGGCTGCAGTGATGACCAGGCCAAAACTNGGAATATTCTGAATAGGTAGAGCCCCACTACCTATCTGACTGAGGCAGGCCTTAGCGACAATGGTGTAATCCGCAGGTAGTTTTTTGGCTAGTAGTGGAGCAATCCGGNAAGCCTGATTTTTAATATCAGTAACATCTCTGGTCAGAAAGCGCAAAGTTGGTAGCTCTTGAGCTAATATCTCTGGGTGGCGATAAAGTTTCAGCACTTCAGATAGCGCAGCCAATGTAATCTTATCCAACCGCAGCGCTCGCTTCAGTGGATTACTGCGAACTCGATCGATAAGGCTTTTGCGTCCTGCAATAATCCCACATTGTGGACCACCCAGTAGCTTGTCACCACTAAATGTCACAACGTCAGCGCCATTTTTAATCGCACTACCAGTCACAGGTTCCTGCGGAAGACCATAAATTGAAAAATCAATTAAGTTACCACTACCAAGATCTACGACAAAAGGTAACTCCGCTCGCCTAGNCAATGCGGCCAGTTCCGTTTCATCAACCGCGGCAGTAAANCCCTGTGTTTCATAATTACTGGTATGCACCTTCATTAATAGAGCCGTGCGAGGATTTATCGCCTGCGCATAATCTTTGAGATGGGTTCGATTAGTGGTTCCCACTTCCACCAAGGTACAGCCTGACCTTTGCATAATATCGGGCACTCTAAAAGACCCGCCTATCTCAACTAACTCACCTCGGGACACCGGTATCTCGCCATTTTCGGCTAAAGTATTTAATACTAGTAACAGGGCAGCGGCATTATTATTCACCACAGTCGCTGCTTCAGTACCAATTAACTCACAGATCAACGCTTCCACATGATCATCACGTTCACCACGACCGCCACTGGCGAGGTCATATTCCAAGTTGGTGGGCATCGCTGCAACTTTAGTCATAGCGTTGATTGCCTGCTGGGGAAGAACCGCGCGGCCAAGATTAGTATGTAATACCGTGCCGGTAAGATTGATGACCTGCTTTAATGTGGATTCGTCATCAGCTCTCAGTTTTTGCTCAACTGCTTGAACAATAGAATCAACACTAACAGCCATATCAATTGTTTCGCTGAGAGCATGGCGAAGGCTTGCAAGTTGTGCGCGAATAGCCATACCCACTCTTTTGTTGCCAAAGCGCAAATTGAGATGCACAGATTGCTGTAATACAGCGTCAACAGAGGGCAGCCGCCGTCGACTATCAGGGTCATCTTTCGAATGGAGTTTAGGTTTACCCATACCGCCTTCTTATCAGATTTACTATTTTTTAAATCAATGCAATTAGTCTACAGCAAAGACCCAGAAAACATTTTATCCTTCTACCAGGTATCTATGTAAGCGTGTTTTTTCTCAGTTCGAGTCGGCATCGGAGGCAACCGCTTGAGACCTTCAGCAATCCATGACCTTGTTTCCGACGGATCAATCACATCATCAAGCCCGCCTCCCACTGCTGCATTAACAGCCTTAGCACGCTCGTACTGCTCCTCTACCTTCTCATTAAACAGTCTATTTCTATCTTCAGGATCTTCGATTGCCATCAGTTCATTTCGAAACCCCAACTTAACGCTACCCTCAATATTCATCGCAGCAAATTCCGCCGTGGGCCAAGCAACTGTGAGCAGACCCAGTGATGAGGCACCTCCACACATCGCCTGAATACCCAAACCATAGGCTTTGCGCACAACTACGCCAAATAGTGGCGTAGTAATATTAGCGCCGGTATTAAACATTCTCGCGGAGTGCCTAACAAGCGCAGTAGTTTCAACCTCCGGCCCAACCATTAATCCTGGGCAGTCCATCAGACTGAGGATTGGAATATCAAAAGCATCACATAATTTTATAAACCGAGCACCTTTGTCAGCACCATCAGAATCAATGGCGCCTGAGAGGTGATGGGGATTATTGGCTATTACCCCCATTGGTTTTCCCTCCACACGGATAAATGCAGTAATGATACCTACACCAAATTTTTCTCTGACCTCAAGTACCGAATCGACATCTGCAAGAGTCGAAATAATATCTCGCATATCGTAGAGTCGTAGTCGATTTTCAGGAATAACATGGCGCAGACTCATCTGATCTTGCGATTCCCAGCTATCCACAGACCCNTGAAAATAGGAAAGATATTTTTTGGCTACCACTACGGCTTCTACCTCATCCTCAACCAGAATATCCACAACGCCATTGGGAACCTGAAATGACATGGGGCCCACTTCCTCAGGTGTATAAACACCGAGTCCACCGCCTTCGATCATAGCTGGNCCGCCCATACCAATGGTTGAATCCTTAGTCGCGATAATCACATCACAGCAAGCCAACAACACAGTATTACCTGCAAAGCAGCGGCCATGATTAACGCCAATCATCGGCACAGAGCCCGACAATTTTGCAAACTGAGTAAAAGTATGGGTATCAAAAGAAACGCCTGGACCCAGATCATCGTCCCCGGGACGTCCACCGCCACCTTCACTAAACAATACCAGAGGCAATCGAAACCTTAGGGCAAGTTCAAACAGTCGGTCTTGTTTATAATGGTTTCTGCCTCCCTGCGTTCCGGCCAGCACCGTATAATCATAGTGAACNACCATTGCCGAGGAAGCTTCATCACCGAANAGGTCCGCNTTNATCGTACCGGTTCCGCCGACGACTCCNTCTGCTGGAGTGCGCTTTCGTAATGTCTCCATATCATGGCGTTGATGCTGTCGTGCAACCACTAACGGCCAATACTCTTTAAAGGAGCCCTCATCCATCAATTCAGCAATATTTTCTCGGGGCATACGACCACCTCTCGCCCTTCTCTTGGCGACTGCCTCTGGTCGATTTTCATCGAGGATATAGGCATGGCGATCAATATTTTCCTGCAAGTCCGGGCGAATATAATTGGGATCAATTTGCTCTTTAATGATCTCGTCTCGCTCTGCGACTTCAGTTTCCTCAAGGAATAGAATTGGATGGCCTTCCCTGACAACATGACCCACTGCCATGGTCACTTGGCGAACAATCGCATTGCACTGGGCGACAATGACATGCTCCATTTTCATNGCTTCNANNATNACCACTGNNTCNCCNGANNNNACCNGCTCTCCNANNNCANNCTCAATGGNAANAATNGTNCCCTGAATNGGNGAACANACNGGCTTTAAGGCCATCNGGCACNGCNATACTCTGGGACTCATCTGCGGTTGCCTTTGCCGATGCAGTCTGATGATTAAATAGAGCCAGAGGGTCATTAGTGTCTACCCTTGCACCGGCAAAACCATCACTGGCNTTGTCAAAGGATGTCGACGCTACAAAAAGGTCTGGACCTTGCCATTGGGCATTTAAATTATCGATCTGCTGCTCAACCCAGCGAGTGTGAACAGTGCCCTCGATAAAGTCAGGGTGGGAGATAATATTTTTAACAAAGGAAATATTATTCCTAACTCCCTCCAGGTGAAATTCTGAGAGTGCTCTGATGGTTTTTCTGGCGGCATCTTTAAACTGCGCTGACCGTTCATGGACAATAACTTTGGCGAGCAGAGAATCAAACGCGGTGCTAGTGTTGTAACCTACATAGCCAAAGCCATCAGTCCGCACACCGGGACCATTGGGTGGTTCATATCTAGCCAAAGTGCCAGAACCCGGCATAACAGTACCATCATTATTAATGGTCTCTAAATTAATCCTCGCTTGAATAGCAAACCCGGATACCTGCAATGGCGAATTGGCATCCAGGCCAAGCTCTGCTAGTGACGACCCCAGAGCAACCTGAATCTGACCACGAACCAAATCAAAACCCGTAACCTCCTCGGTCACTGTGTGCTCCACCTGCAAACGGGCATTGGCCTCGATAAAGACAAACTGCTCGTCCACGGCATGGTCATCAGAGCTGCCGTTATTTGAGCCGCAATCATCGACTAAAAACTCAAAGGTACCGAGACTCATATAATTTTGCTGCTGGGCAAAATTTACCGCGGCATTAATTATTTTATCCCTTAGGCTCGCCGATAAATTCGGCGCCGGTGCAATTTCGACTACTTTTTGGTTGCGCCGCTGAACAGAACATTCCCGCTCGCCAAAGTGAACGATATTACCCATCGAATCACCCAGTATTTGCACTTCAATATGTCTGGCACGGGCCAAAAATTCCTCGACATAGACATCGCCGAGACCGAAGGCCGCCTTAGCTTCTGACTGGCAACGGGCAAAGGCCTCTTCGAGGTCTTCCCTGTTGTGCACTATGCGAGTACCACGGCCACCACCACCGGCAACGGCTTTGATAATAATGGAGCCATTGACCGTATCAAAAAATTGAGTCAGCTGTTCGAGGTTGACGGCATGATCGGTTCCCCTGAGCACCGGCACACCGGCTTCAATAGCGGCTCGTCTTGCGGCACCTTTGTCACCGAAGAGTTTTAGATGATCTTCCCTTGGTCCTATAAAGGTAATACCTGCTGCGGCACAGCTTACAGCCAGCTCTGCGCGCTCAGATAAAAACCCGTATCCCGGATGGATAGCATCACAGTTGCAGTTTTTGGCTGCCTGTATAATCTGATCAATATCAAGGTAAGCCTGAGCACCCAGACCGGGGATTAATTCTGCTTCATTGGCAATCTTGGTATGCAGACTGGTTTGATCATCGCTCGAATAAACAGCTACAGACCTAATACCCATATCCGCCGCGGCGCGGGCAATTCGGATCGATATTTCTCCTCGGTTTGCGATAAGTATTCCTTGAGACTGCATAAATTTTATCCCCGCTGATAATCTTTAATCATCACTAACACTAGGTAATTCGTGGTTTATTACCAATGATGCCATCTTGATTTAATAATTCTAATTGACTGTCTGAGAGCCCCAGCAGACCGCCAAGTATCTGCTGATTATGTTGCCCTAATGTAGGTGCTGAAGTCCTGATGGGAATCGCCTCCCTTCCAAGTCTCCAAGGAGCACTAGGGTGAGGCTGATCACCCATAAAGTCTCGCGTAATAAATTGCATAAAGCCGCGGGCAAGCAGATGGGGATCATCCATTAGGTCTGAGGCACTGTTAAGGGCAATCGCAGTAACACCTGCGGATTGCAGTTTATGCATTAACTCCCTGGCCTGCTGGGTCGCGGTCCAGTCAGTCAAAGACTGCTGTATATTTTCAAAATTTGCTCGCCGTTGCTCTGGGCTTAGTTTATCAAACTGCTGGAGCATCGGAATTTTCTCGACGGCTAAATTCCACTGCCGTTCAGTTTCCACTTGAATCAATATCCATTGCTCGTCGCCCTCGCAGGCAAAGACAGCATGAATAAAATAATCTGGATGGAAACTTCCCTGACGCTTTGGTGGCTCATTATTAATCGATTGATGCACCACACCATGCACCGCATGGGGCAACAGGCATTCGACCTGACTAAGGTCCACAAATTGGCCCTGACCGGTTTTCTTTTTATGAAAAAGAGCCGTGAGAAGCGCAGCGCTGCCATACAGACCAGCGATCGCATCACCGAAGGCAACATGCAGCATGGTCGGTGGTTGGTGCTCGCTTCCCTGTAAGTGAGGCAACCCGGCCGACTGCTCTACGGTAGAGCCATAGGCGCGAAATTTAGCCCAGGGCCCTGTACCACCGAAAGCGGGCATAGATACCATGACCAACTCGGGATTAACCTCTCTGAGCACTGGGTAATCCAGCTTAAGTTTCGGTAGCACACCGCCAGAGTAGTTTTCAATTACTGCGTCTGAATTAGCCACTAATCGCAGTAGTAAATCCCTGCCAGCTTTGGATTCAAAGTCTAGGGTAACATCAAGCTTATTGCGATTAAGACTAATAAAACGCACCTCTTTCTCAGCGCCATTATTGTCTATCCATTCTTGACTTGCCTCCCAGCTGCGAAACCAGTCAAAACGGGTACAGCTTTCAATTTTAATTACAGTGGCGCCCAAATCAGCCAGATTACGTGTCGCCAGTGGCCCAGCCCAGCCCATCGAAAGATCGACAATGGTAAGGCCCTCAAGAGGCGCTTGGGAGATACTGACTCCCTGCTCTTCACTGGCCTCACCTTGAGTCAAGTCGGGTGAATTTTTGACTGATAGACTCTCTGCATTCCAATGTTGATTATCAGCGCCCAGTTNGGCTGTGTCTCCACCAAAGCAAGGCGGTGTCTGCAAGAGTCTAAATGGGCAGGAAGGCGCCTGAAAGGTTTCACCATCGCAACTGTACTCACTAAAAGCCTGACGCTGCACATATTGGTCAACAGTCAACAGCTCTTCCATAGTTGGCACCCGCGCAAGGGGGATGCGCATACCCTGCCCTCTATAGAACAAATCTTCGGCACTATACTGCGACAGGGCCTGAAGAAAACGCGGCTCCAATATATCTACATCATTTAACCTAGCCATGCTATTCTGATACTTGGGTTCGGCGGCTAAATCATCCAGACCTAATAATTCACAAAAAGCAAACCATTGCGCAGGATTTAACACAGTCACGCCTAACCAGCCGTCCTTGCATGGCCATATCCCCAGTGGATACGTCGGAGCAAATCGGTTAATTCCCATTCTCTGCGGCAGGGGCTCCTGATTAAAACTCATGGTCGCACCAATCTCGGTAAGGCACATATTGGCCTCCAAGATTGAGGCATCAAGACAAAAGACGGTGGACTTATTATCGCCCTCAAGGTGCTGACCCAATAGATAGCCTGCCGCACCATTAAAAGCACTTACGCCACCTACAATTTGCGGCTGATAGCCCGTGGGAATAATAGGTGGCCCTTGAGATTCGCCTAAACCCTGCATCAGGCCAGTGAGTGCATAAATCGATGCGTCGGAACCCTTAAAACTGGCATAGGGTCCATTCAATCCATACCAACTAATAGCGCAGACATTAGTATCAAAATCATCGACTGATAAGGATGAAGGTAAAGTCGCTATGTCCAGCAGCACCAAATCGGCGGCGGCAATGGCTGGATGGCCTGTCAGCAGATCATCGCAGGATACACTCTCTTTATTGGCATGGAGATAGGCATGAATAGCACTGTTGCCATTATTTAAAAAGGGCTTAACCTGGCGAGTAGTAAACCCCTGCGGTGGTTCGACATTGACCACTCTCGCACCATAGTCAGCAAATAGCTTGCCGGCATAGCCCGTGGCAACCGTGCCTCCAATATCAACAATAAGCAGGTCCTGAAAGGGCGAATTTTTAATATTGTTCTGTGCAGTCACTTATAACTCACTGTACTCTTTGATTGGGTGAATTGAAGCTAGATGGTGATAGTCTCACCGCTCATTCCATCGGACTCACTGCTGGCAAGAAACAGGGCAATATTGGCTACTTCGTCTGGCCGCAACATCCTCCCGATGGGTATTTGCGAGATAATTCGCTGGCGAAATTCCTCGGGCGGCATGCCCGCTTCATCCATACNCTGCTCGACGCCTTTAATCAGATCAGTCTCAACAACTCCGGGACAGATTGCATTTACGTTGATACCATTTTTTGCATTTTCCAGAGCCACACAGCGGGTGAGTCCTACGACTGCATGCTTTGAAGTGTTATAGGCTGCCGAATTCATGCTCGCGCGCAGACCAGCTATAGAGGCCACATTAACGACTTTACCTCGACCCAGTTTCTGCATATGTCTTATCGCGTGCTGAGTAAGCTGAAAAACCGAGTAGACATTAGTCTTCATCAGGTGATCAAACTCGTCTATACCGTGGTCTGTAAAAGGTTTCGCAATATGAATGCCAGCATTGTTGACCAGCACATCTAGGTCTGGATGACAATCTACGGCAAAGGCAAATAACGCCTCTATTGAATCTGGCGAGCTAATATCAGCGGCCATATAGGAGATATCTACGCCATAGATATCAAGCTCGGTCTTGACTTTCACAAGCCCAGCTTCATTAAAAGCACTGAGAACTAAATTTGCCCCCTGACTGGCAAAAGATTTGGCAATTGCATAACCAATGCCTCGACTGGCACCGGTAATCAAAGCAGATTTATGCTTGAGCCGCTGGCCACCTGTATTATCTGGATTTTGCATTAAATCCAGACTTCCAGATTATTCGCTCTGCCCATTTCACGAGATAACCTTAAGTTGAGCACCTCTTCCATATGACAATCTTTTAGAAGTTGCTGCACATCTGCCCTGTCCGCCTCACTCAAACTATCAAACTCCTTATGCAGGCGTTGCAGTAAATAAAAACGAAATGGCTGAGCGACCGCATTAATCTCGACACCATCAATCTCAAACGTGCAGCTGCCAACCTCGCGCTCGGCCACAGTGCCAACGGGTAAATCTTTATTTTCCTCTAGCCAGTGACTTACACAGTCATAAGCCGCCACACTTTCTGGAATAAAATCTATCGCGAAGTGCTTAAGTACATCAATAAGCGTTTCAGGAATCTCATCATTAGCGAGATAGTTGGTACTTTTATCTGCAAATTCACCAATATCCGGCTCCGATCTATTCATTCTCTCAACCCAGCGGAATAATCTCGGTGCATTTATTTGCATGAGTGAAAGCGGCACAGGATCTCGACCGAGATGGCCNTAAAGAGGGGCTATCATGCCAAAATCACCGATACTGGGTTTATTTCCAAACAGATAGGGATATATTGAGAAATGCGCATTCAATATTTTTAATGTCTTCAAATGCATGGATTCAATGAGTTCTTTGGTGTTGGGCCGCACTCCCCAAGCGGGCAAAACTGTACTTTTAATAAAAGCGATTCTGTCTTTAGCACCATTTTTTTCGGGATAGACGGTAGAAAAATGAAAGGACAGAAACTCGCCCTCCTCTTCACCCTGATTAAATCGATAATGCATGCACGGCCGCAACATGCCCTCAGCGCCGATCACATCAAATAGCAAGCTCAATATTCGTTGCCTTGGTGTTTCGGGAGAAAATTGTCCGCCATTTTTACTCTCATAGTGATCTATTATCGCAACACCATCACGGATAACATCACCATTGGGGAATTCGATAGTGGGGATCCCCCGCCGACCGCCAGCCTTTGGTAGAACAACGTCGTAAAAGTACGCTGAGGAGTGCGGCTCTTCTCTATAATCGATTTTAGATTTTATTAAATAGCTGCGTGCTCGCCCCGTATAGAGAGAAAATGCGCCTCCATACAATGTAATTGGATCCATCAAAATTTCCCTAATCACTGCGGTTTAGATTGAAGTTTTCAAAACCAAATTTAAAATTATATGGGACGCTAGGCGCCCCCCAATCCAGGGATGGCACAGAAGAAATCACTTTCGACCGGCACACTGACTGCGGAATTCTGGTTGCCTGCTCCGCCCCAGTTTGGCATCACCATGGAATATAGCCCTATACCTCCGGCGACCATCACCAGAATATTTTGCGGCTTCTGAAAGGCGCAATAGGTGCCCTCAGGGTCATCTTTAAAATGATTGCCAAATTCACCGCCGTAACGAATATGATTAGCTCTGGAAAGATGTGTCATCTCCCATAATCTCTGCTGTATCGACTCTCTACTGTGACCAGATCTAGCCAAAACATTTGCGTGCTTGGGGCCTAGACAAACCAGCGCCATTCCCGAGGCAAAAACAGCGTTATTGGTAGCGATATTGGTCAGTCCGACGGATAGAATAAACAGTAGCTTTTCAGCATCCTCAGGGTCATCTGCATTGTCGCTATAAAGACAGGAGTGGGGAGCTTCACAACCCAAAAGAGTGACAACACTATCGGATTCATCGAAACCCAGGCTGGTATGCATGGGCGGAAAGGGTGATTCCTCTTCCGCCTCTGCCAGACAATAAGTGAACTTTCCAGGATGGCCATGAATGGCCATATCTGAAATTCCTGGCCTTCCGCCGCCAATATTAATCAGGCAAAGCCTGAGCGCTCGGCCAATACTGGCATTGGCTCGGTGTCCCGGACCCAGTGCTCCATAGCCCGATGCAACAGGACCACAGGTATTACGAGCCGGACCATTAACAATAATCAGTGGCGCCGTGCAGTGGGTCGTTGCCTGCAACTCGGAGAGGTCAAACTCCGGTTTGGCCGCGGCTTTTACTGCAGCAATAACCAGCGGCATATAATCGGACTTACACCCTGCCATAACCGCCGCAGTTGCAACTTTTTCCACCGTAGCAATACCCATACCCGGACCTAATTCACCAAGCACCATATCTCCATCTAAACCGCTGGCCAGAATGCATCTGGTAACGCGCTCAGGAGTGGGAATAACAACGGGCAATCCATCCGTACAATTCATATCATGAAGTTGTTCGAGAGCGGTCTCTTCGTTGTCGGCTTCTAGAAAATCACTCATTGGCAAAACTATCCAATATTTCCTCAATAATACTCGCTGCTATAATCTCGATTTTTGCCTCTCCCAAACCAGCCACAGGATGTGGCAACTTAACCCTGGGAACATTTGGCATACCCAGTGATTTGGCGACAAACTGGCCCTGATCCCAGAAATCTTCAGTAATCAGAGACACCACCGGAAATCCTCGCTGAGCAATGTTATATCCGTCACGCACGGTGCCGGTAGTACAGCTGCCTCAGTGTCCGTATGCCGCTACAGCAACATCACACGCAGGGAAAATTTCATCGAGCATCTCATCATTGGCGGCAACGCCCGCATTGTGTTTATTCCAAAAAAGTGTTTTCACCTTAGGCAGTCGCTTCTCAAGCGCCAGACCCACCTTTTTAGTAAACAGTTCAGAGTCAGGGAAACCGTTGGCAAGCAGTGCCACGGTAATACCCTCACCCTCATTGAGCCGCACATCTCGGGACAGCTCATAGGATTGCTCCGGCGTTGCAACTACCCCTCTGGGATCAACAAATTTAATCATGTGAATTCCTTTAAAATATTCCAGCAAACTTCGATATAGTTAACTATATTTAAATAGGCAGTATAAGTAAAGCGATTTGATGGATAAGGCAATAGTCGCCCAGATCATCAGCATACATATTTAACATACCCATCAAACTTTTCGACTAACGCACCCCTTGGCAAACGCAACAATAGAGGCGATGGTGTCACGGGTTAATTCAGGCACCGCATCCGGCATGGCTATCTCTGGTACATGGTGGATCCCTGCCACCGTTACCGATGTTGCCTCAACACCAGCCGCTCGAAGGTTACGCGTATAGGTGATCCCATCATCTCTAATAAGGTCTAACTCATAATTGAGAATCATATGAGGAGGTAGACCCCGCAAACAATCCTCATTTGCATGGAAAGGCCAGGCCATAGGATTGGTCTCATGCTGATCCAATGGGTCATAAACCTTAGTCATAGCCCGAATCATTTCTAGAGAACCTTGATAATTTAGGTTTTCCCGCCACGACATTAAGCTAGGAGGCGTGCCTCCATAAAANCCCAAGATCATGGGTGCCATAGCATAGACACCGTCAATAGCATCAATCCAACCTTCGATATTTGCCTTTATAGCAGTGGCTACCGCCAAGTTTCCGCCGCCAGATTCTCCAATAACGATCAATGAGGAAATCCCTAGCTGATCCTTATTATCCTCAGCCCAGCGCACCGCTGCAGCACAGTCGTTCAGTCCATTAGGGAAAGGTTGATTCTCTGTCCCAAGAGTTTCGCTGCTAAACTCAACGCCAATAACTACTGTACCCATTTGGGCCAACGATTTACGCCATCTGACTGTATGGGGATTTTTAGCCGAATCAAATGACATACCGCCACCGTGCAAATGAACAATACATGGCAGACTTTCTAGGCTGTGATTCGGTCTATCTATAAATAAATCAATTTCATTTCCAGCAGGTCCAGGAATCACCGTTTGCGAAGAATTAATATTGCTGAACAGCGGCATTTGAGCTTCAGCTGAGGCGTATTGACTGCACATAAGCCTGTGCATGTAACCAACAAAATTCAGGCTCTCTTGATAGCTAGGATCAATACTTAATGCTGGCGGCAACAAATCTTCTGATGGCGGGACCATAGAGGCAAAGGCCTCAAGAATTCGCGGATCTAGTCTGGGGTCATCGAACAGCGTCATCTCAGGATTACCCAGTCTTCCCGGCAATGTAACGTCAAGTTCAGCCATAGCATTATTCTTATTGTCAGTTGGCATNATTAAATATACTTGGATAGCTGCTCAACAGCCAGATAGTTTATTCAGGGATACCAAAATCGGCACTGCCGCAATGACGGCTAGTAGCCGAAGCGGCAGACCAAATATGTACACAGAAGCCCAAAGAGAAAGCAGGCTCAGACACAGCTTTTAAATAGCTCTGCCTGAGCCCCACTCGGTTAGCGTACCCCGAAGAACTTGGTTATCTCAAAGCCTGCCTGGCGTGGCATGTTCCAGGTTCCCTGACGCCCATAGGTAGTTTGCAGCGCATACATACCAGTTACATGAGCTTCATCCGTAAGGTTACTAACGAAGAAGCGTGCCGCATAGTCTTCATTAGCACTCACCCAATTGGCATTGAAGTTAACAATGGTATAGCCCTCTTGTGAGTCATCTACATTGTTGAACTCTCTAAAGTAGACTCGTGAACGATAAGCTCCATCCAAGCTGAGAGACAACTTAGAGCCTGAACTAAGTATTGTGTCGTAGGTAACGCCCAAAATAATACTGGTTTCAGGGGCATTATTCAGAGGATTACCAGCTATCTGAACTTTCACACCATTAAAGACAGACAAGTCCTCCTGCAAGAACTCACCATACTCGGTATCGAGCAACGTTAACCCTGCATTAACCATCCAGTGGTCATTAAGAACTGAAGTTAACTCAAGCTCCATCCCAGTTATTTCAGCATCATCTGCGTTAAGATAGTTCGCAGCAAAATCCTTGACTTGCAAAATTTGAAAATCAGAATAGTNATATTGGAAGGCCGCCGCTCTGAGCGTTGTTGAACCGCCTGAAAGAGTTGCCTTATAACCTATTTCTGAGGCCTCTACGGTTTCCGGATTATATGGATCGTTGCAGTCACCGTTATTAGCGCCACCCGCCTTAAAACCCTCAGAATAGGAAACATACATCATTCCGTTTTCTGACGTGTCGTACTCTGCAGAGGCCCTCATAGTCGTAGATGAGTCTTCCCATTCTTGAATGAACGGTTCGGCCCCACCACAAAAAGGCATAAAACCAGCGGCAAAGGTACTATGTATTTTCTTCTCTGTCGTATCACGCACACCTAAACCCAAGCGGATATCTTCGGAGACTGAATACGTGGCATCTGCAAACACTGCGGTCACTTCGTTTTCATAAAGGGGCCGACTATTGTTGAAGAAAGGTGCAAATCCAAAAGCAATATTCTCTTGGAACTGTATATCTAGCATATCAGTGCGCTCATCATCCATATAAAAACCACCTACCATCCAGTTGAGCTTGTCAGTTTGGCCCGATAGGTTGATTTCTTGCGAAAATGTCTTGTTAGTTCCCTCAGATGATCTCATCAGAATGCCGCTGCTCGTCGAATCCGCAGGCGTTTGCTCGGCATTGCTCCAATCTTGCTTTGAGGTGATTGATTTAACAGAAAAATCCTCTAGATCCCAGTTAAGCGTCAAGCTATAGATATCTAGTTCACGATCTGTATTAGTCGGCCCACGCATATAGACCTTGTGTGGCTCTTCGGTAAATAAAATGGGGTCACCCTCAGGATTATCTCTCACGCTTACTGCGGGCAAAAAAGTTACAACACCAAACGCTATATCCTCTTTAATCATCGCCCAATGGGTCCATCGACCGCTCTGTTCACTGCGACCAAGCATTAGCTCCGCATCGAGAGCATCACTTAGCTGCGCTGTTAGAATGAGCCGGACATTGGTTTTTTCGCCCTTCATCAGGTCATCGTTACCCGGCATCAGGTTTTCAACCCAGCCCTCGCCGGCATCGACATGACTCGCGGCCAAACGAACGCCGACTGAATCTGAAACTGGACCACTGAGAACGATTTCAGCAGAAGTTTGATCAAAATCCGCTAAACCGACCATGACCTTGCCATACATCTCATCAGTTGGGCTGGCCGCAATGAAATTCACCGCTCCGCCAACTGCATTGCGACCATATAAAGTACCTTGCGGCCCTCTAAGCACCTCAACTCGATCAAGATCCAACTGACCTAACTGAGAGCTCGCATCATTGGCTTGTGTCACGCCATTGATACTGGTAATGACGCCCGGCTGCTCCAGAAACCCGCCTATGCCTCTAATTGAGATATTACGATTGTTGTAAGATTCGCCAAAATGTAAGCTCGGCACAGCATATTGAATCTGCCTGATATCGCTGAGACCTTTTGCTGCAAGATCGCTTGCACTCAGGGCAGTAATTGCACTGGGTGTTTCCATTACCGTTGACTCACGCTTGAGACCTGTAACAACTATTTCCTCAAGATCAGCGCTAATAGCAGCGGCTGGTATCAACAGACTCAAGGCCGAGAACAGAGCGCAAGGACGACTTTTTAAATTATTTTTCATGATATTTCCCCTCTTCTTAATAAAACCAGTTTTTAATTTTAATGACTGGATGACCACTTCGGTATAGTTATGTATATCTAAGTATAGGCACTGATTTGTATTAAACGCAACAGTTTATTTTATCTATCAACAGGTAACTTATAGTTTTCGGAGCGCCTGCTTGTCCCGCTTAATACGGCGACCGGCAAATACAAACAATGGAATAGATAACAATGAAATTAGCGTATAAATGATTAGCGTGACCGAATATGGCTCTGCAACGCCCGCTTGCAGAAGTTTGTCAATCATAAGTCCAGCAGTTGTATTGCCCACACCAACGCCTGCCAGCTGGATCATTAGTACAACAAATCCAACCACCGTAGCCCTTTTGTTAGCTGGAACCAATTCTTGAATAGTGGCAAATGCTGGGGCATAGAAACAACCCAGTTGAAAGTACATAACAAATATGCCCACCCAAAACCACAGACTATCCGGATCAACCATGCGATAGGTTAGAGCCATTGGCGCAAGACAGATCATTATGAGAGCCAAAAAATATGGCCTGCCAATCCCGGTCCATCGCAGAAATAAATCACCCCCATAACCACCAAACAAACTCCCTAGAATTCCTGCAAATATTGAAATCCATGCAGTGGTCGCAGCAATTTCAGTTCTATCAAATCCTCGTTCTTGTACCAACCACAGCTGTTCAAAGCCAGAGGCACCAAGAATCAAACTGAACAGCATTGAGCCTGTAATTGTTGCAGCCAATGAAGGAGATGCAATCAATAACTCCCGTAAAGAACTCACCGTTGCCTTAAAGGAATAACCCTGATGTAAAGCGGTTGACTCTGAAACAATAACTTTTCTGGGCGTCTCTTTGAGAAAAAGCATAAATAAGGCCAGCAGTAAACCAACGCTGCCCAGAGCATAAAAGCACCCTCTCCAACCTAACCAGGGCTCCGCATAAGCAACAATAAATAAACTAGCCGCTAAGCCGATGGACACGCCCATTCCATAAATACCCACCACCAAACCTTGCCATCTGACCGGAAACCTATCGCCCAACAATGAAAGCGAAGCTGGTGTTAGTATGGATTCCCCAACACCGATAAACATACGCGGCACTACTAACGTGGCCAAACTCTTTGCTGCACCAGAAACTATAGTGAGAAGACTCCACAGACCAAGGCCAAAAGCTATAAGGCGAGTACGATTAACCCGATCGGCAACTACACCCATAAACAGGCCACCGATTGCGTAAAAAAATAGGAACGCGATTCCAGTCACCAAACCAAACTCAAAATTGCTCAGCCCTAACTCAGGGACAATCCAATTTGCAAAGCTGGCGATCATCTGGCGATCGATGTAGCTAATAACATTAAGCAAGGTAAGGAGTAGCAGAAACCCTATATCAGCGGCTCGCACAGATTCAGATTCATTATGATTTTTGGGCAAGGGCACGACCATTTTTAAACGGGGTGTGTTTTTCACATGAGTATAGTTGACTATATATAAAAAATAGACAATTATCTATGCTGATTTGTCCTCTAATGCGCATGTTTCCCATCGACAACCAAAGCTAGTAAAATGGTAGATTGATAGTTTTTATTGCGACTAGTAAAAACCACGACTCACAGCTAAAAGTCATTAAGAAGAGCAAAAAAGAACTGAAACTAAGATCTGACCGGAAGACTTTTGGTTATATCTGAGATTACCTTACACCTTAAAGAGACTGTTATTATGCCGGTTCAATACCCGAAACGTACCCACAAGAAAAACCTGAATCGCGAAAAACTGGTAGTGGCAGCAGCAACCCTCTTTTCTCGCAATGGCCACATGAGTACCACCCTCAACGATGTTGCCAGCCATGCTGGTGTGCATGTACAGACACTTTATAAACATTTCAAAACCAAGGAAGAGCTTGCAATAGCCTCAGCTGAGATAGTTGTACAAGACTGTAGAAAAAGGTTTGAAGAGCAATTCCCAAGTCACTCCGCCTTCGCAATTTGGCGGCACTGGATTGAGGACACAGTTTCATATCTTACTGATCTCGGCATTGGAACCTATAAGCAGGAACAAGTTCGTTCCGCCTCTTCTCTATTAAATGATAATTACCTGCTTGTTGTGTATTCGGGTTATGAAGATCTATTGGCAGAATACCTGGCTCAAGATTTTAAGATGGACCCAAAAATTGATCGACTACCACGCTTGGTAGCCTGCATGCTGTGGTCAGGCAATGAAGCTGCTATGAAACGAAGTGCTGGTTTGGACACTACTAAAAATATGCCGGATTTTAACGAGACTCTACTAGCTGAAAGTCTAGGTGTTATTGACGATGTCGAGAAAATATTCTCCAGTTACATAAAGTTGCCGAGGCCTTAAAGAAATTACTGAGACTAATACACTTGGCTGTTGAGCCTTGGCCAATGCACACTAGCCTGTCGCCATTGACCAGCTAGTCTTATAAAATTTAGCGTCACCCGCTCAAATCTTTTATCAAAATAGTCCCTATGCCCATGAATGATCGGGCTACCTAGCTACCTGAGAATAACAGAATCTTATCATTTAATATCCAAATCTTTATAGACTGGTGACCCGAGCTCGCGTTTCATGCAGCTAGCAAATACTGTTTACTCTTTATGTATGGATTAAGGATCAACAATGCCCAATAACCGGACTGAGCTTAGGGAGCACTTTATACGTCGATTTACAAGTGATCCGGAATTCCTCCGCAACAACGAGGATATTGAAAAAATCGAGCAAATTCCGCCTGACGAGCGATTCCCCTGCCAATCTCCTCGGGATGCGCTAGCGCTCACGAGCAAGTTCTTCCCCAACGAAGTAGCGCTAACCTATCTACCAAATGGTAGCGCATCCGATAACCCAATCCGCTGGAGCTATCTTCAATACCAACAGGAAGTTAATCGGGCCGCCAATCTATTTTATGATCTGGGATTACAAGCAGATCAATCAGTGATTTTTTTGCTCCCTAACGTCCCGCAGTTGTTATTTGGCCTTTGGGGAGCACAAATAGCGGGTATCGCTGCCCCCATTAATCCCTATTTAGAAGTTGAGCATATCGCTAGCATCGCCAAATCGGCAAATGCTCGAATCCTTGTGACTCTGGCACCAACAGAGCCGGGAGGCGAAGAGCTTTGGCGCAAAGCCATGTTGGCGAAAGAAGCGGTTCCAAGCCTCAATTCCATCATCACGGTTGGCGCAAATGTCACTCAGGGTAGCCTGGGCTGGAATCAAATGACAGGCCAACAACCGGCTGATCGACTGATATTTGATCGACCAATAATCGGAAATGAAATAGCCTCATATTTTCACACTGGGGGCACCACAGGAGCGCCTAAACTTGCACAACACACACACCGCATGCAGGTACTTAATGTCTGCCAAATGCAGCTAACGGGGCCACGAGGAAAAACCAGCAATGGTTTTTCCGACTGTGACAAAATTCTCTGCACCCTGCCTCTGTTCCATGTGAATGCAGCATTCGTAACCGCTTTAAATGCAATTCTGGGCGCTGGCGAAGTCATTCTTGCTGGCGCTAATGGCTTTCGCAACCCGCAACTTATTGAAGACTTCTGGCGCCTGATTGAGCAATACAGGATCACCTTCTTTGCAGCTGTACCCACAATTTATGCCACATTGCTGGAAAGACCCATTGATGATTTTGACACCTCCAGTCTTCTCAATTGCGGCTGCGGTGCGGCTCCCATGCCGGTGAGCTTGCTGAAAAATTTTGCCCAGCGCACTGGCGCTGACATTATAGAGGGCTATGGCATGACAGAGACCATCGCCGTGGCAACGACGCATTATTTTTTTGGTGATCGCAAAATCGGATCAGTGGGAATGCGTATCCCCTATCAGACAATTAGGATCGCCAATATTGATGATAGTGGCAATATCATAAAAGATTGCGAGACTAACGAAATAGGCGCGATTCTGCACTCAGGAATAAGTACTTTTCCCGGCTATAAACAGCAAGAGGCCAATCTGGCTGTTTGGCCCGAGAATGATCTATTTAATAGTGGCGATATGGGCCGATTGGATCAAGAGGGTTATCTCTGGCTGGTGGGACGCGCCAAGGACTTGATCATTCGCGGCGGCCATAATATCGATCCTTTGGTCACCGAGGACGCGCTCGCGGCTCACCCCATGGTTGAAGTAGCAGCTGCTGTAGGTCGCCCTGACACCCACTCAGGAGAGGTTCCGGTGGCCTTTGTGCAATTAGTAGAGGGAGCCACCGTCAGCGAAAACGAATTGAAAATTTTCGCGCGTGATCATATTAGCGAGCGAGCGGCCGCGCCGGTCGATGTGACTATCTGTGATGTTCTCCCGGTGACCGCTGTGGGTAAAATATATAAACCAGAACTCAGAAAAAGAGCGATAAAAGCCGCCTTCCTCACAGCATTAAAAGCCGCATTTTCTGATACGGAATTTATGATTAATATTGCCGACGACAAGCGCCTTGGTATTAAAGTCATGCTTGAGGCTATACATAGCAATGACCAAGATGATCTTGGTAGCCAGTTGCAAGAGGTGTTGCAACACTTCACCCAACACTGGGAGTTAGTCAAAACTAAAGTATAAATCTGGCAAGGCTGTTTAAAATAATATGAGGGAGTTGTCATAAATGGCACAATTTAAAGAGCAGGGTGGTGTATCTACCATGGACCCACCAGCTTACAAACGCTGGATAGCATCGCAGATGCTAAAAAATTATGTCAGCTTCTCTGGTACGGAAAAACGACGTATCAAGGAGGAGCAGAAAAGAGTAAAGGAAAATTTGCCTCATAGAGTCGAATATTTCCACTACATCAATGATCCCTACAGCCATCTGGCCGCACAAATTTTGCAGGCTTTTGTGGCCCGCTATAATATTGAACTCAGCTGTTATTTAGTCAGCGAGCCGCCAGGAGATAACGCTCCAGAACTCGATATGCTAATGAAGTTATCGCGCTATGACGCTCATCAAATTGCTGACTATTACGGCCTGACTTTTGCACAGCGGTCGGACCCTCCCGATAAACAACTATCACAGGCGGCTAATGCAATCCTGTCCGCTCAGGACAGTGATCAATTTATAGCCTGTGCGGCTCAAGTAGGTCAGGCGCTATGGTCCGATGATAAAAAAGTTTTACAGTCTCTGGAGAAAAAATATGGCTCGCTGGCATCGAATGAAGTTGCCGAAAAAATTGCCATAGGCAATGCGAGACGGGCGCAACTGAAACATTATTCAGGTGCCATGTTTTATTATGCAGGCGAATGGTACTGGGGTATTGACCGGCTATATCATCTTGAAATTCGTCTTGCTGAGCTGAATGCAGATAGGCAGCCTAGACAACCCTTAATAGCTCCCAGACCTGAAACACCTATTGGCCCGCTGCGGGACGAAGGCACTCTGACTCTGGAGTTTTTCCCAACCCTACGTAGCCCTTACAGTGCAATTGTGTTTGATCGAACGGTCGCTCTAAGCAAAGCAACTGGCGTCAAACTGGTGCTGCGACCCGTTCTGCCTATGGTTATGAGGGGCGTTCCGACTACAGCGATCAAAGGTCCCTATATCTTTTGGGATACTGGACGTGAGGCTCGTGTTGCCGGTGTGCCCTTTGGCAATATCTATGATCCAGTAGGAGAGCCAGTCAGGCTCTGTTGTTCCCTTATACCCTGGGCTACCGAGCAAGGTAAAGCTGCCGAACTGATGAGCGCATTCTATGCCTGTGCATTTGTTAATGGCATCAATACCAACAATACCAGAGGACTGCGTAAAGTTGTCGAACGGGCTGGTTTGGACTGGCACGAAGCCAGAGTTCGACTGGGTGACCCCGAGGGAGAGCGTCTTTTAGAAGAGAATAGATTATGTCTTTATGACGCCGGCATCTGGGGGACACCAAGCTTTAGGCTTCTTGGCGCTGACGGCACTGAGCTACTCGCTCTTTGGGGTCAGGATCGTCTATGGCGTATCGGCGAAGAAATTCAACGGCAATTGCGAAAAGGTAAAATCTAATCAACTGACTTTAACTCGAGCGCTGATGCCCCTAGTTATTGATCACAAGGCATTATTGATATGGTTATATTTAGTCGCTAATTGAAACCAAGGAGAAGATATTGGACCTTAAAATTGCAGGAAAAAAAGCACTGATGGCTGGCGGTAGCGCTGGCATGGGGCGAGCCACTGCTGAACGGTTAGCTGAAGCCGGTGTTGAGCTCTATATATCGGCGCGGCGTGAAGATAGGTTGATAAAGGCCGCAAGAGAAATCTCGCAAACATACTCGATCACCGTGACTCCCATTGTTGCTGATTCATCAACCGATGAAGGCCGGGCAATATTATTTGCGGCCTGCCCAGACCCCGATATTGTCGCCATTACCATTAAACCACCAGCCCCCAATGGAGACTTTTTACAGGTCACGCCTGAAATGTGGCGGGAGTCAATTGAGACAACATTGCTAGGTCCCATTGAAATTATGCGCCACTATATTCCTCAGATGAAAAACAAAGGCTGGGGCAGGCTATTAAATATCGCGACATTCTCAGCTAAAAATCCGATGATCTGGCGCCTGATGTCTGGCCCTGCTCGATCGGCTTTAATTAATTACACCGCTAGCGTCTCACGAGAGATAGCGCAGTACGGCGTGAATATTAATAACATATTGCCGGGGATGTTTGCGACAGAGGGCTCAGAGGAAAATACTGCCGCTTACGCCAAGGCATTTGGTCTTGAACTAGATAATGACATTATTGCCGAGCACTTCCAAAAACATAATAAAATCCCTGCAGGCTTCGCAGCTAATGCCGATGATATGGCCCCCATGGCCGCTCTTCTATGTAGTCCATTGTCGCGCTATATCGTTGGGCAGAATATTGTTATTGATGGGGGTCAGCATAATTCATTGTTCTAATATGAGTCCTAATCTGGGTTCGAAATAATGCTGCGCGATCGACTGTATAAAGCTGCGCTAAACGACATCATCAACTAGGACCGAAATGTTGCGCTTACCTGACCCAGATTCTCAATAACCACCTGTATCTCAGAGTCATGGTCAATTGCGATTAATTCTGTCGGCGATCCTGGGATAACCATAGAGCCACTTTTTAGCCCCTCTCCGCTGCTAGAGAGCGAATTAACTAACCAGCGCAAGGATTCAAGAGGTCCTCCCATAATCTCACTGGCGGGGGCCGATGTAATCAGTTTTTTATCCTGATACACAGAAAAAGCTTCATGCTTAAAATTTAGCGCATCTGCAGACACCTTCCTATTGCCCACTATTAAACCCGCATGAATACCCCCAGAGCAAATAAGCTCTTGCAGATTTGGAGGTTGATGCCAGAACTTGTAGTTGTGCAGCTCAATGCCAGGACTAACATAGTCTATAGCCTCAATTAACTCTTGATCAGAGAAGTCGCTGCCAAAGAGATCACAACCCATAGTGAAAACCATTTCTGGCTCAATGGCACAATTAGCATAGGCTCTCCAATCAATAGGCACGCCCTCAGTCTGGACATGGGGCGCAAATAATCGTCCTGAAATAGGCTCAGTAATACCAAATTGAGAGCGAATCGCATGGCTTGTGCATCCTACTTTATACCCAACCACGCTCTCCCCTAGCTCTATTCTTTTCTCGCATACGAGATTCTGAATTTGATAGGATTCCAAAACGGATAAACCGTCTACCGACGAGTCATCAAGGCGCCATGTATTGGAGTAAAAAGCGTGCAAAAAAGCATCTGCCAGCACAGTCGAATCGAACACCTTTGATTAATCCTCATCAAGAAATTGTAACTAGAAGTTGAACCCTCTCAACTACCCGACTCCATTCAGAATTATATTTTCATAGGGAATTTTTAACTAAAGCACTTCGCGGCTAGAGAAAAAACCCGATCCAGCAGAGGAGATCTAATATCCCGATGCCGCAACCCCATAATGTCAGTGCTAATTTGTTTCGTTGGTACACTAAGTTTTATTACTTTTCCTTTATGTAATTCTACAGCCATTGCAAGCTCTGGCGTATGACAGAGACAATGTGAATTAATGACTAGCTCTTTGCCCATGTGCAACGAATCTATAGCCACAATTTTTAGTTTATTTTTAACGATACCAGGCGTCTCTTTTAACCTTGGATAATGAGGCGTAATTCCCGGCGCTTTAGTGTTGTACATCCAAGGGTAGGCCTGCAGGTCATTCCCTGTTATCTGGCGATCAAGTTTCCCCAATGGATGATCTGCCGCACAGAAAACACCAAAGTGACTACGAGTCATCAATTTAGAAAGTAGTGAGGACGGTATTTTGCCATTTGCAGGAATACTGGCAAAGGCGATATCAACAATGCCTTCCTCTAAATCTGAGAAAATACTTTCATAATGCGATTCATAAAATTCCACAGCAATTGAAGGATAGACCTCACTTAAGTTAGTCGTTAATTTACTAATAAAATCACTTGATCTTATATCACCAAGAGCAATACGAATTCTGGCGTCACTGACTTTTAGCTCGGCTTGAGCGAGTCGAAGATGTTCAATTGTTCGTTTGGCGTGAGGGTAAAAGTCTCTGCCCCTGGCATTTAGAACCATGCCTCGACCTCGCCGTTCAAAGAGCGGGACACCCAACTGGTTCTCCAGTCTCTTTATACTGCTACTTAGTCCGGGCTGAGAGATATGTTGGTCATCTGCTGCCGCATGCGCCGTTCCGGTTTCCACCAGCGCGACAAAGTGCTTTAACTGCCTAATATCCATATAATCATTGACCCCTCTTAAATTTCAATTTTAGATTTTATCCCTAGCACATTATCGATAAACATAAAAAAACGCCACCCAAAAAAGGTGGCGTTTCTTGTTTGGCATTTTCTACCTGCTTAAGTTAAATCTAACTCCTATGGTTCTGGGTCTCAATGTCATATGACGATCATCGAAGAAGGTTTGAGGCATAATGAAGTTATAGCCGCCCTCATCAAACGCATTTTCGGCATACAAAACAGCCGACCATTTATCAGTGACATAGCCAAAGCTCAGATCAACCTTGGTAATTGAGTCGGTATAACCAAAATTAGGCGAAGCTGCACCGGTACCTGGATTAAACGGGAAGCCGTTTGGCATTGAATCAGTATCTGAAACATCCACTCGGGCAAACAACCCAGCACCGCCATCCAGAGGCTTATTGAATTGCATGTGCCCAGATATCTGAAGATCGGGCGAACTTAAAGGAGATCCCAGCACCGCTCCAACCATTGCAGACTCTGCAGCGGTGATCTTGGTGATTTCAGCATTCTGATGGGCAATCGCTAATCCATACTCAAAATAATCATTAGGTCGGCCTAAGATATCCAGCTCCACACCGGTTGACTCCGCCTCACCAGCATTGGTGAAAAATGTTGCAGTATCACTTACGCGCTGTGCGAAAAGTTGGATATCTTCCCAAACCATCTGATAAATGGCCAGATTGACACCTATGCCATCCCACTGCCCTTTCATGCCGACTTCATAATTCCACATCTTATCTGGCTTTGAGAATTTCTGAATCACAGTCGGATCGCTGGCATCAAGATTACTGGTGCCCAGCTCACCGCTTAAACCGGGGACATAGGCGGCACGATTGACATCATTGGCGCGAAAACCTTCGGAAGCCGTTGCGTAGTAATTAACATTGTCACTGGCTTTCCAGGCTAAACTTACCTTCATAGTATTAGGTTTAACCTTTCCAGGAGCATACTCTCCGTACATATAGGGGACTGGCGTAAAGGAAGTCTCGCCTTGGAAAACTACTGGCATCAAGAAAGAGCCGACTGACATACTTCCGCCAGCGGTGCGCATATTCTTAATTTCGATTTCAGAAGATCGAAATCCAAGGGTGGCCTTTAGACTATCGCTTAGTTGATAGCCCAATTCAGCGAAAATTGCCGTCTCTGTTAGATCATCCGTCACTGGACTTCCATAAATGAACGCATTATCCACGCCCATATAATCATTGCTCAAACCGCCGATTGATCCGCCTTTGCCATCGACCCAATCTTGGGGTAAGTGCATAACCTGCCTTTCGAAGACTTCACGATCCTGGTGAAATGCACCCACAACCCAATCCAACTTGGAGTCGGTGGTCGAGACCACACGGATTTCCTGAACAAATGACTCACTGCTGTCTTCTCTTACAAGCCCCCATGGAAAAGCACCACCAACAATCGCACTTAGGTCAGTTTCTTGCCATGGACTAGTTTCCGAGAAGTTGGTTGATGAAGTGACAGTTGCATAACCAAGATCATAGGCTAAGGTCATGTTGTATTTACTAATTTCGACCTCCACCTCTTCCTGCTTAAAGTTACTCCTAGTATCTTCTCCCAGAGCCGGATTTACAGTACCGCCATCATCCGACTTATTATCCTGATAGAGATAGGTAAAATCTGCAGTCAAACGATCATTGACCTGCCATCCGATTGCGGCCTTCAGCGCGATAGAGGAGTAATTATTTGAGGGATCCATGCCAATCCCTGTATTTTTAACCCAACCCTCTTCATCAGAAATCGACGCAGACATTCTAAATGCCGCAGAGTCACTGAGAGGAACGTTATACATAGCCTTGTAACGCTGACGTAATTCGCCGCTTGTCGAGCCAAAATCAGTTGCAATTTTGTAATCGACACCGCTTGGATCTGGTTTATTGGAAATAATTCGAACGGCACCAGCCAACGTGCCTGCACCAAAGAGTGTACCCTGTGGTCCCTTGAGCACCTCGACTCTCGCCGTATCGAACAAACCGAAATCCATATTGACGGTACTTTTACCATCTTGCATGGGCATTTCATCTAAATAGATCGCCACTGCTTTTTGAAGGCCCTCTGTATTCTGGCCTACTGAAATACCACGCATTACAAATGTCGGGTTTAAGTTACTGGAAGCTTCGTTGTAACTCAGTCCTGGTACCGCATCCGCAATACCACTAAATTTTGAAATGCCTTTCGCTTCAATCATGTCACTACCTAATACAGATATAGACATGGGAACATCACGTAAACGCTCCTCTCGCTTGGTGGCTGTAACAATAATCTCATCAATTTCAGTATTAGTTTGTGCAGTGACAGTTGACGCGCCTATACCTGTAATCAGAAGCGAGCTTAACGCAACGCCTTGATATAATTTCCCACGTTTAAATATGCTCATTAGAAACCCCTAGTAAGTTCAAATTTTTTATACTTGCCTTTTGTTCGCTATACGCAAATTAATATAGTTAGCTATAACTATGTTTCTAAGTATGTTGATTCAAACTCTTCGCTTCTATAAACAATGGTTTATTGATAGATAACGCTGTGTTATTGAAATAATTTGCAGGTGCGGGAAGGGTTTATTCTTGTGTTGAGGCTGCTCTCTCTGTCCTGCCGGTTACAAGCGAGTCAGCCTGCTACTGCTCAATTAATCAAGCAGCAACAGACCTAAATAGCAACAGACTGACAGATAACAAGGCATGAATTTAGCTGTATAAACTTTCTGCCATCTGCTCAAGGCCGCGAAAAATCTGCGTCGGATCGTTGCGTTTTAGCTCGACCATCTTTGACGAATCACAATTACCAATAACGAATTCATCTGCTTGACGAGCCAACTGCGGTAAAATGGCGGCAGCGGCCTCCTCGGCTGTCAAACCCTCAGTCATGACACCCTCTTCAGCGCCAATCACTGATCCATCGCCAGTCATTGCATTCGCCACCGCACCAGTTTTGACTAAACCAGGAATAATGGTACTGACTTTAATTCCGTGATAAGCCACCTCGGCACGCAGTGCGTCAAGAAAGCCTATCAATCCAAATTTGGCAGCACAGTAAGCCGTTCTTAGAGGAATGCCCACTTTACCTGCGACACTCGATGTCCCGGCAATATGACCGGAACCCTGTTTAATCATGATGGGTAATACTTGTTTCGTTAATGCAATAGGACCTATCAGGTTAACTTCTAACGCTGTCCGGTAGAGATCTAATTTCACCTCAGTACAAAAATCACGCACCCCAACACCTGCATTATTGATCAGTACATCTATTCTAGAATAGGCTTCCATAACCTTATCGACAGCACCGGGCATAGCATCCAAATCTACTACGTCTAAGGGCATCACTAGTACGCTCTCTCGATCGGCTCCTGCTTCATAACAGCGCTTTTCTACTCGCTCAAGCTGTTCACTATTGCGTGCGGAGAGCACAAGTTTTGATCCGCTGTGGGCAAATGCCACAGCCATCTCCTCTCCAATACCTGCGGAGGCACCGGTTATCCAAACCACCTTGTTAGCAAATGCTTCTTGGTTACTGATTTTTGTGTCCATTTGATTACCCCTTAATATTTGTATGTAATTTAGAGCCAGAGAAATATTTCATCTCTGCGATTACAAAACAGCATCTATGCTGTTGTAAAAAATTCAATGGCCACTCTCGCTAACTCTTCTCCCGCATCGTCCTGAGTGTAGTGACCCGAATCGGCGATAGTGACGTGATTCAATCCACGGGCCCCAGGAATGTCCTGTTGGAATCTCACTATTGCCGGAGCCTCATTTTTATACATTTTGAAGTCCAGAAATTTTGCACAGGGACCTCTAGTAGGGAGTGGCGATTCAGAAAACGCTGTGAGAAATGGCTTATCAAATTTCTCCAGTACCTTCCATGCACGCTTATTATCAGGAATGGATGGATTATCCGGGATAATCGGCACCAGTGTGGGAAATTGCCGAGCACCCTGCTTATAGGACTCGTCGGGAAATGGCGCAGCATAGGCCCTGCACTCTTCGTCTGAGCAGTCATTTAGCCAAAAGCGCATAACTTCCCCAGGGTCAAAGTCCGCGTAGGCGTCACAGTGCTTGATCCAATAAAAGAATCCAGGGCGACCGTCTACTGCACCAAGGGCATTTTTAGTGACTTCTTCAATAGGCAGTACTGGCGTTTCACTTAACAGCCTGTGTAACTCAGATGACTTTTCCAGCGGGATCCCCTTTGCATCGCCCAAGCCCGTATTAGTGACCAGAATGCGCGCAAATCTATCTGGATTATCAGCGACATTGCGCAGAGCAATTGGCCCACCCCAATCCTGAGCAATGAGATTGATATGCTGCAGATCAAGTCCTTCAATAAAACTTTTCAGCCAATTCACATGTCTGTCGAAGGTGTAATCTGAACGCTGTGTCGGTTTATCCGATCGGCCAAAGCCGACAATATCTGGGACAATCACCCTAAAACCTGCTTTAGCCAGAGGCCCTATCATCTTTCTAAAAGAGTAACTCCAATTCGGCTGACCATGCATACAGAGAACCAATTCTCCATCAGCGGGGCCCTCATCAAGGTAGTGCATTCGCAATGTCCCGCCATCCTGATCATCGATATCGAGGTAATTAGGTGCGAATGGAAAATCGACAAGACCGATAAATCTCTCGTCTGGTGTTCGAAGTACTTTCATTGGATACCAAATAAATTAGTTATCATTAGAATTTGTTGTGATATAAGACAATGCTGCTCCAATGAAGTCTATTAACAAAGAGATATTGGTTAATAAATCTCTGTTATAGCCTTACCATTAAAGATGGCGTTGAAGAAATACCTTAAGATCGCCAAGCGCAGCATTAAATTCCCTTGACCCAGGAACCGCTAAATAGGCTCCATGGGGAACACCTTCAAAGACATTGAGATCCGTTTCCACCCCTGCGTCACGCAGCTTTCGATGCACCTTTACTGTGTCACTCAGCAATAGATCTCTGGTGCCAGAAACCAAGTAAGTCGGCGGAAAATCAGAAAAGTCGCCATACAATGGTGAGATAAGCGGGTTGGTAAGCTCATACTCACCTGCATATACCTTGGCAGATGCCCGAATCATACCTTCCACAGTCACCAGTGTGTTATCGACATATTCATTGACGATGATACTGTCGCCAGTGAACAGTAAATCTGCATTCGGGGTACCGACAAATAACGCTCCAGGTACCTTGAGCTTTAACTCTTTGAGCTTTAGAACGGTTGCCAGTGTCAAGTTACCGCCAGCTGAACTACCCCCCACGGCAATGGCACTGGCGGGAAAGGTCTTGAGCAATTCTTGATAAACAGCAACCAGATCATTCAAAGCAGCTGGAAATGGCGCCTCAGTTGACAATGTGTAGTCTACGGATACTACTTCAATCCCAGCGCTAGCCGCGATCATAGCACCCTCTTGCGCTGCCATAGCGCCACCGCCCAGAAAGTGGCCGCCACCATGAGCATGCATAAAAATTCGGCCTTCAAAGGCTGTATTAATCTGTGAAGGACTAATTTTATAAATCTTGACCCCGGCCATTTCAGACGTTTGGATCTTGACGCCAAACTGACTCTCATGGGTTTCAATTGTTATGTCTTTTTGTTGCAACATCGCTTGTTCTGCGATGCCAAGAAGCCCCTGTCGAAGATCGCCATCCAATGTCATTTTTCTCATATCAAATTGAGATGCACCCAATGCTGTCAGTAACTGTCGAGTTTCATCACTGAGACCTGATGCTGCCGACAACTGCTTCTCGGGGACTACCCACCCCTCTGATGCCACTGACCCTGTATTTGAGCCAAAGAAGCTCAACAGAAACAAAAATAGACTCCTAAACATTGCAACCCTCACTTTTGATTTACTAAAACTCATGGATTAGCTCCTTTACATTTACGCATTAAGTCTTTTATGCCAGTCGGCATAACCGTTGGCAAAGACGCGGTTCCCTGAACTCGACGAATGTCCCATGCCTTTTCTATTAAACCCATTCTCTCTGTTCTAAGATTCCTCGCAGGCGCATTTTCTGAACCTAAAATAAAATAACTTTCATTGCTTGGTGTGAAGGCTTCCCAACCATCAATATTTTTACCATTGGGATTACCGCTGGCGGCAAAACGAGTCCAGATACTCATCATCGTATCGGCATCAGCGAAATCAGCACCCACCGGATTACCGCCAAACATATCGAGCTGTCCAAAGACATAGGGAAGATCTCCACCGTGAAAGGCCCTATATTGTCTATCTTCTACTGGGGGGTAATAGTTAAACCAGTAGAGGTAAACATCACTACTCACATTACTCATGGCTCTTGCCCAGAGTCTCATGGGGTAAGTAAAGTTGACGTCGTTTGAGAACTCCTCCCAAGACTGGAGAATAGTTTGCTCACTGTCACTCGGATAAAGAGAGCCAATTTCATCGAAAACCTCTCCTAACAGCCCCATTTTAAAACGGTTGAATCCATCAACCCCACTGCCATTTATACAAGTAAATAAATCCATAACCGCTTCATGCTCATTAGCGTTATTGCCTATCATAGTGGGCACATCAGCCTGCTCGCCCCTCGCAAAAATGAAGGAAATCTCATCTGGAAGAACTTCACCGTCCACTGTTGGAATATATTCAAGTGCACTGAGCGCCGGGCTAGATTCAGCAGCAGCGATAACTTGATCAGCCGGCGTTGCCCGCAATAGATCAAGGGACGTATTACCGCCCTCTCTAACTAAAGCTTTTGCTAATATCATGCCAAGCTTTTCATCTGAGGAAGCCCATGGTTTATCCATGTTTCGATGCGACATTGGCCAAAATATCCCACCGCTTTGCCCTATAGCGCGATGGAATAATCCTTTGGCAAGAGGACTTGCCTGAAGAGCCGAAACGCTAAAGCTCCCTGCAGATTCACCGAATATAGTAACGTTATTAGGGTCTCCGCCAAATTTTGTAATATTTTCTTTAACCCAGTGTAAGGCAGCAATCTGATCCCTAAACCCCTGATTACCCGATACACCTTTTGGGCTCTCGGCGCTAAGCTCAGGATGAGAGAAAAACCCTAGCCTTCCCAGACGATAGTTAAAGGTAACCAACACAACTCCTTTTTTGGTTAGCGCTTCCCCACTTTGCTCAAAGCCAGCGCCGCCCAATAATCCACCTCCGTGTATCCAGACCATAACTGGTCTTTTTTCATCAACCTTATTGGCTCGAGTCCATACATTGATCGTCAAGCAGTCTTCGCTGGGATTACTTCTTGTACCAATATAAATACCTATCCCCGTCGTCTCAGGCTGCATGCAATAACGCCCATGACTGGTCGCATCTAAAGTCCCGGCCCAAGGAATCACCGGTGCCGGAGGTGCCCATCTCAGCTTTCCTAACGGAGGGGCGGCAAAGGGAATCCCATGATATTGCTTTAGCGAATTAGTGTTTTTATCTGAGAATAATCCACGAATTAAACCGCCAGTGATACTCACCTCAGCGCTGATAGATTTAGATTCATCACCTGTTCTTTTATATTTTTCAGAGCTACATGCACTCAGCAAAAAAATACAGCATACGCCTATTAGAAAGGCATTTAAGAGCTTGAGCGCTGTTTCAAAAACATTATCGGTGTTAATCACAATCATAAGACGAATCCATTTTTTCCTGAATAAAAGCGCTATTGTGGATCGACGCAACTTATCAATTCACGGCCTTCAAATTGCGCCAGAATATTTTCAATTGCGCAGGCACCAATAGCCTCATGGCACTGCGCTGTTGCAGCACCTATATGTGGTGCCAGCGTAACGTTATTCAGTTCAAGTAAGCCCGGGTGAATATCCGGTTCGTACTCAAAGACATCTAAACCTGCCGCACTGAGGTGACCAGCTTTCATAGCGGCCACAAGAGCCGCCTCGTCAATCAGCGCACCTCGTCCTGTATTGACCAAAACAGCATCTGACTTCATGGCAATAAGCGTTTCCGCATTAATGATATGCCGGGTTTGTGCAGTCAGCGCGCAATTTAAAGAAACGATGTCAGCCGTGGCGAGCAACTCTTCCAGCGTTTCAAAGTAAGTTGCATCCAATAGCTTTTCCGCCGCAGGTTTGCGGCTGGGCCCGTGATAAATGACATTCATATTGAAGCCTTTTGCACGCCTCGCAACGGCTTGGCCTATTTGCCCAAAACCAATAATACCTAGAGTTGTACCATGTGCGGTTTTACCCATATGGGTAGCCGGCTGAGCTGTGGTCCAACGACCCGCGCGTAAAACATTTTGATTGGCAGTTAATTGTCTAGCCGAGGCAAGGATCAATAGAAAGGTCAGATCAGCGGTATCTTCAGCAACCACAGGTGTGTTGGTTACCTTGATACCTTTTTCGGTCGCGGCCACAACATCAATATTGTCATAACCGGTTCCAATATTAGCGATCAATTCTACGCTATCAGGTATAGCGGCTATAAAGTCGGCATCTATCACATCAAGTACGGTTGAACACAATACCGTTGCGCCTTCAAACAGACTAAAGTCGCCTTGAAATTGACGCACCTCAATCTCCTCACCATTCGCCCGCAGTAAAGGCAAGGGTAAAGGCCTCATCATCACTAGAACAGGGCGGGTCATAATGCAAATCTCCTGGGAGCAAAATAAGGTATTAATATGGAAGTCCTCAAACCCATTCCTTAAGTGCCTGCCGATCACGATCAAAATACCTTCCAGCAAAGAAAAATAATGGAATGGTTAGAAATGAGATGCCGGTACAGAACAGCAGGCTTTTGGTGTAGGGACTATCAATATTATTGGCGAGTAACCAGTCGACCAAGACTCCGGTAAAAGTAACGCCAAAACCGATACCTATAACACTAACCATCATAAGGACAACAGCGGTGACAGTCCCCCGAATCTGAGGCGGAACCAGCTCCTGAACTGTGCCAAAGACAGGACCAAAAAGGCAGCCATACTGGAATAGAGCTAGGAACATGCAAACCATAAAAAGAGGTGATCCAGGGTCGACAAATCTGTAGGCAAGCATCACCGGCATAATGAACAGCGTAATCCAGAACATAAACATCGGCCGACCGATACCTGTCTTGTGCAGAAAATAGTCACTTCCAATACCACCTGCAAGGTTACCTGCAACGCCTGCAACCAATGCCATCCACCCGGTTATCTCTGCGATATCATTAGGGTCGAAACCTCGCTCCTCGACAAACCAGATCTGCTCAAACATCGCGGCACCCAAAAACACATGAAAGGTCACTGCGCCGAACACCGTTAACTTTAAAGCGGGAGAGCGAGCAAAAGCATTCCAAGTCGTGACCAGCATTTGCTTAATACTCGGAAGTTTTGGCGACTTAACTGAATGTCCCTGCCTGTCCATTTGTGACTTACGAGGCGTCTCTTTCAAGAAAACCATAATGATGCAGAACAGGATGCCCAGTGCACCGAGTGCGTAAAAACAACCACGCCAACCTATCAAGGGCTCAAGATAAGCCGCAACCAATAAACTCAATGACACACCTAGGGGCGCTGACATGTAGTAAAAGCCAGCCGCAAAACCGAGATTTTTTGACGGAAACCGGTCCGAGAGTATCGACATAGCAGTTGGCGTCATAATCGATTCGCCAATACCGATAAATAGTCTAGGGATGGCGAGACTGAGGAACCCTTTTGCCATACCAGATATGGCTGTGAGGGCACTCCACACCACTAAACCAAACGCAATCAAACGATTTCGGTCAACCCGATCTGCCAAAATACCCATAAAGACCCCGGCGACCGCATAAAAGAACAGGAAAACGAGCCCAGTTAAAAGTCCAAATTGAGTATTACTCAGGCCTAACTCAGGCTTTATCCAGTTAGCCAAGCTGGCAATTAATTGCCGATCGACGATATTTAATACATTGATCAGGGTCAAAAATATTAAAAAACCATAGTCTCGGGATGTGGCATCTGTCTCTTGCGCAGTCAAATTGCTAAATCCTTAATGCTGTAGTTTCGTATCACCCTCTCAAATGTGTCATCATTCCAGCGATAGTCCTCTTCCAACCCGACAAAGGGTTGATAGCAATAGCGAGTTTCATTGGGAAAATATTGAGCACGCGCATCGATAGCCACGGCAATTACCGCTGATCGCTCAAATATGCGTTGCTCGTCATAAATATCGCCCCCTTCTATGGCCAGGGCGCTGCGCTGACCCAGCACTGAGGCTCGACGGTGAAAGCCGATGGTAATAGAGATACGCTGATCTACCGAGGTATTGGCGAAGGAGCCGTGGAGCATCTGTCTATTGACGATGGTCACATCACCCGGTGCACAGATTAGAGGAATCGCGTCCGGTAATCGCTCGCCTCCATTGTCCTCTACCCTTTTTTTGATATCGATATGTCCCAGCTTATGACTACCAGGCACGATCCATAACCCATTTGCAGGGGTTGTATCATAGAGCTGCACTTGAAAATTAAAACCGTGGATACCCAGATCCCAGTTGGGTGACTGCCAATGGGTTACACCGTCCTGATGCCAGGATACCGCGCCGCCTCGGCCCGCCTGTTTGACGAAGATAACTTCAGTGTAGGGGACAAAATCGGGGCCATTAACAGCCTCGGCAATGCCCAATAGCTGTGGATGTCCATACAGGCGCAGACAGGCCGGCATGGCCTGGCATATATCCCGCAATAAAAAAAGAACGTCATTGGGAACATCGTCTTCGGGCTCGGGCTGTATCATCTGGACCGGGTGGCGGCCATTCAATAGTCCCGTGCCACCAAAGGGGTCCGACAGGGGTTTGATAAAAGAGTAGGGCTCGGCAGCATGATCCAGCCCCATTGCCGGACGGCCTTTGGCGTCTACCTTCGCTCCGGGCTGCACCGGGGCACGGTCGATCATATTGGTCACGTCGGCACGCAGACTGTCCAACTCCTCTGCCCCGATAACGCCCTCAAAGATATAGAACCCTTTTTCGTTATACGCATTCAGTATGTCAGGGTGAAGTTTGCCACTTATATCCAACTGTAACGGACCACGATTACCGGCTGCAGACGCGCGTTTTGTGCCATCAGCAATATAGGGAGCCATCGCGGCTGCATGTTCCGACGAGCTTGTAGCCGCTGTGGCAGGCGTAACAACTGAAACGTCCTCCATTGGCTCACCTCCTTTTTTGATCCTAATGTCAAATAAAAAGCTGGGCTATTGACTCAGCTTTTTATTATCTAATTTTTGTAAAAGACTAAATCTATGCCTTAAAAGGAATAATCCACACTAGCGCCATAACTTCTAGGATGAATGTACATACCATGAATACCCGGAGCACCAAAAGATTGGCCGCCAAAATCTTTGAAGGTAAGGCTGTCATCATCCGTCAAGTTCTTGACCCATAGCGAAATGGAGGTGTTAGCATCATTGAGGCGGTAACCTATTCTTGCATTGAAGAGCATTTGACTATCCAATAATTGATCATTGGAGTTAATCACACCCGCGACGGCATATCTGCTATCGATATATGAGCCATCAAGCCGAGAGGTTAAGGTGCCTCCAGCGAGGGGAAGCGTATGCTGAATCGCACCATTGAAGGTCATATCAGCCGCCAGAGGAATTGTATTGCCGCTAGCATCCACGAGCGTGCCAAGCTTGTTATCAGTAACACCGGTGTACTCATCATAGGTTGCGTCAACAACACCCAGACCAGCAATAATCAGTAGATTCTCAGTAGGCATAGCACGCAGCTCAACCTCAAATCCCTGGCTAGTCGCTGCCGCAGCATTGGATAACTGCAGAGTTGGGACGGCCGCGGTCATATCTGAAGTAGAAACTTGCATATCCTCGTAGTCCATATAAAAAGCGGCTAGATTAATTTCTATTCGACCATCCATCAGTCTGGACTTGTAGCCAATTTCATAGCTTGTCACAAACTCTGCATCAGCGACCAAGGTCCCGGCAGCAAGACTGATCGCCGGATCCTGGCTGTACAAACTATTAAATGCTGCAGTTTTAATACCCTGAGAGACACTTCCGTACAGCATGCTGTCCTCATCAATGTTACGGCGCAGGCCAACAGTCCAGCTAGGCTCTGATGTAGTCAACTTATCTGCTGCTTCAGTTCTTTCGCTAACTCCCTGGCCAGCAAATACATTACAGGGCATATTCAAGGGACTGTCTGAAACACATGGGAAAGCGGTGTACTCCTTAGTTTCGTCGGTATAGCGAAGNCCCATAAATGCNGTCAGATCNTCGCTGATATGGTAGTTGACATGNGCAAAGGCGGCGANACTTTGNGTGTCAACTTGCATATGTTGNNCGGCNGTATAACCCGCCAAAAAACCTNNCATCGGCTCTNNAAACNTCTGNTCCAANCCTGCAGCAAATGNCTGGCCAATCGTCANATTTTGGTAAGAGTGTTGCTCACTGTCNAAGTAATACAATCCTNCGACAAAGTCATAAGCCCCATCAGTTGGAGAGGCAACACGCAGCTCTTGGGTTATTTGCTCAGACGTCATCGGAAAAACACCATCCATAACTGTCATGGGTGTACCATCCACATCCACATTGAAGGACATTTCATCGTCACGCATTCCCGTAAGCGAGGTAATCGTGAAACCATTTCCCAATGTATGCTCAATGGATAGTGAGGTGCCAGACAATTCTTTACTGGTGGTGTTGGCGAAGCCATTAGCTTGGGTATATTTTACGCCATCGAAGGACATGGCGGTCAATGGCATACCTGCATATTGCTCTGACCCTTCGATGTACTCATACACGTAGTCTATAAGATCCACTTCTAGATAATCAGAGGAAAGATCGATCGTCGTATTATCACTGGGTGTCCATCGCATCTGAATTCGACCGCTGGTTTCATCTATGGACCCAGCATAATCTTCCTCGCCCAGCGTTATGTTATCGACAAAACCGTCTTTACTGCGATCGCCCATGGAAACGCGTAAGCTTAGTTCATCGCTAAGAGGAATATTTAGATTGCCTTGAAAATGTTGTAACGAGCGATCGCCCAGCTCAAAACTGACACGCCCCGCAAGCTCATCAGTCGGTTTCTTGGTGATAATATTAATTGCGCCGGCGATCGAATTTTTGCCAAACAATGTTCCTTGAGGACCTCGCAAAACCTCAACCCGCTCAATCTCGCCCAGGTTTTGATTAGCATTAAATTGATTACCCGTGGACACACCATCAACATAGACACTCAAACCAGATTCATAGCCTATCGCTCCCGCTTGAATTTGGTTGTATATTCCTCTAATTGAGATATCCGCTGTGGCGCTATTATTACCGGCTTCAAATGTCATATTAGGAATCAAGCCAACAATATCTTTGATGTTATTGGAACTCGAATTAGTGATCTCCTCGCTACTCAGTACTGAAATCGCAATAGGAATATCTTGCTTACTTTCAGCTCGCTTGGTCGCTGTAACGATCACTTCCTCCATACCTGAAAATTCACCTGACACATTTTCTTGAGACTGTGCACTCAAACAGCTAAACATAGTAGTCAATAGAATTATGACCTTTATAACCGCAATAATTTTCATAATAGTTTTCCCAAAATTAATTTTTTATTGATAATGTGAGCTCTATAGATCAGTAGCCTTTGGCAGTATGGCATTGCACTGAATTGTTACCCATAGGAATGCACTATGGGTACATAACGCCCTGTTATACCTTACCAATTAAGTTCAAGTAATTTTGGGTTATGAGTAGGGTGGTTGATTCAAAGAGCCATGGGGCGTCACGTCAATGCAATCAGAGTGAGCTACCAAGGCATGCTAATTTGAAAGATAGATTTGTGGCAGTAGTTTGGGATCACCTCGATGATCTCAGTTTTCAAACGTTATCATCCCATAGCTTTTAGTTATTATTCGACACCAAACTATGCATAGACAGGTGGTCAGAAGTAGTTAATATTCTATAAATTTGAATGGTAGCGAAGAGCTCTTTAGATCCTGGCTATGCAGTTATTTTTGTCGGAAAGTCAGACGATATTTTTAGAGACTAGCTATTAAATTATTGCTGCAGCTCGTTGAGTGCCACTGTCATATTTGGAGATTCAAATGGAATACATAAATGCAACCACTAAAACTGATCAGCAAATGGAAGCTTTACTCAAAGCTGATAATGGTGGCCCGGTCTGTATGGTTAACCTGCTGAAGTTTAAAGAAAAAGCCGAGTATGAGGATGGGCGTGAAACCGATCTCTCAGGCATAGAAGCCTACCAGATCTATGGTGCCGTGACTGGATCCTTGATTAAGGAATTAGGCGGTGATGTGGTTTTTACCAGTGTATTTAACGGCATGGTAGTCGGAGAAGTTGAGGAACTCTGGGATGTTATGGCCATTGCCAAGTATCCAACCCTGCAATCATTTATCGATATGGTTTCCTCTCCCGAATATCTTAAGGCCTATCACCACCGTCTTGCTGGCTTGAAGGGGCAATTAAATATTGCCAGCACACAGGTGGACTAGAGCTAATTTTATTGCATAAATAGCAGTAGTGATAAAAGAGAATATATAGACGGCCGATAAAACGGCACACAGATTGTAATGCTGAACAGGTTTGTAAAGGGGGCAATCTAATGGCAGAGACCGAACTAGAACTGCGAGTAAAGCTGGCAGCCTGCTATAGAATCTTCGACTATATGGGTTGGAGCGAAATGATTTACAATCATATTACCGTTAAGGTGCCAGGGCCCGAACAGCATTTCCTGATCAATCCATTCGGCTTGCACTACAGCGAAGTCAAAGCCTCTAATCTGGTCAAGGTTGATATTGATGGCAACATAGTTGAAGACACCGACTACGCGGTAAATCCGGCGGGGATTGTTATCCACACCGCCATTCATGCCGCGCGCCCAGATATCCAATGTATCGCCCATACCCATACCAATGCCGGCATGGCCGTGGCCTGCACTCAAGAAGGGCTGCGCACAGATAACTTCTACTCAGCGCTGATGTACAACCAAGTTGCCTACCATGACTTTGAGGGCATTACGGTTATGGACGACGAGAAGTCACGCCTGGTCGCCAANCTGGGCAATAANAGCCTGATGATTCTGCGCAATCATGGCCTGTTAGCGGGCGGACGGAGTATTCCTGAAGCCTTCCAAAATCTCTGGGCTATCGAGCGCGCCTGTCAGGTACAGGTGACCACAGACTCAACTGGGCGACCCAGCATTCCCGTCGGGCCCGAGATCNTGGCCAAGTCCGAGCAGCTAGTGGCTATCCAAGGGATAGGCGAGCCCACTGGCGAACTTGAATTTAATGCGTTTACTCGATTGATTGACAAGATCGACCCTTCATACAAGGACTAGTCGTTAATAAGGCCAAAGACAATGACTAAAGATATGCCAAGCAAAGATACAATTTCTTCATCTGATATGGGCTTTCTATGCCTGCTGACCTCTCTCAATATATTAAATATGCTCGATCGAAATCTGATGTCGGCTTTTGCAAATTATATTGTCCCTGATCTAGGGCTCAGTAATACTGAGTACGGACTGCTTACGGGCCTGGTATTTCTTATTTTCTACTCAATTGCAGGTTTGTATATGGGCATGTTGGCCGACACGGTCAATCGGACACGCCTGATCAGTTTTGGGGTAAGTCTTTGGAGCGCGCTAACAGCGGCCTCAGGATTGGCCTGGAATTTTGTCAGTATGGCCATTCCTCGAATGTTTATAGGTGTCGGAGAATCCATATTATCACCCAGTGCAATGTCACTTTTAGCGGATCGTTTCCCTCAGTCGCGCTTGGGCTTTGCAGTCGGCTTTTACTATATTGGAGCGCCTCTTGGCGCTGGTGGTAGCTTCTTACTAGCCGGGTTTCTCGGCCCTGTCATTGGATGGCGCAACTGTTTTTATTTGCTCGGAGCAATTGGCCTTGTTCTTGCGGCAATAGTCTTTTTTGTAAAAGAAACACCCAGACGTCATTTAATCGATGCCAACGAACAAATAGAAAAACCCAGTATTCGGCAGATTGCACAGATTGCCATGACTGCAATCCCAAAATCTCCTGCACTAATGGCTGCTATGGCAGGTGCGATGCTATTGCATGTATTTATTGGAGCCGGTTATTTTGATCAGCTCTGGTTCGTTCAAGAGCGTAACTTCGATCGCGATGAAATCGCCAAACTAACCGGATTGATGGGTTTATCCGGAGGCATNATTGGTACCTTTGTGGGTGGTTTAGGCAGCGACTGGTTTACCCAGAAAACGGGCTATGGGCGCCTTGTATTCCTTTTCTTTATTCTTCTTGTCTGTGCTCCCTTTATGATAGCGTACCGATTAGCNCCTGGTGACTCTGTCTGGATACCCATTGGTTTGTTCTTGGGAATGTTTCAAATCGGTGCCTTCTTTGGCCCCTTCTTTGCCAGTATCCAAGGTTTAATTCCCCCCGAAGTGCGCTCAACAGTCATCGCTTTTTCAATTCTATTGATGAATGTTATCGGTATGGGCATTGGTATTACCATAACAGGCGTGTCAATTGATGTAATGACCTCTTATGGGATCGATCAGCCCTATTCTGCAACACTGTTGGGTTTTACCGTCTTTTCGTTCCTCGCTATGCCCTGTTTTTTATTTGCTGGCCTGCGTTATAACCATGANCAAGAAAGACTGCTGATAGTAGAATCCGCATAAACGCCGCTGGGTAACAATTTATCAGCGACTGACCAAGATATGCTTAAACACTGAGAGAGTACAGTAATAATGACTGACAAAAATACCTATGTCCCCCCAAAAGTATGGCAGTGGGACCGAGATAGCGGTGGCAAATTTGCCTCCACTAATCGGCCGATTGCTGGTGCTACCCACGATAAAGATTTACCCATTGGCAACCATCCTCATCAACTCTATTCTCTGGGAACACCAAATGGAGTCAAAGTAACCGTTATGTTCGAGGAACTGTTAGCCCTCGGCTATCAAGACGCGGAGTACGATGCTTGGTTGGTCGACATTGGCAGTGGTGAGCAATTTGGCAGCGGCTTTGTATCGATTAATCCCAACTCTAAAATTCCAGCACTCCTTGATCACAGCACGCCTGAGCCCACTCGCGTGTTTGAGTCTGGAGCGATCTTGCTATATCTATCGGAAAAATTCGGTGCCTTCGTACCCAGTGGTGGTGCTGACCGAGCGGAGTGTCTATCCTGGTTGTTTTGGCAAATGGGCAGCGCAGCTTTCTTAGGCGGAGGTTTTGGCCATTTCTATGCCTATGCACCGGAGAAATATGAATACCCTATCAACCGCTATGCTATGGAAGTAAAACGCCAACTGGATGTTCTCGACAAGACGCTAGCGACTCGGGAGTTTCTATCGGGCAGCGACTATACCATTGCCGATATGGCTACCCACCCTTGGTACGGCATGTTGGTCTCAGGCTCTCTCTATAGTGCACAAGAATTTTTAGATGTCGCCCAATATAAAAATGTTATTCGCTGGGCAGAGAGTATTCAAGACCGTCCAGCAGTTCAAAGAGGGTTAAGAGTCAATAGGGTCTGGGGCGAAGAAAAAAGACAGTTGCGCGATCGTCACGACGCAAGCGATTTAGACTAGCTCAAAAGGACATCAACCACGGATTGTGGTACTCCACAATCCATGGCCTGAAATTAAATCAATCGAACCCTAGATAGCTGACAAATGTACTGTTATCGGCCCGTGTTGATCGAACATCATTCGCTGGGAACCCATCCGCGGGATAACCCATCGCAATACAGATCATAATATTTTGGTCATCAGGTATGTTAGCGTACTCTCGAACAACGTCTGACTGCATAATGCCTTGTCCGTTAATGACACAACCAATACCCCGCTCCCAAGCCGCCAGCACAATGCCATAGGCCAAAGAGCCCAANCCGAAGTGCGTAATTGCAGCAGGGTCAAGATACTTATCATAGGTGAGTACTAGTGATACAGGCGCATCAAATTGACGAAATCCGCGTAACATCCAATCCATGCGCTTTTCTTTATCTTCTCGCTCAATACCCATAGCCTCAAATAACTGTACCGCAACATCAATTTGATTCTGACGATGCCCTGCTTCGTATTCTTCTTTATAAGGGAAGTCACGGACATGAGGCTTGCCAGCCAGAGTATTCTCGGTATTTCCGGCACGAATCTTATCCAGTACTTCCCCTGCCACNGCATGGATATGCCANGTCTGAGTGTTATAGGACGATGGGGCCCATTTTGCAGTATCGATAATCTCTTCGATCAGGCTTACAGGAATGGGGTCAGGCTTGAAGCCTCTNGTNCTTTTACGAGAACGGGCGAATGTCGAAAAATCCATATCAGCTCCTTAATGTTGAGTTTGTTCGTTATTGTTGTAATCTGATTAGCATATGGCGGACATGCTGTGCATTTCAGAAATATTCATCACACATATAAAAACAGGTACTGTCATTTAACCCTAATAACGCGGCTTTCTGAATAGTCTGCGGTAACTCTCTATTAATAAAATATTGTGCCGCATAAAGCTTACCCTGATAGAAATTAACCTCAGAATCAGCCTGCTCTGGATGAGTTAAACTTAGCTGACTAGCAGCTATGACCGCCTGTTTTAACCAGATCCAAGAGATAACGACCTGCCCGAACATATCAAGATAAATAGTCGCATTTGCCAGTCCAAGATCAGGGTCTTCTTTGATTGTAAATAGCAGCGACTCAGTTACTCGCTGAGTTCTATCAATCGCTTCTCTTATCGGAGGTACGAGATGTGCAATCTCCGGCATAGCGGCAGCATCAGCCAGCGTCTTCTCGATCAGGCTAATGAACAATTGATAACTTTGACCATTATTAGATAAAACCTTTCGACCGAGAAGGTCTAAGCCATGAATGCCTTCAGTGCCTTCATGAATTGGGTTTAACCGCTGGTCACGATATAACTGTTCAACCGGGTACTCTCTGATATACCCTGAACCGCCTAGTACCTGAATCGCAAGATCATTGCTTATGCAGCCATATTTTGAGGGGAAACTCTTCACGATTGGCGTCAGAAAATCGAGCAGTAACGCCGCATGCTCACGGTCAGCAACTGAGCTGGCAGTTTTAATATCCTCAGCTAATGAGGCCGCATATAAACAAAGCGCCAGGCTTCCTTCAGCATAGGATTTTTGCGCCAGAAGCATGCGCCTCACGTCTGCATGCTCAATAATCTTTACCTGAGGCGCCTGAGGATCTTTATTTGACGGCAGACGACCCTGAGGCCTCTCACGAGCATAATCCAACGCATGCAAATAACCTCTGTAAGCAAGGGCCGATGCTCCCAAACCCACGCCAATTCTTAAGTCATTCATCATTTGGAACATATAACGTAGCCCTTGATGAGGCTCACCTACAAGATAACCAACAGCTCCTTGTTGCTCACCAAAATTTAAAACGGTGGATGTAGCGCTGCGATTTCCCATTTTGTGCAACAGGCCGGTCAGAGCAACATCATTCCTCTCCCCTGTAGTACCGTCAGTATTGACTAAAAATTTAGGCACAATAAATAGAGAGATACCGCGTGTTCCCTTGGGAGCACCCTCAATCCTGGCTAAAACCAGATGAATAATATTGTCAGAGAGACTGTGGTCACCATTGCTGATATATATCTTCTGCCCACGAATAAGATAGCTGTCGTCAGCTTGTAATGTGGCCGAAGTTGTAATATCACCGAGCGTTGAACCCTGAGCAGGTTCAGTTAGAGCCATGGTGCCTGCGCTTCGACCATCCATCATAGAACTTAGAAAAAGGGATTTTTGTTTGTTACTGCCAAATGCCCTAATCACATTGCTCGCTGCAGCGGTAACAAAGTAGTAACCACTGCTTCCTGAATTTGCAGCTTGAATATAGGTTCCGCAAACCTTACAGATGACTTCAGGTAATTGAACACCGCCCTCGTCGAAGTCATAGCTAGCACTAAGCAGACCAAAGTCTGCAGTGGCATCCCAGGCTGCTTGGATTTCAGGTATCAAGGTGACAGAATCACCATCAAAGACAGGTTCCTCAACATCACCTTTATGATAATGGTTCGCATAGTATTTTTCGGCGATGTTCTTGGCACCATTAATCGTAGCGTCGAAGCTTTCCCGTGAATGCTCAGCGTACCGCTCTCTACTCAGAAGTGACTCTGTATCGAGAAATTCATAGAGAAGAAAATCGATATCACGTTGATTGAGAGTAAAAGTGTTCATGAAAGTAAAACCTTACCTGTGCAACTTTTAACATGAGATATGTCTTTAGGCCATAATTGAGCGCTATTTCAGAATCAACGTCTAACTACTTTTAGATATTAAGTGATAAGTCAATTTTATGGATAACTGCAGTGACGAGGTTAATATAGATGATAAGATTCTTAGACCTAAATAACTCATAATCGCCGGCATAAATAAGGGGAGGCTAAGACATGTACAGAGGCACCTATACTTTAATTGGGCAAGAGATGAGTATGTTCACGCGCAAACTTGAGGCCCAGTTACGCTATCAGCAAATTCCCTATCAATGGGAGATAAAATCCCAAGAAAAAACTGAGTCAATTAACAGCCGCGTCGGCACTAATTTCATACCAGTCTTAAAAACGCCTGATGGCTGGATGATTAATGACACTATTAGTATTGGACCTTTCTTACACGATCGTTTTAATGGGTGCCCAGTCATCCCAGATAGCTCGTCACAGCGAGGTATATGTTTTATCTTAGAGGATTTCTTCAATCACTGGTATCCAAGACACGCCCTGCACTCTCGATGGTGTTATCCAGAAAATGTCATTGTAACTGGTAGAAGGTTTGGCACTAATATACTGCTTAGTAAGCATATTGATGTTGAGTTGACCGATGATGAAGAAGCTCGGGTAGAGGGCTTTGGAGAGGTCATGCTCAATACATTTGGCGCGGCAGCATGCGAAGTGCAGGGTGCGGGCCCCGATAAGAGTGATGCTATAAAGGCAGACTTCGCTCGTCTATTGAATCTTTTAGTCGCTCATTTTAAAGATAATAACTTTTTACTGGGTGAGCGAGCTTGTCTCGCAGACTTCGCACTAGTGGGTCCCTTCGCTGCGCATTTTCTTCTCGACCCGGAGCCCAAAACCTGGCTAGGTGAGCACTTACCATTATTTGAGGACTATGTCGCAAGAGTTTGGAGCGGCGCTCGCTCAGATACTCGATGGCTAGATAATGACCAACTGCCTAAAAGCTTGTCACCAATTTTTGATTATATAATCAAAAACTATCATGCGTTCGCCGGAGCGAGTATTGCCGCTGCTGGCCGAGGAGAGAAATTTTTTGAATTAGATCTTGGTGATGGTCCATTTGTAGCCCGCTCGATGAAGCGTCTGGAAAAGGCTCGAACACATGTGCAAGACGAACTTATACGAGCTAACTGCAATAGCGCAATAATGACTGACAGCGGCATCATGTCTTTCTATATGGCTGAATCCACCTTAAATAAATGAGGGCCAGAGTTATGCCACGACTCATCAAAAAATCCGATATAGAAAAATATAAAGGCCATATCTGTGAGCCTACTGACTGGTTTGAAGTGACTCAAGAGCAAGTTAACGTATTTGCTGACTGCACGCTGGATCACCAGTTTATCCATATAAATCCAGAAGCGGCGGCAAAATCCCCTTTTGGTGGCACTATTGCACATGGCTTTTTAACCCTGTCCATGCTCGCCTACTTCTCTGAGAGCTTTAGTCTTTCGATAGAGGGCAGCTATATTGGAGTTAATAAAGGCTTCGATAAAGTACGATTTGTTGCGCCAGTACCTGTGGGTAGCAGGATACGCTGTCACACTACTGTAGTTGAGATCAATGAGAAAAAGCCTGGTCAGTATGACTTTAAAATGGCTATCTCAGTTGAAATTGAAGGTGGCGATAAGCCTGCGTTAGTAGCGGAATGGCTGAGCGTTCAAATGGTTAACTAATTTAGATATTCAAGTATATAAGTAATTAGTTCCACTCTATAGTCGCTGGCGCTTTACTCGACACATTATAAGTAACCCGAGACACCTCGATGATGTCATTAATAATACGGTTAGATACTTCTTATAGAAGCTCATAAGGCAGGTGCGCCCAGCGAGCGGTCATAAAATCAATGGTTTCAACAACGCGCATCACCAACCACGCCCACTAACTTAATAGGCAGCAACACAGCGAAAGTCTGGGTGCCTATAGGGGCCCTACACGCATATCTGATGTCGCTATTTCACTGATATGCTGGTGATTGTTACCAATTATGAAATTCTAGGCAGAGACATCCTCAAATGTAGCACTGATTTTCCGAAATCTGCTTGCGAAGATACAGGCGCACCTAGAGTCGACTCTCGATGAGCTAAAGTAAAAACAGTAATATACAACACTGTGTGAAACACCAACTATTTCTGCCCCCCCTTTGTTATGGTGCTTATCGTGTTTTTTTTCGCATGGTGACAAACTCCTCGGCAGCCGAGGGATGGATACCAACAGTGGCATCAAAATGCGCTTTAGTCGCCCCTGCTTTTAAGGCAATGCCCATGCCTTGAATAATTTCAGCCGCATGCTCTCCAACCATATGGCAGCCCAGCACAATGTCCGACGCTTCATCTACCACCAGCTTCATGGTTATGCGATCCGTACCGCCACCCAGTGTTTGTAGCATCGGTTTAAAATCTGCAACATAAATTCCTATATGCTCGTACTGATCTCTGGCTTGTTCTTCGCTCAGACCCACCGTACCCAATTCAGGCTGACAAAAGACTGCCGTGGGAATATTACTGTAATCAATGCTGGCACTATTATCACCGTAGAGATGATCGACAAGTACCATTGCCTCCTGAATCGCGACTGGTGTTAACTGAACGCGTTCGATCACATCCCC
>NYXU01000024.1 GCA_002685715.1 Porticoccaceae bacterium | reverse complement strand
ATGTCCTAGACCAAGAGCAGTCAATAGAAGGGCCATACCTGACGTTAAACAAGCAAGATGATGGATGGCAGGAGACCCTATTTAAGCTAGATGAGGATCACCCTGACCTAGGCGACATGATTGCTATAAATGAGTTTCTGAAGTCACACAGATGGGCATGTAAAGCTCCTGTGAGGCTTGTGTATAAGCACACACCATTCCAAGGCGGACGCCTAATAACGCCTTTCCAGAGCCTCCCAGACAGGCGAGCAAGGATACGTATTAATACTCAGATAGATGGTCAGCCAATCTGTGAAGTTGACTACAACGCCAATCATCTGAGACTTAATCTAGCACTGTTTGCCAAGGAGTATGCGGGTGAGACACCTTACGAAGACATCTGTGTAGAAGCTGGTGTGGCAAGCAGAGACATGGTTAAGAAGTTCATTACAGTGGCAATGGGTGCTAGCAGTGAGATGGCTGCTAGAAACTCCTTGTCCAGAGAACGTTTTAATGGGGACATGTTCAATCGCATCCACTCAGGTGTTCAAAAACGCTACCCAAAGTTACAGCTGTTCAACGGTTGGGGTATTTTTGCACAGAATTTAGAAGGACAGATTCTCAAAGACGTCATGCTAGAGGGAATCAAGAAAGATATAGTGTGCTTACCAGTGCACGATGCTGTGGCTGTTCAGCAGCAACATCAGGACTGGGCTAAGGAAGTTATGCTTGAGACTTGGCAGGAGCATACGGATGGTGTGAAGACTAAGGTGAAGGTGGATTTACGCTAAAGCTCAAGGACTTAGGCTCTACCAATCTTTCTCGAACAGTTGTTTAGAATCCCTGGCATGAAGTCTAAGTAGTACGAAATTTAAGCCAAAGAAAAATATAATTACGGGCCAACCGACTATACTTTCCTTGGCTGCTATATTTTCAAGGATGCCAAAAAATGTCAGACTCAGACTCCAATTTAATACGGGGCTGATTGAAGATAACGGCTTCCGATTGCTGAAGTATCTCAAACTAAAATAAACGATGGTCGTTAATGAGGCAGATCTCACTACGGTCAAACGTTGAATTATTACATCGTCTTTAATATCGCTCTTTTCGATCATTGGAAAAAAGAAATACATATCAAAAGCTGAAGAAATTGAAATAAAACCACTCCAAATCACAACTAAAAATAAAAAAATTCTTTCAATTCTCAAAAACTTTCCACCCCGTCATTTCTACCAATCTGGCTTCACTCTTATTAATCTACCTCCATGACTATAACACGCAGGCATAGCTTTGCAGTAGATTATAGGCGGCGACTAATAACACTCTTGTGTTCAAATCACCCTCCAATATATGTGTGCAGATACAGTAACAATCACAAGCAATCAGCAGCCTCCCCCCGCCCCCTCTGGATAGCCCTCCTACTCTGCTTCACACAGGTAGCGGCTTAATTGATGGGATTAGAGAGATTAGAAGATAGTTTTGCTACAAACTAGGCACAAAAAAGCCCCTATAGTTCTTTTTTATTTAGAGGCTTTCGTGCGTGTTAACCCGTCTTTTATGTCAACTAAAACGAATTTTTCGGGCAGTAGCTAAAGTGTACACTCATTGATTTTCATTGCTTCTTGGATAGCTTCCAGCTGCCCTTTAACTCCTGCCAATTTCGCTGCTTCCTCTTGGTTTCCGTCTATCATGAAAGCTGCAGGAGCAAATAGAATCCATGTCACCAATTCTGCGGTTTTATCAGACTTATACGACGCATCTACTTGACTAGTCATTGATTGAGCTTCTTTTAAAAGTAGACTTTGTTCTGTCGATAATTCCTTGCAATTCATCTTCAAATAAGGAGCAACAGGAATACGAACAGCACTTACATCTGATGCTCTCTGAGCAGTGGAGCAACCAATTAAAAATAACGAAAAAAAGGCTAATACAGCGAGATTTTTACATTTATCCATAACAATTTCCTTAACTAAATTCGACCTATGACAGGATGATTAAGTAGACTAATTGAAATGAAGAGGCAATACAATAAAGAATAAAACCATTTGGTAATTTAAATATGTACTGCAGACCACTAATAAAACCTCACTATCGCTTACCAGCCCGCAACCATCTTCCCAGCTAAAGCCAAGATCCGCTCCTAAAGGCAACCCCCCTGCCCTAAAACAGCACAGAAAGCGAGTCAGCTGAATGAATCAGAATAATTAGAAGATAATTTTGCTACAAAGATTTGCTACAAAGTAGCCACAAAAAAACCCCTACAGCTCAATAGCTATAGGGGCTCTAATATATGGCGGAGAAAGAGGGATTCGAACCCTCGATACGCTATTAACGTATACGCCCTTAGCAGGGGCGCGCCTTCAGCCACTCGGCCACTTCTCCAAAATCTATCTATATTTAACGCTGCTTAGAAACAACTATGCCGCCCTGCGGTAGCGGCGGCATAATATCACATCGACGGAAAAATCAAAGACTGTTATCGTCAGATTCATCCATCTGGGGCGATTTTTCGCCACCTTTTTCCATCTGAATTCTCTGGTAGATTTCCTCCCTGTGCACAGCGACTTCTTTTGGTGCGTTTACACCTAATCTAACTTGATTTCCACGAACACCTAGCACGGTAACGGTGACTTCGTCACCAATAACGAGAGTCTCTCCAACTCTTCTTGTTAGTATCAACATAGCACGCTCCTACAATACTACCCTACCAGTCAATGAAGGGTAAATTATCCATAATCCACCCTCAAAAAAGGTGGCTTTTCCTTTAAACATCCCTATACAGCCACGCCTATAGCCACAAGAGAACCTCGAATCTAGCAGAGTTTGCAGTTATTGTCCAAGGAAGGATTAACTAGGGTTACCATCTTGTGTGTCTAGTTCAAAACCAGAGTGCAAAGCACGTACTGCTAACTCGAGATAACGCTCTTCAATCACAACGGTGATTTTGATCTCAGAGGTGGTAATTAATTGAATATTTATGCCCTCTTGAGCTAGGGCCTCAAACATTTGTGAGGCAACACCAGCATGGGAGCGCATACCCACGCCAACGATTGACACCTTGGCAATCCGGTCATCGGCGTCGACTTCTTGAGCACCCAAATCCTCAGCAATCTTACGAAGTAAAGCCTCAGCCTGTGCCAGATCATTGCGATGCACTGTGAAGGTGATCGTGGCCGAGTTATCTTTAGCCACATTTTGTACAATCACATCAATTTCGACATTCGCAGCACTAATCGCACCCAAAACTTTATACGCCACGCCTGGCTGATCGGGAATACCGCGAATAGTTAGTTTCGCCTCATCACGATTAAAGGCAATGCCTGATACAACTGCTTTTTCCATCTGATCTTCATCCTCAAGCGATATCAGCGTGCCTGGGCCCTCTTCAAAACTGGACATAACACGCAGTGGTACATTGTATTTTCCAGCAAACTCGACCGAGCGAATCTGCAGTATTTTCGAGCCCTGACTGGCCATTTCTAGCATTTCTTCAAAGGTAATTTTATCCAGACGCCGAGCGCGACTGACCACCCGTGGATCGGTAGTATAAACACCATCAACATCGGTGTAGATCTGGCACTCATCGGCCTTTAATGCAGCAGCCAGTGCAACAGCAGTGGTGTCAGAGCCTCCACGACCTAGGGTAGTAATATTGCCACTGTCATCAGAACCCTGAAAGCCTGCCACAACAACAACACGACCTGCGTTTAAGTCGGCTTCGATAAGATGGCTATCGATAGCTTGAATACGTGCTTTGCCATGGGAACTATCAGTCAGGATGCGTACCTGAGCACCGGTATATGACCGCGCCTCTATACCCACTTTGGCAAGTGCCATGCACAGCAGCGCAATGGTGACCTGTTCACCCGTACTGACCAGCACATCCATTTCACGCAAACTGGGCTGATCGTCAATCTCTTTGGCCAAACCAATAAGACGATTGGTCTCACCACTCATTGCCGATACCGCAACAACCAGCTGATTACCACTGCGATAGCTTTTCGCCACCTTGTCAGCAACGGCTTGGATACGCTCAACAGTACCCACGGAGGTACCACCATATTTTTGTACGATTAAGCTCATTAGTCTCTAATATTCGATGTACGAATGTTAATGGGGCGCCGATTAAACAGCACTTTGCCCCTAAAGTTAAGTGCTTTTATCCTAGTTTACCGTCGTTTCAACCCAGCTGTAGACAGATTCCAGCGCCTGCGGCAGCGAACTGAGGTCGCTCGCCGCGCCCTGAGCCATATCGGGCCGACCACCGCCTTTGCCGCCTAACTGCGCTGCAACATGCTTTAGTAGCTCTCCGGCCTTGATCTTATCGGTTAAATTATTTGTCACACCCACTAGCAACGCGGCCTTATCACCATCCACTGCAACCAGCAAGAAAACCCCTTTATCTAGCTTTGAACGAACTTGATCGGCAACATCGCGCAAACTTTTTGCATCAGCGCCCTCAACTACCGTGGACAATACTTTAATGCCGCTGATCTCTCGCAGATCAGACATCAGGTCAGAACCCGAGGCATTGGCTAATTTACTCTTTAAACTTTCAATTTCTTTTTGTAGGCGACGATTGTCGTCAACAAGCTGCTGCACCTTGTCTTTGATATTGGCGCCAGACGCGCGCACCACCGCAGCCACATCCTTAATACTGTCCTGCAGTTCGTCGCAGAGTGCTATTGCCACCTCACCCGTCACAGCCTCAATACGACGCACCCCTGCAGCGACACTGGATTCACCGGACACTCTTAATAGGCCAATATCACCGGTGCGTGCAACATGTGTACCGCCACAGAGCTCAACAGAAAAGTCGCCACCCATACTCAGCACTCGTACTTCATCAGCATACTTTTCACCGAACAGTGCCATGGCACCTTTAGCCTTAGCATCGTCCATCGACATAACCGCAGTGTCTACTGAACTATTAAGCAATATTTGCCGATTGACTATATGTTCAATTTGGCGAATTTGCTCTGCGCTCACCGCCTCGCTGTGGGAGAAATCAAACCGCAATCGCTCACTATTAACCAATGAGCCTTTTTGCGTGACATGCTCACCAAGAACCTGTTGCAATGCGGCATGCATTAAATGCGTGGCCGAATGATTCAGGGCAGTGGCCTGACGCACCTTATTATCGACTTTGGCAACAATTTGCTGACCAGTGCTTATCTCACCAGATAATACCCGCCCAATATGCAAATGATGGTCACCAGATTTCTGACAATCAACAATTTCAATTGTGCCGGAGTCGCTGTGCAAATAACCGGAGTCACCAACCTGACCACCGGATTCAGCGTAAAACACTGTCTTATCCAGAATCACTATAACTTCAGCGTCTTCACTCACCGTTTCTACCGCCTCACCCGCCACATGCAGACTCACCACAGAGGCCGTGTTTTCCAGTGCGTCGTAGCCGCAAAATTCTGTAGCACCATCAACACGGATAGTATCGCTATAGTCGAGATTAAATTGGCTGGACGAACGGGCTCTAGTGCGCTGTTCGTCCATGCATTTCTCATAACCCGCCATATCGAGGCTATAGCCTTTCTCTCGAGCAACATCATTGGTTAAGTCGGTTGGAAAGCCAAACGTATCATAGAGTTGAAAAATCAACTCACCGGGCAATACGGTTCCAGATAGCTCAGCGAGACCCGCCTCAAGTACACCCATACCCTTATCAAGCGTTCGAGCAAACTGCTCCTCTTCTTTTTTCAGCACTGAAGCAATTTGATCAGCCATGCCCACAAGTTCCGGATAAGCTTCGCCCATCACCTCAGCCAAAGGCGCCACTAATTTGTAGAAAAAACTGCCACTGGCACCTAAGTTGTGACCATGCCTTAAGGCTCGACGAATAATGCGGCGCAGCACATAGCCACGACCTTCGTTAGACGGTTGCACACCATCGACCACCAAAAAAGCACAAGAGCGAATATGGTCAGCAACGACTTTTAATGAATTTTCTTGCAGATCAGTACAACCTATAACCTTGGCAGCTGACTTGATCAAATGCTGAAATAGATCGATATCATAATTATTGTGCACGCCTTGCATAACCGCAGCGATGCGCTCAAGACCCATGCCTGTATCTATCGACGGCTTGGGCAGTGGGGTCATTTTGCCGCTACTGTCGCGCTCAAATTGCATAAACACCAGATTCCATATCTCGATATAGCGATCGAGATCATCATCCTCACTACCCGGNGGTCCACCGGGGATATCCTCACCNTGGTCCCAAAAAATTTCGGTGCAGGGTCCNCAGGGNCCNGTATCNCCCATCTGCCAGAAGTTGTCCTCATCAAGGCGGGACAGTCGAGCGGGATCTACACCTATTTCATTAACCCAGATATCAGCGGCTTCATCGTCGCTAATATGCACGGTAACCCAGAGCCGCTCTTTGGGCAGTTCCAGTACCTCAGTAAGAAACTGCCAAGCGAAGGCAATCGCATCATGTTTAAAATAATCGCCAAAGCTAAAGTTACCTAGCATCTCAAAGAAGGTATGGTGTCGAGCGGTATAACCCACATTCTCTAGGTCATTGTGCTTACCGCCTGCACGGACACAGCGTTGAGAGGATACGGCTCTGTTGTAATCGCGCTTATCCTCGCCCAAAAACACATCTTTAAATTGCACCATCCCCGCATTAGTGAACAGCAAAGTGGGATCATTGCCAGGGACCAAGCTACTACTAGGCATGATCTTATGCTGTTTGCTAGCAAAGTAGTTTAAGAAGGCGTCACGGATTTCGGCGCTTTTCATGATAATTCAATTCCAATTGAGGGCTCAGCCATAGGGCCGAAGCACTTATAGTTTAGATTCTGAGAAGGTCTGGTCGGTACCTTTATTTGCCAGAATATGAAGATGCAGATGAAACACGGTCTGACCAGCAGCTTCACCATTATTGACGACTAAACGAAAAGCATCGTCGACTGAATATTGGCGCGCAACCTCACCGGCAACCCACATTAAATGCCCCAGCAATGCTCGATCTGCCTGACTGGCATCGGCCAGCCGCGGCAATGGCTGGCGCGGGATAACCAACATATGCACTGGTGCTTGCGGGGCAATATCGTTGATAACAATGCACTGGTCGTCTTCGTAGAGGAATTCCGCCGGTATCTCCCGATTGATAATGCGCGTAAAGAGTGTTTCTGTGGTCATAGTCTAATACCCACCGCTTCAGCCACAATTACTTGGCAGCGTTTGATGAATGGAGTTTTTCATCCGTTTGCAATGGCCGCGCCTCGGCTTCCAGCATTACCGGAATGCCATCGCGAATTGGATAGGCCAAACCGCTGGCGCGACAAACTAATTCTTGCTTGTCCGCATCGTAGGTCACTGGTGCCTTACTGACCGGGCAAACCAGAATGCTGAGTAGTTTCTTATCCACAATTATTGTCCATTAAAAAACCGCGATAGTTTACGCAAAATAGCACCAGACTGCCATGCCAACGGGCGAGTTTATAGGGTTAAAAGCGTTTCTCCTACCAATCTACTGACGCGGCAGAGTTTCCAACACCAATTGAGGGTCAATGCGCTGGTTGCGCCAGTTCATCCGCCAGTCTAAATGGGGTCCTGTGGCACGACCTGTGGCACCTACTTTAGCGATAGGCTGCCCATGCGTAACCCGACTTCCCTCAGCAACTAAAATATCACTTAGATGCAGGAAACTGGAACTGAGACCATGACCATGATCAATAATCAATGTACCACCGGAGTAAAATAAATCTCGATGCGCTAATCGCACAATACCAGCTGCAGGTGCTTTCACTGCAGTGCCGGTGGGCGCCGCATAATCGACTCCATAATGGGGATTTTTGGGCACACCGTTGTATACCCTTTGGCTACCATATACTCCGGTGATAGGCCCGTTAAGAGGTTTCTCGAAGCCGTCGAGAAAGTCAATTTCGTTGGTAATATCTCGACGCGCACGCTTTACCAATGCCGAATCATGGCGAATTCGCGCCAAATCTGACTCGCTTGGCGTCACCGTCTTAGCCGGCACACCATTGACTTTCTGAATGCGATACTCGCGCCGCGCTACGGTATATTTATGAATCGTTTGCATCTGCTCATTATCAACCGTACGGATTTCTATAGTTGCAGGTGCATCACGCCCTAAGCCCAGTAAAAATTGCCCTCGATCGGTCAACTGCAAAGGTTTGTCTTGGTAATAAGCCACAGATCCTTGTTCGACAACGCCCAATACCAGCCCACCCTGCTGCAAACTCCCTTGCAACTCAAGTGCGCCAACCAGTGAGGATAGCGTAACCAATAGTGACAAAAACAATCTCCGCAGCAGAGCCATTAGTTTTCCTCCACAGTATTTGCTTGCTCTATCTTAAGGTAGGGTTCAATAGATTGAATCAGACAATCGCGCTCTGTTGTAACCAACCTTAAGCTATCGAAGCGCTCACAGAGCTGATGTCCACGCGTTTTATAAATAAATGCCTCAGACCCAATACCTCGACACTCTCTCCGCAGGCGCAAAATTACCTCTTTATCACGTCCTAGCTGAATAACCGCTGACTGGTCGTCAATAAAATTGATACTGCGGATTCGCCTGAGCGAAATACAGCCATTACGAATACCCCAGTCGCGACCATTCACATCGTCAATGGCGCGTAAACGATCGATTATCGAAATGTCTTGTGATTGTTCTGTCGCACTATCCGTCACACTATCCATCGCACTTTCCGTCACGATAGGCGCAGTATTAGCGGCAACAGTCGACAATATTAATAACAGCGGTAGTACAGTTCTCAACTAGTTCACCTATCTCAGTGTGGACCTCACATAACCTTAAATTTAAGGGTAAGGCTAGGCATTTGTATGGGCAAGATCATATATTTTTTCCCGTCCAAGCCTCAAGTACCAATAGTGTCAAAATGATATCTACTGCAGTTCTGCCCTATCGCCACCAGATCAGATAAAGCGGCCAGCTTAATTGTACCCCTGTTTCTGCGTTGATAAATCACTAGAAATTATTTGGTTTTTATAACCGATCACGGTTATTATTCAGGGACGATCATAAGCCGACTATTGCAGCCTTACCGCCTAACCTAATCAATGAAAAACACCCATGCTTTTACGCCACCGCGCTATCTGAGAAACGCACATATCCAAAGTGCGCTCAATAGCTTAGGGCCCCGAAAGATTCGCGCCAACCGATTAGCCGACAATCTCAACTCTGAATATCTGATTCTCGAGACAGCTGACGGAGTTCGTCTAGCAGCGGAATACGATCTAAGTACAGCAAGAAAGGCTCCTAGCAAAGAGGCCTTGGTGATTATGATTCATGGCTGGGAAGGCTCAAGCCGATCTGCCTATCAAGTGACTACAGCCAAGTACCTATTGGATCATGGTTTTGATGTGTTACGCATCAATATGCGCGATCATGGCGACACCCAACACCTTAATAAAGAACTATTTAACTCCACCATGACGCCAGAAGTGGCCGATGCCATAGGCGTATTTCTTCGACAGCATAGCTATCCATCTGTATTTTTGGTTGGCTTTTCTCTGGGAGGCAACTTTTCTTTGCGCATTGCCGCAGACTCTGGCAAAACATTGGGTCTCACCGCGGTGGTTGCGATCTCACCACCGGTAGATCCAGTGAATGCGATGGCCACGTTAAACCAAGGGTCCTTTATCTATCGAAAGTATTTTATGCGTCGGTGGAAAAATTCGCTGCGTAAAAAATTACAGCACTTCCCCGAATATGATTTTGCAAAGGAACTAGAAAACAATAAAACATTCGATGAGCTGAACAAATTTTTTGTTCCTAGATATACCGATTATGCCGATACCGAAAGCTATTTTAAATCTTACGCGCTTACAGGTGATCGGCTTAGCAAATTAGATATTCCTGCTCATTTAATTACAGCAGAAGATGATCCGGTGATTCCGATAACCGACCTAGATAAGATAACCTGTCAGAATAAGCTCAAATTGGAGGTATACCGGTTTGGTGGTCATTGTGGATTTATTGCTAATTGTAAAGCACACAGCTTTATGGAACCGCGGTTGGTCGACCTTTTTAATGGCTATCTAGACCGTGCTGATAACTAGTGCTGATAACTAGTCCTGATCATACTCCGAGACTGAAAGAGCATATTTGATTTGCTCAAAGTTAAAACCACGATACTGCATAAACCGAACCCGCCGAGCCTTGCCTTTTTGATCTTGAGCGGGTGTAAGACCAAACTTACGTCTGGCTACATCCGCTGCTAAGGCAAACCAATCGATATCAGCTTGCGCAACTGCCGCATTAAACAGGCCATCTTCAATACCCTTCTGCCGAATATCCAAACGAATTCTATTTAATCCATGACCGCGATAAATTCGCGCGCGCAAAAAGGCTTCAGTAAAGCGCAGATCGGACTGCAACCCTTCATCTTGCAAACGATCTAGCACTTCACTAATTGCCGAATCACCGTCAAAGCGCTGCTGTAGTTTTTTGCCTAATTCTGCTCGAGAAAACTCCCTACCTGTCAACAGATCCATCGCTGTAGCGCGGATCTTGGCTGGCGTAATCTCACCTTTTTGCATTTTCATAACACAATCTCAGCATGATCAGTATTAAGGCTCGTTAAATAATCAAGCTGTAAAAAAAGCGTCTTTATGACGCTTTTTTTACACTGTGTAAGGCCACAATAGAATAGCGACTATTCTTCTGAAACACTCTGTTCTGGCGCATCGGTTGACTCAGCCTCAACAGTCAAGTTGCCCAGCTCTTTAGCGCGAATCTGCTCTTCAATTTCGGCCGCTATCTCTGGATTCTCAGTGAGGAACACACCCACATTTGCCTTACCCTGACCAATCTTGTTGCCTTTGTACGCATACCAGGCTCCAGACTTATCAACCAAGCCATGTTTAACACCTAGATCGACTAATTCACCATTACGGTTAATACCGCGGCCATAAAGGATCTGAAACTCAGTCTGCTTAAAGGGAGGAGCAACTTTGTTTTTAACCACCTTGACCCGCGTTTCATTACCCACTATTTCATCGCCATCCTTGACCGCACCAATACGACGGATATCTAGGCGAACAGAAGAGTAGAACTTTAGTGCATTACCACCGGTAGTGGTTTCGGGGTTGCCAAACATCACGCCAATTTTCATTCGAATTTGGTTAATAAAGATCACCAAACAATTCGCTGTCTTAATATTGCTGGTCAACTTGCGAAGTGCCTGCGACATCAAGCGCGCCTGCAAACCTACATGATGATCACCCATCTCACCCTCGATCTCGGCTCTTGGCGTCAATGCCGCAACCGAGTCGACTACAAGCACGTCACAGGCGCCACTGCGCACCAACATATCAGTCACTTCAAGCGCTTGCTCACCAGTGTCTGGTTGCGACACGATTAGATCATCGACCTCAACGCCCAATTTTTCGGCATAGACAGGATCCAGAGCATGTTCAGCATCGATAAACGCACAAGTACCGCCGGCTTTTTGGGCCTCAGCAATGACTTGTAATGTCAATGTCGTTTTGCCTGAGGACTCCGGGCCATAAATTTCAACCACGCGGCCTTTTGGCAGTCCACCAATACCCAAAGCAATATCTAGCCCCAGAGACCCGGTTGAAATCGCAGGTACCGCCGCACGACCGCTGTCGCCCATACGCATAACAGTACCTTTACCGAATTGGCGTTCAATCTGACCTAGCGCTGCCTCTAGTGCTTTTGACTTATTGGCGTCCATAATGATTTCCTCGTAATTTTGACGTAATTTTTAATACTGTTTACTTAATCAGTAGCTGTATGGCTATACAGTAGTCTATCCAGCAAGATGATGCAATAGCTGTTTTAAAGAAATTTCAATTGCTTGCTCGCGGACCGCGTCTCGGTCACCTGATAGCAGATGCTTTTGCGTCGTCACCCCCTCAGGACCTGCCCAGGCAAACCATACTGTACCCACAGGTTTATCCTCAGTACCACCATTGGGACCGGCAATACCGCTAATGGCAATGGCATAATCAGCACCGGAAGCCGCTAACGCACCGGCGGCCATCTGCCCAACAACAGCCTCACTTACCGCGCCATGTTGCTCGATAGTCTGCGCTGAGACACTCAATAGATTTTGTTTGGCGCGGTTAGCGTAACTAACAAAACCATAGCCAAACCAGTTGGAACTGCCGGGAACGGCTGTAATCGCTCTCGCCACACCACCACCAGTGCAAGATTCTGCCGTGGTTACGCTGGCATTACGCACTTCAAGCGCTGTGCCAATTTGGCGGCATAGTTGGTAGTGATTAGCATTCATGGCGAAAGTGTATCTTGCTTTATCACAAGGCAGGTAGATATTTTGCGCTTTATCTGGTCCTCATCGTTGCCGCGTCGACGCTCAGATAAGCACAGCAGAAAAACCAAACATCTCTCCAGCATAACGGCGGGCTGAGTAGTCCAGAGCGACTAAGCAATATAGCCCTATGCTAAGCAGCTCTAAATGGCCGCTTGGCGCCTCATAATCCTCGCGGTGACACCGCAGTAGCCAATATAAGGCACCGCGAAGCAAGCCCAACAATCAGGCCGAGGCGGGAACCAGATCCGCCTCAATACAGTCATCTAATAGTGCTAAAAATGCTTTACGCGATTTAGTTTTAGACCCGTTAAACGCACCCATATCGAGATTACCAAACATCTTGGCAACCATCGCAGCACCAGCATCAAGCTCTTCAGCTGGCGCAATACGGTCATAAAAACCAGCGGATATAGCATCCTCTGGCGACCATATCTCAGCATTAATCACTGCACGGCTAAAGTAATTGAGAGGAATACGGTAACGAGCCAACTCAATACCAAAATTATGCATGGTCATGCCAATCATGGTTTCGTTGAGCCCCACTTTAAAATCACCAGCGGCACCAATACGGTAATCACAGGCCAACATAAGAAATGCTCCCATGGCAATACAATGACCAGTCGACACCCCTATAACTGGTGTTGGAAAGGCTAGTATGCGGCGCGCCATTTTAGATCCCCGCGAGGTTAAAAACATCGCCTCTTGCGGACCCTTAGTCATTTCCTTTAAATCAAAGCCCCCGGAAAAAATACCAGCTCGCCCCTTGAGCAACACTATCGCACCAGCAGCTTCGGCCTGATCAAATGCGGCTTCTAGCTGGTCCCACATAGCATGACCGAGTACGTTTGCTTTGCCATCATCCATCACAATGGTGGCGACGCCCTGTTCAATTGAGACTGTCACTGTGTCACTCATTTCGCTACCCCTAAATCAATCGTTTAACTGGTTTTCCCTAGCGCATCACGCGAATAGGCTTCAATGGAGAAATTAGCAGTGTTTATGACGCTAGTAAACACCCCATACTGTGTATTCATAACAATAATCGGCATTTCAATTAGTGTAAAACTGCCTGTATGGTCTAAACTATTGGGCTAGATTTATACCGACCAACCCGATAATAAAAGTATATGACCGCAGCAACCGCTTCCAACGCCTACACACCGATGATGCAACAATATTTGCGTATCAAGGCCGAGCACCCCAACGATATTGTTTTCTATCGCATGGGGGATTTTTACGAGCTGTTTTTTGATGATGCTAAACAGGCCAGTCAACTACTCGATATCACTCTGACTGCACGGGGTAAAACCAATGGCAATCCAATTCCCATGTGCGGCGTGCCCTATCATGCCGCTGAGAGCTACTTAGCCAAATTGGTCAAACAGGGTCTTTCGGTGGCTATCTGCGAGCAGGTAGGCGACCCTGAGACTAGCAAAGGGCCAGTAGAACGCCAAGTGATGCGTGTCTTGACCCCGGGTACGATTACTGACGAGGCTTTGCTCGATGACCGCAGCGACAGCTTGCTCGCCGCTATTCACCAACAAGATAACCAACTGGGCCTCGCTACATTAGATATGAGTAGTGGGCGATTTCAGCTATTACAACTGGATAGCGCAGAGCAACTGCACAGTGAATTACAACGGCTTAATCCCTCAGAAATATTGGTTAATGAAGATCTGCTTATGGAAGAGATATTGGCGGCTCATATCGGCGTGCGCCGCCGAGCGCCCTGGGAATTCGACACCGATAGTGCGATGCGCCTGCTCAATCAGCAGTTTGGCACCAAAGATCTCAGCGGCTTTGGCTGCAATCATCTACCCGTTGGTATCAGTGCTGCCGGTTGCCTACTGCAGTACGCCAAAGATACCCAACGTAATAACCTTCCTCATATACGCAGTATAAGCGCCGAAAACACGGAGGATAGCGTTGCTCTCGATGCCGCTAGCCGGCGCAATCTCGAACTGGATACCAATCTCAGTGGTAGCCAGGAAAACACGCTATTTGATGTATTGGACAATACCGCCACCAGTATGGCCAGCCGCCTGCTGCGGCGCTGGCTCAATCGGCCACTACAGGATATTGAGGTACTGCAAGCGCGGCAAAATACCATCGCCACAATGCAGGATAATTACCTATACGAGATTTTGCATGATCACCTTAAGCAAGTCGGCGATATGGAACGTATTCTCACCAGAGTCGCATTGCGCTCAGCACGGCCACGAGATTTAACGCGGCTATTGGACTCCTTAGCTGTATTGCCGCAGATAAACAGTAGCCTATCCTCTGCCGATGGGGATCATTTGCAATATCTGGCGCAAGGCGCCAAACCACTGCCCCATCTGGTTGAATTACTTAGCAGCGCCATAAAAGAAAACCCGCCGGTGATTATTCGCGATGGCGGCGTGATTGCCGATGGCTATGATACAGAATTAGATGAGCTGCGGGCACTCAATACCAATGCCGGTGAGTTTTTACTGGCAATGGAAGAGCGCGAAAAAGCCAGTACTGGCATATCCACACTTAAAGTGGGTTACAACCGCGTGCATGGCTACTATATTGAGATATCCCGCGCGCAGAGCGATCAGGCTCCGGTAGAGTATATTCGCCGACAGACGCTAAAAAACGCTGAGCGTTTTATCACCCCTGAACTCAAAGAATTTGAAGATAAGGCACTGAGTGCGAAAAGTCGCTCACTCAGTCGCGAAAAATACCTCTATGAACAACTGTTAGAAACACTCAATCAAGATCTGGCTGCACTGCAGATCTGTGCCGCTGCTGTCGCTGAACTCGATGTTTTAGCAACCTTGGCAGAACGCGCGCATAATCTAGGCTTCTGCAAACCGCAATTGCAGTTGCAACCCGGCATTCATATTGAGGGTGGTCGTCACCCTGTAGTTGAGCAAGTATCAACTGACCCGTTTGTCGCCAATGATTTACACATGAATGATGAGCGTAAAATGCTGGTTATCACCGGACCTAATATGGGTGGTAAATCGACCTATATGCGACAGGCAGCCCTGATCGTTCTACTAGCGCAAATTGGCAGTTTTGTTCCAGCAAGCGAGGCCAAGATTGGCTTAGTGGATCGCATCTTTACCCGCATAGGCTCATCTGATGACTTGGCGGGCGGCCGCTCGACATTTATGGTCGAAATGACGGAAACCGCCAATATTTTGCACAACGCCTCCGACCGCAGCTTGGTATTAATGGATGAGGTCGGAAGAGGCACCAGCACATTCGACGGACTATCTCTGGCATGGGCCTGCGCCTATTACCTCGCTGAACAAGTGAACGCCTTTACGCTGTTTGCCACCCACTTCTTTGAGTTAACCGCATTGCCGAGCAAAGTGGCATCGACCGTCAACGTACATTTAGATGCCACCGAGCACAACGACAGCATTGTGTTCTTACACAGTGTGCAAGATGGCCCCGCCAGTCAAAGTTATGGCATCCAAGTTGCTAAGCTTGCAGGTATTCCCACTGAAGTCATCAATCTTGCCCGACAGGAGCTGGCCCTACTTGAAGCGAACAGCCATGGGATTGCGCATTCAGACGATAGTACTGGTCCAAGCCAAACAGAACTCTTTCCGCCGCCAGTGAACCCGCAACTGCAAAAACGGCTTGAAGCATTAAAACCTGATGACCTATCACCAAAACAAGCGCTGGACCTGATGTATGAACTAAAGAATCTGCTTTAACGTAACCTTCAGCGATTGTTTATAAGATAGAACCAAATAACCTCAGCAAGGCATTCACAGATTATATCTTCCTGCTATAATGCCGCGCCTAAAATGACCCCAAACAGACGAGAGTAGTAACAGATGACCTTTATAGTTGGTGACAACTGCATTAAGTGTAAGCACACAGACTGCGTAGAAGTATGCCCAGTGGATTGCTTTTATGAAGGCCCCAACTTCTTGGTTATTCATCCCGATGAATGTATCGACTGTGCGCTATGTGAGCCAGAATGCCCTGTGGATGCTATTTTTGCCGAAGATGAAATTCCTGAAGGTCAGGAAATCTTTCTGGAATTGAATGCCGAATTAGCTGACGTCTGGCCCAATATCACCGTGCAGAAAGACGCACCCGCCGACGCAGAAGAATGGAACGGCGTGCCAGACAAACTACAATACCTCGAGCGATAATTTACGTTACAATAGCTTAGTACCGCACCCGTAGCTCAGCTGGATAGAGTAGGTGGCTTCGAACCACTTGGTCGGGAGTTCGAATCTCTCCGGGTGCGCCAATTTAGTAGATAGAGCCTAGTCAAACAAAGGGCTCTAGCCTAAAAAGCCTCTAGTGTGTGTACACACAAACGTACACACACTAGAGGCTTTTTACGTTATGATGCAACGCAACGTCGGCACTTATACCATCTCAATCAAATATNTATTTAAGCGTGGCAACAGAAATACTTACTGCTACCGCAGACGCGTGCCTAATGAATTAGCACAGCATTACCCCAAGCCTTTTATAGAAATCTCACTAGGGGATTAGGTAAGACATAGTGTGTTTGCCAGTGCAGGATGCTGTAGCACTTCAGCAGTAACATCAGGATTGGGCTAAGGANGCCATGCTAGAGACGNGGCAAGAGCATTTAGACGGTGTGAAGACTAAGGTGAAGGTGGATTTGTCGTGACAGCTAAAATCACCTAAATAGAGTATGTAATTTTTAAACAGTGCGTTTCTTGCTCTGATACTTAAAATCNTCGTGATAACCCTATTGTTTTTTCTTATACTGACGTGATGTCTATAACTAACTAATTGCCTGAAGAGTACTTTTTATGAAACGAAGCTTGTTGGTCAAGTTACATTTGTATGCTGCAGCNTTTCTTGCTCCNGCATTTTTATTTTTAGCTATTTCAGGTGGACTATATTTAGTTGGAGTAAAAGGTAGTGTTAAGCAAACNTTTGTTGNGATGCCTAGCCAGNTAGACTTAGATCCTAGCTCGGAATCACTTTATAAANATGTNCAAAAGGTATTGTTGGCCGCTGGCATATCTCATGACTTTGAATACGTTAAAATCAAAGGAGAAACGCTAATAACTCGCCCTACATCGCGCAATTTTTATAAGTTTAGTATGCAGCCAGGAGGAATTGTCGTTAGCTACAATGAGCCAAGTATTCAGAGTAAATTAATCGAGCTTCATAAAGGCCATGGGCCAGAGATTTTTAAAACCTTCCAGAAAGTAATTGCAGTAGGTTTGNTGTTCGTAGTNCTTTCTGGTTTTTGGTTGGGCGTGTCAGCGCTCGGCTTGCGGCGTAATACNCTTATTATAACNGGTGCTGGCGTAATCACTCTTGGTTTTCTAGCTTTGTTTTAAGAGATATGAGCTTATATAGCAAAAGGCGGACTNGCTTAGGTAGTGCNTCAAGAAACGATCTCTTTTAAGTGCGCCTTTAACGCAGTCGCGGTAAAAGTATGCCCAAGGTCAACGGTCGACGATTAATTAGTTTTTTAATAAGTCGGGTGTTGTAATAGCAAGGGATGGCTTCAGTCAAGACAAGCAGAAGCATCAAGTTTACACAAAGCTATCAGGTCGTTGGCAGCTTACTTATAGTCTCAGAGAGGCCATTCCAACAACTTAAATACAAACCTTTCACCGGCTAATTCCGAACTGTTGGTTAGGTACGCTGAGGATAATAGCGCAGCCAAATTTCCTACGTCACTCCCAGCTAGCGCTATTGGAGGATTTATTGATCAGGGCGGGAGTATCTATGTGGGCTGCAACGTTACCGGTATCGATTAACATTCGGTCTAACTACAATATGATGGTTTCAGTGCGAGCCATCAATTTTCTGATGACGAGAACAGTGAAATCTTTATCGCGATCATTCACTATTTCTTCAACCGGTCATCTTGGCAGATGGATCTAGGCGCCGTTACCATTACTGGGCGGTGAGGATAATATTGTCGTATCTGTTAAGTAGAGTGGGGTCATAGGAAAGCACTCAGAGCGGCCAATAATGAGTTGCAGTTTGTGGTCTCAAAAGGCCAGCATCATTGTCTGGTCTAGCAGTGATACGCGACAGGCATTATTCGATGCGACCAGTTTATCTCATGGTTACCGTAATCCGGCTACCAACTGAACGATCAATGGAGGTGCAAGTCAGGGCACCGGTAGCGATTATTGTTTGGTAATAAGTGTATTTTAAGTAAGTTATTAACAACCGCTTTTGCGGTTGGGAAAAGTCAGTTAGAGGCGCTGGGCTAACAGCAGTTATGATCTCTTAACGTTCAAGTATCTTGGTACCCGATACCATGTGAGCATTTCTCGCTATCACAGTAATGAGAATGATTCGCATTTATACTTGCAAATGATAATGATTCGCATTATTATGGATTTTCAACTTGGTGAGTGGTTCACATTTTTATGGGCAGTCATCAAACAATGCTTACTACATCGAATAAAATTCAAAGGCTTCTATTATGAATCGCGCGTTACTACCATTACTTGCTGCAACAGCAGTAGTTATACCACTTAATGCTTCAGCCAATCCCGCTTCTGGTATCGATGAGATGACTATCATTGGTTCGAAGCTTGATGTCAGGAACGTTGCGGGGTCTGGTGCAGTTATTGACAATAACCAGATTGCCACAGAGGTTTCAACTGATATCAACCAGTTATTGAAAACGGTTTCAGGCGTTTATGTTCGCGAAGAAGATGGTTATGGACTGCGTCCCAATTTTGGTATTCGCGGTGCAACTTCCGAGCGCTCTGAAAAAGTCACTTTAATGGAGGATGGTGTGCTCATTGCTCCGGCTCCCTACTCGAATCCCGCGGCCTATTATTTTCCTACGACGATGCGGATGAATGGTGTAGAGGTATTAAAAGGGGCACCGTTGCTGCGCCACGGACCACAGACCGTCGGCGGGGTTATTAATATGATCACGACGGCTATACCCGAGTCTAATGCGGGATCAGCTACCTTTGCTGTAGGTGAAAATAACGCTGTGGACCTGCTGGCAAGTTACGGCGGCCGCAGTGGAGCAGTTGGTTGGTTGGTGGAAACTGTACAGCGAGAAAATGACGGATTTAAAGATATCGATCGATCGAGTCGTGATAGCGGCTATGACATAGAAGACTATATGGGTAAGCTGGCTTGGGAGGGCGAAAGCCAAAGTATACTTTTCAAGGCTCAGCGCTCTGAAGAAACCTCCAATGAAACCTATCTAGGTCTGACCGATGCCGATTTTAATCGTAACCAAGACCGTCGTTACGGATTGTCTTCAATTGATGAGATGAACAACAAGCACGAGGGTTACAACCTTGGTCATAAACTAAATATTAATGACACAACAGCGCTGACCACTACCGCCTACTACAACAAATTTGAGCGCGACTGGTTTAAACTTAGCGGTGGCGGTAGTCTTATCTCAGCGGCTAACGGCGGTGATGTGCAAGCTCAGGGTATTCTCGATGGAACCGTTGATGCTGATGGTCTGAAATACAAGCATAACAATCGCAGTTATCTGTCAAAGGGCGTACAGACCGAGCTGGCTTTGAACATTGACAGTCATTCTATTCATGTTGGTGTGCGTTCGCACCGTGACGAGATGGATCGCTTTCAGCCACAAGAACGATACCAGCAGATTGACGGTAGCTTGGTATATACCTCTACTGATGCTGTCACTGGTAGTAATAATCGCCTAGAAACAGCCAAGGCGACGTCTGTATGGTTCGTCGACACTTGGCAGGCGAATGACAATCTGGCGCTTAATATGGCGCTGCGTTACGAAGACGTTGAAACCAGTCGCCGTCAGTACAGTACTCAAAATCGCTCGGACGCACCTAGTCTCCGCTCCAATAATACCCAAGAATGGTTACCTGGGCTATCAGCTACCTATCAGTTAAATGGTAACTGGCAGGTATTAGGGGGGGTTCATAAAGGCTTTTCGCCCTTAGGCGGCGGCGCAAAGTCAGAGGAAAAGCCCGAGAGTAGTGTCAATTATGAGGCAGGGCTGCGTTATGACAACGATCAGTGGTTTGTGGAGGCCATTGGTTTTTGGAGTGATTTCGAGAATAAGGCTGAAAACTGTTCAAACGGTAATCCTTGCAGTAATGGCGCAACCTCTGGTTCCTACGTAACGGGCGACGCGGTTATTGCGGGCTTAGAATTCCAGCTTAGTCGCAGTTTCCTGATCGGGTCAATGACCATGCCGATTGATGTTGCCTATACTTTTACCAAGGCCGAAGTGAGCAAAGATAACATTAACGAGGGTTTGTTCGACGGTGACAAGCTAGCTCATATCCCTGACCATACTTTTAGTCTTCGTGCAGGCATTGAGACGGCTATGAGTTGGGACAGCTATGTCAGTATTAAATACATTGATGAAACTTGTAATGCTATTGGCTGTGCTGGTACTTTTGAAGATACTGATGCATTTGTAAGCGCCGATCTATTTAGCCACTATGCGCTAAACGACTCAGTCACCGTATTTTTGAAAGTCGAAAATGTATTGGATAAACGTGCTATCGTGTCACGGTCTCCGGACGGCGCTAGGCCGAACAAAGGTCGTACGGCTAGTGTTGGTTTTTCGATGGACTTCTGAACACTTGCGTTTATTTTTAAAGACTCTGATTTAGTGATCACCCCCGGCAGCGTGGTATCTGGAGGATTACTCCAGTTGCTAAAGCTGCCGGCATAGAGAAAAGAGCATAATTCTGATCCGAGGATAAATACGTTGGATTCTCCTTCTAAGTCCTGTTAACGCAGGGTTTTTTTGTACTTTGAAATTGAGGTTTTACAAATCCCTCAATACAGTATCTACTCGGATTACAGTAATAATCATAAGCACACAGCAGGCTTCCCCGCCCTCTCTCGGTAGCCCCCCTGCTCTTTATTTAGTTCTCTCGGAATATTGACCAGAAATCCTATTAACCAAGACCCAGAATCACCGGATCCATTGATCGCGTTGATCTAACTTTGATAGCCGAAGAACAAAGCTCGTATAAATTTTGCTGAAAAAATGATATGGTGTATCATCAGCAACCCCATCACTATTTTTGAGTGTTAGAGCTAATGACTATTTTCCCCAATATAAGCTTGCTCGTAATAATGTTTNTGATCGCACTGAAAGCTGGCGCAGAATCCGCGCACCATCATCACGATCATGACTTACCGCAACAAGACGCTCATCTGCACGGTTACGTAGAACTAACATTAGCCCTTGAGCGTGGCAGCCTTGAGATCCATTTAGAGTCCCCTGCAGTCAATATTATTGGTTTCGAGCACAAGGCAACATCGCAGAAGCAATTGCAAACAATAGAGCAAGCAAGACAAACCCTTGAAGCATCAGTAGAACTTTTCTCCTTCGATGGTGGTGATTGCTCCTTAAAGCAAGCAACTGCAGATTTTCCAGCACTGGCAGAGCGTAGCGCACATGATGAAGAGGAGCACAAAACTACCGAAGAAAGCCATAGCGAAATTACAGCTCACTTTGAATATGATTGTGAACAAGATGCAGGGCTTGATAGTATAAATGTTAACTTAATCGATCACTTCCCCACCATCGAGAAAATTAAAGCAATGTGGGTGACTGATGTGAAACAGGGTGCTGTAGAGCTAACAGCAAAATCGAATATTATCCGATTAAGGTAACGTCTATGAGTAGAGTTCAAGCTGCTATCGACCATGCCGAGAATAGCTGTAAATCACGCGGGGTGAAATTGACCAACAAGCGCAGGCAAGTTCTGTCTGGCTTATTACAGTCAAATAAGGCCAAATCTGCCTATGAACTGGCTGATTATTGTAAGGATAAATTTGGCCAGAAACTTCCTGCTATGTCGGTCTATCGTATTCTCGAGTTTTTAGAGGAAGAGCGTCTAGTACATAAACTTAACTTGGCCAATAAATATATTGCCTGCTCTCACATAACATGTGACCACGACCATGGCATCTCGCAATTCCTCATTTGCGCTAACTGCCAAACTGTTAAGGAAATTACTGTTAAAAAATCTACTATGAACACATTGAAACGTAGCGTGGAGGGTGCGGGCTTTGATTTGGTCAGTCCGCAAATGGAATTAAATTGCCTCTGCCACGACTGCAAAAACCAAGCAGCTTAACCCTAATACAAATCGATTTATAATGAAAAATATACAAACCGTCTCTGACAAAACAGCCATCAGCCTATCCATTGTTTGTGCACTCCACTGCCTGGCTCTGCCATCATTACTTGTAATACTACCTTCATTGACAGCGTTAAATTTGGCAGATGAAATGGTTCATATATGGATGCTAGTCGCAGTAATACCCATCAGTATCTATGCTCTCACCATGGGCTGTAGGAAACATAAACAGCTCAGTATTATGCTTCTTGGATTAGTTGGACTTGCTGTACTAATCGCAGCAGCATTGCTGGGTCATGATATTCTTGGCGAGGCAGGCGAAAAGGCTGTTGTAACGATGGGTGCGTTTATCATTGCGGTTAGCCACTGGCAAAATCACCAGTTATGCAGACGCTTAAATTGCGAGTGCCATTCCTAACTGATTATTTCTTGCTATGAAAAATACCTATTTCCAATCNATGGAAAANTTGCANAGTGGCCANNNTGTCGNNCTNCAAGAGCTTATTNNTAAACTNNCTTATAACGANAAACANCTNATTCCGGTCATCACNCAGGATGCGACCAGNAAANAGGTGTTGATGCTAGCNTGGATGAACNGACAATCATTNGACAAAACCCTCTCCACNGGCCGTATGACCTACTGGTCTCGTAGCCGNAACCANCTATGGNTNAAAGGAGAAACTAGCGGGCATTTNCAATNNTTGAAATCNATGCATATCGACTGTGATGGCGACGCATTNNTATGTTTAGTCGATCANNNAGGTGCTGCCTGCCATACTGGCCGCGATAATTGTTTTTATTTTGACGTAGACAGGTTGAACAACAGCGTTTCGATTATAGGCTCACCGTCTTGACAGCAACCACATCAAAAATCGAAGCCGTGCCAACCAATATTATCACTGGCTTTTTAGGCGCGGGTAAAACAACGGCTATTTTGCACCTATTAAAATCAAAGCCAGAAAATGAACGCTGGGCTGTTTTGGTTAATGAGTTTGGTGAGATTGGCATTGATGGCAGTCTATTTAGTGGTCAACACAATGACAACAGTGGTGTTTTTATTCGTGAAGTGCCCGGTGGTTGTATGTGCTGTGCCGCAGGGTTACCAATGCAGATTGCCCTAAATCAATTACTTACCCGCGCTAAACCAGATCGTTTATTGATTGAGCCAACAGGGCTTGGGCACCCGACTGAGGTGCTGGAAGTATTAACCTCCGAGTACTATTTTGACGTGCTGTCGATTGAAAAAATTATTACTTTGGTAGACGCCAGACATCTGGCTGACCGCAACTACACTGACCATCTCACCTTCAATCAGCAAATCGCTAATTCCGATGTTATTGTCGGCAACAAGCAAGACCTTTATCAAGCACAGGACAAAATCCAGCTTAAACACTATGCTGCAGCAAAATCCTCGCCAGAGGTGGAAGTTATCTTTACCGAACATGGTCAACTGCCCTTGACCCTTTTAGAGGGTGAGACTTGCGTATTTGTCGGCTCTCACCATCACCGGCACAACGAAAGCATTGAGCAACCCAGCTCCGCTGATATAGCCCTACCTGCATCTGGTTATCTTAAAGCAGTCAATCAGGGTGAGGGATTCCACAGCATAGGCTGGCGTTTTGATGCATCGAAAATATTCAATCAACAGTCCCTATTTGTATTTCTAAGCGGTGTGTCTGCCGAAAGAGTAAAAGCTGTTTTTATCACTGATAGCGGCGTTTTTGGTTACAACCTTACCCCCGACGCGCTGACAGAAGTAGAGCTAGATGACTGCTTGGAGAGCCGCATTGAAATCATTGCGACGGAACTATGTGATGAGTGGGAAACTCAGCTCTTCGCCTGCATAACAGCTAGCGACGGCTAAACAATTACTGGGTATAGGGCTCGTAGTCTGCCATTTCGACCACATAGGCGGCGGCCGCCAAATCATTTTCCACCAGCGATGCGCGCAAAACACCAGTAATCCAGAACGGATCATACAGAGCGCTAAGCTGTATGCCACCAGAGTGCTTTACATAGATAATCTGGTTGGGTGCTGGCGGTGGCATATGCAGGCAAGCGCCAAAATACGGCACCAAAAAGAATTCAGTGATAGTTTGTTCACTATTGAATTCTAAAGGCACAATAAATCCCGGGATACGTATCGCTTTACCATCCATCTCGGGCCTTATATTGGTTGACACCAGTGCTTGTTGATAGCGATCTTCGCTATCTAGTGCGTTGGTATTTCTGAGCTGGCTGTCGATTTGATCCTCGATCGAACCATCTTGAATGTCAGCCATGTAATCAGGCGGATTTAGAAGAATATCCAATTCGTCTTGAGGGATAAGATCAGACCATTCAATTGTTTGATAACGATTCTCGGCCTTATTAGCATCATCGCTCTGAGCAAAGACCTGACTAATGAACATTGGCATCATAATTAACAGCAATGCGATTTTGTGTTTGAGCTGGATTGATACTGCCAATTTGTTCACCGGTAAAATATAAAAAGTACGTTTAGGGATGATATAATGCATCTTCGAATTGTTACAACCCATGTATCGAAAAAAATAATAGCTCCTAGCCATGGCCATCCAACTAAATAATGTGCATTTTACTTATCCCGAAGCACCCAATGACTGTGTGTTGAATATCGACAGCTGGTCCGTGGCGGCAGGCGAGCATGTATTTGTTCACGGCCCCTCTGGTGGGGGCAAGTCCACATTATTAAACCTATTGAGTGGCATATTAGGCGCAATTTCTGGCGAAGTCTCCATTCTAGGAGAGCGTCTAGACTCGATGAATGCTCGCCAGCGTGATCGATTTAGGGCTAATCATATTGGATATATTTTTCAGCAATTTAATCTAGTGCCGTATCTGGATGCCATTGATAATATTCAATTAGCGCATCAATTCGCTACTAAACAGCCGCAGTCGGCCTTATCTGATGAGATAAAAGCGTTGTTATCGACCTTTCATATTCCTCAGGCCGACTGGCAAAAACCCGTAAGGCAACTCAGCATTGGGCAACAACAGCGCATTGCCATCGCCAGAGCAATGATTAACAAACCACAACTGCTTATCGCCGATGAGCCAACCTCCTCTCTTGACCAGAACAATCGCGATAATTTTATGGAACAGTTGATGATCATGGCATCTGAACACCGTATTACCTTGCTCCTTGTTAGCCATGATATGGCATTAGCCAGTTATTTCGGACGCATTGATGCGCTCTCTGAGATTAATGTAGCAGGAGCGCACCACTGATGTTTATGCGGCTTGCGACAAAAAGTTTATTCAATCGCAAAGGCTCGGTGCTGCTGACTATCATGGCAATGAGTGTGAGTATTTTTGTGCTGCTCGGTGTCGAGCATATCCGCGGCCAAAGTAAACAAAGCTTTAATAACACAGTGTCCGGTGTCGATCTTATTGTTGGCGCACGCACCGGCAGCTTAAACTTATTACTCTATTCGGTATTTCGTATAGGATCACCGACCAATAATATCGCTTGGGACACCTATCAAAGCATCAGTAATCACGCAAAGGTAGCTTGGGCTATCCCTATCTCACTGGGTGACTCTCATCAAGGCTATCGGGTGATGGGCACAACCACTGACTATTTCAGCCATTTTAGTTATGGCAATCAACGCCAACTTAGCTTTAGTCAAGGAAAGCCCTTTGAGGAGATTTTTGACGTCGTGCTGGGTGCACAAGTGGCGAAAAAATTAAACTATTCACTGGGTGACGAAATTATTTTAGCCCATGGCCTGGGTAAAACCAGCTTTAGTATGCATGATCAAAACCCATTTAAAGTGGTTGGTATTTTGGCCTCAACTGGCACCCCAGTAGACCAAGCTGTTCATGTGAAATTACAAGGGCTGGAAGCAATTCATCTAGACTGGCAACAAGTGGCTAAACAGTCTGGCGACGCTACAGTCAATGAGCAATTACAAAACATCAATCTTGAGCCCAAAAGTATCACTGCATTTATGCTTGGCTTAAATTCTCGAATAGCAACATTTAGCGTGCAACGGGATATTAATAATTACCGCAAAGAACCTCTCACCGCCATTCTGCCAGGTGTGGCCCTATCCGAGCTCTGGCAAATGATGGGCTTTTTAGAAAATACCTTGCGCCTTATTTCAGGGTTAATACTTATCGCGGCTCTTTTAGGGCTAAGTGCCATGATGCTTGCGTCAATCAAAGAGCGAGAACACGAAATACACTTACTCAGAGTAATCGGAGCGCCAGCCTCTTTTCTATTTCTATTGATTGAACTCGAGGCGCTATTGGTAAGTCTTGCGAGTATGGCGATAGGTTCAGCAGGGTTGTATCTCAGCTTAATTATTGCGCGAGATGCACTATCAACTGACTTTGGTTTGCATATCGGGTTGAACATTTTCTCGTTTAGCAACATTATATTTTTAGCGTTAGTGGCGGGGTCGACAATAATTGCTGCAGCCATTCCGTCATTCACAGCCTATAAGAGTGCTAACAGCCTATAAGAGTGATAACAGTTTATAAAAGTGCCAATAAAGGCCAATAATCTGACCTCCTCAATACGACGCGATAATCCCGCCACCTCATTCGTTTGGCATCAGAGGGTTCAAATTGCACTATCTTTCTGTAGCAATCCAATAAAATCCTCCAGCTCTGCTACCAGCTGCTCCACACTACCCGTTACATCCATCGACAATAATGGTGCGCCTTCATCAAATGGCTCCATATCTGCTATTTGACTGCTGAGAAGTTGTGGCGCCATAAAGTGATCACGCCTGCTAATTAAACGTTCAGTAATTAGCTGCTCGTCAGCACGCAACAATACGCCGGCACTGCGCTTGTATGCACTAAAAACAACTTGTCTGTGCCTACGCTTGAGCCCTGAGTAAGCAAGAATGCAGTTCTTATTTGCAGACTGATAATCACATAGTTGTCGATAAATGCGCCGTATCCAAGGATCTCGCTGTTTATCATTTAGCGGTACACCGCGAGACATTTGAGCAATAGCATCATTGCTATGCAGATTATCCGCATCTAAGAAGATAAACTCTGAACGCGCTGCGATTGCACCTGCAAGCGTGGACTTGCCGGTTCCCGATACGCCCATCAATACCACCAGTAATGGTTGTACCGCAGGTGACAAGGCATCCTTTGACGATGACATGATGGATTCCCGTTAGATTTCTGTTTGCGCAAACATATTTTGATTAACTACAACTGACGCTTAAAAGCATATACTTATAAAAATATGAATATTCGGGCAATAGTTGTAAACGACGCTATTGTTACATAAAATGATTGCGCTACCAAATACTGCTTAATTGCAATATAACCGAAACCAGTGGACAACCTTATAACAAGGAAACTGTTTTATGAAATCTGCTCTTCAACGGCTAATCCTGCCAGTAGTTTTTGCTATATCAGCAAACAGTATGGCGACTAATATATCTTACTGGAATGCAAACTTGCCCGCCGAAAAGCGCGTTGAACTGCTGCTTGCAGAAATGACGCTTGACGAAAAAATTGGCCAAATGTGCCAGTTTGTCGGTGAAGCATCGGATATCGATTTTGATAGCAAAGACACCAAATCAAATTACACTCTGGCGCTGGGTGCCAGAGCAGGATTAATTAAACAGGGAAAAATCGGCTCATTTTTAAAAGTCTCCACCTTCGAAGAAGCCAACGTATTACAGGAGCTGGCTGAACAGTCTCGGCTTAAAATCCCATTACTTATTGCAACCGATGCCATCCATGGTCATGGCATGTATATGGGTGCCACTACTATCTACGCCACACAAATTGGCTTAGCCGCATCCTTTGAGCCTGAATTAGCTGAGCGAGTGGCGCAATATACCGCCAGTGAAATGCGCGCAACAGGATTTAACTGGGCCTATTCTCCCAATGTTGAGGTAGTGCGTGATGCACGATGGGGGCGTATTGGCGAAACTTTTGGTGAAGATCCCTACTTGGTTACTGAAATGGGTAATGCCATGGTACGAGGCTATCAGGGCAAAGATTTCAGCTCACCAACTAATGTATTAGCCTCTGCAAAACACTTTGTCGGCGGCGGCATTGCCTACAATGGAGTCAATGGCGCGCCAGCAGACGTATCCGAGCGCACATTGCATGAAATATTCTTCCCACCGTTTATTGGTTCAATTGATAACGGCGTTTACACCATAATGCCTGCGCACAATGAAATTAATGGGATACCTGCTCATGCCCATGAGGAATATTTAACTGATTTAATTCGTGGCGAATGGGGTTTCGAAGGTTTCTACATCAGTGACTGGATGGATATTCAACGCCTCGAGAGTGCCCATAAAATTGTAGACTCAGAGAGAGAAGCAGACAAAGTGGCGGTGTTGGCAGGCATGGATGTTCACATGCAGGGCCCTGGTTTTTTCGACAATGTGAAGGCATTGGTGGAAAATGGTGAAATTCCTCTTAGCCGCATTGATCATGCGGTAAGTAAAATTCTCTATGCAAAATTCCAACTAGGTCTTTTTGAAAACCGCTACACCACACAACAAGCTGTTGACGACACATTGCTCAGTGATAGTCACCGTGCACTGGCATTAACCACTGCACAAAAGTCTATGGTATTACTTAAAAATAATGGCGTGCTGCCGCTCTCTCAGGATATCGAACGAATTGTAGTGACAGGCCCCAACGCTGACCATCAAGCGCTTTTAGGCGAATGGGCGCGGGTACAACCTGACAACAATGTGATTACCGTATTAGAAGGCATTGAACAACAATATGGCCAAGACACCGCGATTGATTATGCGGCTATTGCAAAACATCACCATATTTCAGATTCTGAACTTTCGACAGCCGGCCAATTAGCCGAAAACGCCGATGTAGTTATTGCGGTGATGGGTGAAAATTCACTGCGATTCGATCAGCATAAAACCAGTGCTGAAAATGTTGATCGGCCAACATTAGATTTGGTCGGAAACCAAATCGAATTGCTTAAGAAGATCAAAGCCAGCGGCTCGAAATTAGTCGTAGTGCTAGTGAATGGTGGTCCTATCGCATCAGAGTGGCTTACAGAACATGCCGATGCTATTTTAGAGGCATGGGAGCCAGGTATGTATGGCGGCCAAGCAATTGCCGAAACATTGGTCGGCAAAATTAATCCCGCGGGCAGGCTGCCAATTACAGTACCACGCTCAGTTGGTCATCTGCAGAGCTTCTATAATCATAAGCCGTCAGCATTTCATCGCGGCGGGTTTTACCTAAGTCGTCGTGCACCTCTGTACTATTTTGGTTACGGACTGTCTTACACCCAGTTTGATTACAGTAATTTGATCGTACCAAAAATAATGTCCACAGAAGGCAGTCTCAGTGTCAGCGTCGATATTAAAAACATTGGTGCAATGGACGGTGATGAAGTGGTGCTGTTATATATCAATGATAAAGTCAGTAGCGTAACTACACCGGTTAAAAAGCTAGTCGCATTTAAGCGCTTACACCTAAAACGCGGCGAACGAAAAACAATTAGCTTTACCATTGATAACAAAGACTTTGCCTTGTTAGATCGTCATATGAAGTCCGTCGTTGAGCCCGGCGAATTTGACATTATTATTGGCGATCACACAAAAGTCGCCACAGTTGATGTGCAAGACTAAACACTCAATCACATTACCCCACAGGGATAAAATGTGCAGTTAAGTTTATTATTGGTTGCCGGCGCTGGCATTGCACTGTTACTTTTTTTGGTTATCGCATGGCGAGTGCCCGCCTTTTTAGCATTGCTGATCAGTAGTTTATTGGTTGGCCTCTGCTCTGGTTTAGAGCCGACACATGTTATCGACTCTATCAAACAGGGGATGGGCGGAACACTGGGTTTCGTGGCGATAGTCGTGGGTTTGGGGGCGATCCTTGGACAAATACTGGAGAGCTCTGGTGGAATTAAACGCATAGCAGACAGCCTAATTCGCTCATTCGGCCCGGAAAAAACCCAGTGGAGCCTGGGCGTAACCGGTTTTATTGTCGCCATTCCAGTCTTTTTTGATGTGGCGTTTATTATCTTAGCCCCTTTGTTATATGGCTTAGCGAACCGCTCTGGTCGCTCATTATTGTATTATGCTATGCCCCTGCTGGCAGGGCTTGCGATCACCCATAGCTTTATCCCGCCAACCCCAGGCCCCATTGCCGTAGCTGAATTGATCAAAGCAGACTTAGGCTGGGTTATCTTGTTTGGTGTGTTAAGTGGCATACCCGCGATGATTATTGCAGGCCCTTGGTTTGGCAACTTTATTGCCACCAAAATATTTGTCGCCGTGCCCGAGGCATACCAACAACAGGACAAAGAACAAGACACCGCCTCTCCCAGCTTTGCCTGGATTACCGCTATTATTTTATTGCCCCTGTGTTTAATTATGTTAGCCACCACTGCGCCCTTTATAATGGTGCAAAATAGTAACTTACTCACAGCGATTAGTTTTCTCGGTCACCCCTTTGTCGCATTGACCATTGCTACTATGCTTGCTCTATTTATTGCTCACAAGGAATGTAAACTCAGCACGCAGTCGTTGTTAACTATTGCTAACAAAGGATTAGAGCCCGCCGGAGTTGTGATCTTAATCACCGGTGCGGGAGGTGCCTTTAAGCAAGTGCTCATCGACTCTGGCGTCGGTCAAATGTTGGCATCGGTATTTGTTGAAGCACAATTCTCTATTTTTATTCTTGGTTTTTTAATCGCTGCCATTACCCGAATCGCTCAAGGGTCGGCTACTGTCGCTATGATCACAGGCGCCGGCCTAATCGCGCCTATCTTAGAATTACAGCCCATATCAGCCGCAAGCCTAGGGTTATTGGTTATTGCTATTTCCTCTGGCGCCACCATACTCTCTCATGTCAATGATTCGGGGTTCTGGTTGGTTAGCCGCTATCTCGGCATGAACGAAAGAGATACTTTAAAGACATGGACAGTGATGACAACAATAATCTCTTTGACTGGATTGGCCAGTTGTTTGATTATATCGCTGTTTTTATAGCGTAACAGAGCAGTAATGAACCAGTGATTTTTGTGCCTGTGATTTGCGTTAATTGATGAGACTATATAACCAACCACCATTCTATCGCTATGGATAAACTGCAATATCATAAACGCCTCACGTTAAAAGACGTTGCCAAAAAAGCAGGCGTTAGTCCAATGACCGTCTCTCGAGTAGTGAATGACTACCAAGGGGTGCGCGATAATGTGCGCAACCAAGTTGAGGCAGCCATTACCGAACTGGGCTATATACCTAACCGTTCAGCAAGTGTTTTAGCATCGTCAAAATCGAAGTTAATTGGCGTGCTTATTCCCTCTCTATCAAATGTGGTATTTAACGATGTCTTGCGCGGCATTTATGACATTGCCAATCCAGCTCAGTATCAAGTGCTATTGTTTAACACTCATTATTCACCCATTGAAGAAGAGCGTGCGATACGCACATTATTAGGGCAATCGCCGGAAGGATTAATTATCACTGGTGGCGAGCAAACAGCCGCCGCCAGAGCGATGATCCAGGCCTCTGGCATTCCCGTTGTTCAGATAATGGATAAAATTGATAATCCCATCGATATTAATATTGGTTTTTCACATTTCGAGGCCGGTGCCGCTGTCGCGCAATTACTCCTCGACAAGTCATATAGCAAAATTGGTTTTATCGGTGCGAGAATGGACCCTAGAACCTGCCATAGATTGGCTGGGTTTGAGTCGATCCTATCAACCGCTGACTGCTTAGATGCAAAACGGGTAGTAACCACCCCACAACCNTCTTCCGTNGCTATGGGATCAACCTTATTTCGAGAACTTATGGCGATTACTGAAGGAGATTGTGATGCCGTATTTTGCTGCAATGATGACTTAGCACTTGGCGTTTTGCACGAAGCCAAAAAAATGCACCTNGATGTGCCACAGAAATTTGGTATCTGTGGCTTTAATGATATTGAAATGGCGGCCTATGCCGAACCAGCACTGTCGACCGTCACTGTTAATCGATACAATATGGGCAGTAAGGCGATGACGCTTATTTTTGAAAAATTAAACCAAAAAGGTGATCAATATTCAGCATCACCATATTATATCGATACCGGCTTTGAACTGGTGATACGGAAATCAACGCGATAATCTCATTGATAAATTTCGGACCTAAAAGTAGTAAGTCATTTTGTTAACGGATCAATTACCAAGGTACCTCTGTTGTTTAATTATCAAAATACTGCCACCCCCTGTCGACTTCTGGCGATCCTCTGCCTCGGCATGTTAACGACCTCATGCGCTAATCCGACTTTATTCAAGGCAATAAATAATCAGAGCTCGGTTGAAAAGGCCAATGCACAGTATTGTTCTGCAGATTCTGCAGATGTAACACTGGACTTAACGTCTGTCAGGCTTAAACGGGAAAACAATATTCCGCTAAAGTATCAAGGGTATAACAATATTGAGGGACCGGTGTGGCATAACGGCGCCTTGTATTACTCAAATATGGGATCACACCAATCTGATACAGACGGCGTTATTTTGAGCAACCAAGCCACGATATGGCGTTGGGTAAAGGGAGAAATGCCGCAGGTTTGGCTCGACGATAGAACCGCAGGCACCAATGGTTTGGCATTGGACAGCAAAGGTAATTTAGTGGCAGCTCGTCAGCTAGATGGCTCACTATCCTTGATTGACTGGAAAACTAAAAAGATCACCGCTATTGTCGCCGCTTACAACAACAAACGATTTAACTCTCCGAATGATTTAACCATCGCCCATGACGATACAATTTTTTTTACCGATCCGAATTGGAACACGCCCTCAAATATCGATCCCGACATTATTCAAGGTGGTGGTCAGCCAGGCTCAATCGAGCCAGGTCAACGCGTTTATCGAGTCTCTCCTGAGGGACAAGTAACTGCTACCGCAGTAACCAAGCTAGTGCCCGCACTTAGAGACAAACCAAATGGCATTATACTATCGCTTGATCAACAGCAGCTTATTGTCGGCGGCTTACAAGGTCTATGGGCATTTGATCTAAGCACAGATCAAGTATCGAACCCACAGCAACTACTCGATACACCCGTTGATGGCCTAGGCAAGGACTGTCGCGGCAATATTTATGTCACCACGACGGCGCCACTAGACCAACGGACGGACGGCCAAGTGGTTAAGGTATTGGATAAAAATTATAATGAAGTCGGATCTTTGACCGTGAGCGGCGTGCAGATTGTCACCAATATTGCCTTTGGTGGAGAAGATGGCAAAACATTATTTGTCACCAGCTTAAGCTCTGTTATGGACGGTAATCAGCTGCGACAGTGTGGCGATAACAATTGCTTAACAGCCGGCATTTATTCCGCTAGATTAAATATACCTGGATTTCCATTTTAAATTCACCATTGCAATTTAGTCTAATCAAAGCGATTATTGCGCTCCCCTTCCCTAGTATCAGAGTAATTTCTGCTATCTCCATTAGCATGGTGCCAACGTTAAATGTTAGATCTTAATAAATTACATAATCAACTCCGTGAGATTTCTACATTGGTAGAAGTGCCTTTGGATGAGGATTTTGACTTTAATATTGCCGGTGAGGCTTTTGTTATAGAGTCTGGCTCCCTATTAGCCTATGGCGATATCGATCCAGATACAGGGGTCAGAGAGACTCAAACCTTTAGTGTTGGAGACCCTATTGGCTTTGCAGAGGCAATTGCCTCTCGAGAAAAATCTTTTCACTTCAGAAAGCTCTCTGATTTGACGCTGAGAAAATTTGAGTCGGCTGAATTGAGGCGTCAGGTTAATGCATCCAATGTGCTGTCCAGAACCATTATCAGATACAGTATCGCCAGAATTTTCGGCCACAAGAAATCGACAACAAATTTTCAGTTTGAAGATAAATTTATTGATACCAATCAAGAGTTTTTATCGCGCCTATATCTGGCAGAAGGTGAAACCATTTTTTCTGTTAACACAAAACCCAGAGCAATTTTCTTTATTGAAAAAGGTTCAGTAGGCATTATTTCTGAAAACCGCAACCAACTGGCGGTATTGAGCAACGGAGAGTGTTTTGGTGAATCGGCGCTAATTCACAATAGGCTGCACAGTCACAGCGCCGTTGCCAATACCAACCTAAATTTGCTGTTGATCGACGGCGAACGCGTAAAAAAGGAACTTGATTTGGACCAGCCGTTAGTTCAATACGCTGTCTTTGTACTTCTTAAGCGCCTGGCTCTTATGAACAAGCTGAGAGGCGTAACTTAGAAAAACGGCAATAAAAAATACATGCACGACGCGGGTAACTTAGCGCCTACTCGATACCAATATATTTTCATCAGGGTTAGCGGTCTTTTTTTGTCCGCACAACAGTAGTCTCAACGCCACCGGCTTGCAGACGCTTATCAATCTCTTCCATAGACAGATAGTCCAAATCCCAATGATTGCAGATATCATTTCTGTAGCGGGTATGATTTTTATCGGTTGAGTCAGACTTTTTGCGATTAAAGTATTTAAGTAAGCGATTACTAATAGTCATAGTCTTTTTTTAAACCATCACATTTGCTTGACCACTGGCCCGATAATCAGAGCCGGCAGGAAGAAGTAAAAAGGAGAAGGGATTGGAGACTAGATAGCACAGCACTATGTTTTCATCCGCCCGTACTCCAAGGCCTTATCGCGCATCGCACCAAAGCGCAAACTAACAATATCCCATAAATAATTTTGATAGAGTCGCCAGGGCGACTTGTGACCCTGTTTAGGGAATTTATCAATTGCACGTTCTACGTAACCAGAGGCCAAGTCCAAAAAATCAACGCGCTGAAGCTCAGGATCATGATTACGCGGCACACAATAATCGTAGCCATATCTATCCATATGCTTCAGCAGACGACAGACATACTTGCTGGTCAGATCGCACTTTAATGTCCATGAGGCATTAGTGTAACCAGCAGCCAAAGCGAAATTAGGTACATCACTGAGCATCATACCGCGATAGCCCAATGTTTCCGGCAGTGATAGTTTTTTACCATCTACCACAATATCCATGCCCCCCATCGCCAGTAATTCTAGACCAGTGGCACTAATCACAATATCTGCTTTTAAGAACTCACCCGATGCCAACTTAATCCCCGTCTTGGTAAAGGTCTTGATATGGTCGGTGACAACGCTAGACGAGCCTGTGCGCAATGATTTAAACAAATCACTATCGGGCACAAGGCATAAACGCTGATCCCAAGGGTTGTATTTCGGATTAAAATGCTTATCGACATCAACGCTATTGCGCAACTCCATGCGCGCCCAATTCATCAGGTTAGCCTTCATCTGAGCAGGACGNCGCCGACTCAACTGAAAGATTAATGCCTGCATTGATACATTCTTCCACCGAGTTATCAGATAGGCTAATTTTGCGGGCAGATATTTATTTAATGTCAGAGCAAATCTATCACGGCTGGGACGAGATACCACATAGGTAGGCGAGCGCTGTAACATAGTAACATGAGCCGCAGTGGCTGCCATGGACGGCACCAATGTAATAGCCGTAGCNCCACTGCCAATAACCACCACCTGCTTATCTGCATAGTCTAGCGTTTCAGGCCAATGTTGAGGGTGAATTATCTGCCCCTTAAACTGACCAGCACCGGGGAACTGTGGCGAGTAGCCTTGATCGTAACGGTAATATCCAGTGCAACTATAAATAAAGTGACAGGTTANTTGACTAGCCCGCTTACCATGCTGTTTGATGCGCACAGTCCAAGTGGCGCTATCGCTATCCCAGGCAATTTTTGTTACCTGCTGATTGTAGCGAATATGCCGGTCAACTTGATATTCATGCGCGGTCTCACGGATATAATCCAGTATCGCCGGACCATCGGCAATCGCTCGACGATGTTGCCATGGTTTAAAGCTATAGCCCAAGGTGTGCATATCAGAATCGGACCGAATGCCGGGATAACGGAATAAGTCCCAAGTGCCACCCATGGCGGCACGACTTTCTATAACAGCATAACTTTTATTGCTATTATTGCGCTCTAGATGACAGGCGGCACCTATTCCAGAGAGCCCAGCACCGATAATAACGACGTCTACATGATCGTTGGGCATAGAAATCTCGCCTTAACAGATTATTATGCGTAATGGTACGCAACAAAGTAATAACCCGATGTCTCAGCAACGACGGGGTTAGAACAACCAGCCCCTAGTGGACCTATCTAACTTAGCACCACATTTTTGTAATTGGGCGCCATAGATTTCCGCCTGACGCTTGACCTTTTTCGCTACAGACAGCAACTGNGGTTTCTTATTAAATGAGCCTCTNGAATAACCACCCCAGCCTTCATGGTAAGCAAGGTATTGTTTATAGGGGTCCCATTTGGAAATGCCGAGACGCTTATTCGAGGTATTGGTATACCAACCGACAAAATTAATCGCATCACCAAAGTCATCACGATCATGGCTCCANTTACCCGTGGCCTTGCGATAGTCATTCCATGCTGGATCCTGAGCCTGTGCATAGCCATAGGCGGACGATCGCCGTGGCAATGGAATAAACAGAAATTTGGGTCGCTCAGGTCTTACATCAGCACGAAAACTCGACTCTTGATTAATAATCGCCATCATTACTCCGATGGGTGTGCCCCAGCGCTTGTTTGCTTTACGAGCATCTTTATACCAGTCAGTTTCGCCCCAAAAAATACGACACACATCGGCAATTTGGCTAGGCTGATAGGTCGCACAGCCATTAAGTAACACAAGCAAAACAATAATTATTAAGCGATAATTTTTCATAGGCCAATAATGCATTGCCTAGCGACGAATATCCAGATAGTTAACAAACAATAATCCTAGCGCGCACAGACGTAACAATAACAATATGACCAACACCATGCTCATTTCACCTGTCATGGCAAAAACATAGATCTCGAGATCAGCCCATACCAGCGAATAAGCAACAATCAGTGCGATAACTGATATGGTACGAAAATACTTGTTGGTCCACAGAGAATAGATGTAAGCAGAAGCAGTAACTATCAATACCACCGTGCGCACTAAAAGCACATTCGTACTAATATAACTGTCTAGTATATTACCCTGCGAGTCAGTCTGGCTGAGCAACTCAGGAAACGCATAGGCCACAATGCCCCTCAGCGTCATCAGGAGTCCGACAATGCTGGTGCGAATAACAATCCGTTTCTTGATGTGCCTGAAGCGGCTTTCCTCTACCTCATAAAAAGGCATTAACNCCCGTAGCTCTTCTTCAGTCACCGACTCATTAGTACTCATATTTAGCTCACTATAAAATAATTACGCTAAACAAAACCCTCGTACCTAACCCAAGCTATACCCACTATACACAGCTTTAAATAGAATCGTTTAATTTTTCTGCAGCTTAACTTTGTAGTTGTAGGACTTCTTCTCCAGCAAATAATCGGAATGAACACTAGGACTCCAAGAATCATCACCCCCGACACCCATATGAAAACCATCAATGCGAACATATAAGCATGGATCTTGATGCAGCTCATAATTGTATCTGGCCTTGGCAATGGCACTCTGGCTATAACGACTGACAGAGAAGTGAAATAAACCACTCACCTTTAATTGATTAACCAATAGTTCACGACAGTCACAACGCAATCCATTTTCACTGGGAAAAATATACGCTGTATAAAGNTCTTCTACCGGCAGACTATAGCGCCCAATNGGCGCAGACAGTAATCGATCAGGATAATTTTCATGCGGTCCGCGACCGAACCAAGCAATCGCTTGATTGGGTTCAGTCAGTGCCAGCTCAATGCCAATACGGGGCAAACCGGGTAACTGATCGTCAATGGCAACCTCAATAGCTAATACAATAGTCCCTTCAGCATCAATCGTATAATGCCAGTGACTTTCAATCACTGCGCCCGACTGGTTGTTATAACACTGCCGGGTCGACACCACGACACAGTCAGCCTCGGATCTAGCTACAACATCAAGGGATTGGCGCTGCAATTGATCAATGCCCGCCTGTTGCCAGCGATGGGCCCAAGACTGAGGGTCAATATTATCCGCCTCACTGGTGCCAATATCATTATCCAATGGTGGTCGATAAAAATTATCGATCGGTGGCTGCAGTAACTGAGACTGACCTTCGACCAGCCACTGCTGTAATAGTCCTGTACTTTTATCAAAGCGCAGTAGGAATTTATCACCGCACACATCGTAGTATTGCTCACAGTCTTTAAGCGCTGGCGCACCTCCTGACCTTGGACTTATTAGGGCTAGTACNGGGGACAATGCAAACTGTTCCTGCGCCACAACATGGTTTGCTGCCGACCACATTGTGCTACGTGGCTGGACGATGGCAATATTAAGAAAATATTCACAGCCAGATACTACTGATGGCATCTGTTCAAGCAACTGATACTGAGCACTACCCTGCTGTTCAAGACTTAATACAAACTGCCCATCAGCCACCACATGACCATTTTCACTCAGGCGCCATATCAGCATTTCATTATCGGTTGCTCTGAACAGCCATTCGCTAGAGACATTAATGGATAGAGGCTGTTGCGATANCAGCGCAAATTGAAAAAACTGCTGCGCTTTTTTTGCTTCGTATACTGTCGGATGTGGACTGCGATCGGGGAACATTAAACCATTAATGCAAAACTGACGATCATTGATTGTATCGCCAAATGCACCGCCATAGGCCCAGTAGCAATTGCCCTGCGCATCCCTGTTGGTCAATCCCTGATCAACCCAATCCCAAATAAAGCCTCCTTGTAAGCGTGGAAATTGTCGGAATGCCTGCCAGTATTTATCAATGCTGCCAAGACTATTACCCATGGCATGAGCATATTCACAGAGGATTAATGGCCGCGTTTCACCAACCACATCAAGCCATTTTTTAATACCGTATTTATATCCCGAGGGGTCATCAATATCCTCATCGACTCTGGCATACATTGGGCACACAATATCAGTGACCTCAGTATTGGCACCTCCGCCTTCGTACTGGATCGGTCGACCCGGATCAGCGCATTTAAGCCATTCATATAAGGCTCGATGATTAACACCAAAACCGCTTTCATTNCCCAGNGACCAAATAATAATGCAGGGNTGATTTCTATCCCGCANNACCATGCGGCTCAGNCGTGCCATNTAAGCAGGCTGCCATANNGGATCATCTGATAATGCCGACATTGGNTGCATACCATGNGTTTCAATATTGGCNTCATCGACCACATACAATCCATAGCGATCACAGAGCTGATAAAATGCATGATGATTAGGGTAATGTGCCGTGCGCACGGCATTGAAATTGTGCTGCTTAAGCAGGCGAATATCCTCTTCCATATTGGCTAACGTTAAGGCATGACCATTATCCGGATGATGCTCGTGGCGATTGACACCACGGATCAAAATAGGCTC
>NYXU01000023.1 GCA_002685715.1 Porticoccaceae bacterium | reverse complement strand
TAAAAATCTAATTCCTCATAGAGTTCAATATTGTCCTCGGTGATTTCAAATAATAAATCTTCGTTTACAACACCATCAACTAGTTGATTATTGGGTAGCCAATAATCCGGTACAACAAGCACAGCAACCATAAGGGCAGAAGCCAAAGAGACACCTAATGCCGTCCAGATAATTGATACCTTGGGCTGCTCTTGAGCCAGTGCCCGATTTCGAGCTTGAGCAAGCTGGAAAAGCTCTGGTGCGTCGATAGTTTGTTCTATGGCGTGTAAATCCTCTCTGAGTTTTGATTCAAATTTATCCTGCTTAGTCATTGCGGTAGTCCTCCAGCATCTCTCTTAATGAGTGCATCGCTCTCGAATAATGTGTTTTAACACTACCCTGTGAACAGCCCATTGCGAGAGCAGTGTCAATGGTGCTGAGCCCTTCCCAGCAACGCAACATAAACGCTTGACGTTGGCGATGAGGCAACTGTTTTACTGATTGATCTAGTTTAGCAATACGTTGATTGCGCATATGCATTTCATGGGGCGTCTCTGAGTTTGGTGCAGATGCATTCACTGTTAGATCAATAGGCGTTTGTTGATCATCTTGGGATAAGGGTTTGGCCCATATCAATACCTTATCTCTGACCGATTTACGGCGATAATAGTCAGTTAATTTGCGACTCAGGATTTGATAGAAAAGGGGTTTCCATTCCTCAGCCGTTTTTTCTGAGTACTTTTGCACAAGTTTGTACATTGCATCTTGAACTACATCGAGAGCAACGTCTGTATCGCCAGTATTCAAGCGCGCCATATGGAAAGCTCTACGCTCAATATATTTGAGAAATTGCTCCATGGTTTGATAGGGCAGCTGATTGACAATGGCCTCAGCAGCAACGTTTTCCGAGGTGCGATTTATCACATGTTTCTCATTGTTTTGCATGGCCTGGTTCATGGCAATTTAGTGGTCGCTATGGTAGATATGAGCAACTAGATGTATTGCAATAATACTGTCTAGAGGCGCTTTGCTATGGCGGTAGTTTCTGTGTACAACTGAAACATGCTGAGGGCGATGCTGGTGCTCTGCATATTGATACCGTCTGCTCTGATCGGTCTTTACTCTCTCTCTAACCTTATGATAATCGGTTCTGATAACCTGTTTGGTTTTTCTATTGACGTCGTTAAAAACAGAGTCAGGATGGCTATGNTGATATTGCTTGTTTTNATNATTGAGNTCGCTGTCTAAAGCAACAGCATTCAAACAAAACGCTACTAAACCAGTAAGCGTTACGCTTGCAAATACTGCTCTATTCATGTCGGTCTCCTCGCGGTTGCGTTGTATATAACAACGCGAGTATGGTCTTACGGTTGACCACAATAAAATATCATNGCTTTACACTGTAAAGTTAGCCCAAATTGGGCAGTGATCCGAGGGTTTTTCTGCCGCACGAGCGTCAAAATCAATACCAGTGCTATGCAAATCATCCATAGCACCTTTTGAAGCTAAAATTAAATCAATTCGCAGGCCAATTTTGGGATCCTGCTCAAAGCCGCGACTGCGATAGTCAAACCAGCTATAGGCTCGAGTATCCTCAGCATGCATACTTCTATAGCTGTCCTCAAGCCCCCAATCACAAAGCCGCTGTAACCATTCTCGCTCTTCCGGCAGAAAAGCACATTTGCCCGTCTTAAGCCAACGTTTGGCATTTTCTGGTTTGATACCCACATCAATATCGGTGGCAGCGACATTCATATCACCCATCACTACAAGCTTGTTATCAGGTTTAAAGTTATCTTGCAGGTAAGTTAGAAGATCAGCATAGAATTTTTGTTTGGCAGGGTACTTAGTCGGGTGGGCTCGACCTTCGCCCTGAGGAAAGTAACCATTGATTACATGAAAGCGCTCACCGTTAATGGCGTATTCACCATGAATCATACGACGCTGAGATTCGGCGGTATCCGATGGAAAACCTCGAGTGATGTTAACAGCCTCTGTTTTACTTAGTAATGCGACACCGTAATGTCCCTTCTGGCCAAAAATATCGACCCGATAGCCCATCGCCTCGACCGCTTCAAATGGGAATTCTTCATCACTGACTTTAGTTTCCTGCAGTCCGATAATATCAGGGTTGTGTTGATCGATAACCGCTTGCAGTTGATGTAATCGTGCTCGCAAGCCATTGACATTAAAAGAGATAATTCGCGTCTGTTTGCTCACCTATATTCTGCCCAGTTATTGAATAGTGTTTTGACGATCAAACCGTGCCAGTTGTGGCTGCGTAGATTTTTTCATCTCAGCTTGCAGGCGTATTTGGTCACTTAGTATGTAGCCAGCTTCCTGTAACAATGGGTCCGATTCGGCAATTGGTTCCTCCTCAGGGTCCTCGGCTTTTTTCCATGAACTAATATCAGCATAAGGCTCGAGACCTTTTTTACTGCGTCGATTGTTTTCCAACATAAATAACTCTGTATCCCGGTTTGCATTGCGCTCTCGGCGCTTNTCGATATTAAGGGACAGGGTATCGTCTTCAGACCAGCGTTTACTTAGAGCGAGGCCAGCGACGAGGTTGGCATAATCAGGATCAGCGGCACTGCGTTTTTTGTGCGCTTTAGTCAGCGGTTCTATAAAGCGCTGTAGATCGGTATTGTTAGCATGGGGGATTGCCCGTATTTGATCCCAGGGGAGGGCGTTCTCCTGATGGCTTTCGCCCACTTCTTTTGGATCGAAGGCGGAAGGAAAAACAATGTCGGGGAGTATGCCACGATGTTGCGTACTGTCTCCAGATACGCGGTAAAACTTGGATACCGTCAGTTTCAACTGACCACTACTGAGCCCAGTGACATCCTGAACTGTACCTTTACCGTAGCTCTGGCTACCAACAATCAGTGCGCGACCATAATCCTGCATGGCGCCGGCGAAAATTTCAGAGGCTGAAGCACTCAGCCGGTTAATCATTACTAGCAGGGGACCTTTATAGTGCGCAGGTATCGTAGCCCGTTGGTTACGATAGATTCGACGATTAGAGTCCTTAATTTGTACCACAGGGCCACGATCAATAAACAGATCAGTTAACTTTGTCGCCTCAAACAGAGAACCACCGCCGTTAGAGCGAAGGTCTAGCACAATTCCATCGACTTGCTGCTCTGTAAGCTCGGTAACTAATCGAGCTACATCTCTGGTGGTGCTTTTAAAATCTGGGTCACGGGCACGATAAGCCTCAAAATCAAGATAAAAGGCCGGAATCTCAATAACCCCGAGTTTATAGNTCTGACCTTGCTGCTCAATTTCTAAAATTTTGCTTTGCGCTGATTTGTCTTCTAACTTCACCTTATCGCGAACAATNGCAATNGTAATGGTGGTATCGGCGGCCTCGCCACTATCGGGTATAACCTCTAAACGCACAGTGGAGTCCTTGGCTCCGCGAATCAGATCCACCACATCATCGAGCCGCCAGCCTACAACATCGACGATATCTTCATCATCTTGGCCGACGCCGATAATTTTATCTTCCGCTTTTAAAATATCCTGTAAATCCGCTGGACCACCAGGAATAATGCGCACCACCTTGGTATATTCATCTTCGGTGGTGAGTTCTGCACCAATACCCTCTAGCGATAATGACATGTTGATCTGAAAATTTTCTGTGGTACGAGGGGAGAAGTACGACGTGTGTGGGTCGTATAGTGTCGCTAAGGCATTGACATAGAGCTGAAATACATCTTGGCTATTGCGTTGCTCGTACTGTTTTATCTGATTTTGGTAACGTTTAATCAGTAACTCTCGAGCTTTAGCTTCTTCTTTATCGTTTAATAACAGACTTATAATTGAGTTCTTTATACGTTTGTACCAAAAGTCCCTAGCTGCAGCAGTATCTGCGAGCCACTGGCGCTTGTCGCCATCCAACAGCAAACTGTCGTCAGTGGTAAAGTCAAACAGGTGATCTGAGTCTTGAAGAAGGGCGATGTTCCAGTTTAATTGCGCAGTCGCACGATCGCGCAATCGATTAAAGATAAAAAATCCTGGTTTTATATCACCACGCTTAGCTAGATCGTCAAGTTTGGTTTGCCACTGACTAAATTCATCGATATCAGATTGCAAAAAATAGCCTTTTAGTGGATCTAACTGATCAAGGTATTCTGCTAGATAGCGCTTGGACAGCTCATCATCGATAGTTTGTCCACGATAGTGGCGGGTGGCTAAGCGATCAAAGATCTCACGATACAGCGCAGTTTGCTCCGATTGTTTTTCAATAGGCGTAATCGCTTCATTATTTGAGGCAACGCTTATCAATGCCATGCTGACACTGAATAGAACCAAAAAACCCACCAAAGCCCGTAACATAATATTTTTCCTTGTTATTGAGGGAGAGTTTATCAAGAAGTGGAATCACTGAATATAGGTCATTCAAAGGATTATTCGCGATAGCGACACTGGCAAGGGGGGCAGAAACCTCAGAGGCTAATATTACTCAGCAATGCCATGTCCTCTAATCTCAATTAGTGGACATAGCTAGACATACAAGAACATGGCTGTTACAGTACTTTAATTCTGAAACCTAGGCCTTATGGTTGATGCAGGCCTTCTCAGTGGTATCAATGGAGTCTAGGATTATGTCAAAAGTCTTTAATGCAACCCCCCTGTTTGACGCTCATAAAGCCTTCATACGCTTGCCTATGGGTATGGCGATGTTTGATGACTACCCAGACTCGAAAGCGTTTATTCTACAATTAAGCGATTCCATTCCAGATGTGCGCGACGATGTGTTGCACACGCAATCTTTTTTAAAAAGCTACAGCAGGAAATCTGAGGCTACCTATCGAGGCTATCGTAACGAGGTTGAGCGTCTGCTGTTATGGGCCTGGACGGTCGCAGGAAAAAGCGTTATTCAGCTTAAACGCCCCGATCTAGAGGCCTATTTTGATTTTGTGCATGCCCCGAGCCGGACCTGGGTGGCAAGCTCAGTACAGGATCGTTTCAAAATAATCGGCGGAGAGTCGCGTCAAAATGAAAATTGGCGGCCATTTGCCGCGAAAATCGCCAAGGAAGACCGTGCTGAAGCTTTGGCTGAGGGTTTAACGCTAGAAATTAGCAGAGACGGGCACTTGTTAAGTCATGAAGCGATGAAAATATGCTACTCGGCTATTTCCTGTTTTTACGACTATTTGACTGATGAAGGCTATGCCTTCGGTAATCCGATACCAGCCATACGCAAACAGTCTGCCTACCTTATTAAAGGTACAACCCACAAAACAATTAAACGACTATCAGATCTGCAGTGGGAAACTGTGCTTGATTGCGCTCAAACTGCCGCTGACAATGATCCTAGCCATGAGCGTATGCTATTTGTTATAGCCATGCTCAAAACCCTGTATTTGAGAATCTCGGAGCTATCTGAACGGACCAACTGGCAGCCAGCGTGGAAACATTTTTGGCAAGATAGCGATGGTAACCAATGGCTAAAAGTTTTGGGCAAAGGCAATAAAATTCGCGATATTTCGGTGCCACGCGCCCTTTCACCGTATATCCAGCGCTATCAGAGGTATCGGGCGAGTCTGAACCCTAATTTTGGCGTTAATTCAGCTCTGGTGGCTAAAAACCGAGGTGCTGGTGGTATGGGTTCTCGTCAATTGCGGCGTATTGTTCAGCAGGCGTTCGACCTTGCTTACGCAAAAATGCGTGCTGAGGGCTTTATTGATGAGGCTAAAGCGCTACGAGAAGCAACAACCCATTGGCTTAGGCACACGGGAGCTTCTCAAGATATTGCCACTAGGCCATTAAAGCATATGGCCGATGATCTTGGTCATGCCAGTATGGGCACCACCGATCAGGTATATATTCAGTCAGATATGAAAGAGCGGGCTAGATCGGGAAAAGATAGAGAAGTATAGCAAAATCAACCATTTAATTACTTTTTATCAACTGATTTATAGGCTGTTAAGAAGTCGTTTTGCCGCGCTGTCTTGCGGAAAAGCATCGGCTAGACGGCGAGCAAACAATCTCGCCTGGCCTAAATTTCCGTGATCACGGTTAATCGTCACCAAGGCAATCAGTAAGTCACGATCAATCGGGCTTGTGTCAAGCGCCCTTTCAAGCACTTCTATTGCCTGCTTGGTTTTGCCATCACCATTCAGTGCTATCGCATAAATATAACTGTATCGGTTATTGTCTGGTGCTAGATTAGCGGCTTGACGCAAACTATCTAATGCCGGCTGCCCGCTGCGAACTTGCGCCAGACCAAGCGAATGCAATAGCAAAGGGTTATCGGGTACGGTTTTATTACCCGCAACTAATAGCTCCAGGGCGCGCTGATGAAGCCCTTGAGCACGAAAACTGTCCGCCCGATTATTAATTGCTACCGCATTGAGAGGCTCCAACATAAGCGCTTGCTGATAGGCCTGATCAGCTTGCTGATAGCGACCTAGCGAGGTGTAGGCGCTAGCCAGCTGCAGCTGGCTATTTGGACGATCAGCATTGATCTGCAGTGATGCGATATATTCAGCAATATTGGCTTGTAAGCGGGCTTTTTTGGAGGCTTGCTGAGTACCCAGTAAGCGAGCTGTTGCGGCCAATCTAACCGCTTTAACCTTGTCATCAAGCAGTGGCGAGAGATCATTCCAGCGTTGATCCGGTGCCAGAAACTCAAGCGCTTCAATCGCTCCTATTCTTACCAGCGGATTGGGATCAGACAGGCGGCGCTGTGCCGCTTGGTAGCTGTCTCGGTTGGGGTAAGTGTTGAGTAGCGTCAAGGCAGTTGCACGTGCCATAGGGTTACTGCTGGCATCATTGGCTAAGGCAATTAATTGCTGATTTGCGCTCTGCCAACCCTCTCTGCCAGCGGCTATAGCTACGCCATTATGATGTTTGGACGGGGAGCTGATCTTTGTCTCAATATTGTTGGCCCACTGAGCAATAGCACTGCCAGCCCAACTCGGCGTTTGATCTGCATGACAAACATTACATGCATTAGGCGCACCGACTTTTTCTGCTAGCAGTGGCCGCGGGATACGCATGCTGTGGTCGCGACGATTGTCGATGCCCATATACGTTGTCTCGGGCATATGGCAATTAACACATTGCGCGCCAGGATTGTCCGGCCCATTATGAAAATGATGGCTGGGGTTATCATAGGCCTGCGGCGCATGGCAGCTAGCACAGACCTGATTACCATCGGCTTTCAGCTTCAGGCTGTGAGGCTCATGGCAGTTACTGCAGCGCACACCACGCTGGTACATTTTGCTTTGCACAAAAGAGCCATAGACATAAACCTCATCTTGTATCTGACCATCAGCGTGATATAGCCCCTGTCGCAGAAGCTGTGGTTGATAGTGGTCCAAATAGGTGTCACCTGCAGAATGGTTATTCACCGGATCGTCGCTGATTTTTGCGCGTCTGGAATGGCATCCGGCGCAGGAATTGATTTCCTTTTGCGCCCCTTGATGAGGGTCTCCTATTGAATTGGCTATAGTTGCACCCTCGGCAATCACCCACTGCATCTGCGCTGAATACTCAACCGGCAGGGGTTGACTAGGATCTACACTGTGATCTGAGCCAGGCCCATGGCAGCTCTCACAGCTCACATTTACTTCTGACCAAGTAGTGCTATAGCTATTGGTCTGTGAGTGATAATTTTTCTCCAAGCCAGTAGAGTGACATTCGGCACATTGCGTATTCCAATTATAATAAACCCCAGTCCAATGCAGACTCTCCCCCGGCTGACCCATATCATTGGGCATCAATTGATACCAGCGCTGACCACCCTGCTCCTCTGGCCTGCTATCCCAAGCGACAGTCAACGCTTGATAGCGGCCATCGGGAAAACCAATAAGATACTGTTGTAGCGGTTCGAAACCGAAGGTATAGGCAATTTTAAACGTTTGCTGCTTACCATGTTTATTCTGGGTTTGGGCAAAATACTCGCCATTAACTGTCGTAAAGTGGGTGGTTATACCTTGATGGCTGAAGCGAGTATTATCGAAATCTCCAAGCACTGTATCGGAACTGGCTTCACGCATAGCCCAGTCATGGTGGGACCCCTGCCATTGCTGGTACTCGTCTGCATGACAGTTCTTACAAGCCGCGCCACCCACGTACTGTGGATCGGCTTTTGTATTGCCGACCAAGACACAGCTTATTATCAGTAGCTGAATGGTAGCGATAACGACAGAATAAGACCAAGTATTACTATGCATCGGCATGGAACAATTACTAAAAAGTGTTCCTGCCATGTTACCTTATTAACCCCTAAACATTGAGCAATAAATGCTCTCGCTCCCATGATGAGATCACTTGGTTAAATTCTTCAAATTCCATTAATTTGATTGAGGTGTACAGTTGAATAAACCTTTCACCAAATAACTCTAAAATATCTTTGTCCTCATGCAGTCCGCGCAATGCCTCCTCTAGTGTTCTCGGAAGAGCTAACTCCTCTTCATAGGCGTTGCCTTCATGGGGCGCAGAAGGTTCCACTTTATTTTTCATGCCGAGATAGCCGCAGGCCAAAGTAGCGGCAATGGATAGGTACGGATTGACATCTGCCCCGGGAAATCGATTTTCAATACGATAGTTTTTAGGATTTGCATCGGGAACTCGCAACCCTGTGGTGCGGTTATCGTAGCCCCAATGCAGATTAATTGGCGATGATGACACCTCACGAGCAAAACGCCGATAAGAATTAACATTTGGCGCAAAGAAACTCATTACGTAGGGGGTATATTTTTGTAGGCCGCCAAGATAATGATAAAACGCTTGGCTGTATTGCCCGTCTTTCGTGGCAAAGATATTGTTGCCATCGACGGTGGAAATAATGCTTTGATGGATGTGTTTCGCCGATCCTGGCTCTGTGGTCATGGGTTTAGCCATAAATGTGGCATATATATTATGNTTGAGNGCAACCTCTCNAACCATTCGTTTGAAGGTAAATACTTGATCNGCTAGAGCTAAGGCATTGCCATGGATAAAATTGACCTCTAANTGTGCTGCNCCGGANTCATGAATAAGNGTNTCAATATCGAGCCCCATTGCTTCGCCAAAGGCGTACATATCCTCNATAAAAGGTTCAAACTCATTGGCGGCGTCAATACTATAGGATTGACGCGCAGTTTCAGGCCGGCCGCTACGCCCAAGAGGCGGCGTGAGGGCAATATCCGGGTTGGTATTGCGTTCGACAAGAAAGAATTCCATTTCCGGTGCTATCACCGGCGTCAGTCCATCGGCATCATAAAGCCTGAGGATACGTTTTAGTACCGCACGCGTGCTAAAAGGATGCGGTTCGCCATCCTTTGTATAGCAATCGTGAATTATCTGGCCTGTGGTTTCATTGGCCCAAGGCACTGTGCGTTTAGTGGAGGGATCGGGCTCCAGCAGCATATCGCCATCGATAGTGTCAAGAAGCTCCCAGTAATCATCTGAATACTGACCCGTAACGGTCTGAGCCAGTATACCCTCAGGCAGTCGGCTGTCTTCNTTTAAGAATTTTTTAGCCGGAATAAACTTTCCTCTGGCATTGCCGGTCATATCGGGTACTAGGCACTCCACTTCAGTAATTTTATTGTCTTGTAGCCAGTTTTCGATTTCCTGTTGCGATTGCATACTGCACCTGTAACCCNNTTTTTCCGAATAATAGTTCAATTAATGTTGAATTATTATTCGGAAAAGTNATAATGTCAATCAAATACTGTNTCANGAGGTGGTAATGAATTCNTATTATCAAGCTAGCGCCAACGNNGCTTTAGGACGNCCTGAGTTAGAAGGTGAGCATNTGGCCGATATTTGTATCGTCGGAGCCGGCTATACTGGCCTATCCTCTGCNCTACATTTGGCTGAATTAGGCTATANCGTGNCGGTCGTTGAAGCTGAAACNGCCGGTTTTGGTGCATCAGGNCGTAACGGCGGTCATGTTGGNATNGGTCAACGGCAGGATCAAATGTATCTAGAAGAAAAATTTGGTCGAGACATCGCTAGTACGCTTTGGGCTATGGGTTTAGAGGCAGTAGATACCGTTAGAGGTTTAATTGACAAGCATAAAATTAAATGCGACCTCAAGCACGGCAACGTGCACTTCGCGCATCGCTCAAAACTTAACCAAGNGCTTGAAGAGGAAGTGAACTTTTTGCACCAGCGTTATGGGTTTGATCAACTGGAGTACCTGTCTAAGGCTCAGCTGTCGGAGGTAATTGGCAGTGATGCCTACCATAGCGCGATAGTAGATAGAGCATCTAAACACCTGCACCCGCTGAATTTTGCCCTGGGATTGGCTAAAGCTGCGGTCAATGCGGGGGTTAGCCTCTATGAGCATTCTCCCGTTGTTTCCTATCAGGATAGCCAGTCAACGAGCGGCGGCGGATCAGACAAGACAGTGACGATAAAGACAGCAAAAGGACAGGTTGTCGCTAAGGAGCTAATACTCGCCTGCAACGGNTANATTAAAAAGCTTGAGCCGAAAATTAANGGCTACATAATGCCGATCAATAATTTTATTTTGGCAACAGAGCCGTTATCCGATGAGCTTGCGGCACAGGTATCGCCATTGGANGCCTCTATGTCGGATAGTCGCTTTGTGATTAATTACTGGAAGCTATCCGGCGATAAGCGCCTGCTATTCGGTGGTGGCGAGAATTATCGCCGNGGCTTTCCCTCTGATATTAAAAATTTCGTACGCCACTATATGTTGCAGGTGTATCCGCAGCTCGCAGCGACCAAAATAGACTATGGTTGGGGCGGCACACTGGCAATTACCGTAAATCGCCTACCCCATTTTGGTCGACTGCAAGACAATATTTGGTATATGCATGGATATTCTGGTCATGGCGTACCAACAGCCACCTTTGCGGGCAAGCTTATTGCCGAGGCAATAAACGGAAAATTAGAGCGCTTTGATGTTTTTGCAAACTTGCCCACCATTAAATTTCCCGGAGGAACGCTACTGCGCTGGCCTGGCATGGTGGCAGGTATGCTTTATTACGCACTGAGAGATCGACTGTAATGGCAAGTCAGCGGACTTTATCGCCCCGTAATCAACCGGTGCAGCGACGTGCTATGGCCCGCCGCGATCAGATTTTGGCAGTAACAGCAGAGCTACTTGAGGAGGTAGGTCAAGACGACCTGACCACTATTTTAGTGGCCAAGCGTGTCGGTATCTCTGTGGGGACTCTCTACCATTACTTTCCCAATAAATACGCCATTATGTACGCTTTGGCGGAGCACTGGGTCAATGAGATGGATGTTGCTCTGCAAGCACTCGCTTCTGAAAATATCGAGTCTTATACTGTTAAAGCGTTTGTTGAGAGAAGCGTCGAACAGATGCTCAATGTGTACCGCAACCAGCAGGGTTTGCTGCCGCTTGTGCAGGCCATGTACGGTGTTCCTGAGCTAAAAGAACTCGACCTTATTCATGACGAGTTAATTATTTCTGCGATGGCCGATATGTTTAAGCGTATGGATATCAGTAGCCGAAACCACGAACTTAAGCGTCTAGGGCGAACGTATTTAGAATTGAGTCATGCCCTAATTATGGTGGTGGTTAATCAGAATAAGCCAGATGGTGATAAAACACTTGGCGAGCTTAAGTATTTAGCCCTATCATTACTTGAGCGCGCTAAAAGCCAATTTTAAGCTTAAAATACTATGTTCCATGCCGATATATAGGATTAAATAATTTCAATAAGCAATTGATATTAATAGATTATCTTGATTTATTTCGCATAGTGACGAATTCCTCAGCGGCCGACGGGTGAATACCTACAGTGGCATCAAAATGCGCTTTGGTCGCTTCAGCTTTAAGGGCAATAGCCATCCCCTGAATAATCTCAGCGGCATGCTCGCCCACCATATGGCAACCAAGCACCCTATCAGACTCAGTATCAACCACTAATTTCATGGTAATGCGGTCAGCGCCACCACCCAAGGTTTGTAGCATTGGTTTAAAGTCTGATAGATACACGGCAATATCACTGTACTCTGCCCTTGCCTGCTCTTCTGTCAGGCCAACGGTGGCAAACTCAGGCTGACAAAACACAGCGGTGGGAATATTGCTGTAATCGATCGTCACTTGCCCGTCGCCATACAAATGATCGACTAACACCATTGCTTCTTGAATTGCTACTGGAGTCAATTGCACACGATCAATCACATCGCCCAAGGCATAAATACTGTCGTCAGCGGTGGCAAAGTTCCTATCTACCTGAATAGCGCCATTATCGTGCATACGTACCTTGGTGGTTTCCAGCCCGAGACCCGCAGTGTTTGCCTTACGACCAGTAGCATAGAGCACTAAGTCGGCATCCAGACTAGTTTGATCGTTAAATCTGACTGATAGGCCAGCGTCAGTTTCGTTAATAGCTTTAATATCGCTATTAAGATGCATATTGACGCCCTTAGCCGCCATACCCTCCTGTATCTTCTCACTCATCTCCCGATCAAATGCTTTTAACAGTGAAGGTCCGCGGTAAACCAGATGCGTCTCTACGCCCAAGCCATTTAAAATACCGGCAAACTCAACGGCAATATAGCCACCGCCCACAACAACGGCAGTTTTCGGCAGCGTATCCAGATAAAACATCTCATTAGAGCTAATTGCATGCTCACTACCGGGAAACTCAGGGATATAAGGCCAGCCACCAGTGGCAATCAAAATTGTGCGAGCGGTATAGGTATGATTATTAACCATTACGCGGTGAGGCCCATCAATGGTGGCGCGCCCATCAATCAAGTCGGCGCCACTATTATCAATCAAATCATGGTATATGCTATTGAGACGCTCAATTTCCGCGGTTTTATTGTCTCTTAGTGTTGCCCAGTCAAGCGTAGGTGATTGCGGTATGGTCCAACCAAATCCCGCGCTGGCGTGGAATAATTCGGGAAATTGCGAGGCATAGACAAAGAGCTTTTTGGGGACACAGCCGACATTAACGCAGGTTCCCCCTAAATAGCGCTCCTCTGCTACAGCCACCTTTTTACCCAGTGCCGCAGCCATGCGTGCCGCGCGAACGCCGCCCGACCCTGCACCAATAACAAAAAGATCATAGTCAAATAACTCGGTCATTACTTATCCTTAGCGCTGTTCTGAATCTCATTATTCTTGTTAATCACGCCATGCAACGGGTTTTCCGACTGATTAAACCAAGCGAGCTGATCATGTAAGCTCACCACGTGGCCGACAATAATCAGTGTCGGCGCCTTAGCGCCAGCAGTGCGGACAATGCTCGGCAGGCTATCGAGGTTACCGACAAACACTTGCTGCCGATCTGAAGTGCCCTTCTCAATAAGTGCGGCAGGTGTTGTGGCATCGAGGCCATGTTGTTTAAGTTGCTGGCAGATAGTTTCCATGCCATTTAAACCCATGTAGAACACGAGTGTCTGATTGGGCTGCACCAGCTCTGCCCAGTTAAGATCCATTTTACCTGAGCGTAAATGACCGGCAATAAAGCGTACCGATTGAGCATGGTCGCGATGAGTAAGGGGAATGCCGGCATAGCTAGCACAACCGGAGGCTGCAGTGATGCCCGGTACCACTTGAAAGGGAATATTATGCTCAGCCAAGGTTTCAATCTCTTCGCCGCCACGACCAAAGATAAAAGGATCACCGCCCTTCAGGCGCACAACGCGATTACCCTCTAACGCATAATCGACTAATTTTTGGTTGATATTGTCTTGAGTTACCGGATGGTCACCGGCAGTTTTACCGACATAGATACGCGTGGCGTCACGGCGCACTAAGTTAAGCACCTCCTTAGAGACCAATCTGTCATAAAGTACAATATCGGCCTGCTGCATCAGTCGCAGCGCCTTAAATGTCAGTAGATCAGGGTCACCGGGGCCACCGCCAACGAGATATACCTCGCCGGTTTTAAATTCTTCAGTATTGGCCAGCTTTTCTGTCAATAACTGTTCAGCACGGTCGAGGTTATTAGCGTACGCCTGCTCGGCGATGGGGCCATAAAAAACCTCTTCCCAAAATGCTTTGCGATCGGCGCCATTGGCGAATTTAGCCTTAACTCGTTCGCGAAAACTGCCCGCCAATGAACCTAATTTGGCCATGCCTGCTGGCAATAAGCTTTCAAATCGAGTACGCAATAATCTTACCAATACAGGCGCATCACCACCGCTGGAAATGGCCACTTGGATGGGTGATCGATCGACAATGGAGGGAAAAATCACGGTTGAAAAGCCCGGATCATCGACAACATTAGAGAGCATATTGCTACCCTGCGCATGCTCAGATACTAGTCGATTTAGCTCAGCATCATTAGTTGCGGCAATCACTAAAACAGCGTCTGGGTACTGTAATAAATGCTTATGCTCATAGGTTGCAGTAATTAATTCAAGTCTATTGCTGCCCTGTTTACTATCGCTGCTATGCATATCCAATAGATCAGGGCAAAAATCTTTAGCGACGAGGGTAATCAGTGCGCCCGCCTCTTGTACAAGTCGTACTTTGCGCAACGCTATCTCACCACCGCCAACAACGACCACGCGGCGACCTTTAAGATTATGGAATAACGGCAAATAGTCCATTATTTAATATGGGTTTGACCGTTCATCAATGGCCGTAATACATCCGGTATAGCAATGGAACCATCAGCCTGTTGATAATTTTCCATCACCGCTAATAATGTTCTACCTACGGCCAGACCTGAGCCGTTGAGGGTATGCAATAACTCGGGTTTACCCTCGGCATTCCTAAATCTGGCTTTCATGCGACGGGCTTGGAAGTCACCAAAGTTAGAGCAGGATGAAATCTCTCGATATTTGCCCTCCGACGGCAGCCACACCTCAATATCATAGGTTTTGGCTGCGGAGAAGCCAAGATCACCACCACAGAGCACCACCGTGCGGTAGGGTAATTCTAGTTTTTGTAAGATAGTTTCTGCATCACCAACCAGTGCCTCCAACGCATCCCAGGACTCGTCTGGATGCACGAACTGCACCATTTCTACCTTTTCAAACTGGTGCTGACGAATCATGCCTCGGGTATCGCGACCATAGCTCCCCGCTTCACTTCTAAAGCATGGTGTGTGGGCTACCAGTTTAATTGGCAATTTCTCGACAATTTCATTGCGATAAATATTGGTAATGGGCACTTCAGCCGTTGGGATAAGGTAAAACTCACGCTCATCATCCAGCTTAAATAGGTCTTCAGCAAATTTAGGCAATTGCCCTGTGCCGTAAAGGGATTCGCGGTTGACAATGTAGGGCACATAGACTTCTTCGTAGCCGTGCTCCTGAATATGCGTATTAAGCATAAATTGGGTTAATGCCCGATGCAGACTCGCTAAGCCACCACGCATCTGCGAAAAACGTGAGCCGGTAATCTTAGCGGCACGATCAAAGTCTAGACCGTTAAACGCAGCCCCAAGATCCACATGATCTTTAACATCAAAATCAAAGGTATGAGGCTCGCCCCATCGACGCACCTCGACATTATCATCTTCATCATTACCCGCGGGAACCGACTGATGAGGGATGTTTGGAATACCTTGGAGCATGGCATTCAATGCGTCCTGTACCTCGGTCAGTTCAGTGTCTGCGGCAGCCGAGGCCATTTTAAGCTGCTCACCCTTGGCTTTTAATGGTTCGACGTCCTCCCCTTTGGCTTTAGCCTCGCCAATAAGCTTGCCCATCGACTTGGAATAGCTATTGCGCTCTTGCTGAAGATCTTCAGCGGCTAATTGCAGCGCTTTACGCTGCTCTTCTAATGCCAAAAACGCAGCCGTATCAAGCCTGTAACGCTTGACTAGTAAGCGCTCAGCAACGGCATTTATATCCGAACGAAGTAGCTTCGGGTCGAGCATGCTGTATTCCTTAAAATGTGTTTAAAACTAAACTTGTTAACCAAACCGCGACGCTAATGGCGGCTAAGCATGAAACAACCGTACCCAGCGCATACAGGAGCGCCAGAAAAAGATCGCCATTTTGCCACAGACTGAGGGTATCAAGCGAGAAGGTTGAGAAAGTAGTAAAGGCACCAAGAAAACCAATCATTAATACTGGGCGCACTGAGTCGGGCAACAGGCTTTTTTCGACTACCAACACAAATAGCACGCCCATTGCAAAACTACCCAGAACATTGACTGACATTGTCGCCAAGGGAAACTTATGACCGTCCGCACCTGCCATTAAAAGACTCATTCCATAGCGAGCCAAGGCACCAATGGCGCCACCAATGGCCACTGCCAACCAATGCACTATGATTTGTCCTCATTTTGCGTTTGATTTGATAAGCGATCTAATGATCGCAAGTAATCGAGTTTTTCCGCTATCTGCTTTTCTAACCCATTCTGAGTTGGAAAATAATATTGTTTTTCTCCAAGCTCCTTTGGCAGATAGCTCTCCCCTGCCGCATATGCATCTTTTTCATCGTGCGCATAGCGATAGCCAACACCGTAATCTAGTTCCTCCATTAAAGATGTTGGTGCATTGCGCAGTTTGAGTGGTACCTCATAACTGGGTAACGATTGAATATCTGCCATAGTAGCCTTAAATGCGGTATAGACGGCATTGCTTTTTGCCGCTACCGCACAATAGGTTACCGCCTGCGCTAGCGCCAATTCACCTTCCGGGCTACCTAGGCGCTCTTGGATATTCCAGGCATTAAGCGCTAATTCGAGCGCTCTGGGATCAGCGTTACCAATATCCTCCGTGGCGATACGTGCAATTCGCCGCGCAATATACAGTGGATCGCAACCGCCATCCAACATGCGGCATAACCAATACAGTGCCGCATCTGGCGAAGACCCTCGAACTGATTTGTGCAGAGCGGAAATCTGATCATAAAAATACTCGCCACCCTTATCAAAGCGACGCGTATCGCCTGATAGCACCTGCTCTAGCACAGCATTATTAATCACTGATACCTCGTCACGATCGATGGCGAGAGCAGTGGCAATTTCGAGCAAATTCAGGGCGCGACGAGCATCACCATCAGCCCCATTAACCAGTAAGTCCAAGGCATTATCTTCTAGTTTTAGTTGGTACTGCTCCCTATCAGCCTCCATAACAGCGACTGCTTGTTGGATAATGGCTTTAATATCCTCGGTATCCAGACTTTTAAGCACATAAACACGACAACGGGATAACAGCGCATTATTAAGCTCAAAAGACGGGTTTTCTGTAGTGGCGCCAATCAAGATAACGGTGCCATCTTCAACAAAAGGCAAGAACGCATCTTGTTGGGATTTATTAAACCGATGCACTTCATCGACAAACAAAATGGTCTTGCGTCCCCGAAGATCACGCTGTTCTTGTGCCTTGGCGATGGCGACTCTAATTTCTTTAACACCAGATAGTACTGCGGAAATACTTTCAAAGTGTGCATCTGCAGAGGCGGTAATAATTTTTGCCAAGGTGGTTTTGCCAACCCCGGGCGGCCCCCAAAAAATCATCGAGTGTAATGTTTGCTTGTTAACCGCCTCGCGCAAAGGCTTGCCCTGACCGATTAAGTGCTGCTGACCATAAAACGTATCCAGTGTCGTTGGGCGCATACGCGCCGCCAAAGGCTGGTGACTCTGGCGACTAAACAAGTCAGTCATTGCGGATAACATCGGTATCGTCTGGAATCTTAAAGGTAAATAGATCCGCAGGTATTTCTCGATTAACCGATACGCTGGTCAGATTGATTCTCGTGATTTGGTCCAAATTATCGGTCATAGCAAGTGACGTAGGTATCTTGTCATTAAAATCCAGTCGAATTGATGCAAACAGGCTGTCATTTTTCTTCGGGGTCAATTCAAAAACCCCCTTTGATGTCTGTAACACAGAGTAAGTATGATTAAGTCGCTGTAAATCACCAGAAAACAACATAATAGGCGTCGAATCAATATTACTATCGACGGGCTGAACAACCACCTGTTCAATATCTTCATCGTAGAGCCATAGCGTCTGTCCATCAGAAATCAATTGCTGAGGCATCGGCTCGCTTACAACCCAGCGCAACTTGTTAGGCTGTGCTAGATACAGCAGCCCTGCTGCCCGCTGTGTCTCAAGACCATTGGCATCGATAACCTGTTGCTCAAATTGAGCAGATAAACTGCTAATAGGCTGCAATAACGCTTGTAACTGCTGACTATCAGACGCTTTATCATTGCCCTGAGCGCTCATGCAGCCGCTAAGAGCAATAGTAAAAAGAATGTGTTTTACGTAGTGCATAGTTGGCTTGTCTTGGGTTATCACTGTGCTAGGTGCCCTACTGTGCTTATATTGATGTTCGATTTAAGACTTTGGCGATAATATCTCTCGACTACCATTACTGCCCATGGGGCTGACCACGCCAGCGGCTTCCATCTGCTCAATTAATCGTGCGGCTCGATTGTATCCCACACGCAGCTTGCGCTGTACCGATGAAATAGAAGCTTTGCGGCTTTCCAAAACAAAGGCTACAGCTTCGTCATAAAGTGGGTCGGACTCGGGATCATCTTCATTATCGTCTCCAGCGCTGAAGCCTGGCACTGGTATAGAAGATACCGCGCTTTCATCGGTAATTTCATCGAGATATTCAGGTTCACCACGTCGCTTCCAGTCAGCAACCACCTTATGCACCTCATGATCATCAACAAAACAGCCGTGGACACGCTCTGGCACACTGGTACCTGGCGGTAGGTAAAGCATATCGCCATGCCCAAGTAACTGCTCCGCACCACCCTGATCGAGAATGGTGCGAGAATCAATTTTTGATGACACCTGAAAGGCGATTCTAGAGGGTACATTGGCTTTGATTAATCCGGTTATGACGTCTACCGAGGGGCGTTGAGTGGCCAAGATTAGATGTATCCCCGCAGCTCGCGCTTTTTGCGCAATACGAGCAATCAATTGCTCTACTTTCTTGCCCACTATCATCATCATGTCGGCAAACTCATCGATCACAACCACAATATAAGGCAGGGTTTCTAATAACGGAGCCTCTGGTGCCGGCTGGCTCTCATCCCAACCCATTGCGTCGGGATTAAATGTCCACAGAGGATCGCTAATGGGGCGGCCGGCTTTTTCGGCATCTTCGATCTTACGGTTATAGCCTGCTAAGTTGCGAACCCCCATAGCGGCCATTAATTTATAGCGACGTTCCATTTCACCTACACACCAACGCAAGCTACCCGCGGCATCTTTCATATCGGTAATCACCGGTGTTAACAAGTGGGGGATATCATCATAGACCGACAGTTCTAACATTTTTGGGTCGATCAATATCAACTTAACTTCTTTTGGTGAGGCCTTAAAAAGTAAACTTAACAGCATGGCATTAATACCGACTGATTTACCTGAGCCGGTGGTGCCTGCAACGAGCAAGTGTGGCATCCGCGCTAGATCAGCGACGGTCGGCACGCCGGCTATATCATGACCCAATGCCAAGGTAAGCGGCGAGTTGGAGCGATCATAGGCCTCTGATGACAACACTTCACTGAGACGTACCATCTCACGTTTCTCGTTGGGTATTTCAATACCGACGACAGACTTACCCGGTATTACCTCCACAACGCGCACGCTGATCACGGCCATAGAGCGGGCCAAATCTTTTGACAGCCCACTGATACGACTGACTTTAACACCGGCGGCAGGCTGTATTTCAAAGCGCGTGACCACTGGTCCTGGTAACACCTCCACTACTTCAACTTTGATACCAAAATCTTGCAGCTTGAGCTCTAGAAGACGTGATAAATGTTCGAGAGATTCCTCAGAGTACCCAGATTCACCGCTCTTATTACTAGCATCCAATAAATTCAATGGTGGCAGTGAACCCACCAATTCAGTATCGGCAAACAGAGTCTGTTGCTTTTCACGCTCAATTCGAGGACTGACTTTTGGTTTGATATCTGGTGCTTTAATGGTCGGAGCCTGACGTGCTCGCTTCGTTTTAGCAAGCGCTTCCATTTTTACCTGTCGCTCATTGAGTGCTTCTTTACTCTGGCGTAATTCTTGTTGACGACGGTTACGCTCGGCAAGTACATGAGTAATACTCTGGCTGACAGCAATAGTCGTGCTACCAAGACGGTCGATCAAGGCGATCCAAGAAATGTCCGCAAACACGGTGAGTCCAAATAGAAACAATGCCATCAAAATAAGCGTACTACCGGTATAGCTAAAGGCGGCCATACTGGCATCACCAACACTTTTGCCCAATATGCCGCCCGCCCCTTCAGGATATCCTTGAACCATATCAGCAAATTGGATATTCGCTAGAGAGGTAGCACTGATCATTACCAGTACAAAACCCACTAGTCGCAATATAAACGTCAATGAATCAAAGGGCTCTGATTCGCGTAAAAAGTGCGTACGCAGTATCTGTAAAGCCCGCAGCGCCAATAACACAGGAAATAAGTAGGAAATAGCACCAAAAAAGCGCAGAAATAAATCAGCGATATTCGCCCCGACAGGCCCCACGGCATTACCCACGTCCGCAGCATCAGTAGCATGCCCCCAACTAGCATCATCGGCGGAATAGGTTATTAGCGCCAACATTAAAATAACACAGAGCACAATCCAGCTAATCAAACCGCCCTCGGCGACTAATCTGTTGATACGTGAATTAGCGGCACTCTCACCCTGAGCTGGAGTTGTATTTTGTTTGCTTATTTGCCTAGCCAAAGGGAGCACATTCCTGAATAATTTGGGGACACAGTGTAGCTGATTATGTTGTAAACCGCATGCTACTCAGCTTGATATTACATAACTATGTGCGGAATATAAAAAACCTATTTGGTGATAACAACAGTATTCATTATCATACTCCCCAAATCCCGTAGTCTGGGTGTTTATTCGCAAACAAACTATCGATAGAGATTATTTTATGTCTGAGTCACAGCATTTCCCTCTGATTATTCTCGGTTCTGGCCCTGCCGGCTGGACTGCCGCGGTTTATGCCGCTCGCGCAAATCTAAACCCAGTAGTCATTACTGGTATTCAGCAAGGGGGACAGCTAACAACGACAACTGATGTAGATAACTGGCCCGGTGATGCCGAGGGTGTGCAGGGTCCAGACTTGATGGTACGTATGCAACAGCATGCTGAGCGCTTTGATACGCAAACTATTTTTGATCATATTGATTCTGTTGATGTCTCGGAGAAACCATTTAAGTTAGTGGGATCAAGCAGCTATACCTGCGATGCACTGATTATTGCCACCGGTGCTTCGGCACAGTATTTGGGGCTGCCCTCCGAAGAGGCCTTTATGGGCAAGGGCGTATCTGCCTGTGCGACTTGTGATGGATTTTTTTATCGCAACCAAAAGGTGGCTGTGGTCGGTGGTGGTAATACTGCAGTTGAGGAAGCGTTGTATCTCTCTAATATATGCTCTGAGGTTGTTTTAGTGCATCGCAGAGATGCTCTGCGCGCAGAAAAAATGCTCCAAGACAAGCTGTTTGAAAAAGAAAAAAACGGCAATATCAGCATTGAGTGGAATCAAAATCTTGGTGAAGTCCTCGGTGATGACGCCGGCGTAACTGGTATGCAGCTATTTGATAGCCTTACTGGCGACACCAAGCAGATTGATGTAACAGGCGTATTTATTGCCATCGGCCACAAACCGAATACAGATATCTTTATTGATAAGCTGGATATGAAAGATGGCTATCTGACTATTGCTGGCGGCCTTGCCGGCAACGCCACGGAAACCAGTGTTAAAGGTGTATTTGCCGCCGGTGATGTGGCTGATCATGTCTATCGTCAGGCGGTCACCTCTGCGGGCAGTGGCTGTATGGCAGCTCTGGATGCTGAGCGCTATCTAGATCAGTAAGCGCAGGCTAGATAAGTAATACCCGTTTATGAACCTCTGCTTGTTGGATGATAAGGCGCCCGAGTTCCCCAATCCCAACAGTGCCGCTGAGGAGTTCGATGGGCTCCTCGCGGTCGGCGGTAACCTTGCTCCGTCAACCCTCCTTGCAGCCTATCGCCAAGGCATTTTCCCTTGGTATCAGAATGATGACCCCATTCTCTGGTGGAGCCCTGCCCAGCGTTGTGTGCTACAGCCCTCAGCGCTACATATATCGAAAAGCCTACGCCGCTGTCTTCGCCAACAGAACTATCAGATAAGCATTAACAAGGCATTTCAACAAGTGGTTGATGCGTGCGCCGCGCCCCGCGCCGGAGATGCCGGCACTTGGATTATTCCATCAATGATTGCAGCCTATGACCAACTCCACCGCCTCGGCCATGCCCACTCATTGGAAGTCTGGGCAGATAATCAGCTGGTGGGTGGGATCTATGGTGTGATTGTGGGATCCGTATTCTGCGGTGAGTCAATGTTTAGCCAATACACTAATGGTTCCAAAATTGCCATGGCGCACCTCTGTCACTATCTACAGGCTTGTGGCTTCACCTTGCTCGATTGCCAGATTAGTAATCCGCACCTTATGAGCATGGGAGCAACTGAGATATCTCGTGAAAGTTTCCTCACCAAGCTTATAACAGGCCTCGATCACCAATTTCGNTGGCCTACTATTCGCCCCGTACAATGGTAGACTGCTTAAATGCCTGTGTTACATACAATCTGCCCAGTAATACACCGATGAACCAAGATCCCGCTCAAAATATAGGTGAGATCAAGCTACTACTCACTGAGCCACATGAGTGCAGTTATCTTTCTCAGCAACAAGCCATCACTGGCTTTGTCGATCCTGAGCTAGCGATAAATAATGCTTTATATGGTCGCTTAACTGCCTTGGGCTTTCGTCGCAGTGGCCCCTATATATACTCGCCGTTTTGTTCTGACTGCAAGGCATGCGTGCCTGCGCGCATNCCAGTTGTNGANTTTNAGCCCAATCGCTCACAGAAAAGATGNCTNANACGCAATNNNGATGTGCAGNTTGNNGANGTTGACNGTATTGATTTTGACGAGCATTACNCNATGTATGAGGACTATATTGTTAACCGNCATCAGGGTGGTGANATGTATCCACCCTCCAAGACTCAATTTAATCAATTTCTCGGTAGCACTTGGGATTGTTCGCGTTTTCTTGAGTTAAGGGTAGATAATAAATTGATTGGCTGCGCTGTGGTGGATTATCTGCCCCATGCTTTGTCTGCCATTTATACCTACTTTGATCCGTTAGAATCAGTTCGAGGATTGGGTAATCTGGCGGTGCTATTACAAATTGACTTAGCGCGTTCTCTGAGTATGGACTACCTGTACTTAGGCTATTGGATCGCCGACTGTCAAAAAATGCGTTATAAAACAAATTATCGACCGATTGAATTACTTCAAAAAAATATCTGGTGTTTACACGAATGACTTTGCTATACGGCGCTTTTTAGGGCAAACTGCGCCCTTTTTTACAGGCTAGAAAGTTTACCTATGGCGAAGGAAGATCACATTGAATTTGATGGTGAGGTTGTAGATACCCTGCCAAATACCACCTTTCGGGTAAAACTCGAAAATGGACACGTTATTATTGCGCATATCTCAGGCAAAATGCGCAAGCACTATATTCGTATTTTGACTGGAGATAAGGTCAAAGTTGAAATGACCCCATACGATCTGACCAAGGGTCGTATTACTTTCCGCGAACGCTAGACAATCACCGGCTGATTCAATCTGTTCAGCAAATGAAAAAAAAGCGAGATAGCCGTTGCTACCTCGCTTCTTTTTAGTCTCTAAATAGTCTCTAAACAGCCTCTATTGTCGTTGCACAAGGTCTGCTTACGCAGGAATAGCTGAAGTAACGGTAAGATCGTTGTCCTCAACGCTCACCAAGACAGTTCCACCCTTTTCTGCGAGACTGCCAAACAACACTTCTTCGGCTAGCGGCTTTTTGATCTTTTCTTGAATTAATCGATCCATCGGTCGTGCGCCCATTTTCGCATCATAACCATTTTCGGATAGCCACAAACGAGCATCGTCATCGACTTCCAAAAATACCTTCTTATCATCAAGTTGCGACTGCAGTTGCACCAAAAATTTATCAACAACCGTTTTGATTACATCCAAACTTAGCTCGCCAAACTGCACAATACTGTCTAGGCGGTTGCGAAATTCCGGTGTAAACATCTTTTTAATCGCCTCCATTCCGTCTGTGGCATGATCTTGCTGAGAGAAGCCAATGGACGCTCGGCTCATTAATTCCGCTCCTGCGTTAGTTGTCATAATCAAAATTACATTGCGAAAATCAGCCTTACGGCCATTGTTATCGGTTAACGTGCCATGATCCATCACCTGTAGTAATAGGTTGAACACATCAGGATGGGCTTTTTCAACCTCATCTAACAAAATCACCGAGTGCGGCTGCTGTGTCACTGCCTCTGTGAGCAATCCTCCTTGGTCGTAGCCAACGTATCCCGGAGGCGCACCAATCAATCGTGATACCGTGTGACGCTCCATATATTCGGACATATCAAATCTAACCAGCTCTACACCAAGAACATTAGCCAATTGCCGAGAAACTTCTGTTTTACCAACGCCCGTTGGACCGGCAAACAAAAAACTACCAATAGGCTTTTCACCCTCACGGAGACCGGCCCGGGCGAGCTTAATGGAAGTAGCCAGCGCATCAATTGCCTTATCCTGACCAAATACTACCATCTTGAGTTTGTCAGCTAAGCCTTTGAGTTGCGCTTTATCAGAGCTTGATACACTCTTTGCGGGAATGCGAGCAATCTTAGAAATGATAAGCTCTATATCACTGACGCCAACCGTCTTTTTGCGCCGAGACTCAGGCTGGAGACGCTGGTAGGCACCTGCTTCGTCTATAACGTCGATGGCTTTATCGGGAAGAAACCTATCATTAATATGGCGGCTCGAAAGCTCCGCCGCCACTTTTAACGCGGGGTTAGTAAACTTAAGCTGATGGTGATCCTCGAATCGAGACTTTAACCCCTTAAGAATTTCGTAGGTTTCAGCGATACTGGGTTCTGGCACATCAATCTTTTGAAATCGTCGCGACAGTGCATTGTCTTTTTCGAAGATGCCTCGATATTCCTGAAACGTAGTAGAGCCAACACAGCGCAGCTGACCTGAAGATAAAAGAGGCTTTAATATGTTAGATGCGTCCATTACCCCGCCCGACGCGGCACCGGCACCGATAATAGTATGTATTTCGTCGATAAAGAGGACCGATTTATCTTTCTTCACCAGTTCGCTAATAATACCTTTTAACCGCTTTTCAAAATCACCACGATACTTCGTTCCAGCTAACAATGAGCCCATGTCCAGACTATACACTGTGCTACCGAGCATAGGTTCTGGCACTTTTCCTTCAACAATTAATCGAGCTAGGCCCTCGGCGATAGCCGTCTTACCGACACCAGACTCGCCAACAAGTAAAGGGTTATTCTTACGCCGTCGGATTAATATCTGGCTAACCCGTTCCACCTCTGCACTACGCCCAATAAGCGGATCGGTGCGACCTTGCTCCGCCTGCTCGTTAAGGTTAGTGGCGAACTGATTCAGCAGGCTCTCTTCTTCTTGAGGACCGTCAGATTCCCGCGCAGTGGACTCTTCCGAGGTGTCGGATCTATGCTCACTCTGATCGGCATATTTAGAAATCCCGTGAGATATATAATTGACCACATCAATACGCGCAACATTCTGCAGGCGNAAGAAGTAGACCGCTTGACTTTCCTGCTCACTAAAGATCGCGACCACCACATTAGCACCCACCACTTCACTATTGTTGGCAGAATTAACTTGNAAGACCGCTCGTTGCAATACTCGTTGAAAGCCGTGTGTCGGTTGTGTCTCGTGATCGAGTTTAGTCTCAGGAATCGTTGGGATGGTCGAATCAATNAACTCGACTAAATCCTGNCGCAAACGCTCTAGGTCGGCGCCACAGGCTCTTAGGACATTAGAGGCGGAGGCATCATCCAAGAGTGCCAACAGCAGGTGTTCTACCGTCATAAATTCATGACGCCGTTCACGAGCATTTTTAAACGCCAAATTTAGGGTAACTTCAAGCTCTCTGCTTAACATAGTTAGGACTCTTCATCATCGTTACAGGGTTCTACCTCGCACAGAAGCGGATGCTGATGATCCAGTGAATACTGGTTTACAACTGCCGCTTTAGTTTCCGCCACATCCTCAGTATAGATGCCACACACACCCTTACCTTCCGTGTGTATCTTAAGCATAATTTGAGTAGCATTTTCACGAGATTTGTAAAAAAACTGCTCAATTAGCTCAACGACAAACTCCATGGGTGTGTAGTCATCGTTCAGGAGCACAACCTGAAACATGCGGGGCTTTTTCAATTTTGGCCTCGACTGCTCCACTACGGTGCTGTCGTCATCCTGCCAAATAGGTAAATCTTTGTGGTCACTCATTAAAAATAGCCGATTACTTATCATTGAAAGATACCGACATCTTACATCAGAAGTGACAGTTCACGGAACTGATGCATGGCACTTGACAACATTACGACGCCAATTAAAGTTAGGTTTGCTTTAGAAGCAAATTTCGCCAGAGCAAATCGCTTGCTCTGTTACACACAACTTCAATGGATGAAGGCGACAGGTTATGTCTAACATGGGTACGATAAAGTGGTTTAGCAGTGCTAAAGGGTTTGGTTTCATTATCTCAGAAGACTGCGAGGGAGACATTTTTGTCCATTACAGTGAAATCAATGTTCAAGGATATAAGACTCTTAAAGCAGGTCAGGCGGTAACATTTGATGTAGTTCAGGGTGACAAAGGTTTACATGCTACGAATATTATCCCACTCGACTCCAACATTGAACCCGACAATATCTTAGTCCGTAGTGATCGAAACGTGTCAACGAACGCTGAGATTGTATAAATCCCAAACATCAGTCCGAAAACATAAAAAAACCTAGCATTGACTGAGCAATGCTAGGTTTCTGCGAAACGGGTTAAACCCTGAATCACATATTTTCGATCATCGCATCACCAAATTCAGAGCAGGACATTAACGTAGCACCGTCCATCAAACGCTCAAAATCATAGGTCACTTTTTTCTCTGAGATAGCACCTTCGATACCTTTAACCACTAAGTCGGCGGCTTCACCCCAACCGAGATGACGTAGCATCATTTCTGCAGAGAGTATCAAGGATCCAGGGTTTACTTTGTCTTGGCCAGCATATTTCGGTGCTGTGCCATGCGTAGCCTCAAAAATAGCGACATCATCTGATAAGTTAGCTCCTGGCGCTATACCGATACCACCTACCTGAGCAGCCAATGCATCAGAGATATAATCACCATTCAGGTTCAATGTGGCCAGAACAGAATACTCGTCCGGACGGAGGATGATTTGTTGCAACATGGCGTCAGCGATAACATCTTTGATAATGATCTCTTCACCGGTGTTCGGATTTTTGAGCACATGCCACGGGCCACCATCCAGAGGCTCGGCACCAAACTGCTCGACAGCGACTTCGTAGCCCCAATCACAGAAGGCACCCTCGGTGAATTTCATAATATTGCCCTTGTGTACCAATGTGACGCTGGGCTTATTTTGATCGATCGCATACTGAATGGCTTTACTTACCAGACGTTTAGTGCCCTGCTCAGACACTGGTTTAACGCCAATACCGCAGTTCTGATCGAAACGAATCTTGGTTACGCTCATTTCTTCTTGCAAAAACTTAATTACTTTTCCTGCTTCCTCTGTGCCTGCGCGCCACTCGATACCAGCATAAATATCCTCTGAGTTTTCACGGAAGATACACATATCAACTTTGTTGGGTTCTTTCACTGGCGATGGTACTCCTTCAAACCACCGAACTGGACGTTGGCAGACAAATAGATCTAGCTCCTGACGCAGTGCTACATTCAAAGACCTGAAGCCACCCCCCACTGGTGTTGTTAGTGGGCCCTTAATAGAAACAGCATAATCTTTTACCGCCTCTAGCGTCTCGGCTGGGAACCAATCGCCTTCATATAATTCTGCCGCTTTTTCACCGCAGTAGACTTCCATCCAAGAAATCTGTTTACTACCTTCATAAGCCTTAGATACAGCAGCATCAATTACTTTGACCATTACCGGTGTGATATCAACACCGATTCCATCACCCTCAATAAAAGGAATAATTGGGTTGTTTGGTACGTTGAGTGATAAGTCAGCATTAACTGTAATTTTCTCACCAGATTGTGGAATCTGGATATGTTGGTATCCCATGTTGATCTCCGAGAGCGGTTGCGAGTTATATTTTGTAAAAAATTTACTAGAAGACGATATTTTAGCATGCTTTTCTGGCTTTTTTGTAACTCTGTTTCATTTACAATGGGTATAACTGGAGAAAATAATGGTAAGCAAGCTGGTTTTACTCAACAAACCCTATCAGGTGCTCAGCCAATTTACCGATAATTCAGGAAAATCCACACTTGCTGACTTCATCGATATCAAGTCGGTTTATCCGGCAGGTCGTCTGGATTTTGATTCTGAGGGCTTGTTACTGCTAACCGACGATGGTCGAATGCAAGCACAGATAAGCCACCCAAAATATAAGTTAAGTAAAACCTACTGGGCACAAGTAGAAGGTAATGCGACGCAACAGCACTGTGATGCTCTGTGTTGCGGAGTGACTCTGAAAGATGGCCCAGCGTCAGCTATTTCCTGCCGATTGATCCCAGAGCCATCCCTATGGCCGCGCAATCCACCGATTCGAGTACGCAAGACTATTCCAGATAGTTGGCTTGAAATAGTCATTGCCGAGGGACGCAACCGCCAGGTACGCAGGATGACGGCGGCAGTAAACTTACCCTGTCTGCGGTTGGTACGAGCTCAGATAGGACAATGGTCACTGGGACAGTTGCAGCCTGGAGAGTTCCGTCTCATTGAATTCTCTGATAATCAGCCTTTTCAGCATCGGCCATAGGGACCCCTGTATGCCAGATAAAATACATCTTACCGTCGCCACTGTTATTGAAAAAGATGATTACTTTTTAATGGTCAAGGAGACCAGCTTTGGCAAGCAGGTGATCAATCAACCGGCTGGGCATGTCGAGCCAGGTGAAGATATCTTGCAAGCCGCTGTCCGCGAGACATTAGAGGAAACCGGTTGGGATGTATCGATAAGTGGTTTTCTCGGTATTTCGACCCATTATGCTAGCCAAAATGGCGTCACTTATTATCGAATGACTTTTGTAGCCGAAGCTATCAGCCATCATCAGGAATATCAGATTGATGACGACATTGACTGCGCTGTGTGGATGTCTGTTGATGAAATCATCGCCGCAAAACATCAATTGCGCAGTGATATGGTGCTGAGTTGCATTGAAGATTACCGTGCAAAGCGCATTTTTCCTTTGGAAATATTCCGCAACAAATTATAGTGTGCCTCCTTATCGATCATTGACGTAAATACACTAGTATGAGTTCATCAAAAAAAGTAATTGTTGGGATGTCTGGTGGCGTAGACTCCTCGGTGGCAGCATTATTACTGATCCAGCAGGGCTATCAGGTCGAAGGCCTGTTCATGAAAAACTGGGATGAAGATGACGGGTCTGAATACTGCACGGCCAAGGTCGATTTAGCCGATGCTCAACAAGTGTGTGACAAACTGGATATAAAATTACATACCGCCAATTTTGCTGCTGATTATTGGGATAATGTGTTTGAATACTTTTTGGCAGAATATCGCGCTGGTCGCACTCCAAACCCAGATATCCTCTGCAATCGAGAAATTAAATTTAAAGTATTTTTAGATTATGCGCAGATTCTTGGCGCAGATTATATTGCTACTGGTCATTACACCAGATTGGCCACTGACAATGGGCAATCACAGCTACTGAAGGGGCTAGATAGCAATAAAGATCAAAGTTATTTTTTACACGCTGTGGACGAAGTAGCCTTTACAAAGTCTCTGTTCCCTGTGGGCGAGCTTCAAAAGCAAGAGGTTCGTTCGCTGGCAGATAAACATGGTTTTATCACTTCTACTAAAAAAGATAGCACAGGCATATGCTTTATCGGCGAACGTCGCTTTAAAGATTTTCTTGAGCAATACCTTCCCGCTCAACCAGGTGAGATGCGCACGCCTGAGGGGCTGTCTATGGGTCAACATCAGGGATTGATGTTTTATACACTGGGACAACGTCAAGGCCTAGGTATCGGCGGTGTCAAAGGTAGTAGTGATGAACCCTGGTACACACTGGACAAGGATCTGGACAATAATATTCTGATTGTTGGTCAAGGATCTCAGCACCCATTGTTATTCACTGACCATCTTAGGGCTGCAGATATAAATTGGATTAATGGCACGCCACATGAACCCTTTCGCTGTTATGCTAAAACTCGCTATCGCCAGCCCGACCAGTTATGTCATGTATCGCAACTGCAAGATGGTGGTTGCCAAGTACAGTTTGAACAGCCACAACGTGCAGTAACTCCTGGGCAGTCAGTGGTGTTCTATCTTGGCGATCGTTGCTTGGGCGGCGGCACCATTGAAGCCACTTGGAATCGTCAACATTAATATGTTTTTTAATAAACCCACTGCTGATCAAGCAGTCTCTCTCGCTGCTGTTTTTCAATCATGCGAGTTAGTGGCCGAGTTAGCCCACACTGGCAATGCGCCGATTGGCCAAATGCAACATAGTATGGAGATACTACTCAACCAGAATCCCCTATCTATCGAGCAGCTCTATGGTCCACTGGATAATTTGGCGCTTGGTTTTCAATCGATGAAATCGCTTTTTGGTGAGATGGAACAACCCAAGCACCCAGAGGTGATGAGATATGTATTGTTGGTCATTTATTTAGCCAGCAAGTTAAGTAAAGACAAACACCGACTCAATACGATCGCTGAAGGCATTGAGCTGGCCGCTCGTCAAGCGCAACATTTCTCTGTAACCCATGATAATGTGTTCAGCAATATCGCTGAGCTTTATGAGCAATCGGTAAGTACATTAGCAGTGCGTGTTCAAGTGGTTGGCTCCGCTCATTATTTGCGCCAACCAGCCATTGCTCAGCGCATTCGCAGTCAGCTATTCGGTGCCATCAGGAATGCCTTTTTATGGCGGCAATTAGGGGGCTCTCAGTTTCATATTATGATGCGCCGTAAAGCCGTAGCTAATGCCCTACCCATTGTGTAGAAGCCGCCACCAATAACAATTGTTTCCTGAAATTTACTGCTGTTTGCGCTATTATTGACGCCCTAACGTTCACTACTCACTGAGATTTTTACATGGATAACATCGCACTCTCCACTCTTACTGCTATTTCACCGATCGATGGTCGTTACGGTGCCAAGACTGAGCGTCTGCGAACTGTGTTTAGTGAATTTGGCTTGATTCGCTACCGTGTAATGGTCGAAGTTCGTTGGTTACAACATTTGGCGGCAGATGATGCCATAACTGAAGTTGCGCCTTTTTCCGCCAGCGCCAATGCGCTGCTTAATCAGTTGGTGGACAATTTTACCGAACAGCAAGCACTGCGTATCAAAGAGATTGAGCGCACCACCAATCACGATGTAAAAGCCGTTGAATACCTAATAAAAGAGGCTTTTGCCGATAATGCAGAGTTGTGCGCGGTATCGGAGTTTGTTCATTTTGCCTGCACCTCGGAGGATATTAATAACCTGTCTCATGCTTTAATGCTGAAGGAAGGTCGTGATCAAGTTATGTTGCCAGCACTGCAGGATATTGCCAATCAACTGACGACCATGGCCAATGAGTTCGCCGATGTGCCCATGTTATCCCGCACTCACGGTCAAACAGCTTCGCCGACCACAGTAGGTAAAGAGTTTGCCAATGTGGCGTACCGGCTTAATCGTCAGATTTCACAGATAGCCTCGGTGCCGCTGCTGGGCAAAATAAATGGTGCCGTAGGTAACTACAATGCACATCTCTCAGCCTACCCAGACATTGATTGGGCGCATAGCGCTAAACAATTTGTCGAACAATTAGAACTGCAGCATAACCCCTACACCACGCAGATCGAACCTCATGATTATATGGCTGAGTTATTTGATGGCTTAGCTAGAGCTAACACTGTTTTGATCGATTTCGCTCGCGATATTTGGGGTTATATTTGCCTCGGATATTTCAAACAAAAGACAATTGCCGGTGAAGTAGGATCATCGACCATGCCGCACAAGGTGAATCCGATTGATTTTGAAAATGCTGAGGGCAATATGGGTATTGCCAATGCACTTTATGGCCATTTAGCCGCCAAACTGCCTATTTCTCGTTGGCAGCGTGACCTTACCGACTCCACCGTTTTACGTAATATGGGAGTGGGCCTAGGCTACAGCCTGATTGCCTGTGCTTCGTTAGATAAAGGTATAAATAAATTACAACTAAATACTACACAGCTCGCTGCTGATCTTGATTCAAGCTGGGAGGTGCTGGCGGAGCCCATTCAAACGGTAATGCGCCGCTATGGCATTGAAGAGCCCTACGAGAAGCTCAAGGCGTTAACACGCGGTAATGTGATGGATCAGGCTACCATTCAAGCCTTTATCGATACTTTGGATATGCCGGATAAGGCCAAGGCTGAACTTAAAGCGCTCAGCCCCAGTCTGTATGTTGGTAGTGCTGGCCAGCAGGCTAAGGCTGTTTAAAGCCCCAGAGGACTGAGAGTAGAAACAGATAATGATCCCATTCCCTATCCTTGGTGATATCAGCGCTGAGCATTTTCTGGCGAACTATTGGCAAAAAAAACCTTTGCTTGTACGTAGTGCTATCAGCGACTTTAAGCCACCAATTGAGGGGGATGAACTAGCTGGCCTAGCCCTTGAATCTGAGGTGGAATCACGGCTGATTGTCGGCTCTGACTGGCATATGACCGAAGGGCCATTAACTGAGGCACAGTTCGCTAGCCTGCCTGAAAAGCACTGGACTCTTCTTGTTCAGGCTGTTGATCTATGGATACCGGAAGTGAGGGCATTATTAGATCGATTTCGCTTCCTACCGCCCTGGCGTATTGATGACATTATGGTTAGCTATGCGGCAGACGACGGTGGTGTTGGTCCTCATTTTGATTATTATGATGTGTTTTTGCTTCAGGGCAGTGGTCGACGAAAATGGCAAATTGGTCAAACATGCGATCACCATAGCGCCTTAATTGACCATCCAAATCTTAAGATTTTAGCCGATTTCAACGTCACCGATGAGTGGATCCTTGACCCTGGCGACATGCTCTACATTCCTCCCAGAATGGCCCATTGGGGTACGGCTATAGGTGCTTGCACGACCTTTTCCATAGGTTTTAGAGCACCGTCGGCCACGGAGATGCTCGATGATTTGGCCACAGAGCTACTGAGTCGCGAGCCAGAACCGACCTTTTTGGCCGACCCTCCACTGACGCCACAAATGGCAAACGACAATATTGACCCTGCTTATATCAAGCAGATAAGAGCATTGTTACTAGAGACACTTAATGATGAAACATTGTTGACTGAATGGTTTGCTCAGTATATGACGCAACCGAAATATCCTATGTTAGTGGATGAGACGGGGGAAAAACGCACAGCCAGCGTCCGGCACGGTGCGACCGAAACCGGATCTCAATCAACAAAGCATTTTGAAAATGGCTTGCCCATTTAATCATTGCCGGCTCTCTTGAGCCACGGCACCAGCACCCTGTCTGCGACTGTCTGGCGCGCCATGTAATCGACCATCAAACGCTTTGTAGATACTTTGGGTTGCACCCAGGCGACCACTACTATCGTTGATAATGTGTCCCATTTTTTGCAGCAAAGCTTTGCTGTCGGTAGATAATCCGGGTTCGTAATAGATATTGTCGGGCAACCACTGGTGATGGACTCGGCTTGCTGCGGTAGCTTCAGCGATACCCATATCAAACTCGAGCAAATTGAGTATTATCTGCATCACGATAGTAATAATGGTGCTACCACCGGGAGTGCCAGTGGCCAATACAGGCTCACCGTCGGCATTAAACATAATTGTCGGCGTCATTGAGCTAAGGGGGCGCTTATTCGGGTGAATGCCATTGGCTATGCCGCCAATTAGCCCATAACCGTTGGGAAAACCGGGTTTTGACGAAAAGTCATCCATCTCATTATTGAGTAGAAATCCGGCGCCGTCGACTGCAATACCACTGCCATAGGAAAAATTTAGTGTATAGGTGTTGCTCACCACATTACCCCATCGGTCCCAAGTGCTGAAATGCGTTGTCTCAGTACTCTCCACCGGCTGCGCAATGGATGATATTGGCCGTTCGCTGTCACTGAGACCAGGTTGAATGTCTGCTGACCGGCTAGCGGCAGTTAAGTCGATATTATCGCGCAAGGTTTTTGCGTAGCGTTTATCCGTTAGCTGAGTAACTGGCACGGGGAAGAAATCTGGGTCGCCAAGATAGAGGCTGCGATCTGCATAAGCGCGGCGCATCGATTCAACTAATCGATGAATATAGGCTGCGCTATTATGGCCCAGCAATGTAAGATTCCAGCCCTCTAAAATATTTAGCATTTGCAGTAAGTGCACGCCACCAGACGACGGTGGTGGCATTGCGCAGATCTTATGCTGGCGAAACTCCCCACATAAAGGCGCTCGNTCNACGACTTTATAGTTNGCCAAGTCTTGCATACTAATNAGGCCACCAGAGCGTTGCATNTGTTTNACAATCAGCTCTGCAGTTTTACCANNGTAGAAGTCCNCACCAGCNNTGGTTTGAATACGGGCAAGAGTNTTNGCTAAGTCTTTTTGNACTAANACGTCACGGTNCTGATANGCTGAACCNTTNTTTTTATAAAAATATTTCTTAGTNGCGGCNTGTTTTTGNAGTCTNTCTTGGCGAGANCGCAAAGAATCTGCCANGTCGGGGCTAATCTGAAACCCATTGCGTGCCAAATTAATAGCGGGTTGCATCACCTGCTTTAGGCTGAGTTTNCCATAGTTTTGCTGCGCCTGAACTAACCCCGCGACGGTGCCGGGAACACCAGAAGAAAAGATACTAAAACGGGCCTTGGTGTTATCTACGTCTCCCTCTGCATCGAGAAACATATCTTTAAACGCTTCAGCCGGCGCCAGTTCGCGATAATCAATGGCAATGGTTTTTTTGCTCTCCGCNAGATACACCATCATAAAGCCNCCNCCACCGAGATTGCCTGCCCGAGGCAACGTCACTGCTAGAGCAAAACCTGTNGCCACTGCCGCATCCACCGCATTGCCACCGCGAGCCAGTATTTCTGCACCAACCTGGCTGGCGAGCATATCCTGAGAGACAACCATGCCCGAATCACTAATCACCGGATGGAACAGAGCTTTGGGTGCCAACAGTGGCATGCTATTGGCTAACGCTGGTGAGATCGACAGTGCATTAAAGATAAACACTGTGAGAATAATCAAGGTTTTGTGCATGGGNCACTCGGGTTAATTTTGAGGGCGNTATTTTTCCCCATTGTTACCGATGTAGCAACCCTTNGGCAGAGAAAANAGGCCTTAAGAAACCAAGTCAGCCTTAATTTGGTANACAGTCGCCGATTTCAGGTAACTAAGAGGCCGTATAAGAGGCCGTAAGAGCCTATTTGAGCGGCTCAGAAGTGACCAAGACGCCATTATTGTCCGCGTATAAGTAGTCACCGGGGGTAAAAGTAACGCCACCAAAGGTCACAGGGATATCGATTTCACCTATATTTTTTTTCTCGGTTTTCATTGGGTGCACAGCCAGCGCCTGCACACCNATATCNGTGGCGGCGATCTCATCGACATCGCGTATGCAACCATAGATAACAATACCGCTCCAGCCATTGCGACAGGCTTCCGCAGCCAGCATATCGCCAAGACAAGCTCTACGCCTGCTACCACCGCCATCTACCACAAGCACTCGCCCCTGCCCTGAAGTACCAACTAGCTGTTTGACGCAGGAGTTATCTTCAAAACATTTCACCGTTACAATTGCACCACTAAACTGTTTACGCCCNCCATAGCTGGTCATCATCGGCTCGAGTACACGGACAAGCTGCGGGTATTGATCGCATAAATCGGGAGTCGGCTGCATGATTATTGGCCTTTAGCCATCTGTCGATATCGATGTAACAGTGGCTCGGTATAACCGCTGGGCTGCTCTAAACCTTTAAATATCAGGTCACAAGCAGCCTGAAAGGCAATGCTTTGGGAAAAGTCACCACTCATAGGCACATAATCACTGTCACTGGCATTTTGCTTATCAACCACCTTGGCCATACGCTGCAACGTCTCCATGACTTGGGTTTTAGAGCAAATGCCGTGATGCAACCAATTGGTTATGTGCTGACTAGAGATGCGCAGTGTGGCACGGTCCTCCATCAAACCAACATTATTGATATCAGGCACTTTAGAGCAACCAACACCCTGCTCAACCCATCGAACAACGTAGCCGAGCAGACCCTGAGCATTATTATCTAGTTCGAGCTGAATTTCAGTGTCGGTTAACTGTCGATCGCCAAGTAAGGGGATGCTCAAAATATCATCGACACTGGCCATGGTACGCTGGGCAATTTGATCCTGCACGCTGGCTACGTCGACCTGGTGATAATGCATGGCATGCAGTGTTGCTGCCGTTGGCGATGGTACCCAAGCGGTATTGGCTCCAGACTTGGGATGGGCTATTTTAGCTTCCATCATATCCGCCATATTGTCGGGTATAGCCCACATGCCCTTACCTATTTGCGCCTTACCCTTGAGGCCACAAGCTAGTCCCACGTCGACATTTTGATTCTCATAGGCCGCGATCCAAGTCATCGCTTTTAAATCTGCTTTTAAGGCAAAAGGCCCTGCATGCATGCTGGTATGAATTTCATCGCCAGTGCGATCAAGAAAACCAGTGTTTATAAATACCACGCGCCCCTGAGCGGCCCGAATACATTCTTTTAGGTTAACCGACGTGCGCCGCTCCTCGTCCATGATGCCGACTTTGATAACGTGGCGATCCAGCCCAAGCAAATCCTCAATAGCATCAAACAAATCGTTAGTAAAAGCCACTTCTTCAGGCCCATGCATTTTCGGTTTGACGATGTAAATGCTTCCAGTAGCAGAGTTTGCGCGGTTATTTGAACCCTGCACATCGCGCACTGAGATCAAGCTAGTAATTAGCCCATCCATAATACCTTCTGGGATCTCTAGTCCGTCACCGTAGTGGATCGCAGGATTAGTCATTAAATGACCAACATTGCGCACAAACATTAAGCTGCGGCCTTTGAGCACGATGGGTTGACCATTGGTATCTAAAAACTCAGGGTCATCGTTCATCCGTCGCACAAAGCTGTTACCACCACGATTAATAGTTTCTTCCAACGTGCCATCGATTAAACCCTGCCAGTTGCGATAAGCCAGTGCTTTATCTTGCGCATCTACGGCGGCCACTGAGTCCTCGCAGTCCATGATGGTTGTAAGCGCCGCCTCTAGTCTAATATCCTTGACTCCGGCTAAGTCTGTAGCGCCGATATTATCGTTAGAATCTACTTGTATTTCGATATGTAAGTTATTGTTTTTTAAAAGGATGGAATTGGGTGAATCGGGAGTGCCAAGATACCCAATAAGCTGCTGTGGATGGCGTAACGCAGTAACTGTTGCATCACTTAGCAACACCTGTAATACACCACTCTCAAGTCGGTAGGCGTTAGCTTGATGGTGACTACCCTCGGCTAAAGGCACCGCCTGATCGAGAAAATCACGACCATAATCAATGACCCTCTGCCCTCGAACAGGGTTATAGGCACCCTCTCGTTCGGCACCACCGTCTTCACCAATAACATCATTGCCATACAGGGCATCATAAAGACTACCCCAGCGTGCATTGACGGCATTTAAGGCAAACCGCGCGTTCATAATCGGCACCACGAGTTGGGGACCTGCTTGCACAGCTATCTCGCTATCGACATGCTGAGGACTAATGAAAAGTTCGGGCCCCTCAGGTATCAGATAGCCAATTTCCTGCAGAAAGGCTTTGTAGGCGTCATAGTCGAAAGTATTACTCTGATGCCAATGGTCTATCTGTTCTTGGAGCTTCTCTCGCTTGTCTAACAGCGCAATGTTTTGCGGTGCAAAACGATAAACTATGTCGGCAAATCCGCGCCAAAAGTGGTCAGCATCGACTCCTACCGCAGGACAGATTTCATCGCTGACCAATGTATAAATAGCTGGGGCAATTTGCAGTCCTGAATGCTCAATAGGCTTATTCATTGTTACGCTCTCCATGTGACGTTGGGAGTAAGTCTATGGATTACCGCTAGATTTGCCAAATGGATGGCTTGTATCTCTAGTATTCAGCGTGCGAATACCATCTTATGGTTGCATTTTCCCCGATACCGTCTTAATCAACTGGCGCAACCAGCGATGACCGGGATCATGCTGTAGTAAGGGGCTCCAGACCATTTCAAGCCGCATTCGAGGGATCTCAAAGGGGGGCTCTAAGATCACTACATTGGCATCTTGACGCATCATCTGTGCGGCCATACTAGGCATAGTAACGATTAGATTATCTTGTTCAGCGAGCAACAGTGCCGCTTGATAATGACGGGTAAATACCGATATATCTCGCTTAGCACCCTGCTTAGTAAGCGCCTCATCGACCCAACCCAAGCGCTGAACGTCATCAGGCGTCATACCAACGCCAACACCCATACCCGTTTTACTGACCCACACATGCTTGCCTGCCAGGTAGCTGTCTAGATTCCAGTTATCTCTAACCGGATTAACGGCGCTGACCATACAGGCAAAGCTATCATCCCAAAGATGCACCTTGTGAAAGGATTGGGGCAAGTTATCAAAGCGGTTAATGACAAGGTCAACTTTACCGCGTTCGACATCATGGAAGCTAATATCACTGGGGGTCATAATATCTAGTCTGATACCGGGAGCTTGCTTGAATAACTCCTGCAGTAACCTCGGCAGTAACGTAGATTCGGTATAGTCGCTGGCAGTAATTCGAAAAATACGTGACGAGCTGCTGGGATCAAATTCAGCAGTGGGTAGTATCGCTTGCTCTGCTGCCGATAAAACCGAGCGCACCATTGGCTGAAGCTCTAACGCTCTATCTGTGGGTGTCATACCATCGCTGGTACGCACCAAAATTGGGTCATTAAACAGGTCGCGTAATCGGCGCAAGCTATTAGACATTGCTGGCTGACTGATACCAAGCTCCTCCGCCGCTCTGGTGACATTGCATTCACGCAGTAAGACATCGAGGTACACCAGCAAATTAAGATCAACTCTAGATATATTCATAAAAGGAATGCCCGAAATACAAACTATNAATTAGATTAATGTAGGCATGATACCTAAACTGATCCATCAGTCAATCAACTATTTGATAACGAGGTTTTCATGTCTACATATTCAAACAATATCGCCGCTGTTAATCAGCTTAAAGAAAACATGTCAGGAGGCTGGAGTGCGATTAATGCTGAATCTGCTGCCCGTATGCGTGNACAAAATCGTTTTCAAACTGGACTCGATATTGCCCGATACACCGCCGGTATTATGCGCGCAGACATGGCGCAATACGANAAAGACCCCAGCGCATACACGCAATCACTGGGCTGCTGGCACGGCTTTATTGGTCAGCAAAAGTTGATTTCAATCAAAAAACACTTTGGCTCTACGGATAAAAAATACCTTTATCTCTCCGGCTGGATGATTGCCGCGCTTCGATCTGAGTTCGGCCCTCTTCCCGATCAGTCAATGCATGAGAAAACCTCTGTTGCCTCTTTGATTGCCGAACTTTACACCTTCCTGCGCCAGGCCGATGCTCGTGAGCTCGGCGGTCTATTCCGCGAGCTAGACGCAGCTCAAGGTGCTGAGAAATCTGCAATCCAAGATAAAATCAACAATTATCAGACTCATGTGGTGCCAATTATCGCCGATATTGATGCCGGTTTTGGTAATGCCGAAGCTACCTACCTAATGGCCAANCAAATGATTGAAGCAGGTGCTTGCTGCATTCAAATTGAAAATCAGGTATCTGATGAGAAACAATGTGGGCACCAAGACGGTAAAGTGACTGTTCCTCATGCTGATTTTCTTGCCAAAATCAACGCCGTTCGCTACGCCTTCCTTGAGTTAGGTGTTGACGATGGTGTGATTGTTGCGCGCACCGATTCATTGGGTGCTGGTTTGACCAAACAAATTGCTGTGACACATGAGCCAGGTGATCTGGGCGATCAGTACAACAGCTTCCTTGATGTTGAGGAGATCGCGCCTGAAGAGATGAATAANGGTGACGTTGTAATCAATCAAAACGGCAAGTTGGTGCGCCCTAAGCGTTTGGCCAGTAATTTATTCCAATTTAAATCCGGTACCGGAGAGGCACGCTGTATTCTTGACAGTATTACCAGCTTGCAGAACGGCGCTGATATGATCTGGATTGAGACTGAAAAACCGCATATTGGCCAAATTGGCGGTATGATCGACGAAATCCGTAAGGTAATACCTAACGCCAAATTGGTTTACAACAACTCACCTTCATTCAACTGGACTCTGAACTTCCGTCAGCAGGTGTTTGATGCCTGGTCTGAAGCCGGCAAGGATCTGACTGGCTATGATCGCGCTGATCTGATGAATGCGAGCTATGATGATTCAAAACTGGCTGCCGAGGCGGACGATAAAATCCGCACCTTCCAAGCTGACGCAGCACAGCAAGCAGGTATTTTCCATCACCTAATCACTTTGCCTACCTACCATACCGCGGCACTGTCTACGGATAACTTAGCCAAAGAATACTTCGGTGATCAGGGCATGTTAGGCTATGTTGCTGGGGTACAACGCAAGGAGATCCGCCAGGGCATCGCCTGTGTTAAACACCAGAATATGGCTGGCTCGGATATGGGTGATGACCATAAGGAATATTTTGCCGGTGNTGCTGCTCTTAAAGCCTCTGGTAAAGACAACACCATGAATCAGTTCTAGGTATATCCCAACGAAAAAGGTGGAGTCTCCTCCACCTTNTTTATGCCTGTAATAAACTCGGCTCNCGGTTAAATGGAAGCAGATTAATTTTATAAAATCGGTATAATCACCGACTGCGTAGTATTTCCATTACAACCAGTTTCGAGCAAACTATCTTGAACACAGATTTTCTTGGCAAGACCCTTTCAGGCCCATTCACAATTCCCTCGGGTATTGTTACAACAGCCACCTCCATTATTCAGTATGTATTTGATCATATGCCGCAAGTGGGNGTTCTCACCACNAAGAGTGTNGGCCCAGATGTGCGCGCGGGNAATCGNGAGCCGGTCTATAGCCANTATGCNCCAGGCTGCTTCGTTAANGCGGTTGGGNTGACCAATCCNGGNGCNCATGCNGCCGCTGAAGCNATGGCGAAACTGCGTATTCCGGAAGATCGATTTTTATTAGTCTCGATTTTTGGCGGNAGTGTTGAGGANTTNGTTGANGTGGCNAAGATTATGGCACCNGTNGCCAATGGTCTCGAGCTCAACCTATCCTGCCCTCATGCCAAGGGTTACGGTATGGCGATGGGACAAGACCCCGAGCTTGTTCGAGAGGTCACAGCAGCGGTGAAAGCGGTTGTCGAGATTCCGGTTATTCCCAAACTAACCCCCAACACCCCTAACATCGCTGAGATAGCGTTGGCCGCAGCTGCCGGTGGTGCAGATGCACTCTGTGCCATTAATACCGTAGGGCCCGGCTACACTTCATCACATGGTCATGCGGTGCTCAGTAATGGTGCTGGAGGTATGTCAGGCAAAGGTGTATTGCCGATCGCTTTGAAATGCGTGAGTGAAATCTCCGCAGTGACCGAATTGCCTATCATCGGCTGTGGTGGCGCTAGCAGTGCTGCCGATATCCGTGAATTTATCAATGCCGGATCGACAATTGTTGGTGTTGGCTCCGCACTTACTGGTATGACCACTGAGGATATGGCCAGCTACTTCAATCAACTTGAATCTGATATCTGCTTTGACTCTGACAAAGCCGAGGGCCATATTCGCTACGATATCGATATGGATTTTCAGCCTGTTGTGCTAGTGGATAATAAGCGCGTTTGTGATGATATCTGTGTGCTGACCTTTGATCGTAAAATTAATATCCAAGCCGGTGAGTTTGTCTTTCTATGGGTGCCAGGTGTTGGCGAGAAACCATTTTCAGCATTATCTGATGACCCATTCCAATTAGCAGTTATCGATGTCGGTCTATTTACCCATGAGCTAATGGATCTTGCCGTGGGTACTGAAGTCTATGTCCGCGGCCCTCATGGTATACCAGTATCTCCAGCCGAGGACGCTAAAATTATGGCGGTGGCTGGTGGCACAGGTTTGGCCGCTGTCTACCAGCTAGCCAGAGACTTTGGCAATGCCGAAGTCTTTACCGGTGCTCGTGCCGCTGAGCGCCTCTACTACCTCGAAGAATGTCAGCAAATTGCTGAGGTGCACGTAGCCACCGATGACGGCAGTCAGGGCTTTAAAGGCGTGGTAACCGAACTATTGCGCGAACGACTACAGGAGATGAGTCAGCCCGAGCTAGATAAGCTTGTATTTTATAACTGCGGACCCGCGCCCATGGTGCATGCAGCAGCCGCTGTACAGAGAGAATTCTGCCGCGATGATCAAATTTTTAGTGCCATTGATTATCTGACCAAATGTGGTGTTGGTATCTGTGGCGCCTGTGCCGCGCCCGATGGCCAACGTATCTGTGTAGACGGGCCCTTTCTTCAGGGCTCCCCTGCAAGACCAGATGCTGGTTAATCGATGCTGTTAGACCTACTGGCTCTGGCTCGCAGGTCTAACTGCACAGGTTAGTCTTTTATAAACGCTATGCTACGAAAACAACGATTGGCCATCCGCCGCCATCTGTCGTAACTTTTCAGTGGGTCGGTACAGTTCGCTAAGATGCGCGTATTTGTCACCACGGTCTACTATTGACTGCAGTCCCTCCTCATCCATCCAACGACAAATGCCTCCTCTAAAGGGTGGGAAACCAACGCCATAGATTAGCGCCATATCAGCTTCGGCGGGCGACGCCACAATGCCCTCCTCCAAACAGCGCATCATCTCCATGGCCATTGAGATCAGCAGGCGATCGACGATCTCATTAGCATCAACCTGATGAGCTGGACCGGCAATCGACTCAAGCAGAGCCACAGCCTCAGGATCTACTAGCTTGGCGGGCTTACCCTTATCATTGAGCTCGTATTTATAGTAGCCAAGACCATTTTTTTGCCCCAAACGGCCAGCGTTATGGATAGTTTCTGTGGGCCAATTATCACCTTTAATATAGCGTTCAGGCAGTCCCTCAATCATTGAGCTGTAGCAGTGGATAATAGTATCAATACCAATCACATCCATTAGATAAGCCGGCCCCATAGGCAGACCCCAGGCCTCCATAACCTTATCAATCTGCTGAAAATCAGCGCCCTCCTTCAGCAGTATCTCAAGACCAAAGGTCATGGCAAAGAGTACCCGATTAACCAGAAATCCCGGACAATCATTAACCACAATCGGCTTCTTACCAAGGCCAAGGGCATAGTTACACACTGCGGCAATGGTTTTATCTGAGGTCTTTTCTCCGCGGATAATCTCGACCAGTTTCATCGCATGAACTGGGTTAAAAAAGTGCATACCACAGAAATTTTCTGGGCGCATCAACGACTCAGCCAAGCGATTAATACTAATAGTTGACGTGTTGGAGGTAATGGTAGCGGTAGTTGACACCTGAGATTCAATCGCAGGCAAGACCTGCTTCTTCACCGATTCAAGCTCTACCACCGCCTCAACTATCATATCGCAGTCAGCAATGGCCTGATCGTCCAAGGTAGGGGTTATCTTACTGACTATCTCGACAGCAGCCTCTTCGCTGAGCTTGCCCCGTTTAACTGATTTGCCGAGTAGCTTATTAGCCTCACTGATACCTAGATCCAGCGCTGGTTCAGCAATATCCTTCATCACTACGGAAAACCCCCTCACCGCATTCTGATAGGCAATGCCCCCACCCATAATACCGGCACCTATAACACCCGCCCGGGCAACAGGCGGCAATTTCTCACCCAGAGCCGCAGCATAGCCTTTGGCTGTTTTGGCACTAAATTGCTCATTGAGGAATAGACCTACCAGCGCCCGAGCCTGTGGTGTCTGTGAAATTTCATAAAAAGCCAGATTTTCCATAGCAATGGCCTTATCGCGACCCACAGTCGCCGCCTTGGTCATTAGCTCAACTACCTTTATGGGGGCTGGATAATGGTTACCTGCTGAGCCCTGAACCATCGCCTGAAGCTTCTCTGATAGACCACTAAGCTCTTCAGCAGACTCGGGTAGTGGACCTTGTTTTTGGCTGCGACGGGCACTGTAATCGCGACTGCCATCAGCTAACTCTGTCAGTAACGCCAGCGACGCCTCGCGCAGCGACTCAGGAGCGACAACAGTATCAACGGCACCTACAGCCAATGCTGTCTCGGGCTTCTGCTGGTTGCCCGAGGTGACCCATTGCACCGCAGTCGCAAAGCCAACCAAGCGCGGCAAACGCACCGTTCCGCCCCAGCCGGGTATAATGCCCAAACCAGTTTCCGGCAAGCCCACAGCAGCATTTGAGGCAATTACTCTACTATCACAGGCCAGACAGACTTCAAATCCACCACCTAAAGCAAAACCGTTAATTGCAGCCACAGAGGGAAAAGGTAAATCTTCAATCTGAGTGAAAATGCTGTTGGCCTGTTGAGTTCCCTTTAGAAACTCTTGTTTGGGGGCCGCAAACATATCGGTGAATTCGGTAATATCCGCGCCCACCACAAATACTGACTTGCCGCTGGTCAGTAATAGGCCACGAATATTCGCCGTGTCCTCTACGATCTTCACTGCTTCCTGAAGCTCGCCCAAAGTCTCTTCATTAAATTTATTGACTGAACCAGATTGACTATCAAAGTTAATTTCAACAAATCCATTTTCGATCGCTTGTAGGCTTAAGGTTTTTCCTTGGTACATAGACTCTTCCATTGATAGTTGTTTGTTATGAGCTGCATTTTAGCTTTGTTAAAACTTTAGTCTATGATTTACTGCTGATGAATAACCGGTATCAAAAATAATAGGGTAAATTTACCGTGAATCTGCGCCAGACAATGCACACTGAACAGCAAATAAAGGCCCTTTTTGAGCAGGCTCGAGGCTATGCATTTGAGTATGCCGAGGCAGTGACTGATCGTCCTGTATTTCCAACCCAGCAAGCTATAGCAAATCTAGACAACTTCGTTGAAAATATGCCGAGCACTAGTGATGATGCAGGCAGTATTCTTCAGTTACTGCATCAATATGGTTCACCCGCCTCTGTGGCGCAGACTGGTGGTCGCTATTTTGGCTTTGTAAACGGTGGTGCAATTCCGGTAACTCTGGCCACCAAATGGCTAACCGATTTTTGGGATCAGAACACCGCGCTGCAAGTCATGTCCCCTATTACTGCGAAGTTGGAAGAAATCTGCGAGCGCTGGTTACAACAATTACTGGGCCTGCCGGAAACCACTGCGGCAGGATTTGTCAGTGGTACTTCTTCAGCCATATTCTGTGGTTTGGCTGCTGCGCGCTGGCGTCTCTATGCTAATCAGGGCTGGAACTTTAATGCTCAGGGGCACAATGGTGCCCCACCAATGCGGATTATAGCCGGCCGCGAAACCCATGGAGCGGTGATCAAGGCGATAGCCCTACTCGGATTTGGGCTGGACAATATTGAATGGGTTGAATCGGATGATCAGGGCCGTATCGTTGTTGATGATATGCCAACCCTAGACAGCAGTTGTATTGTCTTACTTCAGGCGGGTAATGTTAATTCGGGCGCCTTTGACCCCTTTGAGGATATTTGTGCTAACGCCAATGCTGCTGGCGCCTGGGTACATATTGATGGCGCTTTTGGTCTTTGGGCCGCAGGGACACAGCGGCTTAAGCATCTTTGCCTAGGCATCGAAAAAGCGCAGTCTTGGTCGGTGGATGGCCATAAAACCCTCAATACACCGTACGATAGCGGTATTTTGCTCTGTGCCGATAGACAGGCGCTGGTAACTGCACTTCAGGCCTCAGGTGCCTATCTAACCCAGAGCTTTGGCGACAAGCGCGACGGCATGCTTTATACCCCGGAGATGTCACGGCGGGCACGTGCTGTTGAGCTGTGGGCGGCGCTTAAATACCTAGGCAAATCGGGGGTCGATGAACTGGTTTATGGCCTCAATGAACGGGCCGTGCAGTTTGCCGAGGAGCTAGCTGCCGCTGACTTTAATATTCTCAATAATGTTGTCTTCAATCAGGTTATTGTATCCCCGAGCGATGATGACGAGGTAACTCAGCTTGTCTTGGAGCATATTCAGGCGTCTGGCGAATGCTGGGTGGGTAGCTCCATGTGGCAGGGTAAAAAAGTTATTCGTATCAGTGTCTGCTCTTGGGTAACCAGCGCAGAGGATATCAGCCGTTCTGTCGCAGCGTTTATTGCGGCCAGAACGGCTACTTGCGCAAAATAATCACGTCATCACCCATATACTCTAGGCTGGCGTCCCAAACCTCGGCTAGATAGCTAAAAGTTGCTTGCGAAAAAAAACTGATATGAGTGGGGTCATTTTTATAATGCCAAGTGGCAAATGACGTTCTATCAATTACCTGCTTAGTCATAATACCTAATAGCCCATCGGGTTTAAGTAGCCGCCATAACCGATCTAGTTCGAAACCGGGTCGGCTAAGGTGCTCCACTACTTCAGTGGCAGTAATAAAATCATAGTTGCGATTGAGCAGTGCAGGATTATTCGCATAGAACGGATCGAACAATGCAACCTGATGACCCGCCTCCTCTAGCATCAGAGATAGCGTAGGACCAGGACCACAGCCAAAATCCAGCCCATCAGAGGGAACCGAGAGTGCGCCCAGTAAGGGTGTTGCCAAGCGGTCTAAAAATCGGCGATAACCAAGATCATCGGGGCGGTTCTGATGAAGGTCATAGACTGCTTTTTCCTCTGCCGTCGACAGCTGATATTGCTGTGCCACAAAGACCAGCTGACATACCTCGCATTGCTGATAGGCTCGCTGGCTATCGCTATGGTAATGGCTGATATTGTTATCGCCGCACAGCGGGCAGATCAAACTAGTCTGACACATATTATCGATGTCTGTATCGGTGCTCGGTGTGGCAATGTAGCATATCCCTTTCACTTAGGAGCTAATTGCTGAATGGATTTTCCGCGGCTCAGCAGTGTTTCGCTAAAAAGCCATAATAATCTTGCCTGATATGACACTTACGCATTGACGCAAACCGGCTTGCTCAGTATTATGCGCGCTCTCGAAAGAGACCGCATGGAGACACATTCGGGGATTAGCGCAGTCTGGTAGCGCGCCTGCTTTGGGAGCAGGATGTCGGGGGTTCAAATCCCTCATCCCCGACCATTTGTCGGCTTTTATTGTGCGCCCGTAGCTCAGTTGGATAGAGCAACGGCCTTCTAAGCCGTGGGTCGCAGGTTCGAATCCTGCCGGG
>NYXU01000022.1 GCA_002685715.1 Porticoccaceae bacterium | reverse complement strand
GGCGCCACCAGTTCGGCACTCATGGTACTGGCATTGAAAGCCATGGGTTTGCGGCAAGTGGACTTTCTGGTGCCCAATCGGTTTGACTACGGTTATGGGCTGACGCCGGAAATTGTTGATTTAGCGGCAGTCAAATCACCACAGCTTATTATCACCGTCGACAATGGTATCTCCAGTGTTGATGGCGTGGCACGTGCCAATCAGTTGGGAATCGAGGTGATTGTCACCGACCACCATCTGCCGGGGGCGGTGTTGCCAGCTGCGGTGGCCATCGTCAATCCTAATCAGGTTGGCTGTGAATTTCCTAGCAAGAATCTCGCTGGCGTTGGTGTTGCCTTTTATTTGCTCTGCGCAGTGCGTGCTCTGTTGCGTGAACAGCAGTGGTTCGCTGAGCAGAACATAACTGAACCGGATATGAGTCAGTGGCTGGATTTGGTAGCCTTAGGTACTGTGGCAGATGTGGTGCCTCTGGATCAAGTAAATCGAATCTTAGTGCACCANGGNCTAATAAGGATTCGTGCCGGCCAGTCAAGACCTGGTGTTCAGGCTCTATTACGGATTGCCGGCAAAAATTCGCGCAGTTTGGTGGCGAGTGATTTAGGCTTTGCACTGGGCCCAAGACTTAATGCGGCTGGTCGTTTAGATGATATTAGTCTTGGTATTCAGTGCTTATTAAGTGATGATCCACAGCAGGCGTTGCGAACGGCGCAAGCATTAGATGAGTTAAATCAGGATCGCAAGCATATCGAGGCTGATATGCAGCGCGAGGCACTGGGGATTGTTGAACAGTTATCGATAGATGGTGAGGATCTTCCGGTAGCCTTGTGTTTGTTCCAGTCGGACTGGCATCAAGGCGTCGTAGGATTACTCGCTTCTCGTATTAAAGAAAAATATCATCGACCGGTGGCGGCGTTTGCCCGTGGTGATAATGGTCAACTGAAGGGGTCATTGCGCTCGGTTCCGGGGTTGCATATCCGCGATACATTGGATGCCGTGGCGACGCAGAATCCTGGCTTGATCAGTAAATTTGGTGGTCATGCGATGGCCGCTGGATTAACCCTTGAACAATCGCAACTCGCTGAGTTTGAGCAGGCTTTTCAGCGGCAGGTTGCGCAGTGTTTAAGTGCCGATGATCTGCAGGTGAAGCTGGTTACCGATGGCAGTTTATCAGTACAGCAGTTAGCTATGCCCACTGCCCAGCTATTGCGTGATGCCGGTCCTTGGGGACAGCAGTTTCCGGAGCCCAGTTTTAGCGGTAATTTCCTGATTGTGCAGCAGCGTATTGTCGGGGAAAATCACCTTAAGCTGTCCCTTGCACCACAAGACCAACCTGATCAGGTTATAGACGCAATCTGGTTTAATATTGACACTGCTGAATGGCCAAATCCTGCATTGACCGATGTAAACTGTGTCTTCAAATTGGATATCAATGAATTTCGCGGTATGGAAAAAGTGCAGTTATTGATTAAACATATGCAGCCACTGTCGAAGTAAATATATGTATAAAAAGAGTCTGTTATGAGTTTTAAATCCGATCTGCGTGCAGACCTCATTCTACTGCTTACGGCTTTTATCTGGGGATTGGCGTTTGTCTATCAGCGTTCAGGTATGGATCATATTGGCCCTATCACCTTTACGTTCGGTCGCTTCTTGATCGGTGCTTTGGCGATTTTGCCTCTGTGGTATGTGATGGAAAAACCGCGGCAGATTTTTGCCTTCAATAAGATCAATAGAAATGCTGCCCTATTGGGGTTGGTGCTTACCTCCGGTATGTTGTTGCAACAATGGGGGATGGTCTACACCACTGCAGGTCGTGCAGGGTTTTTAACTGGCGTCTACCTTATTTTTGTGCCGCTACTGGGGCTGTTGTTCCGCAACAAAACCGAGTGGCCGACTTGGCTGGGTATGTCTCTAGCGTTTGTGGGCCTTTATTTTATGGGGCAGATCGACAGTGGTGAAATTTTTATCGGTGATATTTTAGTGCTTGCCAGCTCCGTGCTGTTCGCCCTGCATATTATTTTCACTGGCATAATTGCCAATGACACCTCGCCGTTTCGGTTAATTTTTATTCAATTTTGTGTAGCCACTGTGATTACCGGATTATTGGTGCCAATATTTGAGGCTTGGAATTGGCAGGGTATTTGGGATGCCATGGTGGCTCTATTGTATGTTGGCGTGCTGTCCTCTGCGGTAGGGTTCGGTCTGCAGGTAGTCGGTCAGCGCACGGCTCCAGCCTCACATACGGCAATTATTTTGGCCTTTGAATCTGTTTTCGCCGCACTCTGTGGTTGGTGGCTGCTGGATGAATATCTGACGCAGCCAGAGCTTATTGGTTGTGCGCTTATTCTGGCCGGTGGCCTGGTATCGCAATTAAAATTGCTGATGAAACCATCGGCAGGACAGCCTATCCAGCATCCTCATGGGACTAACTGAAGGTGAGAGTATGAATCGACGAACTTGGATGCAGCAGTTTGGGCTGGGTGGACTGGCAATAATGACACCAGCCTCATTGTGGGCGCTGGAAAAAATTACGCTTACTGACAGCCAATGGAAGCAGCGCCTCACTGAGGCGCAATATTATATTTTGCGTGATGAGGGTACTGAGCCTGCCGGTTCTAGTCCGCTTGATAAAGAATATAGAAAGGGTGAGTACCGCTGTGCAGGCTGTGATCTGCCTTTATTTACCTCGGAGATGAAATATGACAGTGGCACCGGTTGGCCGTCATTTTTTCAACATATAGCCGGTCATGTGCAAACTAAGCGCGATTTTAAATTGATCTGGCCGCGCACAGAGTACCACTGTGCGCGCTGTGGTGGTCATCAGGGTCATGTTTTTGATGATGGTCCTAAGCCGACTGGACAACGCTGGTGCAACAATGGATTGGCGCTGGTTTTTATCGCTGATACCTAATGTGTATTACTTGCCTGACTCCATCAGCGGTTGTAAATAGTCTTTGATAACCTGCTTAATAATGGGCTGTGCCTTGGCGGTGGGGTGAAGTCCATCCTGTTGTATCATGCCGTCAGTGACAGCTAACTCCTCGAGCTGAAAAGGAATCAATAGCACTTTCTCCTGTGCCGATAACTGTGGATAGACAGCAGCGAACGCATCGGAATAGCGGCGGCCATAATTGGGTGGCAGGCGCATACCAAACAGAATTGGTTCGGCACCAGCATCGCGACACAGTTTAATCATTGAAAGTAAATTATTTTTCATCAGGCTGAGTGGTTGGCCACGCAGACCATCGTTGCCGCCCAATTCTAGTAAGACATAGTCGGGGGAGAATTTTTCCAATAGCAGAGGTAGGCGGTTAAGGCCACCACCGGTAGTGTCACCGCTAATACTGCCATTGATTATCTGATGGCGATCCTTCCAGTCATAACGTAGCAGGTCTACCCAACCGCTACCCTGATTGATGCCGTAGCCGGCACTTAGGCTATCACCCAAGACTAGTAGCGTTGATCCATAAGTATTGGCGCCCAGTAGAATAAACAGGCAACATAGACGCCTGAGCGCTAGGGTCAAAGAGACAGTCCGCATAAATAATCTCGATAAACTAATCAATAAGTGATAGCTGCAGTGTATGCAATTTTGCTAGCAATGGAAATTTGAAATGATTGAAGTCAGTAATGTGAGTAAGCAGGTTGACACTGCAGAGGGTACGTTAAAAATTTTAGACAAGATCAATCTGTCTCTGGCCAGTGGTGAAAGCCTTGCTATTGTCGGACCATCTGGCAGTGGTAAGTCTACCTTGCTGGGTATTTTAGCCGGACTCGATCTGCCCAGTTCCGGTGCAGTCAATCTTAATGGTGAAGATATTACCGCCATGGACGAAGAGGGGCGAGCCGCGGTACGTGCGCAACATGTCGGTTTTGTATTTCAATCCTTTCATTTACTGCCAGGTTTAACCGCGCTGGAGAATGTGGCCTTGCCAATGGAACTGCAAGGGGATGATCAAGCGTTAAAAACCGCAGAGTACTATTTACAGCGTGTTGGTTTGGCNCAGCGCACCACNCATTATCCGCGCCAGTTATCTGGGGGTGAGCAGCAGCGCGTAGCTGTTGCCCGCGCCTTTGCCTGCCGCCCAACTATTTTGTTTGCCGATGAGCCGACCGGCAATCTGGATACTGGCACTGGTGAGAAAATTAATGATCTTCTGTTTGATCTGAATAAAGAAGAAGGGACGACATTGGTACTAGTGACTCATGAGCATAATCTTGCCAACCGCTGCCGCCAGCGCCTGCATTTAGCTGGCGGTCAGCAGGTTGAGGCCGCTGTATCAAAGCCCAAGCNCAAAGCTAAAACGCAACCCAAAGGCAGTANACGCTGATGCAAGCATGGCGAATGTTAATACGNACATGGCGCGGTGGACAGCTCGGGCTGATNGTNTGGTCGTTNGTTTTGGCCGTCGCTGTGGTCACTTCTGTGTCATTGTTGGCGGAGAGAATAGAGCGCGCGCTGACGGCGGAATCGAGTAGCTTTCTGGCAGCTGATTTACAGGTCAGAAGTAGCAGGCCAATTAATTCAGATTGGATTGAGCGAGCGGGTCGACAGCAGGTGCAAAGCGCGCAGATGCTGACTTTTGCCTCGATGGTCTACTATGGCAATGAGATGCACTTGGCATCGATTAAAGCAGTTGAAAGTAGCTATCCACTCAGGGGATTACTGCGCCGCACAACGACGCCATTTACCGCTGATAGTGATCTTATTGAGAGCGTTGATTATGGCCCAGCGACAGGTGAGGCGTGGGTCGATGCGCGACTATTGCCATTGCTCAATATACAGTTGGGTGACCAGATAGAACTGGGTGAGACGCGTCTCAAGGTCACTCAGATCGTGGTGGAGGAGCCAGATAGCGGTGGCTCCTATGGTGCCTTTGGTGCGCGGGTGTTAATGAATTACTCCGATCTCGATGCCGCTGAGGTTATCTTGCCTGGTAGTCGTGTTACCTACAGGTTGCTGATGGCGCAGGGCGCCAGTGGTGCTGATGGTTTTAAAGCCTATGCCGATTGGATTGAAACTCAGCTCAATGTGCATGATCGCTTAATCACACCCGACCAGGCCCAGGCCAGTATTGCCGATACCATGGATAAAGGTCGCCGTTTTCTGCTGTTGGCGGGCAGTATAGGGGTAGTGCTAGCGGGTATTGCCTTAGCGTTGGCCAGCCACCATTTTGCCACAGGGCAAACCCAGCAGGTCGCGTTATTAAAAAGTTGGGGTATAAGTGCTGGTGCTGTGCGTCGCCTGTATTTACAGCAGAGTCTGTGGCTCGGTTTAACTGGCTCGGTGATGGGATTGTTAGTCGGTTACGGCTTTCATGAATTATTGATTGCTGTTGTCCGCGAATGGCTGCCGATCTCCTTACCTATGGCGGGGCCGCGCCCATGGATCACTGGCCTTGCCACAGGTTTACTTTGCCTCGCTGGATTTACCTTGCCTGCGCTCTGGCACCTTCCCGCCCAATCGCCTCTGGCGGTTCTGCGGCAGGATGTACCGATTAAACCAGTGAGTTCACTATTGCGTGGCTTATTGGGTGTGGTTGCGGTGGCGGGCTTATTGCTGTGGTACAGCGACAGCGTGCTACTCAGTTTAGCTATCTTGGCGGGTTTTGGGCTGACGGCACTAGCAACGGTTGTTATTGGCTTATTGCTGCTGCGTATGGGCAAAAAGTATGGCCAAAAACTCGGCAGTATTTGGCGTTTAGCGCTAGCCAATCTATGGCGACGTAAGTCTCAGAGTCTGATTCAGATGGTTGGCTTTTCTGGGGCTATTGCACTGTTAATGATTATGACGGTATTGCGTACCTCGCTGATTGATGAGTGGCGTTGGCAGCTAGCCGATGATGCACCGAATCATTTTCTACTTAATGTCGCACCCTATGAGCTCGATGGCGTTAGAGGCGTAGTCACTAATCAGGGCTTAGAGACTGCCGGTTGGTACAGCATGGTGCGTGGGCGCATCGTGGCGATCAATGATCAGACGATAAGCGAGGCACAGCGCGACAGTCATGAGTCTTTCCGACGTGAGCTCAACCTAAGTTGGACTGCGGCACTCCCCGAGGGTAATAAGCTCACTGCGGGGAAATGGTGGGATGAGTTAGATCTGGCTGAGGAGATTGCACCGGTCTCTTTGGAGGACGAATTAGCTGGGGAATTGGGTCTAAGTATTGGCGATCAAATACGCTTTAGTGTGGGAGGACTTGAATTTAAAGCGCAGGTGACCAGTACTAGAAGCCTTAATTGGGACAACATGACGCCCAACTTTTATTTCTTATTTCCGCAAGGCCTGCTAGAGGAATATCCGCGTACGCATATGACCAGTCTGTATATTCCCGCTCAGCAAAAGTTGTTAGTGAACGATCTATTGCGAGCCTATCCGACGGTACAGGTTATTGAATTGGATAAAATCATTGATCGTATTCGCACCATTGTATCGCAGGTTACCCGAGGCCTCGAAGTGATGACATTGTTGATACTGAGCTGTGGTGTATTGGTTATGTTTGCGGCGGTGAGTTTGTCGATGTCTGAGCGCCTGCAAGAGAGTGCCATACTGCGCACGTTGGGCAGTACCCGAGGTTTGATTCTAGGTATCCAGTGGGTGGAGTTCAGCGCATTAGGTGCAATGGCTGGTCTGTTAGCGGCAATAGGTGCCGAAGCGGCCGTCGCCATGCTACAACGCTTTATGTTTGATTTGCCTTTTGCCATGCATCCTTGGTTGTGGTTAGTTGGGCCCGTGGCTGGTGCTGTGTTGGTGGGCGGGCTGGGTGTTGGTTACAGCCGTAAAGCGGTGGTACAGCCGCCACTAGAGGTGCTGAAAAACCTCTAGTTACGTAATATTGGAGGGCTTTAATTTTCTTAAATTCCTCTGAGCGCAACGCCATCTGTGTTATTCTGCCTGCCGAGTTGACTAGGCAGTCGCTGTGTTGATGTCTCTTTTATCCGCTTGCGGTTAACTAGGGTGCAATGCAGAGGAAAGTCCGGGCTCCACAGGGTAGAGTGCCAGGTAACGCCTGGGGGGCGAAAGCCTACGGCCAGTGCAGCAGAGAGCAGACCGCCGATGATTCGTTCGCGAACACAGGTAAGGGTGAAAGGGTGCGGTAAGAGCGCACCGCACCGCTGGTAACAGTGGTGGCATGGTAAACCCCACTCGGAGCAAGACCAAATAGGTTCCCGCATGGCGCGACCCGCGTTGGGAACGGGTAGGTTGCTTGAGGCAAGTGGCGACGCTTGTCCCAGATGAATGACTGTCCACGACAGAACCCGGCTTATCGGTTGACTCATAGTATGATGTGATACAAAAAGGGCTAGCGAATAATCGTTAGCCCTTTTTGTTGGTCAAATAGGCAGGTTATTTATGCCTTTATAATCTAAAAATAAATATATATAAAATTATTTGTTCTTAAAACCGCTTAAAGCTAGAAGTTACTTTAAGTTGCGGCTTTACCCTCATGTTTTCTATTGTTAATTATTTTCTGCTTTTCAATTGCTCTTTGGTCATAGCGCAAAAAACATGGAACCTACTGATTTTACTCACTTTTTTAGCCTTCCTTTAACCTTGACATTGACTTTCTGTCACCCTAACCTGCACAGATGGGTAAAAGTGGCGAAAAGTGGCGTATTTAGGTTTTTAAGTGGAGCTTAGGGGGTAAAAGTGTTCAGAGGTAGCGATCCAATCAATATGGACGCCAAGGGTCGGATGGCAATTCCGACGCGCTACCGTGCCCTGCTTGAAAACATTTGCTCCAACGACCTCGTTATCACTATTGATATGAAGTCTACCTGTTTAACGCTGTCCCCGCTGCCAGAGTGGAAAAAGTTTGAAGAAAAAGTCGCTGCGCTACCGGCCATGGATGAGTTAGGTGAAATGCTCAGTCGTTTTGTTGTTGGTCAGGCAAAAGACCTGCAGGTGGATGCTAGCGGCAGAATATTGATTCCGACTGAGCTTCGCGGCTATGCCGAGCTTGAGAAAAAGCTAGTGTTAGTCGGTCGCACCCAGCGTCTTGAGATCTGGTCAGAGGAAAACTGGAATACTGAGCGTGAAAAGTCTCAGGAAAATTATCGCAGCATGCTGGTCGATAAAGACAGCATGTCCGACGCGCTTAAAAACCTGTCTTGGTAGGGGTCTGTATGAATAGTTCTGAACAGGCTGCACACACAACGGTGTTATTGCATGAGGCGATAGATGCGTTGGTGACAGACCCAGATGGCTTTTATATCGACGGAACTTTTGGCCGCGGAGGTCACACGGCGGAGTTGCTTGGTCGGCTATCAAATCTGGGTTCAGTGTTGGCGATAGATAAGGATCCTGAGGCAATTGCTGTCGGAAAGGCACGTTTTGCTGAGGATGCACGTTTGCAGTTATTTCACGGTAGCTTTGCGGATCTGCAATCGGTTGCGGCCGATATGCAGAGGGTTGGTGATATTTCGGGGGTATTGCTTGATTTAGGTGTGTCCTCTCCGCAACTGGATAAGGCTGAGCGTGGGTTTAGTTTTCTGCGCGATGGTCCATTAGATATGCGTATGGATACCAGCAAAGGACTGTCTGCTGCCGAGTGGATTGCCAGCGCCGAGGAGCAGGAAATTGCCCGCGTGATTAAGGAGTATGGTGAAGAGCGTTTTGCTCGGCGTATGGCCAGCGCGGTGGTTAAGGAGCGCGGCAAGGTACCAATTACTGGCACGGTGCAGTTGGCGGGAATACTGGCGGCAGCACATCCGGCTTGGGAGCGTGGCAGGCATCCGGCAACTAAGGCTTTTCAAGCGATTAGGATCTTTATTAACCGTGAGTTAGAGGATCTTGAGGAGCTGCTAGGGCAAATAATTGATAGCTTAAAAGTGGGTGGCCGTTTGGTCATTATCAGTTTTCATTCGCTTGAGGATCGTCGAGTGAAGCGGTTTATTCGTGATCAAGAGCAGGGCATCAAGTTGCCAAAGAATCTGCCGGTGAGAGATGTTGATAGAGGTGTGCGCTTAGTCAAGGTAGGTAAGGCGATTAAGCCAGCGGACACTGAAGTGGATGGCAATATTAGAGCGCGTAGTGCAGTGATGCGCATAGCGGAAAGAGTGGCGTAGCGTTGTTTAGTGTAAGTCGATGGCGGGTGGCGTTGCTATGGGTGTTAGTGCTGATAAGTGCAATTGCTGTGGGGTTGGTGAGTCATTTAAGTCGACAGCAGTATGCTCAGCTGATGATCTTGGAGCGCGAGGCCAATCAGTTGGATGAGGTTTACGGCAAATATCTGCTTGAGCAGAGTGCTTGGGGCTCATTGCAGCGGGTCGAGACAATGGCGGTACAACAATTGAATATGCACAGCCCGCGGTCTAGTGAAATATTGATGGTTAAGTCTCAATAGTATATTGGCTTAACGAGATAGAAGGTTATTGAAAGCGGATAACCGGATTTAACAGTAAAAGGGATGTAAGGCACAGTGGCCAAAAAAACGGTACAGAAAGTGATACCACGTTGGCGTTACTATTTAGTGATGGCGGGGTTGGTCTCTCTGCCGATTTTTGTTGCCGGAAAAATTGCCGAGTTACAAATTATTCCCAGTGAAGAGCGTGGTTCTGATTTCTTACAAACTCAGGGTGATGAGCGCTCTATTCGCAATGAAGTGATCCCCGCCTACCGAGGTCTGATTACTGATCGCAATGGTGAGCCCTTGGCGATGAGTATTCCGGTGACAACTGTAACGGTCAATCCTCAGCATGTGCAAAAACTGGCTAGCGCAGAGGATATCGTGCGCCTAGCCAAAGCCGTTGATACTCAGGAGGCTCAGTTGCGGGCCCGCTTGCAACGTTATCGCAATAAATCATTTATGGTCCTAGCCAAGCATTTGCTCAGCACTGAGGCGGAAAAAATCTTGGCCTTAGGTATTCCCGGCGTTCAGGGCATTCAAGAGTACAAGCGCTTCTATCCATCTGGCGAGGTCACTGCGCAACTGGTTGGCTTTACTGACGTTAATGATGATGGTCAGGAAGGTATGGAGCTCGCTTACAATCAGTGGTTAGACGGTGATGCGGGATCAAAAAAAGTAGTTAAGGATCGCGCTGGCCGCACCATTAAAGATATCAGTCTGACTANGCCAGCGCGCTCTGGCGAATCGTTGCGACTAAGTATTGATTTGCGTGTTCAGTATGCGGCCTATCGGGCACTTAAAGCATCGGTGCAACGCCATAAAGCCAAGTCTGGTTCGGTGGTGGTATTGGATGTGCAGACCGGCGAAGTGTTGGCTATGGCTAACCAGCCCTCGTTTAATCCCAACGATCGTTCCAGCCTGCGTCGAGANTCAGTGCGCAACCGTGCTATCACCGATATGTTGGAGCCGGGCTCTACGGTGAAGCCATTCACTTTATTGGCGGCCTTGCAGAGTGGTAAATTCAAGCCTGACACTAAGATTCAAACCAGCCCAGGCTACTACAAAGTAGCCTATAAAACGTTTCTTGACGCGAAGGATTATGGTGATCTCGATTTGGCCGGCATTCTCACCAAATCGAGTCAAGTGGGTACCACAAAGTTGGCTTTGCAGATGGATCCTCATACGACTCGNGGACTATTTGAGCGCGTGGGTTTTGGTGAAGGAATGGGTAGTGGCTTTCCCGGTGAGACGGCGGGCAACTTGCCTGCTTACCAGACATGGGATCCGGTGACTCAGGCGACATTTGCTTTTGGCTATGGCTTAAGTGCCTCCTCGCTACAAATGGCGCGAGCCTATGCAGTGTTGGCCAATAATGGTTTGCGCCGAGAGGTATCATTGCTGGCAGTGGATGAGGTGCCAGATAGTACTAGAGTCGCTGATGAGCGGGCAGTTCGCGAAATTCGCCATATGATGCAAACTGCCGCGAGTGCCAAAGGCACCGGCAAGCGAGCCATGATTGAGGGCTACTCGGTGGGTGGTAAAACCGGNACGTTGCATAAAACCAAAGCGACGGGAGGCTATGCAGATAGCCGTTATGTCTCAGTCTTTGCTGGACTATCTCCGGTTGATAACCCCCGCTTAGTAACTATTGTGGTGATTGATGAGCCGGGTGACGGCAATTATTTTGGGGGTGTGGTGGCTGCACCGGTGTTCTCGGAAGTCACCGGCAATGCACTGCGGTTGTTGCAAGTCACTCCTGATCAGTTGGATGTTAGTCGTACCGTTGCCGATGCGCAAAGAGCGTCAAAACAGCGAGGGGACTCATGATGAGCCTATCGCAACAATGGACCATGACTCTGGCGACATTAGTCGCTGATTTCGCTGATTTGGGCAGCTATCCTGACGTGGCAATTAAAGGTATTTGCTTGGATAGTCGTCAGGTGCAACCCGGTGATTTATTTATCGCGATAAAAGGTGCTGATGCCGATGGCACTGCTTTTATTCCGCAGGCAGTTGAGCGTGGTGCTGTGGCCGTATTGGTGGAAAAAGATCGGCATGTTGCGAAGTTGGTCGAAGATTTAATTGATAGTAGCTGTGTGTCTGTACCTGTTATCGCCATTGCCGATCTTACCGGTTACGTCTCCGATATTGCTGGAATTTTTTATGGTCAGCCTTCGCGAGCCCTGCATATTGTTGGTATTACGGGCACTAACGGCAAAACAACCTGCTCCCGTTTACTGGCGGAATTATTAGAAGCTTTGCCAGATTCTGCTCAGCGAGGGCATGGTGCCTTTATTGGCACTATGGGTTACGGCATGGTGCGTGATACTGGTTATCATGCGCTACATGATGCTGCAGGCGTTGAGGTGGCTCATGCCGGTATTACCGACACTGGGTTGACTACACCGGATGCNGTGGCGATGCAGCGTATTCTTGCTGAATTATCAAGCAAAGGCGCCAGTAATGTGNCTATAGAGGTGTCTTCCCACAGCCTTGTTCAGGGTCGTGTGGCGGGTGTGCAGATTAATACCGGTATCTTTACTAATTTGAGTCGCGATCATCTCGATTATCATGGTGACCTCGATTCCTATGCCGCCGTTAAAGCCCGGTTGTTTGCTATGCAGAGTATGGAAAATGCGGTTATCAATCTTGATGATGCAGTGGGGCGTTCGATATTGTCAGCGCTCAATCCGCAAATTAAAGCCATCAGTTATAGCCTGGAAGATAACCAAGCGGATATCTATTGCTCCACNATTGGTCTTTCCCCTGAGGGTTTGCGTGCTTCTGTAGTGACGCCTTGGGGTTGCGGNGAGATCANTTCATCNATGCTCGGTAAGTTTAATTTATACAACCTACTNGCGGTTATTGGGGCTACGGCAATTNAGGGCGTCGATATCGATGANATTTTTTCTTTAATACCTAATTTGCGCGCTGTGCCTGGACGTATGGAGTTGGTTGCAAACACCGAGCCAGCGGTGGTNGTCGATTATGCCCATACGCCAGATGCTTTAGAGAAGGCGCTTCAAGCATTGCGTGTCCATTGCAGTGGCAAACTATGGGTAGTGTTTGGCTGTGGTGGTGATAGAGATGTAGGTAAGCGTGCTGAGATGGGGTCGATTGCTCAGCGCTGTGCAGATTATGTTGTGGTGACAAGTGATAATCCTCGCTCTGAATCACCGGTGCAAATAATTCAGCATATTCTTCAGGGTATCAGTGGCGACGCCGTGGTTGAATCAGATCGGCGTGCCGCCATTCGTCAGGCGATTTTTACTGCCGATAAAAATGATGTGGTGTTAATTGCCGGTAAAGGTCATGAGGACTATCAGATATTAGGTGCTCAACGTCTGCCATTCAGTGATCAAGCTGAGGCTCGTTTGGCATTGCGTGAAGTTGAAAAGCGCAATCAAGTTGGCACTGGGGGTGACTTATGATNCCGCAGATGAGATTGACTGATGCNGCNGCACGTTTTGGTGGCACATTACTNAANCCAGATTGCCATTTTGATNGNTTNTCTATTGATAGTCGCACTATCAACGAGGGTGAACTTTTTGTGGCACTGATTGGTGAGCGTTTTGATGGGCATCGGTTTACAGCGGATGCNGCAANCAAGGCNAGTGGTCTAGTNGTTTCTNCAGCNNATAAACAATTNCCNCTACCGCANTGGGTGGTTGAGGATACNACTGTTGCTCTGGGTCAGNTGGCGCAGATGCGCGGTGAGACTTTCACCGGAACGCTTATCGCCATAACNGGTAGCACAGGCAAGACNTCGGTCAAAGAGATGACTGCCGCNATCTTGCGTCANTGNGGTGCAGTNCANGCCACAGCGGGNAATCTAAATAATCATATTGGTGTGCCTCTNACCATGTTGTCGATGGATGAGCANGCTGAATATGCNGTGATNGAAATGGGTGCCAGTGCCGGTGGCGAAATTGGTTATCTCTGTTCAGTGGCGGCGCCAGATATTGCCTTNATCAATAATGTTCAGTCCTCTCATATNGAAGGTTTTGGNAGCGTTGAGGCAGTGGCCGCNGCCAANGGNGANATCTATCGCGGATTAAAGCCGGCTGGCATTGCGGTGTTGAATCTCGATCAACCTTGGGGCGATATGTGGCGCACCTTGATTGATAACAAGCCCTGCCTGACCTTTTCGGCTACCAGTTCAGCGGCCGATATTAGTGCCGCCGATTGTCAGTTGATGGACGATGGCTGTTATAGCTTTGTTCTTTGCGTGAAGTTACTTGCTGATCAGCCGGCTCTCGAGCAGGTAATAAAGCTGTCCATTCCCGGCCGACATGCGGTTAATAATGCCGTGGCAGCTGCATCCTGTGCCCTCGCAGCAGGAGCGAGTTTGGCGCATATTGCCGCAGGTTTAGCATCGGTCGTGCCTATTGCGGGTCGTCTGGAATTTAAATCAATAGTGGGCGGTGGCACGGTCATCGACGACAGTTATAACGCCAGTCCTAGTTCATTTGAAGCGGCCATTGATGTGTTGGCTAACTGTGCTGGACGCAAGATTTTGGTGATGGGCGATATGGGCGAGTTAGGTGAAGACAGTGTTCGCATGCACCGGCAAGTCGGCGACTATGCCGCGCAGGCTGACGTTGATGCACTGTATACCGTAGGTGAGCTGAGTGCAGCTGCCGCTGAGTCATTTGGCGCTGAACATTACCGTAGTCAGGATGAATTAATTAATGTGCTACATGAGGAGTTGCAATTGGCGCAATCAAATAACAACGATATTACCTTTTTGGTTAAAGGTTCACGAAGCTCCGGTATGGAGAAGGTCGTTGATAGATTAATAAATAGAGGAGATAGCTAATGTTATTGTGGTTGGCCGATTATTTAAGTCAATTCTTCAGTGCTTTCTCCGTGGTGCAATACCTCACGCTGAGAGGTATTTTATCGGTACTTACCGCATTGACGATTTCACTTCTCGCAGGACCACTANTGATTCGTCGACTGAATCAGTTGCAGATGGGGCAGGCGATTCGTAACGATGGTCCGCAAAGTCATTTGAGTAAGGCGGGTACGCCGACCATGGGTGGCGCACTTATTTTGTTATCCATTTTTATCAGCACGCTGTTCTGGGCTGATCTACATAATCGCTATGTCTGGGTGGTTCTGGGGGTTACTTTTAGTTTTGGTTTGATCGGCTGGGTTGATGACTACCGCAAGGTGGTCGAGAAAAATCCTCGCGGTTTGCCCGGTCGCTGGAAATATTTCTGGCAGTCGATATTTGGCTTTATTGCAGCCTTTGTTCTGTTCTACACGGCTCAAACGCCCGCTGAAACTGAGTTAATTGTGCCTTTCTTTAAAAATTTCGCTTTAGCGCTGGGGCCGTTTTATATCGTGCTGACCTACTTTGTTATTGTTGGCACCAGTAACGCGGTTAATCTCACTGACGGCCTCGATGGTCTGGCTATCCTACCGACGGTTCTGGTCAGTGGAGCGCTGGGTATTATCGCTTATCTAACAGGTCACTATCAGTTCGCCAGCTATTTGAATATTCCCTATATCAGCGGTGCTGGCGAACTATTGATCTTCACTGCGGCGCTGTGCGGCGCAGGGCTCGGTTTTCTCTGGTTTAACACCTATCCCGCCATGGTTTTTATGGGCGATGTCGGAGCATTGGCACTTGGCGCGGCGTTGGGTGTGGTAGCCGTTATTGTGCGACAGGAGATTGTATTGGTGATTATGGGTGGTGTATTTGTCATGGAGACGCTGTCGGTGATTATGCAGGTGGTGTCTTTCAAATTGACCGGCAAGCGTATCTTTCGAATGGCGCCGTTGCATCATCACTATGAGTTAAAAGGTTGGCCAGAACCGCGGGTGATCGTGCGCTTTTGGATTATTACGGTGATGCTAGTGCTATTTGGCTTGGCCACCTTAAAACTACGTTAACGATAGGCTCGCTTGGGATAAAGTAATGGCAGATCTAATCGCAACTAATCGTAAAACCGCTATTCTGGGCATGGGTGCCACAGGATTGTCTGTGGCGCGATTTTTGTCGTCAAAAGATTTGCCTTTTGTTTTTGCTGACAGTCGTAAAGCACCGCCGCGTCTTCAAGAAGTAAGTGATTGTTATCCAGANACAACAGTAGCTTTAGGGGAGTTTGATGCCGACTTACTGGTTAATATGGATCGAGTCGTGGTCAGCCCTGGTATTTCCCTCGACGAGCCGGCCCTAGTTGTGGCTCGCGAGCAGGGCATTGAGTTGGTCGGCGATTTAGAGTTATTTCTTGAGCATGCCGGTGCGCCGGTCATTGCTATTACCGGTTCTAACGGTAAAAGCACGGTAACCACCTTATTGGGTGAAATGGCGCGTGCTAGCGGCTTGACTGTCGGTGTTGGCGGCAATTTGGGCACACCGATGCTAGATCTNCTTGATGACAAGTCCCAATTGTATATTCTCGAATTATCGAGCTTTCAGTTGGAGTTGCTAAACGATAGCCGAGGGGCTGTTGTTGCGCTACTGAATATTTCTGCTGACCATATGGACCGTTACGCTGGACTACCCGAGTACCATGCTGCCAAGCACCGTATTTTCCGCGGTGCCAGTAAGGTTGTGATCAATCGTGAGGATGTCTTAACCAAACCGCTGTTATCCAGTCAGATCAGGCTCAGTAGTTTTGGTCTCAATCAACCGGATCTCGGTGACTTTGGTATTTTAGAGGGTCTTGATAACGGTTATCTGTCCTATGGTATTGAGCGTCTGATGCCTATCGCCAATATGTCTCTAAAGGGCTCGCATAATGTCGCTAATGCACTCGCTGCATTGGCATTGGGCTATGCGATTGATCTGCCTATGAAGACGATGCTGCAGTGCCTAAAAACGTTNAGTGGCCTGCCGCATCGCTGTGAGAGTATCGCTGAGTACGATGGCGTTACCTATATCGATGATTCTAAAGCGACCAATGTGGGCGCCACTATCGCTGCATTAAAGGGCTTGGGTAATTCAGCGCGCAAAAATCTTATTCTAATTGCTGGAGGTCAGTCTAAAGATCAAGATTTCAATGATCTTCAGCAAGTTGCCAGTCAGTTTGTCAAACGAGCGTATTTATTTGGTGAGGATAGTGCAGAAATTGACACAATATTGCGTCCAGTCTGCTCTTCAGTTGTCGTTGGTTCAATGATTGAGGCTGTTGAGCAAGCTGCTAGTCAGGCCCATGCAGGCGATACGGTACTGTTATCACCAGCCTGCGCTAGTTTTGATATGTTCTCTGGTTTTGAGGAGCGCGGGCGCTGTTTTCAGCAGGCNGTNANAGGNTTGCCTAAACGGNNCGGAGATCAGTTATGCAGCTAAGTCTATTGCGCAATAATTTTATCTCGNGACCGTCCGACTGGCATATTGATCTGCAGGTTCTGCTGCCGGTGTTAGCTCTAATATCAATCGGTCTAGTTATGATTGCCTCGGCCTCATTTAGCTTTGCCGAGTATCGTTTTGGTGATGAGCTATTTTTTGTCAAGCGTCATCTAGCCTATCTAGTGTTGGCTGGCTTAGTCATGGGCATCGGCTTCTTTGTTGGGCCGGATATCTGGGCAAATTATGGCCGCGTATGGCTTGCTATTTCAGTGTTTTTGTTAGTTATTGTGCTTATTCCAGGCATCGGTTTAGAGTTAAACGGCAGTCGCCGGTGGTTGAGTATTGCTGGATTTACCTTTCAGGTGTCTGAGGCNGTGAAAATTGCTGTGGTGGTATTTTTGGCCGCACATCTGGCCAANCATCGTGACACCTTGGCCGACGATTGGCATATGTTTTTACAGTTGATAGGCATATTGGCCCTGCTTGAGTTGCTGCTGATTTTGGANCCGGACTTTGGTTCCATGGTGTTGGTGGGNNGCACCTTTATGGCGNTGNTATTCCTCGGTGGCTCACATATTCGTCAATTTGCACTGGTTGCTGCAGTGGCGGGCACAGTGGTTTATTGGNTAGCAGAATCTGCGCCNTATCGCGTNGCGCGNATCNCCGCNTTTATGGACCCTTGGTCGGACCCATTCAATTCCGGCTATCAGTTAACCCAGTCATTAATCGCCTTTGGTCGCGGGGAATGGTTTGGCGTAGGGCTTGGGCAGTCGGTGCAAAAAATGCTCTATCTTCCCGAAGCCCACACTGATTTTGTATTTGCTATTTTTGCCGAAGAATTTGGTTACGTCGGCGTGATCTGTTTGCTTGGTCTATACAGTTTTTTAGTGCTGCGTATTTTGCAGTTGGCGATGCTGGCGATAAATCAGAGATATTGGTATGCCGCCTACACTTTGATCGGATTTAGCCTACTTTTTGCCGGTCAGACCTTTATAAATCTGGGCGTTAACNCCGGACTGCTGCCGACTAAAGGATTGACACTCCCTTTTGTAAGCTACGGTGGCAGTAGCCTGATGAGCAGCTGTGCCATGGTAGGAATGATTTTGCGTTTTAGCCACCAGTTGCACCGTGACAAGCAGCCAGTCAGGAGGTCTCGCAATGGCTAATGGCATTGATCAGGGTCGACGAGTCATGGTAATGGCGGGTGGTACTGGCGGCCATGTATTTCCGGCACTGGCCGTGGCGGATAAATTGCGCGCGCTGAATATAGAAATTTCTTGGCTTGGCACGCAACGCGGTATCGAATCTGAGTTGGTGCCAGCCGGTGGCTTTGAATTGCACTGTCTCGATATTGAGGGTATTCGCGGTCGTGGTTTGCAGGCGCTATTAAAGGCGCCGTTGCTGTTATGGCGTTCTATCAGTCAGGCCTCGAAGTTACTCGCCGAGTTCAAACCTGCAGTGGTGCTGGGTATGGGTGGGTTTGCTTCAGGCCCAGGGGCGGTAGCGGCACGATTGAAAGGCATTCCAGTGGTGATCCATGAGCAAAATTCTGTCGCTGGCACCACTAATAAGCTGTCCGCGAAAATTGCCAAGCGCGTTATGTTGGGCTTCCCGGGCACGCTTAAAAAGGGTGAATGGTGCGGCAATCCAGTGCGACCGGCTATCGCCGCAATGCCTAATCCAAAGGAGCGTTTTGCAGGACGAGAAGGCAATGCTCGGATTTTGGTGCTGGGTGGTAGTCGCGGTGCGCTTGGCATTAATCAGTTAGTGCCGGAGGCGTTAGCAATGATTGCACCTGAATCACGGCCATTAATAATGCATCAGGCGGGTAAAGCTCACTACGACGCTACTTTGCAGCTGTACCAACAGCATGGTGTTGGTATTGAGGAGCATATTACTGAAGTAGTGCCCTTTATTGAGGATATGGCTGCAGCTTATAGCTGGGCTGATTTTGTGATATGTCGAGCNGGTGCGCTGACTGTTGCTGAGCTAACCTCTGCGGGTCTGGGCTCACTGCTTATTCCTTTCCCTTTCGCCATTGATGACCATCAGACAGTAAATGGCAAGCTGTTGACTGATTGTGGCGCGGCAATATTGGTGCAGCAGAAGGATCTAACGGCCTCGATATTGGCAGAACAGATTAATACGATTTGTTCAACGCCAGGCCAGCGCTTACAAATGGCCCAACGGGCCCGAGAGTTAGCAAAAAATAATGCCGCTGAAAGGGTAGCGCAGGTGTGCTTGGAGGTTGGCTATGGTCAATAGTGCAAGTTTTCGAGTACCCGAAATGCGTCGTATCCGTCGTATTCACTTTGTCGGTATCGGTGGTAGCGGTATGTCCGGTATTGCTGAGGTGCTACTTAATCAGGGTTATGAAATCAGTGGTTCCGATATCAGTGCCAGCCCCAGTGTTAGACGTTTAACTGAGGCGGGTGCTGAAGTCTTTCTCGGTCATAGTGAGAGTAATATCGAGGGAGCTGATGTGGTGGTTAAGTCCTCGGCAGTAACTATCGAAAATCCGGAGATTGCCAGTGCTCGAGAGCGCGGTATTCCAGTGGTGCGACGTGCGGAGATGCTCGCCGAACTCATGCGTTATCGGCATGGCATCGCCATCGCGGGCACGCATGGCAAAACCACCACTACCAGTCTTATTACCGCCATATTAGCTGAGGATGGACGTGATCCAACCTTTGTGGTGGGTGGCAGAGTGAATAGCGTGGGTACCAACGCAAAGTTGGGTGGTAGCCGCTATCTGGTGGCAGAGGCCGANGAAAGTGACGCATCGTTTCTGCANCTGCAACCAATGGTNTCTGTGGTAACCAATATCGAAGCAGANCATATGGAAACCTATGGCTTTGACTTTGAGGTGATGAAAAAAACCTATATTGAGTTTTTGCATAATTTACCGTTTTACGGCCTTGCGGTGCTTTGCCTTGATGATGAGGTTATTCGAGAGCTATTAGTTGATGTGGCTAGACCACTGTTGACCTATGGCTTTAGTGAAGATGCTGCGTACAGATTGCGAGATCTGGAGATGGATAAGCGTCAGTGCCATTTTGTTATTGATCGCCCGGACAATAAAGCATCTCTCGATATCAAACTCAATATTCCTGGTCGGCACAACGCGCTTAATGCAGCAGCGGCCATTGCTGTGGCGACCGATGAAGGTATTTCCGATAAGGCTATTATTGCCGGTCTAGAGAATTTCTCCGGTGTTGGTCGACGGTTTGAGATGATAGGTGAGTATCAGGTCAATCAGGGGTCGGCTATGTTGGTCGATGACTATGGCCACCACCCCACGGAGGTGAAAGCCACTATTGCTGCTGTGCGCGATGGTTGGCCAGATAAGCGGTTAGTGATGGTATTTCAGCCTCACCGTTACAGCAGAACCAGAGATTTGTATGAAGACTTTGTGCAGGTACTGTCTCAGGTGGATGTGTTGCTGGTATTAGATGTTTACTCTGCTGGCGAGGAGCCTATTGCTGGTGCCGGCAGTAAGAACCTGTGCGGTAGTATTCGTCAACGCGGGGGTATTGACCCCATTTATGTAGAGCAAATTGAAGATGTTCCCAATTTGCTAGCTGATTTGGTTTGCGGCGGTGATCTTGTGCTGACACAGGGCGCCGGCAGTGTGAGTAAATTGGTCGCCATGCTGGCTGCTAGTAAATTGCAAAAGGAGGCCGCTGAATGACGTTATCTGTTGCGCAGTTTGGTCGCGTTGGCTTGCTCTATGGCGGTGTATCGTCCGAGCGGGAAATCTCTCTTATGAGTGGCGCTGCAGTTCATCAGGCGTTGCTAAATCTCGGTGTCGATGTTGTCGCTATTGATGCGGGCACAGATTTGTTGCAACAACTNCCACNNNATAATTTGGATCNTGTGTTTATCGCNTTGCATGGNCCNGGTGGTGAGGATGGCANGTTGCAAGGNGCGTTNGAATATCTCGACCTACCNTACACCGGCAGTGGTGTGCTGGCTTCTGCGTTGGCTATGGATAAACTGCGNTGTAAACAGNTGTGGCAGGGAATAGGTTTGCCCACCGCAGANTTTGCCATTCTCGAACANCAGTCGGACTGGGCGANAANACTNCNCCAACTCGGNGGTAAGGCNATGGTTAAGCCGGCCTGTGAAGGCTCNAGNATTGGCATGAGNCGAGCNGAATCTCCCGCNCANNTNCAATCGGCNTGGGCCGAGGCNGCCAAATATGCCACCACNGTGATTGCAGAGTCATTAATGGANGGCGAGGAATACACCGTCGCTATTTTAGCTGAGCAGGTATTACCTTCAGTTCGCATCCAGTCCAACGATGTCTTTTACGACTATCAAGCTAAATATTTTAGCGATGAGACGCAGTATTTTTGTCCTGCGGGACTATCCGATGCGCGCGAACAGGAGTTGCGCATTTTGGCTATGCAAGCGTTTAAAACTGTGGGTTGCTCTGGCTGGGGTCGCGTCGACGTGATGGTTGATGCTGACAATAGATTCCAGTTGTTGGAAGTGAATACCGTGCCCGGTATGACCAGTCATAGTTTAGTGCCCATGGCAGCTAAAGCTGCAGGTCTCGATTTTGATCAGTTGGTGTTGGCAATATTGGGGGCGTCGGTCTAATGGCTACTCAAAATCGCCGAGGTGCCAATCGTCCACAGGCCAATAACAAAGGACGCATTGATCGCTTTATTGATGGCATATCACGTTTACTTTTGGTTTCGCTCAGTGTGGCAGCGGTTTATGGCATCAATATGTTGTTTCAAGCGGTAAATAAACCAGTGACTGAAATAGTGGTGGTTGGAGAGTTAAGTTACCTGCAACAGCAGGAGTTGGTTGATCTGGTCAGCACTGAGATTGGCGGCGGCTTTTTGACCATTGATTTAGAAGATTTGCGTCAGAACTTGCAGCGCCATCCCTGGGTGGATTCAGCCAGTATTCGTCGTCAATGGCCCTCAACACTGAGTGTCAGGGTGATTGAGGAAGTACCTATTGCGCGCTGGGGTGAAGCGGGGTTTCTCAATCGCTTGGGTGAGCAGTTAGATATTGTCGATAACAGTGCGCTTGAGAGTTTACCGGTGTTGCGCACTCAGTTCGGCAGCTCTCAAGAGATGATGGAGAGTTATCAGATGTTGGCGGCGCTACTGCAACCAACAGGGCTAAAGCTAGTGGAATTGCAACGCGATAACCTCGGTGTTTGGCGGGTTGAGACTGCCCGAGGCATTAAATTGGTGTTAGGCCGAGACCAACTTGGCGACAAGCTTAAACGCTTAGCTCTGGCGTGGAATTCAGGGCTNCAAAACGAATTANATAATATTAAAACCATAGATCTGCGTTATCCCAATGGACTAGCCGTCGCTTGGAAGGATGGCTCGTTGATTGGCGCGCAGCATGACATAAGGGCAAATGCTGATCCGTCTGTAATAGGCTAACAGCGGGCAGTTGAGGATTAATTATGGCTAGTGCAAATGAAGAAAACATGATTGTTGCATTGGATATTGGCACATCCAAAGTAGTGGCAATTGTTGGTGCGGTTGGCTCAAGTGGTGAGATCGAAATAGTCGGCACTGGNATGCATCCATCCTCCGGATTGAAGAAAGGGGTGGTAGTCAATATTGAGGCAACGGTGAATTCAATTCAGCGCGCGATTGAGGAGGCTGAGTTAATGGCGGGTTGCTCGATTCATTCTGTCTATGCTGGCATTGCAGGAAGCCATATTCGCAGTCTTAACTCTCACGGTATTGTGGCCATTCGCGACCGTGAAGTGCAGTCCTTAGATGTGGATCGTGTAATAGATGCTGCCAGGGCAGTCGCTATTCCCGCTGATCAAGAAATTCTCCATGTGTTGCCCCAAGAATACATTATTGACGAGCAGGAAGGGGTGCATGAACCCATTGGTATGTCAGGTGTTCGCTTAGAAGCCAAGGTGCATCTTGTGACTTGCGCGGCCAATGCGGCACAAAATATTAAAAAATGTATTCGCCGCTGCGGTCTGGAGGTGGATGAGGTGGTGCTAGAGCAGTTGGCTTCAAGCCATGCGGTGCTTACGGAAGATGAAAAGCAACTGGGTGTTGCCTTGGTCGATATTGGCGGCGGTACCACCGATATTGCAATCTTTACTGAGGGCGCGATTCGTCATACCGGTGTTATTCCAATTGCCGGTGATCAGGTGACCAATGATATTGCCATGGCCTTACGAACACCGACACCGCATGCGGAGGAACTGAAAATTAAATATGCCTGTGCATTGGCCAAATTAGCGCGACCTGAAGAGACCGTAAAAGTACCTAGTGTCGGCGATAGGGAGGCACGAGATATGTCGCGACAGTTACTTGCTGAAGTGGTAGAGCCCAGATATGACGAGCTNTTTACCTTGGTTCAAGCTGAGTTACGNCGCAGTGGTTTTGAAGAATTNTTGGCTGCCGGNGTGGTGCTTACCGGGGGTACATCAAAGATGGAAGGTGTTACCGAATTAGCNGAAGAAATATTTCATTTNCCGGTNCGTATTGGCGCGCCGGTCAATGTAAAAGGCCTGTCGGATATTGTGAATAACCCAATTTATTCAACNGGTGTTGGATTGTTGCANTTTGGCGTTGATCAGCAGCGTAAAGAAGGTTTTGACGATAACGACAAAGGGTCAACGAATAATGCTTTGAAGCGAATTAAGGAATGGTTTCAAGGCGGTATGTAAGGGTCACGGATGACAAGAGTGACTGGAATCTTTTAATTGTGAGGCGCAAATAAGGGGAAACCTATGTTCGAACTAGTAGATAGCATTCCGAAGAATGCAGAAATTAAAGTAATTGGTGTTGGNGGCGGCGGTGGCAACGCTGTGCGCCATATGATTGATAGCAATATTGATGGTGTGCACTTTATCTGTGCTAACACTGATGCGCAATCGCTCAATAAACTGGATAAGGCCACCATACTGCAATTGGGTGAAACTCTTACCAAAGGGTTGGGTGCTGGTGCCAATCCGGAAGTAGGTCGTCAAGCCGCGGTAGAGGATAAAGAGCGTATTGCGCAGGTACTTGAAGGTGCTGATATGGTGTTTATCACCGCCGGTATGGGTGGTGGTACTGGNACTGGCGCGGCCCCAGTGATNGCNGAAGTGGCCAAGCAAATGGGTATTTTAACTGTCGGTGTTGTNACTCGTCCTTTNGAATTTGAAGGTGGCAAACGAATGACCATTGCCGATGCTGGAATCGCCGCCCTTAAAGAGCGTGTTGATTCACTTATCATCGTGCCTAATGAAAAATTACTTCAGGTCTTGGGACAGGATATCTCAATACTTGATGCCTTTAAGCAGGCCAATGATGTGCTATTTGGTGCCGTGCAGGGCATTACTGATCTGATTTTACTGGATGGCTTAATCAATGTGGATTTCGCTGATGTGCGTACCGTTATGTCAGAAATGGGCATGGCTATGATGGGCACNGGGGAGGCTAGTGGCCCTGATCGAGCAAAGGTAGCCGCTGAAGCCGCAGTGAAATGTCCGTTGCTGGAGGATATTAATTTGCAGGGTGCCAAAGGTATTTTGGTCAATATCACCAGTGGCTACGATTTGACCTTGGGTGAGTTTGAAAATGTCGGCAGTGCGGTGCGCGAATTTGCTGATCAAGACGCCACTATTATTGTCGGTAGCGTNTTTGAGCCCGAATTAGAGGGGCANTTNCGCGTTACNGTGGTGGCAACAGGCTTGCGTGCTTCCGGTGCAAAACCAGCCCTTAGACCTGTAATTGTGGATACTCAACCACCNCGAAAGGCGGATGGAGGTATTGACTATGGTAAGTTGGAACAACCTCCTGGCCTTCGCCCCAATGGGACTTTATCCAGTCGAGGAGAAGCGACAGCAAGAAAATTAGATGCCCAAGTTGATACTGAAATAGATTATCTGGATATTCCCGCATTTTTGCGCTCGCAAGCAGATTAATCCGGACAACCTGTCAAAGCCTCCTTTTACCTCGCCTCAGATTATAAAATCTTGGTGAAAGGGGGCTTGTCTGTTAGACTCCACGCCTTGTATACCACAGGTTGAGCCATGATCAGGCAACGTACTTTAAAAAATGTCATACGTGCCACCGGCGTGGGTCTCCACACCGGCGATAAAGTCTATTTGACGTTGCATCCAGCGCAACCGGATACAGGCATTGTTTTTCGTCGTAGCGACCTCGATCCCATGGTTGAAATTGCCGCCAAAGCCGAGAATGTCGGTGATACAACACTCTCTACAACCCTTGTCAAAGGTGATGTTCGTGTCTCGACGGTTGAGCATCTATTATCAGCACTAGCAGGGTTGGGAATCGATAATGTATTGATCGATGTATCCGCGCCTGAGATCCCCATTATGGATGGCAGTGCCGGACCTTTTGTATTTTTGCTACAGTCGGCGGGTATACAAGAGCAGGATGCGGCCAAAAAGTTTATCCGTATCAGGCGCCCAGTGACTATCAAAGTTGATGATAAAGTCGCTACCTTTAGGCCTTTTGAAGGTTTTAAAGTGAATTTTGCTATTGACTTTGATCATCCAGTGTTCAAACATCAAGCCCTGAATGCGAGCATTGATTTCTCGAGTACCTCTTTTGTCAGAGAAGTCAGTAGAGCTAGAACCTTTGGGTTTATGCATGAGTTTGAATATCTTCGCTCTAAAGGCTTAGCGCGAGGTGGAAGTATAGAAAATGCTATCGTTGTCGATGAATTTGATATAATTAACGAAGATGGCCTGCGTTATGACGATGAATTCGTCAAACATAAGATACTTGATGCCATTGGGGACCTTTATTTGCTGGGTAACAGTTTAATAGGGGAATATGATGCCTATAAATCGGGGCATGGTTTAAACAACGCGTCATTACGTGCATTAATAGCCGATACTGACGCTTGGGAAGTGGTTACTTTTGTCGATAATCCGGAAGATGTGCCGATATCGTACATGCAACCGAATTAAAATGATTAGTGAAGTGTTAGTGAGATAAGGCTTTATTCAGCAGTGAAAATTATTCTTATCAGCAGTCGCGCCGACAAGGTGAGAACCATTAGCCTCAATAGCTGGGCGAAGGGTTTACTATCAGTTTTGCTACTGGGCATACCTGTGGCTGCAGGCACCATGCTTGGGGTCAAAATTGCAGATGGCCGCTGGGAACTTCTGTTCGACAATAGTATAGGTGAAATGCAACACCAGCTAGTGGTGCAACAGAGTCATGTTGATGCCGGCCGAGAGCAATTAGATACTTCATTAGCCGCGATGACCGGAAAATTGGCACAGATGCGTTCGCGATTGGTGCGTCTCGATGCTCTGGGTGAACAGCTCACCCAGCTGGCTAGCCTTGAAGACGGTGAGTTTGACTTCTCTGTGGCCCCGGGTCTTGGTGGTCCAGACACCACGCTAGTCACTGAGGTGGCTAATTCGGTTGATATTCAGCAACAGTTATCCACCATGTTTGCGCGACTTGATAGTTCGTTGGACAGCCGAGAGTCCCAGTTGATTCTGCTGCAGTCAATGCTTTCTGAGAATAAGTTGAAAAGCGAGCGTATGGTGGCGGGTCGTCCGATCAAAAAAGGTTGGATGTCCTCAGAATATGGTATGCGCGCAGACCCTTTTCACGGTAACAAGCGTTGGCATGGCGGTGTCGATTTTGCCGGTAGGAAAGGCTCTGATATTATTGCTGTAGCCTCTGGCGTGGTTACTTGGTCCGGTGAGCGCAGTGGTTATGGCTTGATGGTTGAGCTCAATCACAGCGACGGATATATCACCCGCTATGCGCATAATGAAAAAAATATTGCCAAGATAGGCGCTATTGTCAAAAAGGGCGAGGTGATCGCCAAAATGGGGAGTTCCGGTCGATCTACGGGACCTCATGTTCACTTCGAAGTCTTCAAAAATGGTCGCACTGTCGACCCAGCCTCCTACATTCGCCGCACCAGTCGCTAAGATAAGTTCGACCGTCTATTCTTTCAGAGATAAAACTTATCTCTGCTATGTCATATTTATTATCAGTGGAAAAACCTAATGTTTGGCAACATTCTAAAAAAGATATTTGGTAGCAGTAATGATCGCGATGTGCGCAAAATGCGCAAAATCGTGACCAAAATTAATGCGTTGGAAGAGGGGCTTCAGTCCTTAAACGACCAAGACTTGCGCGAGCAAACTAGTCTGTTAAGAGAGCGTCTGGTGGCCGGTGAAACCCTCGAACAAATTTTACCGGAAGCTTTTGCGCTGGTGCGAGAGATCTCCTCCAGGGTATTGGGAATGCGTCATTTTGACGTGCAAATGATTGGCGGTATCACCTTGCATCAGGGCAAGATTGCCGAGATGCGCACGGGTGAGGGGAAGACTTTAGTCGCCACGTTGGCAGCCTATCTCAACGCATTACCAGGTACTGGCGTGCATGTGATTACGGTCAATGATTACTTGGCCAAGCGTGATGCTCAATGGATGGCACCGCTGTATCAAGCGTTAGGCCTTTCAATTGGTGTTATTCAATCTTATCAGGGTGCCGAAACGGCAAATTCTTTTAGGCTAGATCCACAGGATCAAGGTGAGTTGAAACCCTGTTCAAGACAGGATGCTTATGCCGCAGATATTACCTATGGTACCAATAATGAGTTTGGCTTTGATTATCTGCGCGACAATATGGCGTTGCGCTTAGAGGATAAATCACAGCGTGGGCTAACCTTTGCGATTGTTGATGAGGTGGATTCGATTCTTATTGATGAGGCTAGAACACCGCTGATTATTTCTGGTGCAGCGCAGGATAGCTCTGAGCTCTATAAAACGGTGAACGCATTAGCTTTACGATTAGAGGCTCAGGTCGAGACTGCGGACGAACAGGTTGAGGCGACTGGCGATTTTATTGTTGATGAAAAAACGCGCGGTGTTGAACTGACAGAAGAGGGGCACAGCAAAGTAGAGGCAATTTTAATTAAAGAAGGTCTGCTTGAAGAAAATGATAGTCTGTACCAAGCTAGTAATCTTGGGCTACTGCACCATGTTCATTCAGCATTGCGCGCTCAGCATCTGTTTCACAAAGATGTCGAGTATATTATTCAGCAGGGCCAGGCTGTCTTGATTGACGAGCACACTGGTCGAACGATGCCAGGACGTCGGCTGTCTGAAGGTCTGCATCAAGCTATTGAAGCTAAGGAGAACCTGACTATTCAGCAAGAAAGTCAGACGCTCGCCTCGACGACTTTCCAGAACTATTTCCGTATCTACCAAAAACTCTCAGGTATGACCGGTACCGCCGACACAGAAGCTTATGAGTTGCACCAGATCTATGGGCTGCAAGTGGTGGTAATACCGACCAATGTTGAGGTCCAGCGTGTCGATCTCAATGATCTTATCTTCCTCAGTCAGGAGGAGAAGTTTGATGCGGTGATTGAAGATATCAAAGAGATTGTTGCCAAGGGTGCACCGGTTCTGGTGGGTACAGCTTCTGTAGAAACCTCGGAGCTACTCTCCGGTATGCTTAAAAAGGCCAAGGTTGAGCACAATGTGCTCAATGCTAAGCAACATGAACGTGAGGCCAATATTATCGTCAATGCCGGTCGCCCCGGTGCTGTTACTATTGCGACAAATATGGCCGGTCGAGGCACGGATATTGTGTTGGGTGGCAACCTTGACGCGGAAATTAAAGCGCTAAAGGCCAAGGGTAAAACTCAGGATAAGATTATCGCTGAAACCACTGAGGCTTGGCAAAAGCGACAGGCAACAGTTCTGGAGGCTGGAGGCTTGCATATTGTCGCTACCGAGCGTCATGAGTCGCGACGTATTGATAATCAATTGCGGGGTCGATCTGGTCGTCAGGGTGATCCGGGTGTTTCTCGTTTCTACCTGTCTTTGGAAGACCCTTTAATGCGCCTTTTTGCCTCTGATGGTGTTAAGAATATGATGCGCACTTTGGGGATGGAGAAGGGGGAGGCCATCGAACACCGTATGGTGACCAATGCGATTGTTAAGGCGCAGCGCAAAGTTGAGGGGCGCAATTTTGATATCCGCAAGCATTTGCTGGAATATGACGATGTCGCCAATGATCAGCGTCAAGTGATCTACCAGCAGCGCAACGAGCTATTAGAAGATGACGATATCTCCGATGTTATTACCAATGTGCGTCAGGATGTCGCTGATCAATGCATAAGTAACTACCTACCGCCACAAAGTTTAGAAGAGCAGTGGGATATCGAGGGGCTGGAAAAAGCGTTAGCGACTGAATTTACCACGCCATTACCAGTTCAACGCTGGTTAGATGAGGACAGTCGTCTTGACGAGATGACTCTCAGAGAAAAGATTACCGAGGCCTTACAATCGGCTTATGATAGCCGCTATGCCCATGTTGGTGAGCAAATGCGCGAGGTGGAGCGGCAAATTATGCTGCAGGTACTGGATAATCTATGGAAAGACCATCTTGCCAGTATGGATCAATTGCGTCAGGGGATTGGCTTGCGTGCCTATGCCCAGAAAAACCCCAAGCAGGAGTATAAGCGTGAATCATTTGCTCTGTTTGAAGACCTGCTAGACAATATTAAATATGAAACCATCCGTTATCTCAGTCATATCGAGGTGGCGACGCAAGAAGATATGCAGCGATTAGAGCAGAAGCGTCGTGCCGAGCAGTCTAATCGTCAGTATCAGCATGCCGAGGCTGCGGCGATGGAAAAGGAGGCTCAGTCAGACGTTGAAGCGGCCCAGCAGCCAATTCAGCGCACGGGCCCCAAAGTGGGTCGTAATGATGCCTGTCCCTGTGGGTCAGGTAAAAAATATAAGCAATGTTGTGGAAAAATTCAGTAATGGCCACAGGTAGCGGACAGTTTCCAGCTATGCATGCAGTTTCCGGCTTTAAGTTGGGAACCACCAGTGCCGGTATTAAAACGGCAGGGCGAGCGGATTTGGTGGTTATGGAACTTGCGGCTGGAAGCACTGTTGCCGGATTATTTACCCAAAATGCTTTCTGTGCTGCGCCAGTTATTGTGGCTAAGGAGCACCTAGCCTGTGCTAGTCCGCGCTATTTTTTAACCAATACCGGTAACGCCAATGCGGGCACGGGACAACAAGGACTGAGTGATGCCCTGCAGAGCTGCGAAACATTGTCTGCAGCTGTTGATGTCAATGTGACACAGGTGCTGCCCTTTTCTACCGGGGTAATTGGTGAGCCGTTACCGATGGACGTCGTTCTACCCGCTATTCCCAGTGCTTTGGATAACTTATCAGAACAGGGCTGGGCAGAGGCGGCCACCGGCATTTTGACTACGGACACGAGACCTAAAGGTGCCAGTCTGACTTATGCTGTTGGCGACGCTGAGATTACTATTACAGGAATTTGCAAAGGGTCGGGCATGATTAAGCCGAATATGGCGACCATGCTTGGCTATGTGGCGACCGATGCATCGCTTGACCCTGAACTCTTGCACCGCGCGTTGAGATTGGCTAACGAAAAATCGTTTAACCGTATTACTGTTGATTCCGATACCTCAACCAATGATGCCATTATGTTAGTGGCCACTGGTGGCAGTGGCGTGGTGATTGATGAGCCACTTTTTGAGCAGTTTGTCGAACAGCTCAGTTTGATTTTTATAGATTTGGCTCAAGCAATTATCCGCGATGGTGAAGGGGCAACTAAATTTGTGTCTGTTATTGTCGATAGTGCTAGGGATAGTGCTGAGGCTTTGGCTGTTGCCTACACCATTGCTGAGTCGCCCTTGGTTAAAACAGCATTGACCGCATCTGATCCAAACTGGGGAAGAATTTTAGCCGCTATCGGTCGGGCTGGAGTTGCTGATCTAAATGTTAATCTTGTGCAGTTGCAACTTAATGGCGTGTTGATTGCTCAGCAGGGGGCTCGAGCTACCACGTATAACGAGGAGTTGGGGCAACAGGCGATGGCGTCCGAAGATATCGAGATACAGGTCTCTCTGCACCGCGGTCAAGCTTCAGAGACTGTATGGACCACCGACCTTAGCTATGACTATGTGCGTATCAATGCTGAGTACAGAACCTAGAGGTTGGCGATGAACCGTATTCAGGTTGTTGCCGCCGTTATCTACGCGCCCGATAGTCGAGATAGACTGTTTATTGCCAAGCGTCCAGACCATTTACATCAAGGTGGGTTGTGGGAGTTTCCTGGTGGTAAAATGGATGAAGGCGAAACAGCGTTGCTTGCACTGGTCAGAGAACTTCGTGAAGAACTCGGTATTGAGACGACGGAAGCACAGCCTTTTATGCAGCTGGTTCATGATTATGATGATAAACAAATTATTTTAGATGTTTGGGAAGTGACTGATTTTCAGGGCGAGGCGCGAGGTGTCGAAGGGCAGGAATGTCGTTGGGTGGCTATGGCCGATATTCTTAAAGATGACTCACAATATCAGTTCCCTGCGGCTAACCAACTTATTTTAGAAAAATTGAGATCAGGCTAAAGCTCTTCGCCAAAGTTATCATCTAAAGCGGGTTCGCCGGCAATAGCAAAAGTTTCACTAGCCCAATCACCAAAATCGATCTTCTGGCAGCGCTCTGAACAAAATGGTCGCCATGCTTGTTTCTCATTCCACTCAACAAGGGCTTTACAGGTTGGGCATGCTACTGTGGTAATACGAGTAGATTGAGTCATCAGTGGTTACTCTCGGCCATTTCAAGAAATTGCTGGTGCAGATCAATCACGACTGCGGTTAATGTTTCGGTATCCGATGAATTGTCTATAACGAAATCGGCTCTGTTGTTTTTTTCCTGCCTCGACATTTGCGCGTCAATAATACGTTGAATTTGCACTTTATCATTATTATCTCTGGCGCTGGCACGCTCTAATTGAACCTCGGTGGGCACATCGACCACTAAGCTTACATCAACCAGTTGATATTGATCTGTTTCAAACAATAGCGGTGACTCTAAAATAACGTACTCAGTTTCGGCTGCATGCAGTTGCGCAATAATCCAATCGCGGATTAATGGATGTAACAGAGCCTCTAACCATTGTTTTTGTTGCGTATCGGCAAAAATAATCTCGCGTAACAATGGGCGGTTTAAGTGCCCATCAGGTAAAATAATATCCTGCTCGGCAAAGTGATCCACAATGCGACTCAGCGCCGGCATTCCCGGTTGCACAACGGCTCTTGAGGCGAAGTCTGCATCCACTGCTTTAATGCCTAACGCAGAAAACGCCTTAGCCACAGTGCTTTTGCCACTGCCAATACCGCCAGTGAGACCAACTATAAAAGGTTTTTTGTTCACACCTGATTTACTCTGAGGTTGTTGCCAATATCACGCTAATATCGCAGATCAAATAAAACTAAATAATTTTTCAGAATGGTATCACCCCAGACAAAGGCAATCCAACCGGCCATCGCCAGGTAGGGACCAAAGGCCATGGGGATATCTTTGCTGCGCTCAGCAAAAATTATCGCGCCAATGCCTACTAGCGCGCTAACCGCTGTCGATAGAAAAATGACCATAGGCAGTATTTGCCAGCCCATCCAGGCACCCAAAGCGGCAAGTAATTTGAAATCGCCGTAGCCCATACCCTCTTTGCCTGTGAGGAGTTTGAATGTCCAGAACACAAACCATAGCGAGAGATAGCCGGCAATCGCTCCGAGCACAGCAGAGTTAAGCGCAACGAAATGATTGTTAAGGTTGGCAAACAGGCCTAACCACAGCAACGGCAGAGTAATTTCGTCTGGCAGTAGTTTCTCATGTAGATCAATTGTCGCTAGCACCAACAGACTGTAGGAAAAAATGATGCCGTAAAGGCTATTGATACTCACGCCGTATTGATAGATAAAAAAACCAGCCAGCAGTGCGGCTAATAATTCGATCAACGGGTATTGAATAGAAATAGATGTCCCACAGGCGTTGCAGCGACCGCGCAGAAATAGATAGCTGATCAGTGGAATATTGTGCTGGGGTTTGATTGGGGTACCGCAGGCTGGGCAATGCGAGGCGGGCTTCGATAGATTGATAACCTGTGTCTGTGGCTCATCCTCAAGGCCTAAGTAGTGCCGTGCATCTCTGCGCCATTCTCCATACATCCTTGTTGGCAATCGCAATATCACCACATTTAAAAAACTACCCAGTAGAAGGCCAAAGATTCCACCGACAGCTGCCAATGTAGTTTGTGAGAGCCCTAATTCGAGTTCCATGCCCTAGTATTTCCTTGTTATTTGGTTGATGAAACTGATGCACTATCTTTAACATTCTTTCTTTATCATTTTATCTTTATTACTCTAATGATAGTACTAAAGCATATTCCCCAGCTGAAAAATAGGCAAATACATAGCAATTAGCAGGCCGCCAATAACTATTCCCAATAGGCTCATTACTAATGGCTCAAGAAGATTGGTGAGGTTGTCCACTGCATTGTTAACAGCCTCTTCATAATGCAGTGCGACTTTTTCTAACATGTCATCGAGCGTCCCCGATTCCTCGCCGATGGCGGTCATTTGATGCAGTAGGGTTGGAAAGATTTTTCGTATCCTGATCGCTTGATGCAGTTGAAGGCCATTTCTAACATCATCACATATTTCAATAATGGCATCATGGTAGAGTCGATTGCCGGCGGCACCGGCAACGCAGTGCAATGAATCAATCAGAGGAGTCCCCGCAGAAAATGTCGAGGCCAATGTGCGCGCAAAACGTGCAATAACTGCGTTGCCTATGATAATGCCTACTATCGGCAGTTTCAGCTGGTAGCTATCTGTTAGATAGAGAAACCGTCGGGACTTCAATCTTGCCTGATGAAAAGCGACAAGGCCGATACCAATAGCAAGTAGTAGATACCACCAAGAAGACTGTAGAGTCCGAGATAAATCGAGTACTAGTAGTGTAAATGCCGGCAGTTCAGCGTTAAAACTTGCAAAGGTATCAGCAAAGACGGGCACCACTTTGATCAGTAGAGTAGCAGTGACAACTAGAGCTACTAGTATGACGGCTACGGGGTAGGTCAGCGCTTTTTTAATTTTGGCTTTTAATTGCTCTGTTTTTTCCCTGTAGGAAGCGACACGGTCTAGCATCGTTTCTAGTGCGCCTGCAGTTTCGCCTGCTTTTATCAGACTGCAGAACAAGTCATCGAAGTGGGCTGGGTTATTACTTAAAGCATTGGCGAAGCTATCACCGGCAGCGACATCATCGCGGATTTTATAAATAAGCGTCTTGAGCATAGATTTGTGCGACCCATCAGCGATAATAGTAAAGCTTTGTACTAAAGGGATCCCAGCTTTTATCATAGTCGCCAACTGTCGTGTAAAAACAGCGATATCAGCGGGCACAACTTTTTTACCACGGCTGATATGATCGAATAGGGGCACCACATGTTTTTTTAACGATGTAGCGATAATACCTTGCTTGTGTAACTGAATTTTTGCGTGCGCTAGATTATCGGCATGCACCTCACCACTGACGGTTTGTCCCTGTCGGTTTTTACCGCTGTAGGTATATAATCGCCTCTCCGACTTTGCCGCCATCTTACTTAGTCCTTGGTGACTCGGTTGGCTTCTTCAATACTGATTAATCCCCGAGCAACTTTGTGCAGAGCAGATACACGCAGAGGCATAAAACCCTCTTTCAGCGCAGCACGCAAAATATCCAGCGAACTGCCACCCTGCATAATGATGTTAGAGATTGTCGGCGTCACCTGTAATATTTCGTATACGCCAATACGACCCCTATGGCCATTAGTACAGTTGTCGCAATTACTCGGTTTAAACAAGTTAAAATCCTGCTTAGCTATGCCAATATCATCAAAACCCTCTTGTACAAGCACGTTGTCAGGTACCTCATTGAACGGTATGCGACAGTAAGTGCATAACTTGCGGCTAAGACGTTGTGCAATAATTAAGCTTACCGAGGTGGCAAGGTTAAATGATGGCACGCCCATATTGAGCAGACGGGTTAACGTCTCAGGCGCGCTATTAGTGTGCAATGTCGACATAACCAAGTGGCCGGTCTGAGCTGCTTTTATGACAATTTCGGCAGTTTCGAGATCGCGTATTTCACCGACCATCACGACATCGGGGTCCTGACGTAAAAACGACCGTAGCGCCGCTGAAAAACTCAAACCCACTCGGGTATTGATCTGCGTCTGATTGATACCTGTAAGGTTGATTTCGATAGGGTCTTCGGCTGTATTGATATTGCGTTCCGCGGTATTGAGGATATTGAGGCCGGTGTACAGTGATACTGTTTTACCACTACCTGTGGGGCCTGTGACTAAGATCATGCCTTGGGGGCGAGCCAAAGCCCCTGTGTACAAGGCCTTTTGGCTATTTTCAAAGCCCAATGTATCAATATTCAATGTCGCCTTGGTGGTATCGAGAACGCGCATCACTATTTTTTCACCAAACTGTAGCGGTAGGGTACTGACTCGGAAATCAATCGATTTTGTTGTCGATAGTTTGAGTTTAACTCTGCCATCTTGAGGCATACGTCGCTCTGAGATATCCATCATTGACATCACTTTTAAACGGGCTGCCAAGCGTCGCGCTAAGTTAATTGGCGGTGTGGCTATTTCACGCAAAATACCATCGACTCGAAAACGCACCCGATAGCTTTTCTCGTAGGGTTCGAAATGAATATCAGAGGCACCGATTTTTATTGCATCAGTCAGCATCCTATTAATAAAGCGCACGATAGGCGCTTCATCTTCATCATCGCTATCGCTAATATTTTTCTGCTCTTCAATAGCATCCTCATCTAAATTATTGAGATGCATATTGTCGATAGTGCTAAGCACCTCGCCGATATTATCGAAACTGCTATTGTCCAGCCATTTCTCTAATACTGACTTAATACTGCAATAATATGCTAGCACCGGTTCAACTCTGTTGCCCAATTGAAACTGGATCTCATCGATCGCACGATAGTCAGTGGGATCCGCAACTGCAATAAAGACGGTGTTACCGCGTTGTAATAGAGGCATCACCTGATATTTTTTAAGTAGCTTGCCGTCAATTAAATCTGTTGGAATATTATTTAGATTATGGTGCTCTAGCGCATAAATGGGCATGCCAAACTCAGCTGCAATACAGTTGCCAATGGCTTTATCAGAGATCAGACTTTGATCGCAAAGATATTGTACTAGTGAAATATTGGCTGACTTGGCGTCCTTGCTAGCAGCTTCCAGTTGCGATGGATCAATAAGGTGGTTGTCAACCAGTCGCTTTGGTAAACCGTGAAGTACTAAAGGGCCCTCACTCATTGATATTGACCTTCCTTGTCAAAATCGATCGACGTCAGTGTACTCTGTCAAATCAATC
>NYXU01000021.1 GCA_002685715.1 Porticoccaceae bacterium | reverse complement strand
GTGCCGCAAACGACGATCCGCCGTGTAGCGATTAATCATTGAGTCCATATTGCCAGCGGTCACACCGAAATAGAGATTTGGTTTGCCGAGGGCGCGAAACACATCTTTGCTGCGCCAATCAGGCTGGGAAAGAATTCCCACCCGGTAGCCCTGCGATTCAAGCACACGACCAATAACCGCCATACCAAAGCTGGGATGGTCAACATAGGCATCACCAGTAACCAAGATAACATCGCAGCTATCCCAGCCCAACTGGGCCATTTCGTCTCGGGTCATGGGTAAAAATGGCGCAGGGCCAAAGCATTCCGCCCAATATTTCGGGTAGTCATACAGCGCTTTGGGTTCGCCTGAGAATACAGTCATAGCAAAGATACACTTCCATAGCAGGTTGATGTCTTATGGGGCGGCATTGTAGCCGATTTGCAATAACAATAAGTCATAAATTGATCTAAGCCCAGATAAGAACGGATACGAGCGAACCCTAAGAAAGCCAAACTAATTTGCAAATGAGAATCAATATTATTAACATTTAGCCAAATCTAACGTATACTCCCCGCTCAATTAGAATATGAGGCACAAGATGACTCTTTGGGATCTTACACAGGGCGCCAGCGCCAAGGTTAGTCGCTTTAAAGCTGATATTGAAAACGGCTATCGCACCCGACTGAGCGAACTTGGTTTTCATCCCGGGGAACAAATTGCCTGTGTACTATCGCCCCGCATGGGCGCGCCGAAACTGTACCGTGTCAATAACACTGTTTACTCTCTGGACGACAGTATCGCATCATTAATCGAAGTCGCCTAAGCTAAGCGCTTTTATGCCCAATCACTCTATCTCTAAGATCGCACTGATTGGTAGCCCCAACTCAGGCAAAAGTCTGCTTTTCAATCGCCTGACAGGCCTTAATCAGAAGGTCGCCAACTTTCCCGGCATCACTGTCGATATTGCCTCTGGCGCTAGTGTTGATAATGACAGCCTGCAATTCTTGGACTTTCCCGGCATCTACTCCCTGCAGGCTATCTCTGGCGAAGAACAGGTCGCTGTTAACGCATTTACCCGCGCGCTCGAGGATAATCTTCTCGATACCGTGATTTGTGTGGTTGATAGCACAAGATTGGAAAAGGGCTTGATTTTAGCTTTGCAAGTTCTAGAAATCTGTCATCGCTACAATAAGCCAATGCTTATTACCACCAATATGGTCGATGTATTAGACCAGCATAATATGCAGTTTGAGCCTCAGCAGTTAGCGAAAGCACTGAAGGTTTCGGTATTACCAATATCCGCCAGAACCGGGTTCGGGTTAGCTCAGCTAACCGACGCCATCACCACAGCCACTGCACCAGAGCAAAAATTTGAAAGCGACATTATCGCCAGCGATGAATCAATTAACCATCTCAATGCACAGCAACTTGCAGAACAATATGGTCCGAAAGGCGACTTATTAATTAATACGCAAACGCGATTAGACAGTTTCTTTCTGCACTCTTGGTTTGGCGGCCTAAGCTTCTTTGTCATTATGTATGTGCTATTCCAGTCCATTTTTACTTGGGCTGCCCCGGTGATGGACGCTGTTGAGCTCGCCATACAATGGTTGGCAGCAATGATTCTACCCCTTATTCCCGCTGGTGTTGCCAGTGACTTTACCAGCGATGCCATCTTTGGCGGCATTGGCGCCTTTTTGGTCTTTGTGCCGCAGATTTTTGTTCTCACTCTTGTGGTAGGGATTCTCGAGGATAGCGGCTATCTCGCTCGGGCCGCGGTTATTTGCCACAAACCTCTGCGTCTTTTTGGCCTTACTGGAAAAAGCTTTATCCCTATGCTCTCTGGTGTCGCCTGTGCCATTCCCGGTATCTACGCAGCGCGAACAGTAGACTCTACGCGCAAGCGCTGGCTAACCTATTTGGCCATCCCATTAATGCCCTGCTCTGCGCGTCTGCCGGTGTATACCCTGATTATTGCGGCGTTTATACCGGCGCAAAAGGCATTGGGTGGCCTAATTGGTTGGCAGGGCTTAGCCATGTTTGGCATTTATGTGTTCGGCATAGTCTGCGCTCTTCTGGTAACTGCCACAGTGTCTCGCGTCAATGAGAATCTGCGGAATGATTTACCTTTTGTCTTGGAAATGCCTCCCTACCGCCTGCCATCATGGAAACCGCTATTGCGCAATGCTTGGGGTCGCAGTAAACATTTTGTCACCAAGGCCGGCAAGGTGATATTTTTAGTCACCGTAGTGATCTGGATATTAGGTTATTTCCCCAATTACGGTGAGTCTCTGGGTGAATCATGGCTAGGGACTATGGGGCAATGGGTTGAACCGATTTTTGCTCCTATCGGCCTCGACTGGCGCTACGGTGTGGCTATTCTGTCATCATTTCTCGCCCGAGAAGTCTTTGTCGGCACCTTGGGGACGTTGTTTGGTATTGCCGGCGCTGACGAAAACTTCACTTCTTTGGCCCAGCAAATTCAGGACAGCGGTCTGCCACTGGGATCCGGCGTTGCCTTGCTAGTGTTTTTTGCTATTGCCTTGCAATGTGTCTCCACGCTCGCGGTACTGCAACGGGAATCTGGCTCTTGGCGGCTACCGGTGCAACTGTTTGTCAGTTACAGCCTATTTGCCTATATCGCGGCATTGACTGTTTTTCATCTGGTTGAACTTATAACCTAGAGACTAACCTGTCATTTCCTCAAACATTAAATAATCGCACTGGTTCATCCCGCAATCTTTGTAGGTCATATGGGCATTGGCATTATCTATTTCAGCGTAAAGCCTAAAGCCGCAGACCGGCACTGACGACGCATTTGCCATTGCCTGTAACTGCTCGTACATGGCGCGATAAATCCCCTGCCGGCGATACTCTGGCTTTACATACACCGACTGGATCCACCAGATCAAACCATTGCGCCAATCTGACCACTCGTAGGTCACCATCAACGTCGCCGCCGCTAGTCCTGCTTTTTCTGCCACCAGATAAAAACCAAATTGCGGTCGCTCAAAGAGCCCCTCCACACCCATAATTGCTTTCTCTGGGTCAAGCACTTTGTTCTCGGTTTCGAGGGCCATGGCACAATTATGGGCGGTTAATAGCCTGCTATCTTCAAGTGTAGCGGTGCGTATTGTTAGCATAATCAGTTTCCTTAAAGGATTGCTATTGTTTCAGGTTAAATTAAACCAATGATCCTATGCTTTTACCATTGCGTAACCGCTTCGTTGCGCCTAAAGTGACGGAGTTTTTTACTAGGCTACGCCAGTAGGCGCGGTGCTACTTACCTAAGCTACAGATTGAATGCAAACGATTAAAAGTAAAAAAATTCCCTATCAAACAGACAGTGCCCCGTTATTTGATGCGCTCCGCGACCTGCCGGACGCGATTTGGTTAGATAGTGGCAAACCGCAGGGCACTCAAGGGCGCTTTGATATTATCTCGGCAAGTCCAGATAGTCTGATTGAAACATATAATGCTATCTCAACGATCACCGATCACACCGGCACTCAGAGTTCAGACCAAGACCCTTTTGTCTTGGCCGATCAACTTATCGCACCACTGCGACCGATTGATCCGAGCATCGATGCCCCTTTCGTTGGCGGGCTACTCGGTTATTTTGGCTACGACCTGGGGCGCAAACCAACCGCTAGCAAGCCCGCCAATGCCAGTATTACGACGCTACCCGATATGCGCTTGGGCCGTTATTTGTGGAGTTTAGTCGTCGACCACAAGGCTAAATGCAGTCACCTCTATTTTCATCAACAGTGTGCACCTGCACTACAACAGGATATATGCCAACGATTAGAGTCAGTGACTAGCCAATTGTCACGGCAATCGTCAAACGGCCTATCATTCAAACTGCGAAATTCATTTAGCCCTACGCTTAGCCAGTCTCAGTACCACAGCGCTATAGCCCAAATTAAAGAGTATATCCTCAGTGGTGACTGCTATCAGGTCAATTTTACTCAGCATCTCAGTGCCCACTATCAGGGTGATTTATGGCAGGCTTACCTTTCATTGCGCGGTGTCGCGCCATCGCCTTATTCCGTTTACTGGCAATGGGCTGATAAGGCCATTTTGTCACTGTCTCCTGAACGTTTTATTAAAAGTGAGGTGAGTGATGGGCAGATCAATATCGAGACCAAACCCATAAAAGGCACTGTTCTCCGCGGCGAAACCGACGAAGAGGATCAGCGCAATGCCGAACAGCTTCTCAATAGCAGTAAAGATCGAGCCGAAAACCTTATGATTGTCGACTTACTGCGCAATGATTTAGGCAAGAACTGTCAGCCAGGCAGTATCCATGTGCCCAAGTTATTTAATTTAGAGAGCTTCCCCAATGTTCATCATTTAGTCAGTACAGTAACCGGCGTACTGGATCCAAACAGCACGCTGACCGAGCTACTGCGTGATAGTTTTCCCGGTGGCTCTATTACCGGTGCGCCAAAGAAACGTGCGATGGAAATCATTGATGAGCTCGAGCCTATTAAGCGCTCAGTCTACTGTGGCAGCATTGGCTATATTTGCGCTTCAAATCGCATGGACACCAATATTGCCATCCGCACGCTAGTGGCTGATGACAAGCAGATACATTGTTGGGGCGGCGGCGGTATTGTTGCAGACTCGCAAGCCGATAAGGAATTTGACGAGTCTATGAATAAGATTCGCCTGCTACTCGACACGCTCGAAAACATGTAAGCAAAATATTACACCGATTGAGCACTACGCCAGTTCGCATCAATTATTTCGCCCTGATCATTTAATGCAGGATATGGTAGCTGGTGTTTTTGACAGTATTTGGCCAATAGCGGCTGACTCCACTCGAACAGTAATTGCTGATAGCGACTATTATCCAGACGCCGCTGCTGATAAAAGCCGGCCTGCTCTCGCTGGCGTCTGGCCTCGGCCAAAATAATCGCACAGGCGACACTCACATTGAAAGACTCCACCATACCCAACATCGGTACAGTAATTCTTTTATCGATAAACGGGGATGCAGTATCGCTGATACCGTATTTTTCCGCACCGAGTAACAATGCCGTAGGCTGAGTAAAATCTATCTCTCTATAATCAACCGTGCTTCCTGCCGTGTCCGCCGCCACAATTTGATAGCCTTCATTATGTAACTTAGTCAGTGGTTCAGAGACATCCTGATAAACATGAGTTTCAACCCATTTATGTGTCCCCATGGTTGTGCCGGTGTGAGCGCGAAACGTCGCTTCATCAAGCGCTGAATGCACATCCATAATCCCCACAGCATCGCAGGTACGAACGATGGCTGAGAGATTTTGCCCCTTTTGCACAGAGTCGCTCACCACGGTAAGATCTGGCTGACGCAAATTAAGCACCTCAACCAATCGTGCAAAACGCTCAGCAGTCATAATCGTCAATCATCACTCGATAGATTATTACCCAACTCATAGGCTTTGATGACTTCCTCGGCAATAATGTTAATACCCTGCTCGACTATTTTGTCATCTTGCGCATAGGATACTCGAATGCATTCTTGTTGATGTTGCCAATCTGAATCCATACCAGGGAAAAAGTTATGCCCCGGCACTATAAGTACACCGCGCCGCTTCAGGCGCTCATAGAGCGTCTGACTACTAATGGGCAAATCTTGAAACCACAACCACAGAAAAATCGCCCCCTCCGGTCGATGAATTCGATAAGGTATATCACCTAATGATGCTCTAAATAGATCGACCGCCTGAGTAGCGCGCTGCTGATAAAATGGACCGACCAACTCGCGGCTAAGGCTAAGGATATCACCAGAGCGGAACAACTCTCGGGCCATAGTCGGACCCAAGTTACCACAAGCCAAGTTAACTACGGTATTGGCATTACTGTAGGCCTGCACGATCTCCTCACGCGCAACAATAATGCCGGTACGCACTCCGGGAAGGCCGAGTTTTGATAGGCTTAGTACCAGTATGGTATTGCTATTCCAGTGCGGCTTAGCCTGGTTAAATAAAATACCTGGGAACGGCAGGCCATAGGCACCATCAATAATCAACGGGATATCGGCGTGGCGGGCAATTTCATCGAGATGCTCGATCTCGCTGTCGGTCAGCACATTACCTGTTGGATTGGTTGGGCGCGACACACAGAGCGCCCCCGTGGATTGTGCCGAGACATCAAGCTCGGAAAAATCCACATGGTATTTAAATAGATTGTCGTCGAGTAATTCTATTTCCGGTTTGGTGGCGGTAAAGAAATCAGTGGTCAGCCCTATTTCACCATAGCCAATATATTCTGGCGCTAACGGTAGGTGAATAGAACGCTGGCTACCATCTGGCATCGCACCCGCCAACATATTGTAGAGAATAAAGAAAGCCGACTGACTACCATTAGAGATGGCGATATTGTCAGCGCATAAATTCCAACCAAATTGCTTTTTCAACAGACTGGCTATTTGTTGGCGAAAGTGTTTATCACCCTGTGGCGACTGATAAATTCCCATCAAACTATGCAGCTGATCTGGGTCAGCCAGCACTGTTTCTAATCGCTGCTTGAAAATCGCCTCTGCTTCGGGGATACGCCCCGGGTTGCCACCGCCCATAAAAATCATATCTGGATTTTCATTGAGCGCAGTACCCAAGTCATCCATCAACTCAACAATACCGGTCGACGCGGTAAACTTTTCACCAAAATTCGATAACTTCACAATAGATTCCCTGTTGTCATTAGTCTTACTCCATATACCTAAAGGTAAAATTTACCCGCGGCTGCTCAAGCGCTTTAACCTTGGCAATTCGATGCTGCCAATAAGCCTGTATTCCCGGCCCCATTAATAGCAGAGAGCCATGGGGCAAACTGATAGACAGCCGCTCTTTGGTTTCATTGTGACGTAACTGAAACACTCGCTCAACGCCCAAGCTCAGCGAGGCAATAACCGGTGCTGGGCCCAATTCCTTTTCATCATCGGCATGCCAGTCTACGCTATCGCGGCCACTACGATAATAATTCACCAACGCTCGATTAAATCGTTGTTCGGTAACCTGTTCAATCGATAATCTCAATCTATCCATCCAATCTGGAAAGCTTACAGCCGGCAACCGAATACCCGAGTAAGTATAGCTAGTCGAGGGGTCACCAAACCAATTTTGTAAGCGCGGCAGTGGTATCGTCTTGCCAACAATTTTAATACTGTCTTGCCGCCAAACGGTTTGGTTTATCGCGGTATCTAATAAATCGTCTGCCTGCGGCTGTGATAGCCAATGAGGCCAAAACACAATCTCTGCAGACCCCAACTCGGCACTAAGATGTAACGGGATAATTTGCTTTTCAAATAGATCCATTGACTCACCCGCTACGCCGCTGAACAGCCATAAATGCGGGGCTCAATCTCTAGCTCAATATCAAATTTCGCCGCCACCGCGGCTTGAATCTGTGCTGCCAACTGCAGTATGTCTGCTCCGCTACCACCAAAATTAACCAACACAAGCGCATGTTTTTCATGCACCCCAACATTACCGGCACGGAATCCAAGATACCCGCATTGATCAATTAACCAGGCCGCAGGAATTTTTATGTCCTTATCCTGTTGGTCAAAATGCGGCATTGCACTGTGCTGGTCTAACAAACGCTCAAACAGCGCTTGACCGATAACTGGGTTTTTAAAAAAACTGCCGACATTGGGCGTTACTGCTGGGTCAGGTAACTTTTCCCCACGAATGTGACAGACCGCGGCGCTAACCGACTCTGGCGTTGGCTCAGTGCCCTGTAGTGCACTAGCAAGCGCTGGATACTCAATATTCACATCAGCCGCTGTCGACAATGCCAGTGTGACCTCAGTAATTAGGTAACGATTAGTCTCAGCCTGTTTAAAAATACTATCGCGATAGCCAAACTGGCAGGCCTGTTTATCCATCACCACTGCTTCGCCAGAATGGATATCAATCGCCTTTAAATTCACAAACACATCGCATAACTCAACACCATAGGCACCAATATTTTGGATTGGTGCCGCGCCGACATTACCAGGAATAAGGGATAAATTTTCCAATCCGTACCAACCCTGCTGCAGGCAATATTGTACCGCCCGATGCCAGTTTTCACCGGCGGCAAAGCTGACATGTACTTGCCCAGAACCCAGTTGTTGCTGTGAAATGCCGCTTAAGCCAAGATAAATCACCAGACCAGAGATATCACCCGCCAACACCAGATTACTGCCGCCTCCAAGAGCGGTCACTGCCAGCTGCCGCTCACTGGCATAGGCAAGCGCCTGCAGTAACTGCTCGGTGGTCGCGACTGTACAAAAGAATTCTGCTCGCGCAGATACGGCGAGACTATTAAATGCCTGTAAATCAGCCTGCTGGCTGATCTCTAGCCCTTGCGGTACGGTCACAATCGCATCCTAATATGATCAAGAAGACCGCCACAGGCATCTTCAACCAATGCTAGCACCAAGGAAAAGCCATCGTCGCCACCATAATAGGGATCAGGCACTTCGCTAATCTCCGCGAATGACGGCGCCAGGGTGTAATCGAGCATCAATCCGAGGCGACCACTGTAATCCGTTGGGCACATTGCGTTGAGATTGGCGAGATTGTCTTTGTCCATGGCGAGGATATAGTCAAAGCGATCAAAATCATCCTCTGTCACTAATCGTGCACGCAAGGAGGACATATCATAGCCGCTCTGTGCCGCAACAGCGCAGGTGCGCTGGTCAGGTGCGTGGCCGATATGCCAATCTCCAGTACCCGCAGAGTCCACTTTAATTTGTTCAGCCAAGCCGCTGTTATCGACTAATGCCTGAAACACTGCATGTGCCGTGGGTGAGCGGCAAATATTGCCAAGACAGACAAATAGCACTGATATATTACTCATAGCAAAACCAAAAAATTACTTAATTCTATTTATAGATAATCTCTATAAGCTAATGATTTATAGGGATTTAATAATACTTATTACCGCTTGCAAATCCTGCTCAGTATCGACGCCTGCAGGTACAACCTTGCAGGCATCGGCAATATGAATTGCCACGCCATTAGCCATAAAACGCAACTGCTCGAGGCTCTCAAAGCGCTCTAAATCAGCGACCGGCCATTCTACAAAGCGCCGTAATTCGGCAACTCTATAGGCATAGAGGCCTATATGCCGACGTGCAATAGATTCCTCAGGTAACGAGTTCTGCGATTGCTGAAAATGATCTCTAGGCCAAGGTATTGGCGCGCGACTAAAATACTGCGCCATCCCCTGCTTATTGGCAACCACCTTGACCACATTGGGATTACGAAATTCCTCGACAGAAACCAGCGGTTCACACAGTGTCGCCACACCAGCCAATGGCGCAGCGATTAAATTACCTGCTACTTGATCTATCACTTGTGGCGGAATAAGCGGTTCATCACCCTGCACATTCACTATCACCTGTTTATCATCTAAGTCCAGCGCCTGAGCCACCTCTTGCAGTCGATCAGTACCAGACACATGATCCGCTCTGGTCATGCACACCTCAGCACCAAACTCGCTTGCGGCGCTTTGTATACGGCTATCATCAGTCGCAATGACCACACGAGTCGCCTGACTTTTCTGCGCCTGCTGCCAGACATGCTGAATCATCGGCAGTCCTGCTATATCACGAAGCGGCTTGCCCGGTAAACGAGTTGAGGCATAGCGCGCTGGTATCACAACAATAAACGACATAGTAGTGCCTTAAGTCTCCAACTGTTTAAATGAATGAAGTCGCTGTAACAATTGCTCGACAAATTGGCTTGGTAAAACAATTTCTACATCCAATACCCAGACATTGTCGGCTACCGAACTAACCAGCTTTACGGCGTCTTTGGCGGTAATAATGACCGGCTTATTATCATCAAAGAGTAAATCAGTTAGGCGCAATGGTCGATGATCATCTTTTGCGTGAAGCTTGACATCAAGACCCAATGACTTAAGGGTAGCGGCAAATCGTTGTGGATTACCAATCGCGGCCACCGCATTAACAGCATTGCCCTGGTCCCAACGGGCTGGTGCAACCTCACGACCACTCGCTAGATTGCGGAAGCGTTGCGGCAGCAATTGAATCTGTGCGTCTGCCTCAATCTCTGCGGCGTCTCCGTTAACTATCACAAAGTCCACTTCATGCAATCGTTGTATCGGCTCTCGCAGAGGACCGGTGGGCAATAAGCGCCGGTTGCCCAACCCCCTAGACGCATCGACCACGGCAATTTCTATATCGCGATGCAGCCGATAATGCTGTAAGCCATCATCGGTTAACACCACATCTAAACGATGAGTTGCCAATAAATAGTTAACACCGCGGCTGCGATCGGGATCCACTACCACCGGACAACCTAATTGTGCGGTCATATGCGCAATAAGTAGCGGCTCATCACCACTGTCTTCGACACAGGTATCTGAGCCCACCAATAGCGGGTACTCAGTGGCCTGACCACCGTAACCGCGACTGACCACGCCAGCCTTTAGCCCATGCTCGGCCAGCGCCTTCACCAGAGCGATTACCAAAGGTGTTTTACCACTGCCGCCCACCGAAATATTACCCACCACCACAACAGGAGCTGAATAGCGATGACCTTGAAAGCGGTTTTGCAGCCAAACACGCCTGACTTGCGCTAGACGACCAAACAACCAAGAGAACGGCGCCAATGGCCACAGCCAAGCGCTATTATTATACCAAGCAGCGACCAGTCTGCGTTCGATAGAGAGCATCTCCTTCATCGACAAGCCTAGCTTACCGACTCATCAAATTGATTTTGATAGAGTTGGGCATAACGGCCCTGCAGGCTTAACAGCTCACTGTGATTGCCCTGCTCAATAATACTGCCCTGCTCCATGACCAAAATCCGATCCGCTTTTTCAACGGTGCTCAATCTATGTGCGATAACAAAGGTGGTGCGGTTTTTCATTAACTGCTCAAGCGCAGCCTGTATATGGCGTTCAGAATCAGTATCCAATGCTGACGTAGCCTCATCAAGAATCAGGATAGGTGCATTTTTTAGCACCGCTCGGGCAATGGCGATACGCTGTCGTTGACCACCCGACAGCATGACACCATCATTACCAATACAGGTGTTATAACCCTCAGACAACTGCTCAATAAAATCATGGGCGTGAGCAACTTTGGCGGCAGCCTGTATCTGCTCAATGGAGCTCCCAGCCAACTCTCCGTAAGCAATATTATTGGCGACAGTGCCATTAAATAGCGTGACATTTTGACTAACGATAGCAATATGGTGGCGCAGATTACTCAGAGCAAAGTCATTAACATCGGTTGAATCGAGTAAAATATTACCTTCAGCATGATTGTAAAAACGCGGTATCAAGCCAACCAACGTTGTCTTACCACTGCCGGAAGAACCCACTAAAGCAATGGTTTCACCGGGATTAACGGAGAAATTAATATCTTTTAATACCTGCCGCTCTGTTCCAGGGTAGCTGAAATTAATATTGCGAAACTCAAATTTACCTTGCACCGAATCAAACACAACCGAGCCTTTATCCACCTCAGGCGTGCTATCAATAATCTCAAAAATCGATTCCGCAGCAGCAATGCCTTTTTGAATCGCGCTATTGACCTCCGTCAGCTGTCGAATTGGTTTAATTAATATCCCAGAGGCAACCAAAAAGGTAATAAAACTGCCGGTTGTCATGGTTTCAAGAATCACTGGATTAAGCATAAAACCGGTAATTGCACCAAAAGTTAATGATACGATTAACATTACCAAGGGGCTGCTTAACCCTTCGGTCAAGGCCATTTTCATAATCTGCCGGCGATTACTGTGACTTGCGCTATCCATACGCTGACGCTCGGTTGCTTCGCCGCCAAACATACGGACTTCTTGATACCCATTAACCACTTCTTGAGTCACATGGGTGACATCGCCCATGGCCGATTGAATCCTTGAGCTGATCAAACGGAAGCGCTTGCTTATCAACACCACAATAAGTGCAATGACTGGCATCACCGCAATAAAGAATAGGGTCAGCTTCCAGTTAACATAAAACAGATAGGCCAGTAAGCCAATCACTAAACTACCTTGCTGCAGTAATGTTTTCACCGCATTAGTGCCGGCCTCAGTAACCTGCTGAACATTAAAGGTAATCACCGACACTAGGTGTCCGGACATGGAGCGGTCAAAAAATTCAAACGGTAGCTTTAGGTACTTGTGCATTATTTCAGTGCGCAATTCATGCACCAAATAGCTGGCTACATAAGCAAGGCCATAACTGCCAATTAAGTAGCCAATACCACGCATAACACTGACCACAACTAAAAGAATCGGTATTACCAACCATTGATTAGCAACCAACAAATCGCCTAACAATGCATTGGCCACTGCTGCCGTCATACCAGAGCTGGGGAGCTCACCGAGATCTGAGTTAGCGCCAGTCATAGCCCCTACGGTATCAGTGATATAGCCAAGTAAGTCGACAAAGGCAACCTCAGCAAGAGAATGCATTACAAGGCCGAGAACACTGATCAAAAATGCCAACCAATAACGGCTGACATAACCCATCAATCTTACGTATGTTTTCGCCCCATTCGAGGTCTTGTGTTGTGACATAGAGTTAATGCTCTTCAGGTTACCAAATAACGATATTTATTCACTTAAATACCAACCGCTAGCTACTGACTACCACCTTCCTGTGGCTACGGCAACGATCATTTTGGTGTCGATATTTGTGTTGAAAGCTATTTATCAGTTGATGCTGTCAGTCAACAGTAATGCTCAATCTTCAACTTCAGCCTCCTTCAACCTTAGCTCCGTTCAAGCTCAGTTTCATAGACGGCCACCAACCCATTCAATTGTCGTTTACCGGAACATTTCTGCACCGCAGCTCAGCCTGTGCTACCGATAAAAACCGCAGCAACTTTAACATAAACAATCTCATATCAACATGCTCCTGAACAACGCTTAGCGCCACCAAAATCGCCAACCGTTGTCGCGGGCGCTAGTGATATGCAAATCACCCGATGAGTCCCAAATAAAACTCAATGCCCCCTGCTCGGCGGTGTTCCACAGCCGGCTTCCCGCTTCGCTATAACGCACTACAACTTGACCATGAGGATGACCAAAATGATGGCGGTAACCCGCCGAAAAAACCACATGTTGGGGACGCACAGTGTTGACAAATTCAACCGTGGACGATGTTTTACTGCCATGGTGAGGAGCCAACAATACAGTCACTGGTTTGCTTAACTCCGCGATTACAAGCGCCTCAGCGGTAGCCTCGATATCACCGGGCAACAAAATACGCTGATCACGCCATTCAATTAACATAACGCAGGAGCTATTATTACCGACTGACTGATTGTCGGCTGTGGGACTAAGAATAGACAACCAAACGGTATCAGTTACCGGCTTGAACAACAAAAAACCTTGCGATTGATACTGCCAAGTCCACCGCTGTCCCGACCGGCATTTGATCTGTTTAAGGCCGAGAGGTATTGATGGACTAAAATCTGCGCCATAAACGCCTTGCTCAACGGCTATAGCATCTACCAGACCATGGTAGCCACCCGCATGGTCACCATCACCATGACTCACCACTAGCAGATCAATATGGTCAATCCCTCTGGATCGTAGATATGGCACAATAATTCCAGAGCCACCATTAAATGTTGTGCTGTAGCGAGCGCCGGTATCATAAATGAGCGTGCGCGACTGTGTTTCCAGCACAAGCCCAAGCCCCTACCCCATATCGAGCACAGTTAGACGCAATGGCGACTGTCTTTCAGGCGCCAATAGCGCTATGCACAGCGGCAGGCAGCACAAAGTCTTGCCTGGCAGGCCCCTTGGCATCAATAAACCAAACACAGCTAATACAGCCGCTAATAACAACCACGGACTGATAACAACTGGTGAGGTAAGTAGGCCCACTGACTGGGGAATTTGCTGCAGAAGCCACCACAGTGCCGAAATAGATATATCGGCTAATCGCCACAGTGCATCGGCTAATTCGGGGGCAAAAAAACGCACTAAACTGGCAAGCAAACAAACAGGCACCACAAACAACGATACCTAAGGTACCGCCAGTACATTGACCAGCGGGGCAAGCCAAGAAGCCTTGCCCACAAAAACTAAGTTCGGTACTAGTAGCACTAACATCAACGCAACCTGGGCAGCGATCATCGACCGCAGGGAGGTTTTCCCTGATTTGGGATACCAAGGGAGAAACCAGAATAACAATAACCCGACTGCTATAAAGGAAAACCAGAAACCCGCATCAAGAGTCGCTAGAGGCTGGCTTAATGCGATTAGACACAGCGCCCAGACCAGGCAACTTATTGGCACTATGCGGCGGTAAAGTAATTTTGCCAACACGACCAACGCCACAGCAATCAACGCCCTTTGACTAGACAGCGAAAAACCAGCCAAAAGACTGTAATAGAACGCAATAAGCAAACCACTCAATGGCGGAAGCCAGTGGCCGAGCATTGACTCTGCGTACAAACCAGATAATCGAACGATTGCCGACCCCAGCCAACTCCCTAGTATTGCCACCAGACCGATATGTAAACCGGAAATCACCAATAAGTGCACGATACCGAGGCGGGTCAGATTATCCCATTGCTGAGTCAGTTGTTGTTTATCACCAACACTCAACGCCAAAATAACCCCGGTATTGTGCAATGCCATTTGATTAATTCTCTCGACAATGTCACCTCGCCAACGGTCCAGCCTGCTAATCAAACGATGGCCCTTTCTACAATCTTGCACAGCCCCAGTAACCGTACCTGTGGCCGAAAAACCCTGCCGCAACAGCCAACCCTGATAGTCAAATCCACCGGGGTTAAGCATTCCTCTTGGTCGTCTTAGACGCACAGAAAATTGACAATAATCTCCGGAGCGAAGCTTCTGGCGATGCTCTTTTTGACTGTACCAACTTAACAGAACACGGCGTAAATGAGAGTTTTGTTCGACAGTATCAACTGCCAGACTGAAGCGGCTTCGACGCTCATCACTATGTACCAAGCCACTCACTGTGCCGGTTAACGACAGCACTTGAGTATCCATATGCGCCGGTAATTGGTGACTCATCAGCCTGTAACCAGACCAAACACCCCATAGGCTACCCCAGGCAAAACACAGAACGAAACACAGAACAGAACGGGGAGCAGCGGACAATATTTTGTTTAACCGCCAGCGTAAAAAGCCACAGCCTACAATTATCGACAGCACTGATATCAAGCCAAGATACCCAATAAAATCTGGTAGCTGTGGCCACCATGCAACGGAAAATATCCCTATACTAGTTGCTAGTAAAAAGCGCATGCTGTGTCCCTGCTTGCAGATAAAGACCAGCCTGTTACAGTCTCTCTTGAGGCCGATATTGGTTCATTGTAGGGAATACGGAATTCACAAATGATAATCACCACCACAAAGTAATGAAAAATCTACTTGTTATTTATCACAGCCAATCGGGCAATACAGAAAAGCTAGCGCAAGCGGCGCTAGCCGGCTGCCAACAGGAACCCGATATTGATGCCCGACTACAGCGCGCCTTTGACAGTGGACTGGATGATCTGCTTTGGGCCGATGGGTTACTTTTTGGCACCCCAGAGAACTTCGGTACCCTGTGCGGTGCACTTAAGGATTTTTTTGACCGCACCTATTATCCTGCACAGCCCCATGAACTCAATCTACCTTATGGCCTGTTTATCAGTGCTGAAAATGATGGCACCGGCGCAGTGCGGGATATTGATCGAATCGCCAAAGGTTACCCTCTACGCAAGATAGCCGAACCATTAATAGTCAAGGGTGCCATCGACAAAACGCATCTTCAAGCAGCTACAGAGTTCGGCCTGAGTATGGCGGCAGGCTTGGCATTAGGGATTTTTTAACTATGGCAACATACCACAGGGAAATGTTAACCCATGTCTAGAGCGCTAATATTAACCGGCGGTGGCGCGCGCGCAGCCTATCAGGTGGGTGTACTCAAGGGTATTTCCGCCATTTTACCGCGATCTGTCTATAATCCCTTCCCGATTATCTGCGGTACCAGTGCGGGGGCAATCAATGCGCTATCAATTGCGGGTCGTGCTGGGCCCTTTAGACTGCGCACCAAAAAACTGGAGGCCATTTGGCACGATTTGCACGCGAGCGACGTTTATCGCACTGACTTTTGGGGCGTGACTACCAATGTATTCCATGTTCTCGCCTCCTTTCTCCACAGCGGTTATGGCATCGGGCGACCCATCTCATTGCTCGACAATGCACCTCTGCGCTATTTACTCGAAAGCCATGTCCGATTTGACTACCTAGACAGTGCAGTCGCTAATGGCGAACTCGAGGCAATTGCCATCAGCGCCATGAGCTATGGCTCTGGTCAATCTGTTACTTTTTTTCAAGGTCACGACAGTATTAAGCCATGGACAAGAGCGCGACGCCGCGGTGAAAAAACCACGATTACTATCGATCACCTCATGGCGAGCACCGCCATACCCAGTCTTTTCCCTGCCGTGAGTATTGATAATAGTTACTACGGTGACGGCGCTGTACGACAGCTCAAACCGATCAGCCCCGCACTGCATATGGGCGCTAGGCAACTATTGATAATTGGTGTTAGCGATAATGCCACTAGCAAACCCACCCAAAACAGTGCTGACCATGCACCGTCCATAGCTCAGATCGTCGGTCATATGTTTAATAGCGCGTTTATTGATTCAGTAGAAAGTGATCTCGAGACCCTACGCTCCATCAACCGACTAGCCAATGCGGTGCCCGAGTCATTGCGGGTCAATAATGGTATTACCGATCTCAACCCAATTGAGGTACTGTCCATCTCGCCAAGTCAGTCGATCGATCAAATTGCCAAGGATCATATTGATGAGTTGCCCCGCTCTCTTAAACTATTTCTGCGCCTCACTGGAGCCAATGCTCAGGGCGGCGGCACGAGCGCCGCAAGCTATTTATTATTCGAGCCTGGTTTTTGTCGCAAACTAATGGATTTAGGTTTTCAAGACGCTGTAGCTCAGCAAGCGGATATCGAACAATTTTTCAGCGATAAATAACGGCTAGCAACGAAACACTACAGATGAATGCACGCAATCAATTATGCAAGACATAAAAAAACGCAAAACCGAAGTTTTGCGTTTTTGCTATATGGAGCGGGAAACCGGGTTCGAACCGGCGACCTGTACCTTGGCAAGGTACCGCTCTACCAACTGAGCTATTCCCGCAGATGCCTTCACTGGCGTCAACTAAAATGGCGTCCCGTAGGGGAGTCGAACCCNTGTTACCGCCGTGAAAGGGCGGTGTCCTAGGCCTCNAGACGAACGGGACGTAGGATGTAACAAAACGTAGANGAAAGTGCCTACTACTCTTTGCCTCATAAGAGGTGNAAATGAGATATGGCTCTAAACTTTCCTCTANCCTCTCGCTTGTCTTTCACTCAAGCGAGGGCGGCATTATAAACAAAGTTTGTTGGTTCTCAAGTCTTTTTGGCAAATAAAAACACTAGAACCAAAAAAGCCTCAAAAGTGAGGCTTTCCGACGGCTACAGGCAAATTTCAGTGTTTTACAGCGACTTGATTGCCGATCGATTTAATTGCGCGGCGTACCGCATTCTCTGCCACCCCGCATTGCACAACATAACCCTCAAAAAATGAGTGCCGTAACCATTCCTAATGGACGCCTAAAAGCCATTGGATTCAATATATCCACCAAAAAAAGGTCTTCAAATTAACAAGGCAGACGTAAATTGCTGCTCGCAGTAGAGTCGAAACACCTTTACAATATTGCATTGACTATGCCATAACTATAAAAGCAACAATATGAGCGACAAAAGCAAGCAGTCTAATTTCAATAAATCTGTACGGGTATTACTGTTAGGCGCAGGTCTGGCCTCCTGCTCTGATACAACAATGGAGCCATCCGGCGGATCATTGAGTGAGTCATATAGCGGTTCATTCAGTGCCGCCGCAGATATTCATTTAGATAAGGCCGTTATTCAAGAAACCCTTGAAATAGACGAAACCTTAGTCACCTCTAACGCTGGCGCCTTGGGCGGAGCAAATGTTCTTTTCGCAACTGAGACCGAGTTATTAGATCGTGAAGTGATATCTGCGCCGAGAGCGATCCCTGCGACAGGGATACAGGAGCGAAGCGCCTATTACGGCGATTTGCATGTACATACCGCCTACTCTTTCGATGGCTATGCGTTTGGAACTCTAGCGACACCCTATGATGCCTATCGTTTCGCCAAAGGGGAGATTATTAAAAACCCTGCGGGTTTTAATATGCAACTCTCTAAGCCAATGGACTTTTATGCCGTCACTGACCATGCCGTGTTCTTGGGTTTACTAAAAGCCGCGGCAGATACCTCTACTAATTTTTCTAAAAACCCATTCGCAGAGCCCTTTCATGATTTCAACGCGCCGGAAAACTTTGGCACAGATTTTATCAGCAGGACTAAGCGACTAGTGACATTTGCAAGCTTTACCCCCAATGCCATCAAAGGAATCATCGATGGCAGTTTAAGACGTGAAGAAGTTCTTGAGGTAGTGAGAAGCGCCTGGGAAGATACAGTGAATGCTGCCGACCAATTTAATGATCCCGGACGCTTCACTACCTTTGCGGCCTATGAATATACGACGTCCAGTGCTGATATGGGTAATTTACACCGCAACGTTATCTTCAAGGGAACAGAAAATCTGCCCCGTGAGCCATTTTCTCGTGCCCACTCGCCTAATCCAGAGGATCTCTGGAGCTGGATGGATGAGCTTAGGAGTAAGGGCGTTGAAAGCTTGGCTATACCCCATAACTCAAATGCCTCTAATGGCGAGATGTTTAAAACTACCGACTGGAATGATAATCCCTTTAATGAGGCCTACGTTCAGAAACGCCTTAGAAATGAGCCAATCGTAGAGATAACCCAAATAAAAGGAACCTCTGAAACACATCCTATTTTATCAACACGTGATGAATGGGCCGGTTTTGAAATCGCACCTTACCGAGTTGCAGCAGCTGCCCTTAGCAAAATCGATGGCTCTTATGCACGACAAGCAATGCTGAATGGTCTGACACTTGAGCAGCAAGGTATTGGCAACCCTTACCAATTTGGTGTTATAGGTTCTAGCGATACCCATCAAGCGGGCACCGAGAATGATGAAGATGCATTTGTTTCCAAACTTGGCGTATTGTCAGGCCAACCATGGCAAAGAGGCTCGACCCCGATAACAGGAATCAATGGCCAACTTACTTATTACGGTAATAAATTGTTATCGACGCTTTTCCCCTCACCGCTTGGTAAAAACATGTACGTCAAGATTGACGGCAATGTCTATACTGGCTCTTCGGTGCCTACATATGGCGCCTCTGGTTTAGCGGCGGTATGGGCAGAAGAAAACACCAGAGACTCTATATACAGTGCCTTTCGTCGTAAAGAGGTGTTTGCAACATCTGGGCCTCGATTAAGAATTCGTTTGTTTGCCGGATACGATTTTGCTCAGACTATGCTCACTGCACCAGATGGTGTTGAACAGGCCTATAGCAAAGGTGTAAGCATGGGAGGCACCCTATTGGCGCAAGAGGCGGTACCCAACGATACGGAGTCGCCTGGTTTTTTGGTGATGGCTTCAGCTGATCCAGACAGCGCACCCTTGCAACGTCTGCAAATAATCAAAGGCTGGATAGATGCAGACGGTACTACCCATGAAGATGTTATTGATATCGCCTGTGATCTCGGTGCCGAGGTCAATGCTGAAACCAATCGTTGCCCAGATAATGATGCCCGAGTTGATATCTCTAACTGTAGGATTAGCCCAGCTACTGGTGCCACAGAGCTATCAGCCCTGTGGCACGATCCAAACTTCAAACCAGATCAACGTGCATTTTACTATGCCCGTGTACTTGAAAACCCAACCTGTCGATGGTCGACCTGGGATGCCATTCGTGAAGGTTTTGCGCCACGGCCTGATTTGGCGCCCACTATTCAGGAACGCGCATGGTCTTCGCCTATCCAGTATATGGAAGAATAAAAAGCTTATGGCTATGTTGGTGCGCTGAAACATGATCCGCGGTTTTTAACAGGTTTTTGTAATGAGTAATTTGTGCTGGGCAAATAACCATTGATGCTCTTATATGTTAATAGCAAACATACAAGTCTTATCGAAAATTTACCGAATAAGCCGATATTCTGTCGCTAACATTCTATTTTCAGCAGCGAGGAGAAATAAACTTTTACTGCAAAGCCCAAGACTCGACAAACAGTTTATTTTCATTTCACCGTCCCCAAATGGTATGGGATTAGCTACAATGCGCCGATAATCCAACGATAACCATGCGTAGTTAACCAATGACTGATTTATTAAAATCCCTCAAGCTGGCAGATGTCTGTTATGACATCCGCGGTCCCGTGCTCGATCACGCCAATTGGCTGGAAGATCAGGGCCAGAAGGTGATCAAGCTTAATATTGGCAATCCCGGTGCATTTGGCTTTGATGCACCCGATGAGATATTTCAAGATGTCATCCAAAATCTTCGTGAGGCGCAGGGTTATAGCCATAGCAAGGGCTTGTTTTCTGCTCGAAAAGCGGTGATGCAGCGTTATCAAGCGCAGGGGATTGAGACTGCAACGGTAGATGATGTGATTATGGGCAATGGCGTTAGCGAGCTGATTGTAATGGCTATGCAGGCGCTACTTAATCCCGGTGATGAGATATTAATCCCCTCCCCTGACTATCCGCTTTGGACTGCCGCTGTCTCCATGGCTGGCGGAACGCCTGTCCATTATCGTTGCGATGAGCAAGATAACTGGCAACCTGATATGCAGGATATCGCATCAAAAATCAATTCAAACACCAAGGGCATTGTGATTATCAATCCCAACAATCCCACCGGTGCGGTTTATTCTCAGGCGATATTAAAACAATTGGCAGCCACCGCCGAGCGCAATAATCTGGTGGTATTTGCCGATGAGATCTACGACCGTATTATTTATGATGATGCCGTGCATATTCCGCTTGCGTCGCTAGTTAATCAGGTGCTGTGCCTGACCTTTAATGGCCTATCTAAAACCTATCGAATGGCTGGGTTTCGCTCAGGTTGGATGCTGATAAGTGGCGCCAAGGAGTGCGCTGCGGATTATATCGAGGGGCTGGAAATGCTCGCATCCATGCGCCTGTGCGCCAATGCTCCGGCTATGCTGGCAGTGCAAACGGCGTTGGGGGGGCGTCAGAGTATCGATGATTTAATTACCCCCGGAGGCCGCCTCTATGAGCAGCGCAATCTGGCCCATCAGCTTATTACTGCAATTCCGGGAGTAAGTTGCGTCAAGCCGCAATCGGCGATGTATTTATTTCCAAAACTCGACCCAGAAATATATCCGATTGTCGATGATGAGCAATTTGTGCTTAACTTACTGAGAGAAGAGCGCATTCTAATGGTTCAAGGCTCAGCATTTAACTTGGCAGATACGCAACATTTTCGTATTGTGTTTTTACCCGCCGCTGATCAGCTAACCGAATCCATTGATAGATTCGCTCAGTTTTTAGCGCGTTTACGCGCTTAATTATCAAGCTATCTGAGGGCAAACAAAGGGAGTAAATCTATGGCTAAGGAAAACCAACAGGAAGCTGATCAAAAGCAACCAAAACCCAATTTTAATGGTGCAGCCATTATTGATGAAAATGGCAAGGAAACGCTGATTACTGAAGAAATGATCAGAGATGCCTGCGATTCAATCGAGGATGCTAAAGCCTAATTTTTTACAGTCTGTCGCATGCGCACTATCTGGCTTAACAGCATAGTGCGTAAACTCGTTCCTGACTGGATAGTCTTTACGCAGTTGATCAAAACTTTGCGATACCGGCATGCGACTATCGTTAATAGCAACACGCATCCGTTTATCATCCAAGGCGATATTATAGCTGTGTAAGATGGCTTGGTTTAAGCTGTGGACATCAATAGGTGACAAAGCCTCTTTGTTATAATGCGTGTTCTGTGGCTCGCCCAATCCTACCCAGTGATGAAATGCTCTGTAAATCATGGCAGTGCCGTTAATTTTGCCGTCAAGGCTATAACCTGCAATATGGGGCGTAGCCAAGGCCACAAAAGCCATTAAAGCTCGATCTACTTCAGGCTCTGACTCCCAGACGTCGAGTGCCACCTTCCCCGCAAAGCCCTGCCTAAAAGCCTCCAGTAGCGCTTGATTGTCAATAACAGCACCACGACCAGCATTAATCAGCAATACATCGGGATTAAGTGACATCAGAGTGTTTTTATTAAATAAATGGTAACTGGGGAAGTCGCCGTCAGTGGTTAATGGCGTGTGCAGGCATATAATATCGCAGGCAGTTACGGCGGCTAGATCACCCAGATCGGCGATCTCATCAACACTGAGAAATGGGTCGTAGACAGCACAACTCACGCCTAAGTCGACAAGACGTCTGTACAAACGACTCCCGACATTACCACAACCAACGATTCCCACCGTTTTTTGCCGCCATTCGGGCACTAAATGACTCATAACCGCTAAATCATACTGCACCACGGCTTCGGCATTACAGCCGGGGGCATGAGCAAATTCAATTCCTGCCTCCGCTAGATACGCCTTATCAATATGGTCGGTACCGATAGTGGCTGAACCGACAAAACGCACCGCACTGCCCTCCAATAACTGGCGATCAACATTTGTGATAGAGCGCACCAGCAACACATCAGCCTCGCGCACATCAGCCGCACTGATACTGCGACCCGGCAGAAGACTAATATTACCAAAGGGTGCAAAAAGTGTTTCTACCAAGGGCATATTTTGATCGGCAATGATATTCAGCATATTCACTTAATTAACTATAACTCGGAGGACTCAGATCACGCTGTTTAAGCTGCGTAGCTCTTGATGCAAATGCGTTGGCAAAGCCCATCTCCTCACAGAAAATATCAAACGCATCATAATAAATACCTTGCCAACCGATTTCGTTAACATTGGGTGCTTGCTCAATATCGGTCACAATAGTAGCCAGCCTGCGTGATAACAATACTTGGTCACGGTGATGATTAAATTTATCTGCCAACTTTTTAGCGCCGCGAACAGGCAGATCTTGTAACTGGTCAAGATGCGCCAAAATATCATTAACAGAGCGAAAATGAGACAGTAACTGTTTGGCTGTTTTGGCACCTACACCAGGAACACCAGCGATATTATCGCTACTATCACCCACTAACGCTAGATAATCCGCCATCTGACCACAGCCCAATTCCAACTGCGACTCAAGCTGATCCTGAGTCTGGGGTTGCGATTTACCAAAATCCCAATATAAATCGCCCGACTGAATAAGCTGGGTAAGGTCTTTATCGCGGCTGACAATAACCGGTTGGCCACTCATCTCTCTGACATTGGCGGCAACGGCACCAAGCAAATCATCTGCCTCATAGGTCGTTGACGCCATCTCACTAACACCCAGTACCCGGCATAGTTGCCGACAAGCGTTTAGTTGAAATGCCAATGCATCATCAGGCAACTCACGATTAGCCTTATAATCGGCGCACAGTTGATGTCGGAAGCCCGAGCCTAGGCTCTCATCAAAGGCACAAAATAGATAATCTGGCTGCTTTTGCCGTAATATATCCAACAGAAAGGCAGTAAAACCATAGACGGCATTAGTAGGATATCCCGATTCTTGTGCCCGCCAATTTTCCGGTAAGGTGAAATAGCTACGGAAAATATAAATCGAGGAATCAATTAGAAAAGCCTGCATGAGGTCTGCCTTAGTTATTGATAATGTGCTCGGTCTTTTGGATTAGCCGCGTCAAATATCTCTGCTAGTGCAGTCAACATTTGCTCTGCCCTTACGGGCAATGCATTGGAAACGCACCATAGTCTAGCTTGATTAACCACTGATTGAGCAAACTCAGCACTTGGCGACGACTGACCGCTACTGAGATTATCTACACTGAGCTGAAATGACTGTCCACAGGCTACAGAAAACATCCATTCTAATGCCTGTGGTTTAATTTCTGCCGCCTCAAATCGTTGCTGTTGCTCTGCATTGCGGCCATCAGGTTGATACCAGTAACCAAAGTCCTCCAATTGTCTTCGATGTTGCCCTGCGAGACACCAGTGAGCTATTTCATGCAACGCACTAGAAAAATAGTCTTCACGGAAGCATAGACGGTGATAGTCTGGACCACTAGCTTTTTGCGCCGGTAGATAGACAGGCTCATCAGCACCGGCAATTAAGCGAGTGTGGTGAGAGGCATAAAATAGCGCATCAAATAAATTCACCAACATGGTTAATGGCGGATTTTCCGAGTTAAAGGCTATCAAGACCACTCCACCGATTCGGCGAGGCATTGCCACCGATTAATTCGTTGCCAATAGTCCACACTCAAAAATTCTCGACCTGCTAATAGATGTTCAAGATACCAACGTGCTGGCAAAATATGATCGTCCAGCACCGCAGGATTGGCCACATAAATCCATGCTGGCTGTATGCCATGGTCTCTCTGGACATTGAAAATTTCTCGGCTATAACGCCACGGTGCTCCCTCATGCGGGTCGAGTTTGATAATCTCCGCTATTGAGTTTAGCTCGTACAAAACCCCCTCAATACGCTCAGAGCGTGCCCATACCATGTTGGCACATGCCAAGTTATCATCACGCCGCGAGCGTTTATTAAAACGCAAGCCAAAATTATCTAACCAGCCACTAGTAGCCGAAAGCACCTGCATATCTCGGCCCTGCATACGTGCCTGATTCATATTTGAGCCATAGGCAAAGTAGAACTGTGTTGCGGTACTGTTTTCCAATAGAGGTTCTCAGGTTAGGATTACTCCAGACTAGTTTACAACAATTGGGGGCACCCCGATAACCCCGCCTATCAATTACCTCAAGACCAGTATTGCAAGATAAAACACTAAGTATTGTGCTTTGTTAAATTCTAGAGTACCTTATGTAGTGTTAGTGATTTGTGCTGTCAACTGCTCCTAGGAGATTTATCTATGCCCAATATGGCGCTTGATTCCCCGCTAGACAATGTGATTGATATCTTTACACGCAAGCCCCTCTCTGAACTCTCCAACAATAAACTGATTCGTATTGCCCCAGAACTCGATGGCTTAGAAATGCTTTATAGCAATGCCGAGAACCCGCAAAAACTATTCTCAATAAAAATACTTGCCTGGGGCTTGCGCCTCAGCGGTGAAGTCGTTGGCCTAGTCCCCTGGCTCGATGAATTGGTTGCCTGCGATGAAATCAATGACCCACTTAACGGTCAATGGCAGGGATACTATGACCAGGGTGTTGATGAGCTTTTCTTTGCTGCACCTCTGCACAAGGTCGTTGAACTGGAAACCGCGGCTGACTATTACGAATACCAGTGTGACTCTGACCGAGAAATTATTCAGGAGGTACCAGACAGTATCGGAACCCATGCCGTGCTCTCCGCTGACGGTTTCCACAGTATCACACTTAAGGAAGTTGTCAGTTGGCGACTACTGCAGAATGGCTGTATCCAAGCCATGCTGATCGATGACGAAAAAGTGATCAGCACACCAGTATTACCGGGTGATAATTGCTTGTACGTGGCGAATCAAGATGACGATTTTAAATATTTCTTCCAGCACCACATTGCCAACCAACTTAAGTCACAGAGTCCGGAGGCAATGGCGGCAATAGCGTTATTAGAAGAAAGTTAGGTTATTCAGCTTGCCTTAATCAGGATTACCATAGGACATCAAGCGCTGGTAACGGCGCTCTAATAGCTCATCCATGGGAACCGCCTGTAATTCGTCGAGCTGAGCACTGAGATGATCTTTTAGTGTTGCGCTCATGGCATCAATATCACGATGAGCACCGCCCATCGGCTCGGGGATCGTATCGTCGACAATGCCTAAATTTTGCAAGTTATCGGAGGTCACGCCCATTGCTTCAGCGGCTTGAGGCGCTTTCTCACTGGTCTTCCAGATAATATTGGCGCAGCCTTCTGGCGAGATAACAAAGTAAGTGCTGTACTGCAGCATATTGAGTTTATCACCGACACCAATAGCCAGTGCACCACCCGAACTACCTTCACCTATAACAGTGCAAATAATAGGGGTTTTCAGACGTGACATCACCGCCAAGTTGCGGGCAATAGCTTCAGAAATATTGCGCTCTTCCGAATCAATGCCAGGATAGGCACCCGGGGTATCAATCAGCGTGAGAACAGGCATATTGAAACGCTCAGCCGTTTCCATCAGTCGCAATGCCTTACGGTATCCCTCAGCCTTCGGCATACCAAAGTTGCGCATCACCTTTTCATTAACACCGCGCCCTTTCTCTTCACCAATGACCATGACTGGCTTACCATTAAGTCGCGCCACACCGCCGACAATGGCATTATCATCACCAAAGTGACGATCACCATGCATCTCTTCCCAGTCGGTAAAAATACGCTGAATATAGTCTAGGCTGTAGGGGCGTTGAGGGTGACGGGCAACTTGAACAACTTGCCATGGGCTCAGCTTAGCGTAAATACTCTCGGTGAGCTTGCGTGATTTATCGCGTAGTTTGGCAACTTCTTCGGCGATATTCAGTTCGTTATCGTTGCCAACTAAATGCAATTCTTCAATTTTTGCTTCCAACTCAGCGATTGGTTGCTCAAAAGAAAGGTAATTTAAATTCATGGCTGAAGTATCTCTACGGCGGACTGGAGCGCATTTTAACATCTCTGCGCACGACTGCCAGCCTGTTGTAGTCGGAATCGTCAATGATACTGTAGGCTGACATTATTTTTTCCAAAATCTTCTCGCAAACGAGCAATAAGTTCGTCTTTTGGTTGCACCAACCATTGCTTACCCAAATTTAACTGCCCTACAGCACTGGGCACAGTGTATTCCAAGGCAACCGGACAGTTGCCCTCTTTGTAGTCATTGAGGATACCATGAAGCTGCTCCACCCAATCTTCTGCCACCTGCGATTGCGAGATAGTTAATTGCAGGCTGTTAACTTTGCTACACCGGGCTTCATAGACTGACTGGATGGACTCGGCAACCATTTTAAGACCACCGGTAAAATTGTCCTCAGATATTGCTCCCTGCACCACCAACAGAGCATCTTTAGTGAGAATATCTCGATAGGCATTAAATTTTTCTGCCCACACGGATAACTCGATGCGGCCACTTTTATCGTCTAGCGTTAAAAAAGCAAAATTGTCACCGCGTTTATTTTTCATCACTCGCATACCAATCACCATGCCAGAGATTGTGGTGCTGTCTTTACCCGGTCGCAAGTCAACAATGCGATTAGCTACCATTGAGCGTAACTCATCTTCATATTCATCAATCGGGTGACCGGTAAGAAATAAACCCAAGGTCTCTTTCTCACCATTGAGTCGTTCCCGCACTGACAGCGCCCGCGCACTATCGTAACTGTTGTAGTTTATATCCGATGCACTATCGACAACCGAGTCACCAAATAAGTCACCCATGCCGCTGCTGGTATTGCGCGCATGCTGCTCCGCTAACTTTACCGCTTCATCCATAGCCGCCAGCATCACCGCACGCCCGTAACCCATTTCAGCCTCCGGGCCAATACTATCCAGAGCACCACTGCGAATAAGCGCTTCCAGTGCACGCTTATTGACTTTACGACCATCAACCCGAGCGCAAAAATCAAACAGATCCTTGAACGGTCCCGCCTCAGATCGGGCGGCAATAATACTTTCTACTGGACCCTCACCTAATCCCTTGATAGCACCCAGCCCATAGATAATGCGCCCCTGATTATCGACACTAAAATGGAACTGGCCATGGTTGACGTCCGGCGGCAATAAAGCCAAATTCATAGCACGGCACTCATCGATAAAAGTAACCACCTTGTCGGTCTTATCCATATCTGACGAAATCGTGGCAGCCATAAATTCAGCGGGATAATGCGCTTTAAGCCATCCCGTCTGGTAGGCCACCAAGGCGTAGGCCGCACTATGCGATTTATTAAATCCGTAGCCAGCAAATTTTTCCATCAAATCAAAAATATTTGAGGCCAGATCCTCAGCAAAACCTTTACTAACTGCACCCTGGGTAAACAATTCTCGTTGTTTGGCCATTTCTGCAGCATTTTTCTTACCCATAGCGCGACGCAATAAGTCAGCGCCACCCAGCGTATAACCGCCCATTTCCTGAGCGATCTGCATAACCTGTTCCTGATACAAAATAATGCCATAGGTGGGCTCAAGTGCAGGCTTTAAACACTCATGCTGATACTGAACATGGGGGTAGCTCACTTCAGCGCGCCCCTTTTTACGATTGATAAAATCATCAACCATACCCGACTGCAGGGGACCGGGGCGAAACAGCGCAACCAATGCGACAATATCTTCAAAGCGGTCTGGCCCCAGCTTCTTAATCAACTCTTTCATACCGCGCGATTCAAGCTGAAAAACCGCTGTAGTCTCTGCTCTCTGCATTAGTTCGTAGGTTGGATTATCATCCAGGGGGATTTTTTCAATATCGAGAGACTCTTCACCATTGGCTGAACGGGTGCGATTAATCATGCGCACCGCCCAGTCAATAATAGTTAATGTACGTAGCCCGAGAAAATCGAATTTGACCAGGCCAGCCTCTTCGACATCATTTTTATCGAATTGGGTAACTACGCCACCACCACTGTCATCGCAGTAGATAGGCGAGAAATCGGTAATCTGTGTCGGTGCAATCACCACACCACCCGCATGCTTGCCACAGTTGCGCGACACGCCTTCAAGTTGTAGCGCCATGCTCCAAATTTCGGCCGCCTCTTCGTCCTGCGCTAAGAACTGTGCCAATTCCTCTTCTTGCTCCACCGCTTTTTCAAGTGTCATACCCACTTCGAACGGTATTAGCTTCGACAACTTGTCAGCCAAGCCGTAAGACTTACCCTGCACTCGCGCGACATCACGCACCACCGCCTTGGCGGCCATAGTACCGAAAGTAACAATCTGCGATACCGCATTACGACCATATTGCTCTGCCACATAGGCGATGACACGGTCGCGCCCTTCCATACAGAAGTCAATATCGAAGTCAGGCATAGAGACTCGCTCAGGATTGAGAAAACGTTCAAACAGCAAGTCATATTCAATGGGGTCCAGATCGGTGATCTTTAGCGCGTAGGCGACTAGTGATCCTGCACCAGACCCTCGACCAGGGCCGACAGGAATCTGATTATTTTTCGCCCATCGAATAAAATCCATCACAATCAGAAAATAGCCTGGGAAACCCATTTGAATAATAATATCCAATTCAAACTTGAGCCGCTCGGCATAGCGTTGCTGTATTTCCGCGAAGTCAGGGGCCTGAGTATCAAATAAAACCGACAAGCGCTCCTGCAGACCTAACTCAGACTCAGCAATAAAGAATTCATTGATAGTCATACCATCAGGAATGGGATAATCGGGAAGGAAATACTCACCTAGACGCAAATCCAGGGTACAACGCTTAGCAATTTCTATACTGTTTTGCAGTGCTTCTGGAATATCAGCAAACAGCTCAACCATTTCCTCGGCACTGCGTAAATATTGCTGCTCGGAAAAGCGTCTCTCGCGACGAGGATCATCCAGAGCACGACCCTCGTGAATACAGACCCGGGCTTCATGGGCTTCAAATTCATCTGCTTGAGTGAAACGAACATCATTGGTGGCGACAACAGGACAGCTATACTGAGATGCTAATGCCACCGCCTCATGNACATAATCCTCCTCATCAGCTCGACCAGTGCGCTGCAATTCCAAATAAAANCGATTGGAAAAAATCTGCATATAGTCGAGTAACAACTGCTCAGCTTCCGCACGACGCCCCGATATTAATGCCACACCAATATCACCACCTCGTCCGCCAGATAGCGCAATCAGACCATCACTAGACTCCGCCAACCAAGAACGCTTAATGGTCGGCACACCCTGTCGCTGACCTTCCTGATAGGCCCTTGATACAAGTTTGGTTAAGTTTTGGTAGCCGGTTTGATTGGCTACCAGAAGCACCAATTGCGTGGTGTTACCCTCACCATTTTCATTGAGCACCAACAAATCCGCACCCAAAATAGGCTTAATGCCATTGGCTTGGCAGGCTTTGTAAAACTTGACGAGACCAAAGAAGTTGTTGAAATCAGTTAGCGCCACGGCAGGCATAGCCATTTCAGCCACCTTGACCGCTAAAGGTTTTATGCGAATTAACCCATCAACTAATGAGTATTCAGAGTGCAGCCGGAGATGGACAAAGGGTGCGGTCATTTAGATAACAGATGCTCCGAATCGACACCATAGTAGGCAAAGCTATCTTTCATTANGTCAAATACCGTGCCCTCATAGTCGGGGACCGTAGCATCAGATTGCGCCAGAGGTTCAACGCGGTCTCCCCAATGGATAACGCCGGCACCACAGGTCAGTCCGGCACCAAATGAGGCGGTCAATACTTTCATACCCGGTTTTATTTTGCCCTCTGACAGAGCATCACAAAGCGCTAGCGGAATAGCTGCAGCACTAGTATTGGCGTACTTATCTATGCAAACCATGACTTTTTCCAGAGGAAAATTTAACCGTTTAGCCAATGTCTGGATAATTCTTACATTGGCCTGATGAGGCACAAAGAAATCAATATCCTCGGCACTGAGCCCCTCTCTCTCGAGTACATTGGCAATAGAGTCGGCCATGCCCCTAACGGCGCTCTTGAAGATCTCTTGACCCTCGAAGTCTAATGACACATGCAAGTCACCGGTAAAATGCGCGGGGGTAAGGCCCCAGGAGGGAAGACGGAGACATTCACGGCTATCTGGGACACAACTCATATGCGCTGCTAGTAAACCGAGCTTGGCCTCAGAGGCCTCTAGGACGACCGCGCCGGCACCGTCACCAAATAGGAAACATGACTCTCGTTTACTCCAGTCCATCGCAAGAGAAATACGCTCTGAGCCAATCACCAATGCTTTGCTAATGGATCCAGACTTAATCATATCTGAAGCCACATTCAATCCGTAGAGCCAACTTGTACAGGCCGAGTTTAAATCNAAAGCTGCAGCCTTATGAGCACCCAATTTATTTTTAACCAGCGTCGCTGTATTTGGGCAGATTTCTTCTGGCGTGGTAGACCCCAATATAACCAGATCGAGATCTTCAGCATCAAGACCCGCGGCAGCTAAGGCACGCTCTCCTGCTAACCAAGCCATCTCTCCGGTCGAGACATGGCTATAATGACGCTGACGAATACCTGAACGAGAAAAGATCCACTCATCATTGGTGTCGACAATCTTAGCCATGTCATCGTTGGTCATTAATAATGGTGGAGCATATTTGCCCCACCCAGTAATTTGCGCGTAACTCACCTATCAATCCTCAGAACGATTGTTTTTATTATTTAATTTAATGTAAAGCCTAGTCCACNTGAACTCAAGCACAAACTGCTGTTTTAGCGTTTAAGCGTAGTGTTTCCGCGATATTNATGGTCGCNTCAAAATAGCGGTGCCTGCCCGTNGCCTAACTCTCTACTAACNGGNGCGAANGAACGTCGATGTATCGGNGTGGGNCCCAANCGCNCCAGTGCTTCGAGATGCTGNGCGGTGCCATAGCCTTTATTNCTATCNAAACCATAACCCGGATACTTNTCATTCATTGCATGCATTTCTTTNTCGCGNACCACNTTNGCAATAATCGATGCGGCACTGATCACTTCTACACGACCATCGCCTTTAACTACTGCCTCACCCCGATATTCCCATTGCGGTAAGCGATTGCCATCGACAGCAACAAAATCTGGTTGTATGCGCAATCCCATGACTGCTCGCCGCATCGCCATCAAGGTAGCCTGCAAAACATTAAAGCGATCAATTTCAGCAACCGACGCACGACCAACATGCCAGCACAGCGCATGACTTATAATCTCTTGATATAGATTCTCTCGCTGACGGGCAGATAAGGCTTTAGAATCAGCGAGTCCCTCAATCGGGTGTTTAGCTGGCAACACAACCGCGGCAGTGACGACATCGCCAGCCAATGGGCCCCGACCAACCTCATCAACACCCGCTAAGCAGGTGATATCGGACGGCGGTGCCCAGGACTCTAGTGACACAACAAAGCCTTGATCGCATTGGCCGCTGTGGTGCCTGAGTCTACCGCTAATTGTTTTTGCAGATGGGTGAACTCATTGTGTAACCGCTCCCTGTTGACAGGATCTAATGCATCGATAACGGCCGCTGACAGATTTTCAATTGATGCCTGGTTCTGAATCAACTCCGGAACTAACATTTTATTAGCGAGCAAATTGGGAATAGAAGCATATGGCGTTTTAACCAGAAGCGATAACACAGCATAAGTTAATGCTCCAAATCGATAACTAACAACCATCGGCTTCTTTAATAGCATCGCTTCCAATGCGCTAGTGCCAGAGGCCAATAGCACTGCGTCTGCCGCCTCCATTGCTCGATGTGATTGTCCCATTATTAATCTCGCGTTAAGCTCAGGGTATGCGGCTACAACAGATTGTATTTGTTGGAAGCGCGCTTCATTAGCTGCTGGGATAACCACCTGAAGATCAGCGTAAGCACCGTCTTTAACGCGTTGCGCAGAGTCGAGAAATAGCGCCGTGAGCAACTCTACTTCACTGGCACGGCTACCGGGCATAATACAGACAACAGCGGATTGCGGATCTAGCTGCAGATCAAGACAAGCTGCTGCTCTATCTGGCTGCTCGGGGAACTCTGATGCCAAAGGATGACCAACAAATTGTACCGGTACCTGATATTCACGGTAAAAATCGGCTTCAAAGGGCAACAGCGTCAACATAAGGTCAACTGATTTCTTGATTTTTTTTATCCTACCCTGTCGCCAAGCCCACACCGACGGACTCACATAGTGCACCGTTTTTACACCGACACTACGCAACTTGCATTCGATATTGGTGTTAAAGTCAGGGGAATCAATGCCAATAAAAGCTGCGGGTTTATGACTGCTATACCGTTTCACAATAGCGCGTCTGATACGCAAAAGCTCCGGTAATCGCTTGAGCGGCTCAAGTAACCCCATCACTGACAATCGATCCATTTGGTACAGTGAATGGAAGCCCTCAGCTTGCATCTTAGGTCCCCCAATGCCTTCAAAACAGGCATTGGGAAATTGTTTTTTAAGCGCCCGTATAAGATTAGCACCAAGAATATCGCCGGAGGCTTCTCCAGCAACCATGGCAAAGACTGGCGATTGCACAGTCATGAGTTAGCGAATAATACCGCGAGAACTATTTTCAATTGAGGACAAAAATAGTGAGGTTACCCTATTATCACCCAGTTCAGCGATGGCCTTAAGCGCCTCATCAAATTGCAGCCCACGACGATAGAGTAACTTGTAAGCCTTATTAGCCAATGCCGTTTCCTCTGAAGTAAAACCTCTGCGCTTTAACCCCTCACGATTAATCGTACGAGGCTCGGCGGGATTACCAGAGGCGGTCACAAATGCGGGTACATCGTGGTAACAAAACGCACCTGTGGCAATAAAGCAATGGGCGCCAATATGGACAAATTGATGAGATAAGGCATATCCCGCCAAAATAGCCCAATCACCAACATGGACATGCCCAGCAATGGACGCGTTATTAGAGAGAATAACATGATTGCCAACAACACAGTCATGAGCAATATGGACGTAGGGCATAAACAGATTATCATTGCCTATGCGAGTCTCCCAGTTGCCTTGCACTGTGCCTCTATGCACGGTAACGCCCTCGCGGAAGACATTGTTGTCGCCAACGACTAGTCGGGTTGGCTCGCCTTGGTATTTAAGATCAGGAGTCGCTTCACCCACGGTGGCAAACTGGAAAATTTTATTATTGCGGCCCAATGTAGTGGGACCTTTAAGCACAACATGGGAAGCCAGTTCACAGCCATCGCCTATCTCGACATCAGGGCCAACAATTGACCAAGGGCCGATACTGACGTTATCGCCAATAACCGCTGAGGGGTCAACGATCGCCCGTGGGTCTATCATGCCACTTCACCTTTATCTCTATAGGCGCACAGTATTGTTGCTTCACAGGCCGTCTGGTCATCAACGCTAGCTGTACAACGAAAACGCCATATATTGCGCTTCACTGTTTCAACCTCCGAGGTCAGATCCAAGCGATCTCCAGGCACTACCGGACGCTTAAATCGCACCTTATCAACACCAGCAAACAGGTAAAGTTTATCGTGATCAGCCGATAGGCCAGTGGTGGCAAAACCCAGAATCCCCGACACTTGAGCCATAGCCTCGATAATCATAACGCCGGGGAAAATCGGTGCGCCGGGAAAGTGGCCATTAAAAACTTCTTCATTGATACTGATATTCTTGTATCCAGCGATACGCTCGCCAAGTTCAATCTCAGTGACACGGTCAACTAATAGAAACGGGTAGCGATGAGGCAGCAATTCCATTATTTCATTTACATTCATTACAGTATCCACTTAATGCTTACCACCAAAGACGACTACCGCTTGGTGACTATTCAATCTTTTCTCTCTTCTAATTTTTTTAACCGCTGAGCCATACTGTCGAGCTGACCTATTCTAACCGCTGCCTTGCGCCATTGCAGTGACGCCATCAATGGTGTGGTGTTAGATGAATAGGACCCAGGCTCCTCAATACTTTTAGTAACGAAGGCATGGGCTGTTAAGGTCACATTATCACAGATTGACAGATGACCAGATACCGTCGCAGACCCCGCCAATATGCAATTACGGCCTAGTTTAACACTGCCTGCAAGACCACTAAACGCAGCCATAGCAGTACCGTCGCCTATTACGCAGTTATGCGCAATTTGAACATGATTATCAATAATCACTGAATTACCGATCACCGTATCTTCAAGTGCTCCGCGATCAACGGTGCTATTGGCGCCTATCTCAACATCATCGCCTATGCGTACGCCGCCCAGTTGGTAAATTTTCTGCCAACCGCCTTCGCCATCGGGTGCGAAACCAAATCCATCGGCCCCTATTACCACACCACTGTGAAGCCTGACTCTCGAACCCAAGACCACATCATGGTAAATCGCCACATTGGCCGCAATAACGCAACCCTCACCCACTACTGAACGACTTCCAATGGAGCTGTTGGCACCTATCTCACTGCGATCGCCAATTATCGCTCCCTCAGCAATTACCACATTAGGTCCAATAGCGACATTATTGGCCACAATCGCACTGGGGTGAACAACGGCACTGGGATGAACCACGGCTGCTGGCACTAGTGCAGGATTGAACCAGGCGCTAATTTTCGCATATCCCAAATAGGGATTATCCATAATCAGACAATTACCGAGAAAACCTTCAGCTTCGCTCTCAGCCAAAATCACCGCTCCAGCTTTTGTACTGGGTAACTGAGATTTGTACTTAGGGTTAGCAAGGAAAGCTAAATCCCCTTGCTGTGCATCTGCCAAGCTGCTGATTCCGGAGATGCGGACATCTGGATCGCCGCGTAACTCAGCATCGAGAAACGCAGCGATATCAGCCAGTGTGTAATCCTGCTTCATGCTTAGATAGACAGGTTAAGTAACAATTACTTGGTTTTTTGATTCAGACGATCAGCGACCTTAGCCGTTAAATTGCTCTCTGGGCTAGCGATCATTACCGATTCAGCACGTAACAGAATTGTCACACCTTCCTCCTTAACCACTTCCTGCAGGGCTTCCTGCGCTTTCGGTCCGAGCTCTTGCAAAATGCTTTGTTGTAACTGCTGCTGTTCGGCCTGGATTTTTCGCCCAGCTAATTCAGCATCGGCTTTGGCATATTCCATCTTTTTCTGATGCTCAACCGCCTGCTCCTGCGACCAGGTCAAACGCTTGCTCTCTGCTTCTTTGGCTAATGCCTGCAGGTCTGCCGCTGAACTTTCATATTTAGCCTTAAGGCTGACAAAATCAGCACCCTGCTCTGCTTGCTTTAATTTGGCCTGCGCTGCATCAGAGCCAAAAATAGCTCGCGCTATATCCACAACCGCCACCTTATCCGCCGCTATTGCACCCATAGGCGCAGCCGCAAAAAAGCTAGCAACCAAAACTAAAACAAGTGTTTTTACATTACCCACAATACTTCTCCCAACATGTTATTTAAAATTGATTACCCAATGAGAACTGGAACACTTCAGTCTCATCAGATTCGTTTGAGTTTAGCGGCTTGGCAATACTGAACGTAATCGGCCCGAAACCACTTAACCAAGTTGCCCCAACACCCACGGAATAACGCAATTCACCGAGATCAGGTTTAAAGCAATTAACCTGCGTATCACCACATTTAGTATTGAAAATATTACCCGCATCAACAAAAAAGCTTGACTGAACTGAGCGTTGATCTTTCAGGAATGGCAGTGGAAAGATAACCTCAGCACCAAGCTCAACTTGCACATTACCACCGATAGGATCTGGATCGTCGATATAACTAGTATTACAGGGCGGGTCTAACAGATGGCATGGCGTGTCTTGTGGACCTAAGGTATTGCGCTTAAACCCGCGCACTGAGCCGAAACCACCGCCATAGAAATTCTTAAAGAATGGCATTCTAGTTGTATCGCCATAGCTCTCGCCATAGCCAAGGTCTGCTCGCAATTTCAACGTTAAAGAACGTGTTAAGCCGCGTAAATATTGATGGTTATAGGTCGCTTTATAATACTCTAGACCCGAACCAGGTACGGCAATATCAAGCCCCAAACGCTGAGAACTACCGCGGGTAGCAAAAATGCCGCGGTTTAGGGTCGACCTTATCCAGTTAACATTGAAGCTGACCACATCAAAGTTATTACCATTTTCATTGACAAAATCACTAATTTCCTTAGACGCAAACGAACCAGTTTTAAGATCTAGATTTTCATAGCCAAGACCCCAACCAATACGTTCAACCTCAGACACTGGGTAGCTCCAATTAACATTGGCACCATAGGTATTGGTTGAGAAACTGGCCACATTAATACGATCGTAGTCGGTCTCACGCCCATAGACGCTATAGCCCACGCTTACCCCATCCACGGTAAAGTAGGGCTCGGAATAACTAAAACTCAATGAACTCTGATAGGTACTTTTATTAATACCAACACCAACCTGCTTGCCGGTACCGAGGAAATTATTTTCGCTGAGATTAGCGCCCAAAATGAGACCGGTACCCTGCGCATAACCAACACTCGCGCCTACTGAGCCTGAGGGCTGCTCTTCAACCGTGTAGACAACATCAATCTGATCGTTAGTGCCGGCCACCGGAATATTTTCTACATTGACCTCTTTAAAGAAACCGAGTCGCTCAAGGCGCACTTTAGAATGTTCAAGAAGAGCATTGTTTGCCGAACCACCTTCCATCTGACGCATTTCGCGACGCAAGACTTCATCAGTAGTCTTGGTATTACCACGAAATTCAACACGTCTGACATAGGCACGCATGCCCGGCGTAATGACAAAAGTGACGGTAGCCGTTTTCTCGTCTTCATCAACTTCTGGATAACCCGTGACTTCGGCAAAGGTGTACCCTCTGTTGCCCAGAGTACGGGTGATATATTCGCTTGATGAGGTCATTAAGGCCTGAGAGAAAATCATACCTTTGCGCATCATAATAAGCGCTCTGACTTGATTTTCAGGAATTTTTAACTCACCGGACAATTCCACACCACTAATTTTATAGATATCTCCCTCGTCGATATTGATAGTGATATAAACAGACTCTTTATCTGGGCTAATCGACACCTGGGTACTTTGAACAGCAAACTTCAGATACCCTCGATCCAAGTACCAGGTTTCTAAGGTTTCCAGGTCTCCTGTCAGTTTTTCACGACTGTATTTATCATCACTGGAAATCCAAGACAGCCAACCGGTGGTGTTTTGTTCAAAATTTTCCAATAACTCTTCTTCAGAGAAGTCGTTGTTACCGACGATATTGATATGACGAATCTTAGCCACGTCACCTTCATCAATATCAATATTGATCGCCACGCGATTGCGTGGCAATGGTTCAACCTCTGTTTTCACCAGCGCACCATAGCGACCTTGGGACACATATTGACGCTGGAGCTCTTGAGTCATGCCCTCGAGCACAACCTGGCGAAAAATCTGACCTTCAGCTAGCCCATTATCACGCAGTGCATCAAGTAACTGATCAGTCTCGATCGCCTTGTTCCCGTCGAGATTAATCTCGGTTACCGCCGGACGCTCCGCAAGCCCGATAACCAAAACACCGTTATCTCTCGCTATCACCACATCGGAAAAATAACCGGTACGAAATAACGAGCGAGTCGCATCACGTATGCCAGGATCATCGACAACATCGCCAACATTGATCGGTAATGCCGCGAACACCGTACCCGCAGAGACCCGTTGTAATCCTTCAATACGAATATCCGCAACCTGAAAGACCGTCGCATAGCTGGTCGAGGCAAATGAGAGTAGAGCAAATAAAAGGCCGGTTAAAACTCGCTTCATGTGTAAATCAAACCCGATTATAAGTTATATTTTGCGGTTCAAAATGGCCGCGTTATATCGTTGTAGGTAGCGAATATCATCAACCCTATCAACATCACAAACCCTACTTTGTATCCCACAATCTGAATGTGGTCAGATACAGGAGAGCCCTTTATCACCTCGATCAAATAGTACATAAGGTGCCCACCATCGAGAACAGGCACAGGCAGTAAATTCATTACGCCGAGCATTATACTGAGAATAGCGACAAAGCGAATAAAATTGTCAATTCCCGTGCGCGCACTATCACCCGCCACCTTGGCAATGGTTATCGGCCCGCTGAGATTTTTTGGTGAAAGATCACCGACAATAAGTTTACCTATGGACTTTAATACAAAAATGCTCGTATTGGCGGTCTCCTGAATACTGCGCGGAACAGCGGTGAATATATTGTATTTCACATCGCGCATCAGTTCGTCAGGATACTTTCCGGTTGACGCCAGCTGTACACCCAGCTGCCCCACTTCGCGACCCTCTCTTTCAATGAGACGAGGAATGGCGCGAATGGTAAGTAACTCCGCATCTCTCTGCACATCAAGCACAACAGTGACCCCGGCACTGTTGGCGACCTGATCAACAAACTCGCCCACATGCTCAATGGTTTGATCATTAATTGCCAATAATTGATCTCCGACACGCAGGCCAGCCTCATAGCCAGCACCATCCTCAAATACATTGGCAAGGTTGAGGCTATCGAGCTCAAAAGGNGGGCTGATACCGAGATCACGCANAGGTGAAGGCTCCTGTGCGTCTCGCAACCAACGGTCAACCGATACGCNGAGTTCAGTGCTTAGGGTTGAATCGGCATAGACTACGGTAAAAGGAACCTCACCAGTGCTACCAATAAAACCAAACAGTTGTCTTGATACTGCGTTCCAAGTATCTGTGGCGACGCCATTGACAGCAGTAATTTCCATACCGACCTCGAAACCGGCATCCGCGGCCAGAGAATTTTGTTCAACCATGCCCACTACCGGAGCAAGCCCTTTTTCTCCNGCCAAGAACANCCACCAGAAGGCGACAGCCGCGAGTAAAAAATTCGCNAGNGGNCCAGCGCTAACGATTGCCATGCGTTGCCATACNGACTTGCGGTTNAANGANTANTGCAGATCTTCAGGNTCCACAGTNCCTTCGCGCTCATCGACCATTTTTACGTAGCCGCCCAATGGCAACAGTGCCAGAATAAATTCCGTGCCATGCTTATCTCGCCATGTTAGTAACGGCGTACCAAANCCGATGGAGAANCGCTCNACCTTNACACCACANCGGCGTGCCACCCAGNAATGNCCAAATTCATGAAAACTGACCAAAACACCAAGGGCAATAAAGGTATAAAAAATTGTCTGNAACAGCTCCATATNTTAAGNCTCTAACTCTGTTATGTACTCAGCACTGAGNCTNCGGGCTTTTTTGTCGGACTCTTGGACTGCCGCCAATGAATCTGGTTCACTNATTGTAAGCCTTGATAGCGCATTATCTACAACCTCCGCTATCTGAGTAAAGCCAATGCGTCTATCAAGAAATGCTTGCACGGCAACCTCATTGGCGGCATTGAGAATAGTCGGCGCATCGCCAGCGGCAACCGCTNCTTGTGATGCCAAAGTTAAGCAGGGAAAATTAGTAGTATCTGCCGGCTCAAAATCGAGATGAGCGATATCAAATAGATTCAGATCTGACACACCCGCATCAACTCGATTAGGCCAAGCCAAGGCATGTGCAATCGGTGTCCTCATATCGGGATTGCCCAGTTGCGCTAAAACAGAGCCGTCAATATATTGTACCAGCGAGTGAATCACACTCTGCGGATGNACNACCACCTCAATCTGTCGCGGTGCAACAGCAAATAGCCAGCANGCCTCAATTANNTCGAGACCTTTATTCATTAANGANGCAGAATCAACCGATATCTTGCGCCCCATCGACCAATTAGGGTGAGCGCAAGCCTGTTCTGGTGTCACTGTCGTCATCTGCTCTGCCGACCAGCCACGAAATGGGCCTCCAGAGGCCGATAGCAACAATTTGCTAATACCAGATGTCTCTGTTTTCACATAGTTAGCCGGCAGACATTGAAAAATTGCATTATGCTCACTATCGACCGGCAATAACACTGAACCAGAGGCCCTCACCGCCTGCATAAATAGTCCACCGGCCATGACTAGGGATTCTTTATTGGCCAGCAGTATCTTCTTACCCGCATTGACTGCCGCCATGGTTGGCATCAATCCAGCAGCACCTACAATAGCAGCCATCACCGTATCCACCTGCACCGCGCTGGCGACCTGGCACAGAGCCTCAGTACCGTACAACACTTCAGTAGGACATTTCGCGTCTAACAGTATCGCCTGTAAACGCGACGCCGCCGGCGCATCATTAACCACGGCAAACTCAGCTCGATGACGTTGGCATTGCGCTGCAAGTTTTTCAATTTGTTGATTGCCTGTTAAGGCAAAGACGGAATACTTATCTGGATGACGGGCAATAACATCGAGTGTGCTCTCTCCAATCGAACCGGTCGCACCGAGAAGTGTTATGGATTGCATAAATCAGACGAGACTTGAATTGGCGAGTAAAAGACTAAAAAGTGGCAATGCGGCCATAAAGCCATCAATGCGATCGAGCACACCACCATGACCGGGTAGCAGCTGGCTGCTGTCTTTGACACCGCTGTGGCGCTTAATCATACTCTCGAAAAGATCGCCCAATACCGAATAGAGCGCCACTGGAATCACTAAAATAGTCAACTCAATCAATCTGAGTTGCGGCAACTGCCACATCAACCCAGCGATCAGCAGTATTTGCAGTAACATACCGCCAGCAAAGCCTTCCCAAGTTTTACCGGGACTGATAATCGGAGCCAACTTATTTTTGCCAAACAGTCTTCCAGCTACATAACCGCCAACATCCGCTAGCGCGACAATCACAATAGCTAAAAACAGCAGCCAGCGACCAGCCTCTCGATGCAATATTGATGTCAAAGCAACCCAGGTTGCCACCAATAGCAGCAACCCTATGAGACCTAACACAGGTCGTGGCGACCAGAGAATAGAGCTTGACGGGTAGCCTTGCAACCAGAGGAAAATTATCGCCCAAAGCCCCACCGCTATCATGCTAATCTGCTGACCAAGAGCAAAATTAAACTCTGCAAATAGGCCAATATTCAAACCAACGGCGGCTAGTGCTAAGAGCAGTAACCCGAGAAATCCGGCTTTGCTACTTCTGCGGTTAAGATGCAATAAATTAGTCCACTCCCAGCCCGCAACCATCACTAGCAACAACAGTACCAATGAAAACTCAGCCGCAGTTAGGTTGACCAGCAGCCACACAAATGCCGCGACCAATACTAGCGCTGTAATCACACGTTGCTTAAGCATGGGTGTTACCGTCTTTTTCATGCTCGAACTCAGCACCGCCATGCGCTTCGCCATCAACACGCAAACCAAAACGACGCTGTCGACGATAGTACTCCACAATGGCCAACTCAAAGGCATTGGCATCAAAATCTGGCCAGTAGCAGTCAGCAAAGTAAAGTTCGCTGTAGGCTAGCTGCCACAGTAAAAAATTACTGATGCGCTGCTCCCCTGCGGTACGAATACATAGGTCAGGATCGGGAATACCATCCTGGTGCATATATTTATCGAATAGGGTTTCATCAATATCAGTCGAACGCAGACGTCCCATCTGCACGTCTGACGCCATCGCCTGCGCTGTTCTGGCAATATCCCAGCGACCGCCGTAATCAACACAGAGATACAGTGTAAAAGTACCACTAGCAGTCAAGGACTCGGTCTCACTGATAAGTGCCCGCAAACGCTCACTAAAATGACTGCGATTGCCGATGACTTTGAGTCGTACGGAATCATCGCGAAGACCTTTGGCTTCTCTTTTCAAATAGGATGAGAACAGTGAAATCAAACCCCGCACTTCAAATTCTGGGCGTTTCCAGTTCTCGCTACTGAAGGCAAATAGCGTCACGGTATTGATATTATGGTTTTTGGCCGCTTTCAAGATATCGCGGATACGCTCAACACCGGCCTCATGCCCAGCTATACCGCTGAGTCCACGCTGTTTGGCCCAGCGATTATTGCCGTCCATAATAACGGCAACATGTTTGAGAGGATGAGCGGTATCTAACTGAGTGGCATCAACCATGATGGGTATTTTTGAGGAGATTAAATCTCCATCAAATCCTTCTCTTTAGCTGCAAGCGCCTCTTCTACCTGAGCAACAAAACTGTCAGTAATCTTCTGCACATCGTCTTGCGCTCTGCGCTCCTCGTCTTCACTAATATCTTTCGCTTTTTGTAGCTCCTTTATATCAGAGATAACGTCACGGCGAATATTGCGAATTGAGATACGCGCGCCTTCCGCTTCGGCTTTAGCTTGCTTGCCATAATGCTTGCGCGTCTCCTCAGTCAGAGCTGGTAGCGGCACACGAATAACCGCACCTGCTGTGGAGGGGTTAAGCCCAAGATCCGACTTCATGATAGCCTTTTCAATTTCTGGCACTAATGACTTTTCCCATGGCGTTACTGAGAGCGTTCGTGCATCCTCAATAGCAATGGAAGCGGCCTGACTCAATGGGGTATCGACACCGTAATAATCCACTGATAGACCATCGAGGATACTGGGGTGAGCACGGCCGGTGCGAATCTTATTAAAAGCACCTGCCAAAGCATCCAATGCCTTACTCATCCGCTCTTTTGCATCTTGCTTTAAATCTTCAATCATTAAATACCCTCCTATCCCTCTTCTATCAGCGTGCCTTCAGTGCCACCGACAACTAAATTTAATAACGCCCCCGGCTTCGACATACGAAACACTCTGAGAGGCATATTGTGTTCACGACAGAGACATATTGCAGTCAGATCCATCACCCCGAGCTTTTTATCAAGCACCTGATCGTAAGTGAGATGGGTATATAATTCGGCGCCACTATCGAGCATTGGATCGGCAGAGTATACACCGTCAACCTTTGTCGCCTTAAGCACAACATCTGCATTAATTTCGATACCACGAAGACAGGCCGCAGAGTCAGTAGTAAAAAATGGGTTGCCTGTTCCTGCAGCAAAAATAACTACATCACCATCTTTAATATAGCGTAGCGCACGACGACGATCGTAATGCTCTACCACTCCACTCATGGGAATCGACGACATAACATGGGAGGAAATATTGGTTCTCTCAAGCGCATCGCGCATGGCCAACGCATTCATTACCGTGGCCAGCATGCCCATATGATCCCCAGTAACGCGCTCCATCCCAGCGGCATTCAAAGCAGCACCACGAAATAAGTTGCCGCCCCCAATCACCAATCCCACCTGAACACCGATACCGACGAGCTGACCAATTTCCAATGCCATACGATCGAGAACTTTGGGGTCAATCCCAAAGCCCTCTTCACCCATTAGCTCCTCACCACTAAGCTTAAGCAGAATACGCTTGTAAGCTTTCTCTTTTCCGGTGGTTGGCATAAACGCTCCTGTTTTTTATTATTCGCTTACTCCGGCAACCTGAGCGGCCACTTCAGCGGCGAAATCTACTTCTTCTACCTCAATTCCCTCACCCACCTCAAAGCGGACAAAAGAAATAACTTCAGCACCACCAGCTGCAACCAGCTTACCTACGGTTGTATCCGGATCTTTAACAAAGGGCTGGTCTACCAAACTGCTCTCTTTTAAGAATTTGCTGACTCGACCACCAATCATCTTCTCGATGATTTCCTCAGGCTTACCACTCTCGCGCGCTTGAGCGGCAAAGATCTCTTTTTCCGCTGCAACGACATCGGCTGGCATCTGATCTGAGCTTACTACCGCAGGATTAACTGCCGCAACATGCATGGCGACATCTCTAGCTAAATCTTCACTGCCACCAGATAGGCCCACTAGCACCGCAATCCGGTTGTTACTGTGCACGTATCCGCCCACCACAGGGGCCTCAACGCTGGCTGCTCTGCGGGCCGAAATATTTTCACCAATTTTTTGTACCAGCGCCTCACGCACAGGTTCAAGCCCCCCTGCCATAAGCCCTGCAATATCGGTTGATTTTCCAGCATAGGCGGCTTCGAGAACCTCGTTAGCAAAGCCCTGAAAACCGTCATCACGAGCCGCAAAATCAGTCTCGCTATTAACTTCTAGCAGCATGCCGAAACCGCCCTCAGATTTATACAGCACAATGCCATCAGCAGCAGTGCGACCCGCTTTTTTAGCCGCTTTCATACCACTAGATTTACGTAATTCTTCAATTGCCTTGTCTATATCAGCACCCGCTTCATTGAGTGCTCTTTTGCATTCCATCATGCCTAAACCGGTGCGATCTCGTAGCTCTTTCACTAAAGATGCTGTTACCTGTGACATTGTATTCCTCTCTTTAAAACATTTAATCAGTTGGAAAAAAGGGGGCAGCGGCCCCCTTTTACTTTAATAGTTCAGTGCTAGGCCTTTTCTGGCTGATCGTAAACTATTCGGCCGCCACATCAGCAGCCACTGGGTCAGCTGCCGGTTGTTCAGCCGCTGCTGCTTCTGCTGCTATGGTATCAGCAGCAACCTCTTCAACAAACTCGTCCTTGCTCGTGAGGGTTGCAGATTGCGCTTTGCCCTCGAGCACAGAATCAGCAGCAGAGGCAGCGTAGAGCTTTATTGCGCGGATCGAGTCGTCATTGCCAGGAATAACATAATCAACCCCATCTGGGTCGCTATTAGTATCAACGATACCAACAACAGGGATACCCAACTTATTCGCCTCATTAATAGCGATACGCTCATGATCAACATCGACTACAAACAGAATGTCTGGCAGACCATTCATATCCTTAATACCACCAATACTGTTCTCTAGCTTCTCTTTCATACGAGTGCGCATCAGCACTTCTTTTTTGGTCAGCTTATCGAAGGTACCGTCGGCTTCTTGCGTTTCCAGTTCGCGAAAACGTCGAATCGAAGCGCGAATTGTTTTGTAGTTGGTCAACATTCCACCCAGCCAGCGATGACTGACGTAAGGCATACCACAGCGCTCGGCTTGCTCTTTAACAATTTTCTGCGCTGCTCGCTTGGTGCCAACAAAAAGAATTTGATTACCCTTAGCCGCTTCGACACGCAAGATTTCCAGCGCTTCATTAAACGCTGGTACGGTGTGCTCTAGGTTAATAACATGAACTTTGTTACGAGAGCCAAAAATATACTGGCTCATTTTGGGGTTCCAGAAGCGGGTTTGGTGGCCAAAGTGCACACCAGCCTGCAACATATCACGCATACTGACAGTAGACATAAAATTTCCTCTTGGGGTTAAGCCTCCACATCCCCCAATGATCAACCCGTACAGCAACCTATTGCTCGCTTTACAGGCACCCAGAACATTGTGTCGGAATGTGTGTGTCGTTAAGTTTTAAATTATCGTTGCGAGGACATCCCCACAACGGCGCGCTTTATACCATAATGGCGACGCCATATAAAGCATAAATGCCGACAAAATACCGATGCTGACCAAGGTCATCTGAAGACCAAACTCGTCGACCTAAGGCGCAATCACAGACTAATCGGTAAAATATCGTCAGAATACTCCCTCAACTGCGCCGAGACAGGTACAATAGCCGCTATTCCAAACCCCTTGAGAATTTCGATGAGTGTAGAACTTCGCACCCCAGATCAAATCGCTAAGATGCGTGTGGCAGGCCGTATGGCCGCAGAAGTGCTTGAACTAATTGGCGAGCATGTCGTGCCGGGCGTTACGACTGAAGAACTAGACCGCATTTGTCATGAGCATATCGTCAATATCCAAAAGGCTATTCCGGCTTGTTTAGGCTACCGCGGCTTCCCTAAATCTATCTGCACCTCCGTTAATCAGGTGGTCTGCCACGGCATTCCCGCCGACAAAAAAATACTTAAAACCGGTGACATCATCAATATCGACGTCACTGTTATCAAAGATGGATGGTATGGTGATACCAGCAAAATGTATGCTGTGGGCAATATCCCTAACCATGCCCAGCGGCTGATAAACGTATCGCAAGAATGTCTCTATAAAGGTATTGAACTGGTGCGCCCCGGTATTCGCTTGGGTGATATTGGTCACGCGATTCAAATCCATGCGGAAGCCAACTACTATTCCGTTGTTCGCGACTACTGCGGTCATGGGATTGGTGATGAATTCCACCAGGAACCTCAGGTGTTGCACTACGGTGTCCCTGGCACCGGCTTGGAATTGCGTGAGGGCATGACATTTACCATTGAGCCGATGATCAATGCCGGCAAGCATGCCACCAAATTGAAACGCGACGGTTGGACCGTAGAGACACAGGATGGGCGATTATCGTCACAGTGGGAACACACTATGCTGGTTACTGCCGATGGTGTAGAGGTTTTTACCGCGCGAAACGAAGAATCTTTCTAACCAACAACTGCAAGAGAAATTTACCCTATGTCGTCGCAAATCGATGCTATAGCGCTGCCTCCCGGTTTGGCCGTACCGTTATTTTTTGATCAAAAGCGTTTCGCAGCTAGCCTGCTGACAGACGACCCTGTGACCGTCTTTCGCAATGCCCTGAGCGCGGCTCAAAATCATTTTGACAATCGATTTCATGAGGGCGAGGAAGTTCACACACTGGTCAATGAAGCGGCGCAATTTGCCGATATCATTTTGATCTATGCTTGGAGCCGATTTCAATGGGACCAAGATATCAGCTTNATTGCTGTNGGCGGNTATGGTCGNGGNGNGCTGCACCCTCACTCAGATATTGATCTGCTGATACTTATGCGCCGCAATCGACCACAGAAATATCGTCAAAGCATCGAACAATTTTTAACTTTCCTGTGGGATATTCAGCTTAAAATTGGCCATAGCGTGCGCTCCCTTTCACAATGTGTCGACGAAGCCAAAGCAGATATCAGTGTCGCCACTAATCTAATGGAAACTAGACTACTGTGTGGGGATCAATCTCTGCGCCAAACCATGCTTAAAAAGACCGGACCGAATAAGATTTGGTCATCGAGTAAGTTCTATCAGGGCAAAATAGATGAGCAGCGTGCGCGCCATTTTAAGCATGATGACACCGAATATAACTTAGAGCCCAATGTTAAAGAGGCACCCGGTGGATTGCGTGACATACAGTTAATTAACTGGACGGCNAAACGCCANTTTAACGTNTACCGCCGNTCACAACTNGTGCACGCTGGCTTTCTCTCCGAAGAGGAATACCTCACCCTGCGCAGAGATGANGANTTTTTGTGGAAAGTGCGTTATGGCTTACATCTGATAGCNGGTCGCCCTGAAGAGCGNCTACTATTCGATTATCAGCGTAAATTGGCCAGCATGTTTGGCTACAGGGATAGCAAAAGCCGTTTAGGNGTCGAAAAATTTATGCAGCGTTACTACCAAGTAGTGCTATCGATCCGTGANCTCAATGATGTTTTATTGCAGTATCTCGATGAAGCTATCTACCGCAAAAATAAGACCAAAGTCATCACACCCATCAATCAGGATTTTGTTATTCGCGATAACTATCTGGACACCACAGACACCGATGTTTTTATCAACAACCCCTCTGCTCTGCTCGAGGTATTTGCCATTATGGGTGAGAACGAGAATATTAAAGGTATTCGCGCTTCNACCATNCGACAGATCCGCCTGCACAGAAACCTNATTGATGATGCATTTAGACNAAACCAGGTCAATCGCGACTTATTTATGCGCATCCTTAAGGCACCATACAACCTATCAGCACAACTCCAGCGTATGAATAGATATGGGATCCTGGGTAGCTACCTACCGGAATTTGGCAAAATTGTCGGCCAAACACAACATGATTTATTTCATATTTATCCAGTAGATGTGCACACCTTGCAAGTGGTGCGCAATATCCGCCGTCTGGCACGGCCAGAGATTGCCGAGCAGTTTCCGGTGTCAGCACATATATACAAAAATCTACCCAAGCCTGAACTGATTATGATTGCCGCTCTCTATCACGATATCGCCAAAGGGCGTGGTGGCGATCATTCATTGCTGGGGTCAGCAGACATTGCTGACTTTGCCGAGCGCCATGGTCTGCAGCCCCAAGAGATAAAACTACTGCAGTGGTTGGTGGANAATCACTTGTTAATGTCAACAGTATCGCAGCGCGAGGACACCTCAGATCCAGATGTTATCTATAAATTTGCCAAACATTGTGGNGATCTAATGCATCTGGAATATCTGTATGTACTGACTGTCGCCGATATCAATGCCACCAACCCAAGACTCTGGACAGACTGGAAAGGTTCATTGATGCGCAACCTCTACTTTGAAACCAAACAAGTATTGCAGCAAGGTTTAGGTATACCCGCAGACAAGTCCGCTTGGGTTGCAGAGGCAAAAAGTGCTGCCACTCGNCTGNTGCTAGAGCAAAATATCAGTGCNGAACAAGCNCATAATGTGTGGTCAGATGTNGATGAAGAGTTTTTCCTGCGTGAACGAGCCGAGGACATTGCCGCATTCACCCGAGCAATCATTGATAACCCAGAGTCGTCTCAGCCGGTTATAACCCTGCGTGATGTGGGCGTGGAAATACCGGTGGCGACCCAAATTTTCGTTCATACCAAAGGACAGCAGAATATTTTCGCAATTATCGCTGCGGTTCTCGACAAACTCCAACTTAACATTCAGGATGCTAGACTTCATACCACCAGTGATAATCGAGCCTTTGATGTATTTTATGTGCTCGATGAAAATGACCGCCCCATCGGCAATGACAGCGCACTTTGCCAAGAAGTAGCAGAGACCTTACGCAAAGGCATTATCGACCCCGATACTGTCAGTTTTGATATCAGCCGCAGAACACCGCGCCAGCTGAAAAACTTTACCCTCAAGACGGTCGCCTCACTGCGCAATGATGCGGAGACCAATAGTACCGTGATTGAAGTCATTACACCGGACCGGCCAGGCCTGCTAGCTCATCTGGCAACCATCTTTTTGCGGTATAATTTAAATCTATACAACGCCAAAATATCTACCCTGGGTGAACGGGTCGAAGATACATTCTATCTGACTGATCAGCAGCATAGCCCACTGACTGATTACAAGCTAAGTCAGGAAATACAACAGAGTATCTGCACCGAACTAGACTCCCGCAATCAGCAGGATGTGCTNGACGCAGAGATGCCTGNAGCAAAAGTCTGGCACTAAAAAGACANAACAACTTATGAACGCTAACTTACTTAAGCTACATGCCTATCCGTTTGAAAGACTCANTCAATTAAAGACTGGCATCGAACCCCCACCGCAACTGGCTCATATTGCCCTGTCAATTGGCGAACCGAAACATCCAGCGCCCGATTTCGTCAAGCAGATTCTCTGTGACAATATTGACCAGCTAGCGGTTTACCCCACCACCAAGGGCAGCCTGGCATTGCGACAAAGCATAGGCCAGTGGTTACAACAACGCTTTAATCTCAGTGCTGACCAAATTGATCCGGAGCGCCATATATTGCCTGTCGCCGGCACCAGAGAGGCACTGTTTGCCTTTACTCAAGCGGTGATTGATGCCAGCGTTCCTACCCCTGTCGTGGTTTCTCCTAACCCTTTCTATCAAATCTATGAGGGTGCAGCGATCCTAGCGGGAGCTGAACTGTACTACCTCGACACTCTGGTTGAGAACGATTTTATTGCTGACGTCAGTCAGGTTCCCGAGGCTATTTGGCAGCNTTGCCAGCTTTTGCAACTGTGCTCNCCCGGCAANCCCACAGGTGCAGTTATGTCTTTGGAACAGTATCAACAGGTTATTGATTTGGCCGATAAATATGACTTTGTCGTCTCTAGTGACGAATGTTATTCCGAGGTCTACTTTGACGAGAGTAATCCACCGCTCGGACTGCTCGAAGCCTGCCAGCAATTAGGCCGCCATGATTTTGCCCGCTGCGTGGTATTTCATAGCCTATCAAAGCGTTCCAATCTTCCGGGGTTGCGCTCAGGCTTTATTGCTGGCGACAGCACTATTCTCGAGGCCTTTTTACGCTACCGCACCTATCATGGTTGCGCACTGTCCATGCCTGTGCAAGCAGCCTCTATCGCTGCTTGGAGCGACGAAGACCACGTAATCGCCAATCGTAGTCTGTACCGAGAAAAATTCGCTGCTGTCACTGATATATTGCGCGGCACCCTGACATTCACCGAACCCAGCGCCAGCTTCTATCTATGGCCACAAACCCCTATTGATGACGCTCAGTTCGCTCAGGGTCTCTACCAACAGCAAAACGTGACGGTACTGCCCGGCAGTTACCTATCACGCACAACTGACACCGGCAATCCCGGCAAGAACCATGTGCGTATGGCACTGGTGGCTGAGTTAGATCAATGCATAGAAGCCGCGCAGCGAATCAAACAGTATGTTGAGAGCCTGAATTAGTCATGCTGAAGAAAGCGCGTGCCGCATTTATTTTACAACGGCTAAATCAACTTTACCCAGAGACGCCGGTACCTCTGGATCATAGCAATACCTTTGAGCTGTTAGTGGCTGTATTGTTAAGTGCTCAGTGCACCGATGAACGGGTCAATAAAGTCACCCCTGCATTATTTACCGAAGCTAACAATCCGTTTGATATGCAGCATGTGCCAGTCGATACTCTGTATCAAATTGTACGCCCCTGTGGTCTGGCACCGCAAAAATCCAAAGCCATCTCTGCGCTCTCAAAGATACTCGTTGCCGACTATAACGGTGAAGTGCCGGAGGATATGGCAGCACTGGAGACTCTACCCGGTGTTGGCCATAAAACCGCCAGCGTGGTTATGTCACAGGGTTTTGGTCACCCTGCTTTTCCGGTGGATACACATATTCATCGCCTAGCACAACGCTGGGGGCTGACCAAAGGTAAAAGCGTCGTGCAAACAGAGCGAGATTTAAAAAAACTATTCCCGCGGCAAGAGTGGAATAAACTGCATTTACAGATTATTTTCTATGGTCGTGAATTCTGCTCGGCCCGCGGTTGCGATGGGCGCGTCTGCGATATTTGCACAACCTGTTATCCCAACCGCAAAAGTCCGTTTAAAGCCCACAAGCCCTGATGGTTTTGCTATGCTAGCCGGCTACTACTCATGGAAGGATTACCGTGATTACATTATTTGGTATCAAAAACTGCGATACGATTAAAAAAGCCCGCCAATGGCTGGCAGCAGAGGACATCGACTATCGCTTTCATAATGTTCGAGTAGAGGGAATTGACGCCGCTACTATCGAGCATTGGATCGAACAAAGCGACTGGGAAACCGTGCTCAATCGGCGCGGCACGACTTGGCATAAATTGGATAGCCAAGTACAAGCTACGACCAACAGAGACAATGTTACCGCCCTGTTAGTTGAGTATCCGGCAATGATTAAACGTCCTGTACTGGATATCGATGGCACTATTACTATTGGATTTAAACCTGATCTCTACCAAAAAATTTTTAACCTTTAACCTTTAACCCTTTATTAAGAGCAAAAGCATGAGCAATTTATACAGTTTCGCCATTGGTGTGGGCAGCAAAAATAGTCGCGGCGAATGGCTGGAAGTCTATTATCCTGCCCCTTTACTACAACCAGACCCCGCCTTGTGCGACATCGTTATAGCCTGTCTCGGCACGGCTGATGAAGTGGAGCCAAACGCCACACAGATGGCAGCTCTCGAGTCTGCGTTCAAGCAAAATGGCTACAGTGAATTAGCGGCTTCTGTGGCCCAACTAGCGGCCTCCAAACGCCCCACTGTCGCAGTAATGCTGACCAGCGACTCGGCACCAGACACAGTGCCACAGGGTTATCTTAAACTACATCTGCTCAGTCACCGCCTAGTACGACCCCATGGCACTGATCTAAGCGGCATCTTTGGCGTGCTGAAAAACGTGGCTTGGACCAGCGCCGGTGCCATCGATATTGAAGAGCTACCAGAGCACCTGCTACAAGCCCGCATACAAGGACAGCCGCTCACCGTCGACTGTGTCGATAAGTTCCCCAAGATGGTGGACTACATCGTGCCCAGCGGCATTCGTATTGCTGACGCATCAAGAGTGCGCCTAGGCGCATATGTAGGAGAAGGCACTACGGTCATGCATGAGGGCTTTATTAACTTCAACGCCGGTACTGAGGGCCCAAATATGGTTGAGGGACGAATTTCTGCGGGTGTTTTCTGTGCCGCGGGAAGTGATATTGGTGGTGGTGCGTCGATTATGGGTACATTGTCTGGTGGCGGTAGCATGGTGATCTCCATGGGTGAAAAATGCCTGCTGGGCGCCAATGCCGGCTTAGGTATTCCCTTGGGTGATCGTTGCACTCTAGAAGCTGGACTGTATATTACCGCCGGCACTGTGGTCACCATGTTGGATGACCAAAAGCAAGCTACAAGCAAGGTCAAAGCGCGCGAGCTCTCTGGTAAAAGTGACTTATTATTCAGACGTAACTCTGTTAGTGGCTGTGTCGAGTGTCTGACCAATAAAAGCGCTGTTGAACTCAATCAATCACTTCACAGCAGCAACTAGTTTTTGCGGGGAGCCTTGCTCCCCTATATTTAGGCGCCTAACAAGCTCTGCCCGCACACCCGAACCATATTGCCGTTAATCCCCGCCGCCTGCGGGCTAACAAAGAAGCCAATCACCTCGGCAACATCAACCGGCAGACCACCCTGCCCTAGCGAGGAAAGTCTGCGACCCATCTGACGAGTAATAAACGGAATAGCCGCAGTCATCTGTGTCTCGATAAATCCCGGTGCAACGCCATTGATGGTGATGCCTCGCGCAGCACAGGGTGCCGCCAGAGCCTCAACCATACCAATAATAGCGGCCTTGGAGAATGCATAATTGGTCTGTCCAATATTGCCAGCAATACCGCTAATGGAGGCAACACCAATAATTTTGCCTCCATTGTCTAGTAACGTAGTGTCCAGTAACGCACTATTAATTCTCTGCACCGCACCAAGATTTATCTGCATAAGTAAATCCCATTGATGTGCCGTCATTCTGGATAACATTTTATCGCGGGTTACGCCGGCATTATGCACAACCGCATGTAATGCTGAACTATGAGCAGAACAAAAATCGCGCAGTTTGTCAGCAGCATCGGTATCTGTAATATCCAATGGCAAACTTAGACCACCAATCGCGTCCATCGCCGTCGCCAGCTGATCCTGTGACTGAGGCACATCCACGCCAATTACCGTAGCACCATCTCGCGCCATAGTCTGACTTATAGCCAAGCCAATCCCTCGTGCAGCGCCAGTTACCAACACAGTTTTACCCGACAGCGGCTTAGTCCAATCAGCCTCGATAGCGGCAACCGGCGCAGCAACTGTTAATACTTGAGCGTTCATAAAGGCTGACCCTGCAGATAGTAAGAACCGAACCGGCGCCTCCAGTCCCTGATCACCACCGCGATCAACTAGCACTAAATTGGCTGTGGCACCTTTGCGACCAATCTCCTTAGCCACCGATTTGACAAAGCCAACCAACCCTCGCTGCACTGTTGCATGCTCAGTATCATCTAGAGCACTAGGTTTATGCCCAATTACAAGAACTCGCCCAGAGTCACTTACAGATTTAAGGTGCTGATTAAAGAAACTATACAGCGCCTCACTCTGCTGCGCAGAGGCAATACCAGAGGCGTCAAAAATCAACTGTCCCTTACCCTCCATCGACAGATCACACAATGTGACACCGGCACTCTTTAAAAAGGCACCGATCGGTTTAGCAAAACTAGCACCCTGACTCGCGCCCAATAGCACTTGACTGCTTAAATTGTGTGCCTGCTGAGGGTCTTCGCGGCGCAGAGGCACTGGATCAGGCAGACCAACAGCATTGAATATTTTTTTACCCAACGGTGAGTTGGCGATTTCTAGATATTTATCAGACATGTTTGTGCTACTCCAAAAGCAATAGGTAACAAGTGTGAAACTATTTAGCAAGTGTGTAATTATGCTCTAAAGGGACCTATTCTAACCCCAGACAGTCCATGATGGTTGGCCGAAATGACAATTAATCCTCCGCGGCAGTCAATGGCTTTTATACCCAGTCACTTTACGATTACTGATATTATTGTTGACTGAAATTTATAACAACGAGATAACCATTATGACAACTATTCGCAAGGTCGCCATCATCGGTGGCAATCGCATTCCATTTGTACGCAGTAATACCAGCTACAGTCATGCCAGTAATATGGATATGCTCAGCGCTACGCTTCAGGGGTTGGTGCAGCGTTTTGATTTAGCGGGTGAGCGTCTCGGAGAGGTAGCTGCTGGAGCGGTGATGAAGCATTCCCGTGATTTCAATCTAGCACGAGAGGCGACATTGAATTCAGGTTTATCGCTACAAACTCCGGCATATGATGTGCAACAAGCCTGTGGCACTGGTCTGGAAGCCGCGATTTTGGTCGGCAACAAGATAGCGTTAGGGCAAATTGACTCTGGTATAGCTGCAGGTACCGATACTGCCAGCGATGCTCCGATTGCACTCAATGAAAAATATCGGCATATGATACTGAGTTTAAATCGAGCCAAAACCTTGGGTCAGCGATTAAAGGCCCTCGCCAGTATTAGACCAAGCTTTATGATCCCAGCACTACCGGCCAATGCAGAGCCTCGTACCGGCTTATCCATGGGTCAGCACTGCGAATTGATGGTTAAACAATGGGGTATTAGTCGCGAAGATCAGGATCAACTCACCTTCAACAGCCATCAAAACCTTATGGCCGCTTACCAACGAGGCTTTTTTGATGATTTGATTAGTCCCTTTGATGGTGTTGAGCGCGACGGCATTATGCGTGATACACCGCTCGACAAATTGGCCCAACTGAAACCTGCTTACGATCGCGAAAATGGCACCTTAACTGCGGCTAACTCTACCACTCTGACCGATGGTGCAGCGGCAGTACTATTGGCCAGCGAAGAATGGGCTAACCAGCACAATCTGCCTATTCAAGCCTATCTCACTCACAGTGAAGTGGCAGCAGTGGATTTCTACAGCCACGGCGAACAGAGTGAAGGCCTGCTGATGGCGCCGGCTTACGCCGTGCCGAGGCTACTTGCTCGGGCAGGCATAAGCCTGCAGGATTTTGATTTCTATGAAATTCATGAAGCCTTTGCCGCTCAAGCGCTGTGTACAATGAAAGCCTGGGAAGATGCGACTTTCTGCAAGGAAAAACTCGGTCTTGATGCACCACTGGGCAGTATTGATAGGGCAAAACTTAATCTAAACGGCTCCAGTGTCGCTACCGGACATCCATTTGCCGCGACTGGACCAAGAATAATGGCAACTTTAGCAAAATTATTGGAACAAAAAGGGGGCGGCCGCGGTCTTATTTCTATCTGTGCTGCTGGCGGTCAAGGAGTGACGGCGATAATAGAGAGGTAATCGCCCCACAACCAAGGAAAACCAAAGGCAATCAGTAGCACGCTAACCGGTTTTCTCCCCCTAGGGGCTCTACGTTTGTCGAAGTGGGGCCCCTTTTTTATTCCAGACGTATTTTATTCCAGACGTATTTTATCTCTAACTTATTTTGTCGCCTGCTAAAGCTGCTTTTTTAACTTTCAGCTAATTATCGAAAATCGCTTAAAACGCCTATTTTTTAGCATTTTTATATATAAGTTCGGCGAACGTCGGCAAAAGTGCAGCAGGCAATGTATGCCCCATACCCTCAAAAACAACTAATTCAGCATGAGCAATATGCTTGGCGGTATCGATACCGCCACTCACTGGTACCAACAAATCCTGCTTACCATGAATAATGAGAACCGGAACTTTAATGCTTTTCAGCAACGCGGCGCGGCCCGGCGCTGTACGAATCGCAGCAATTTGGCGCAGATAACCAGCCGGATTACTCGAGCGTTTAGTTTCCGCCTTGATCAGTGCTCGAACTGCTTCATCGCTCATCGGGTAAGCTGGACTGCCAATCATTTGCCAGGTGTCCACCGCATTATCGAGGGCCGAGCGATGCTTCGATACCGGCCTAGTCATTTGCCGAGATACTCTAAGTGAGGGTATGCCTTTGCCTCGCTCGCCACTGGTCGACATAATCGAAGTAAGAGACAGTATGCGCTCAGGGTACAAGCCCGTCACCAGCTGACTTATCATTCCGCCCATGGACATTCCTACAATATGCGCCTGCTGAATATTGAGGGCATCGAGAACCCCCACCGTATCCGCCGCCATATCGTCGAGGCTATAGGGTGCAGTAACAGGAATACGCAAATAATAATGCAGTATCAGACGTAATATACTCGGTGCCCTTACGCCATCCATTTTATCGGTTAGACCGATATCACGATTATCAAAGCGAATAACACGAAACCCTTTAGAGACTAATAGCTCGCATAATTCCATTGGCCAGCGCACCAGTTGGTTATATAGGCCTGCGACCAGTAAAATCGCCGGATCGGCGGGGTCACCATAATCCTCATAAGCCATGCGGAGACCGTTGGATTGGAGAAATTTGGTACTGGACTCAGCCATTTTATAATCCTTCTAAAACGCGTTTTTTGCTCTAACTAGCAACAGGTGATAGTCAACAATATCAGTTTACGATAGACCAAAATATACAAATCATGTAGTTATTTTGTTGCTTTTTACATCAACAGCTTTGCCTGTCTGCAGGCACTAAATTCGCCGTAGACCGATATCTTTGTTGCAATAGGTAAGGATTACTCCAAGCTAGCAATACCAATCGCCTGCTCTCCCGCACCAACATACAACAGGTATTTTTGGTTGTGGGAATCAACAAATAAATAAGGGTCACGCAATTCATTTGCCACTGAAATCAATTCACCGCGCAGTGATGGCATTGGCGCCAAACTAGCGCCTTCCCATGGGAGTTCGGGGGCTAGGAGTTCAACCGCTTCTGTGGCCCGCCAGCGATTCCAGTTAGGAGCAGATAAATCCACTTGCGATAAAAGTATTCGCTCTGGCGCCTCTCCCACTTTCGACCAGACAACAGTCAGACGATCGCCCTCTAGCATCACTGCCGCATGGCGGAAATTAACCTCAAATAATGATTTATCTCTCGGCCTATAAGGGCCAAGAATATTGTCGCTGCGAAATAAAATACCCGGCGAGCTCAATAAGTAATGCTGATCACCATAATTAAAATAACGCGTGTAGACCGCACCCACAGTTTTGTCAGTGGCCGTGAAGTTAACACCATCTTCCGAACTGGCAATACCCGTTATCTGCGACAGACTGTCTCGCTGGCCGTGGAAAAACATAAGTATGCGTTGATTGCGGTTATCCACGACAATATCGGGACTGGCAATATGCGGGGTTTTGGTTTGACTGGGTGTCAACCCGCGATCTTTGCGTCGCTCTTGATCAGTGTCCAATGCTTGATAAATGGCGAGCATGGTATCTCGCACAATAAAAATCGAAAAGTTATGCCATAATTCGGCAAAGCCCGCCCACACTGATAGGCTTGGTAGTTGATTGACGGGAAAACCGGACTGCTGCAATGACAAAACACCTGGCTCATACACTGTATAGGGGCCTTCGATCAGATCAGCGTAGGCCATGCGGATAAAATCACCTTTATGGTGAGAAAAATATAAATAGTATTTGCCCAGTGGCTGTTCAACCCAGTCAGGCACGCGAATCATAGTTGGGCCGTTGATATTGATATATCGCTGAGCCTCTGCCAGTGCGGTCAACCTCGGGCTCTTAGCAACGGTTAATATCGGACTATCGGCCAAGCGCTGGGCGCTAAACGGTAACTTTTGTGCGGGTAGATAATGAGTCCGCGGCCACAGGACTGCTAAGACCAAAAACAACCCTACCAGCACTGCCACTGAAATCCGTCGCAACAGTGCTACGCGCAAGTTAAACAGCGCCAAATCCTTGTAACCTATTATGGCGTGACAATATTAAAATTATCATTTGATTCATCCAGTAACGAAAAGAATTTCAGCAGGGCTAGAACACTACCATCGACCTGCAGAGCATCAGAGGTGAGCAACTGCTGAATACCTGCCTGCCCCACCATAATATCAACAAATAGAGGCTTGCTAAGTGAAAGACTGACGTCGGCATCTGCTACCGGCGGCAGCTGCTGGTAATGCATAACAGAATTGCGCACTGTGAGGACAAAATTTTCTTGCTGATCAGTGAAAAGGATATTGAGTACTAGTCGCTCACCCGCTGCTTTCTCTGCGTCAAGCCGCACTGACATTACCTTCATAAACTCTATCATAGGTACCTGTAGCAAAAAGTCTTTGGCCAACGCTAGATCATGGGATTGATCCGGCTTACCTTTATCAAGTTCTTGCGCACCGGTTAAATAAATATCTCGCCATGGACCAGACTCCGCTTGATAGGCTAACTGACGATAGGCGTCAGCCAATAACTGTTTTGCCTCATTATTATCCGGTTGCGCGAACACCAGATGATTAAGTACCTCAGCGACCCAGCGATACTCACCCTTGGCCATTGATTGCGTGGCTTTTTCGAGAATATTAGCAGCGCCTCCCATAAACTCGACATAACGATGGGAAGACCGCTCTGGCGACAGAGGGTTTAGTTGTGCGGGGTTGCCCTCATACCAACCCAAATAGTGCTGATAAACCGCCTTGCTATTATGACTTAAGGTTCCGTAGTAGCCGCGCAAATGAAAATTCCCTGCAAGACTCTCCGGCAAAGTTAAGCGCTCGGCAATCTCTTTTGGGGTATAGCCCAGATTAGCCAGTCGCACCGTCTGGTCATGGGTAAATTTATACATATCCTGTTGCTGTTCCATCTGGGCAATGATGCGCTCATGTCCCCAGGTGGGCCAGTGATGGCTATTAAAAAGTATTTCTACCTTGTCCAAACGCGCTATAGACTCACCTATATAGTCACTCCATGCTAGGGCATCACGGACTTTTGCTCCGCGTAGGGTCACAATATTATGCATTACATGAGACAGTAATTCGGCACCACAGAATGCTTTAAGCTGAGGTAGATAAAAAGTTAATTCTGCAGGTGCCTCCGAGTTTGGCATATTATAAAACTCAAACTCCACACCATCGATGGTCATCGCCACTGCCGGTTGATCAATCAATACTGTTGGCTCAAGAATGGAGGTGCTACCAAAGATTGGCTGCTTACCCAACCCTGTATCGACATGGCCCACAGGGGAGCGCTCGAGACTGTTGCCATACATATAGCCACTGCGGCGCGTCATAGCCGGCCCGGCAATAACATTCTCGCTAGTGGCCTCCTCAATAAAGCCCTCAGGCGCGATTATCGGCACATTGTCGGCTGCCGCCTGCTCCGCATTCAACAGTGCCAACACGCCACCGAAATGATCGATATGACTGTGGGTAAAGATAACCGCTGTCAGCTTAATGTCACCCAGATGTTGCTCGGCAAATGCCATTGCCGAGCGAGTGGTTTCTAATGTGGTCAGCGGGTCAACCAAAATCCAACCCGAGTCACTTTTGATTAGACTGGTATTAGCAAGATCAAAACCGCGCAACTGGTAGATACCTTCATCCACTTTGAACAGTCCACGAATATTATTTAATTTGGCCTGTCGCCATAAACTCGGGTTGACTGTTGCCGGTGCTTCACCCTGAATAAACTCATAGTCGCCGGCATTCCACAGTTGCACGCCAGCATCACTCTTCACTGGGGTATTAGGTGCTTGAGCAATCATACCGCGACGGGCATCTGCAAAATCCTGCTGATTAGCTAAGTCAAGTTTATCTGCAAGGGCTGTATTGCGAGCAATGGTGTGATCACTAGCAGCCAATCGATTGCCACTCGGCTCTACTGAGACCGATGATTGATCGCAGCCTGTTATAGCAACTGCCGCTACAAAGCAGACGCACCATGTTCGTAACCTATTATCGAGCCCAACTGTCATTGCATTATTCCTATTATTATTACCAAGTTTTGCTTGTATAGCCTATCAATCACATAACCGATTGTGCGAAGAGTNAGCCCATACAAAAACGCCATCGATTTACAAAGCAATCAATGACGTCTTTAAAAGTACCTAAAATGGGTTGCTATTANAAAACTTCGAACAATCCTGCAGCACCCATACCACCACCAACACACATGGTGATTACAACGTACTTCTCACCACGACGTTTACCTTCCATCAATGCATGCATCACCATNCGAGCACCACTCATGCCAAACGGATGGCCGATCGAAATAGAGCCGCCATTGACATTTAAACGCTCCATAGGAATACCGAGTTTGTCACGGCAATATAGAACCTGTACAGCAAAGGCTTCATTTAACTCCCACAAACCAATATCATCCATCTTCAAGCCATTGCGCTGTAATAGTTTAGGAATGGCGAAAACAGGTCCGATACCCATTTCATCTGGCTCACACCCAGCAACGGCCATACCGCGATAAACCCCTAATGGCTCAAGATTACGCTGTGAGGCCAAGGTACTATCCATCAATACAACTGCCGCCGCGCCATCTGATAACTGTGACGCATTACCAGCAGTGATAACACCACCATCGCGAACTGCCTTAAGGCCGGCCAGATTTTCGATAGATGTACCAGGGCGATTACCCTCATCCAAAGACAATGTCACTTCCTCTTTGGTTACTTCACCCGTCTCACGATTGGTCACTGCCTTAGTTGCCGTCACCGGTACAATCTCATCAGCAAATAGGCCTGCCTGTTGCGCTGCCGCTGTGCGCGCCTGAGAGATAACCGCATACTCATCCTGCACTTCGCGAGAAATACTGTAGCGGTTAGCCACCGTCTCTGCGGTGTCAAGCATTGGCATATGGATCAAGGGTGCATGCTTAATCGCTAATGGATCAGCGACACGATAAGCGTTGAACTTGTCGTTTTGGATCAAACTAACACTCTCACAACCGCCGGCAACAATAATCTGTGAGCCGTCATTGGTAATATTATTGGCCCCAATTGAAATTGCCATTAGACCAGAAGAACACTGACGATCCACGGTCTGACCAGACACGGTTACCGGCAAGCCAGAGGCTATTGCTGCCTGACGACCCAGATTCATGGTCTGCGTACCCTGTTGCATTGCAGCACCAATAATGCAGTCATCAATCTCCGCAGGATCAACCCCAGCACGAGAAACTGCCGCCTTNATAGCGTGTGAACTCATGGAAGGTGATTCAAGATCGTTAAATGCACCGCGAAACGCTCTGCCAATGGGTGTGCGAGCGGCTGAAACAATTACTGCTTCTTTCATAATATTATCCTTGGTTAATTGGTTTTAATTTAATTCGCTTTTCGTGGCTAAGCCTTAAGTGCCGCCATCGCCTTCATCAAAAACTTTTCTGTTTGCTTACCACCAGATTCCAACGCTTGTTGATTGGTAGTGTCACTAAGCTCATCCCACTTGGCCACAATCGCCTCTGGATTCTGCTGCTCTTTGCTCATAAATATACCATCGGTTTCAAATATATTGGCTCGAGCATAGCCACCCGCGCCGGCACATAAAATAGCCCGCGTTGGCGCTTTTTCATCACAGAGAATCAGTGCTCCTGCGGTAACAGATTCTGCCGTTAGCATTGCCAGAATCTCAGCAGACATCAAATCTTCCGTCATACGCGTTCCCGCAGTAGGCGCCAGCGCATTAATATGAATATTATTTTTGCCACCNTCTAGAACNAGCGTATTCATAAAGCCAAGCACAGCCATTTTAGCTGCGCCATAATTACTCTGACCAAAATTGCCGTACATGCCGCTGGACGATGTAGTCATGACAATGCGGCCATAATTCTGCTCGCGCATAATGTCCCATACAGCTTTGGTGCAGTTAACTGAGCCCATCAGATGCACATCCATAACCAGTTTGAAATCTGCCAGGTCCATTTTGGCAAATGACTTATCACGCAGTATGCCAGCGTTGTTGATTAAGATATCGACTCGACCCCATTTCTCCATGGTCTCAGCGACCATCGCTTGCACTTGATCAAACTCAGCTACATTGGCACCATGAGCAAACGCCTGACCGCCNGCCGNTTCAATAAGCTCAACAACTTCCATAGCTGCATCTGATGACGCACCTGTGCCATCTCTTGCACCGCCGAGATCGTTTACTACTACTTTGGCACCGCGCTCTGCGAGAGCCAGTGCATGAGAGCGGCCTAGTCCATTGCCAGCACCAGTGACGATAGCGACTTTTCCTGAAAAATTAACACTCATAATGAATTTCCTTTGACCTGATTAGTTAGCCATCTGCACGCTGAGCCACTCAGCGACCAGCGCGGGCTTATCACCACCCTCAATCTCAACTGAGACNTCAACCTTAAAGTCATACTGACCCGGACGTTTTTCGCTAATATCCACCACGGTTGCATGACAGCGAATCTTACTACCCACCCGCACAGGAGCTACAAACCGCACCTTATCGAAACCTTTGTTGACGCCCATGTAAATGCCTTCAATTAACAGGTTGTAGCTCTCAGAAAAGTGAGACAACATGGACAGGGTTAAAAAACCATGGGCTATGGTGCCGCCAAAGGGCGTTTTTGCCGCAGCNTCGGGGTCGATATGGATAAACTGNCGATCCAATGTACAGTCNGCAAATACATTGACCTGCTCNTGTGTAACATGAAACCAATCTGTGGGCTCGCAGACATGGCCGATATATTGTTCGATTTCAGATTTTTTAATGACCTGGGGCATATGCTCTTCCTCTATTCTGGTGGTCTAGTGAGAATGGTAATAACGATAAACATCATTAATATGAATGAGTAAAGTGTGCCTAGCTTAACCACTAAAGACCATGACATGCTATGTCCGGTTGGCTTCAAGTCGGTATCACTAAAACTAATCTTGATCATCTGATATAGCGTTGTGATTATCGCGGTGGATGGCTACCATAGGCCTCTATCCTAGCCATAGTGAGTAATAGNCAATTACAACCTTAGAGACAGATACAAGCCCAACTTTTGGCCGCTTTCTCAAGTTTTGGCGTGGTGTGCACGGCCTTAGCCAAGAGCAGCTCGCCGACCGGATCACCAGTTCCCCGCGACATATAAGCCGCTTGGAAAATGGTAGTAGTCGCCCTAGCCATGCGATGGCGATTGATATAGCAATGGCNTTGGAATTAGGTCAGAGAGATACTAACCATCTGTTAATTGCCGCCGGTTTTTTACCTAGCAGTGCAGAACTTGATTTCCATGCACCCGAGTTAAAGTGGTTGCGCAGAACGATGACCATGACGCTTAAGGCTTTGGACCCCTACCCAGCTATTGCTATCAATGAGTCCGATGATATCTTGATGGTTAATCGTGGCTGGGTTGGCTTATTCAATCAAACCATCGACAAAACAGTTTTAAATAACGTAACCAATCATTTTGAATTCCTTTTCAGCCGTCAGGGTGCAGGAAACCTTATTAGCGGATGGGAAGATACGCTATCGGTTATTTTAATGTCGTTACAACAAAAAATGTTATTCAGTAACAATCCTCGCGATCAGCAAATGCTTGAACGACTGAGTAGTCATGAAAACCTGCCGCAGGANTGGCAACAACGAGCGGCAAGACTTGAGCCTATGTCTAGCTTTCGTATGCAAATCAATCTTAATGGTGAGCTTAAAAAATTTTTTAGTGTCCTCAGCACAGTCAGCACCATGGGACCATCAGCGTTTTTGTCTGGCCCCAGTATCAATATCAATACGCTATACCCCGAGGATGAACAGCTCGATCTATCACAATTTTGCACGGATAAGCTCAGTCATCCACTACTGTTTTATTAATAGATTTGGGTAGCGATCTAGAACACCGGTATTAAGCGTATAGTCTTGTAAATCTGCCATTCACCAGCTGCTGGAAACAACAAAAATGACAACAACTAACAGCATTNTCGGCATTATTGTATCTCTTATTATTGGCGCAGCCATCCTATTGGCNGGGAGTCAAGGNAGTGTCAATGTATTTGGTATACCACTATTCCTGCTCTGCGGCATGATCGGNTTTGTTCTGCACTGGGCAATTTTTCTACCNTCCTTCGCTTTTAAGACTGAGCACTATTTCGATCTAACCGGCTCACTCTCCTATATCAGTACTGTGATTGCAGCAGCGTACCTAAACCCTAACTTGGATATTAGAGACCTAATAATCTGTGCCATGATCTTGATTTGGGCTGTTCGGCTCGGATCGTTTTTGTTTTCGCGCGTCAAGAAGGCCGGACNAGACATACGCTTTATTGTTATGAAAACTAANTTCTTTTGGTTTCTGATGACCTGGACCCTTGGCGGTCTCTGGGTATTGGTAACTATGGCGGCTGGGCTAGCAGCTATGACATCTAACACAACCGTTGCGCTTGGGCCTCTGAGTTATTTGGCCATTTGCTTATGGATATTTGGCATGGCCATCGAAGTGATTGCAGACCAACAAAAAACCCGNTTTCGCAGTGACCCAGACAATCGCGATCGCTTTATTACCACGGGGTTGTGGGCATGGTCTCAACATCCTAACTACTTTGGCGAAATCCTTTTGTGGTTGGGCCTTGCCCTACTGGCCGTACCGGTTTTATCCGGCTGGCAGCTAGCAACATTGATCTCGCCGATTTTTGTCTACGTGCTACTAACCAAAATCAGTGGTATTCCTTTGTTAGACCGCCTGGCAAAAAAGAAATGGAGTGAGGATCCTGAGTTTGTTGCCTATACACAGACTACGCCAGTTCTGATGCTCAGAAGACCGCGACGCTAGTCTCATTCATAGCCCCTTTGCCAGCGCTATGTAGTCGTCAAACGGCCCTAAGAAGCCTAGTCGTCAAACAGCACTAAACCTGTTGCTCGAAGAATGTCTCGATACGCTCAAAGGCCAATCTAGCCTCTGGTAACTGGGGGTAAAAAATTGGCCATACATGAGGCATTTCCTCACTGCTAAGGAAGGTAGCATTGGTACCTGCAGCGACTGCCTTATTAACATAACGACGCCCATCATCGCGAAGAATTTCATGCTCACTCGCCAATATCAATATGGGCGGTAATCGCGACAAATCTCCCAACAGCGGAGACACCACGGGGTCATAGGTATTGTGTTTTGCCAACAGTCTGGCCGCGATAGAGAGAACGATCCTCGGTAGTTTTGCTATTCGATGCGCCAATGGTTTTAACATAATATCAAACTGCAGATTATCCCTAATACTGGGACTGCGCATGCGCAGATCGGTTACCGGAGAAAAAGCCACCGCCGCGTTGGGTGGCGTAAGACCTCTATCGCGCAACCAAGCAAGTAATGACAAGGTTAAATTGCCACCCGCTGAGTCACCAGCCACAAACATAGTCGACGCGGGTTTACGCCCCTGGGGGCCATGCTCGAGCAACCATTGATAACTGCTGCGACAGTCCTCTACTCCGGCCATCCTGGGATGCTCCGGCATCAACCGATAATCAATTGAAAGAACAGAGCAATTGCTAATCTCAGATAACTTACTGGTAATAATTCGATGGCTTTTCGGACTACCTGCGACAAAGGCGCCACCGTGGATATACAACAACCGCCGATTATTATCGGCGTCCACATCAGGCGCAATAACCCATTCTGCAGACACACCACCCGCATCCACGGGGCTAAAGCGACTGACGCAGTTGACTTCCTCGGTAGCAAAAAACTGCTCCATGACTTCGCGGATAATAGGTACCCGTCGACGCAAGGATAATGAGGTGCTGTTAGCGCGACTGCTACGAAGGCGCTGGTTAATCTGTTTTAGCGCAGCTTTCGAGGCGACCTGATCAGCTTTATTTGTAACGATCAGTTGTTGCCCTTGAGGACAATCGAATTGCGCAAGAGGATCCTTGCGCAAAACCCGATAGATCAGCCAAACCGCACATAAACCGAAAACACCGATTAATAGTAAAGGAATATACGTGGTAAAAATCAAACGCTATAACTGAGCTGATTAAATTTCTGATGATGAAAATCGCCATCACCAAAGCTAACATTAATCATCATCAGACGTTTAACATAATGGCCTATATTAAGCTCGTCAGTCATACCGATACCACCATGAATCTGGATCGCCTCCTCACCGATAAGCTTGCCATATCGAGCAACCATTGCCTTTAATGCGTGCACTGTTTTTACCAGTGCATTGCGATCATCCTCGCCGGCCTGACAAAGACCGCGGTAAAGCATTGATTTAGTCTGCTCACAAGCCATAAAGGTGTCCACCATGCGGTGCTGGAGCACCTGAAATGAACTGATTGGCGTATCAAACTGTTTTCGCACTTTGGTGTATTCAACTGTCGTGCTATTGAGCGTCGACATAATACCGAGAGCTTCTGCGCTAAGAGCAATCAGTATCTGTGGCATCACCTGTTCAATCAAATCCATGCCCTTGCCCACGGCATTCAATAACTGACTTTCGCTTACCAATACATCTTTAAAGCTGACGGTAGCCGCGCTTTGACCGTCCATCATTTTATAGCTTTTGACAGTCACCCCAGGCGCAGAGGCGTCAACTAGAAATAAACTAATACCATCGTAATCAAACTGATCGCCACTGGTGCGTGCCGTAACAATAAATTTATCCGCAGTACCACCATTGGCCACAACAGTTTTTTCACCATTGATTTTATAACCACCATCGGTCGCTATTGCGCTGGTTGCGACATCAGCCATCTCAAAGCGAGACTGTACTTCAACAGAAGCCAACGATCCCATGCAGCTACCATCGATAATACTGGGAATCACGTCGGCCTTAAGCGCATTGTTATCTGAGGCGGATAACAATCCACCGAACACCACAACAGTAGAGGCATAGGGCTCAATGACAATACCCTTACCCAGTTCTTCCATAACAGCGGCAATATCTTCAACCGAGCCGCCAAAGCCACCATACTCCTCAGCAAAGGGCACAGATAACCAGCCCAACTCAGCAAACATCGACCAAAACTCGCGACTTATGCCCTCATCTGAATCAACAATTGCCCGTCTGGTATCAAAGTCATACTCATCTCGAACAAAGCGCGAGACACTGTCTTTGATCATTGTTTGTTCTTCGGTAAACTCAAAATTCATCTGTTAAAACTCCTGCAAAAATGAAACCGCTCAACCCTAAGGGAGCTTATTTAAAGACCTAGCACTGCTTTAGCAATAACATTGCGTTGCACTTCATTAGAACCACCATAAATGGTTGCAGCACGACCATACATATATTTGCTTCGAGCCTCGAAAGCAAAATCGTGACCCAATTGTTGCGCATCTAAGTCATCTGGCAGAGCGCCACCATAACTGGCAGCCAGCTGCAGCTGCAATTCTTGAATGGCCTGAGTAATTTCAGTCCCTTTAATTTTCAATAATGAAGACTCTGGACCCGGCATACCGCCTGCCGCCATTGAAGCAAACACACGTAGCTCGGTGTACTCCAACGCCATCAACTCCATTTCGATGGATGACAGACGCGCCTGAAAGATAGGATCATCAATCATTGCTTTACCACCATTGCATTCCTCACTCGCGCGTCGCTTCAACGCCTCTAGCATACGAGTCGAATCGGCGACCTCTGCCATACCCGTGCGCTCATGAGCAAGCAATGCCTTGGCATAGGTCCAACCTTTATCCTGTTCACCAATAAGATTTTCAGTAGGCACTGCAACATCTTCAAATAGCACTTCATTGAGAGTATGTTTACCATCGATAGTCACGATGGGTTTGACGGTAATACCAGGCGTTTTCATATCAATCAATAAAAAGCTGATGCCTTCCTGCTTGCGCATACCTTTACTGGTTCGGACCANGCAAAAAATCCAATCGGCNNACTGCGCNNAGGNNGTCCAGATTTTGCGACCATTAACAACNTAATGATCNCCCGCATAGTCTGCNGTNGTNNTTAATGCNGCNAGATCTGAGCCAGCNCCGGGTTCCGAGTANCCCTGACACCACCAGTCCTCACTCTCTAGNATACGNGGGAGAAAGCGAGCCTTCTGCTCNTCATTACCAAAGGTATAAATTACTGGCGCCACCATTTTTAAACCAAACGGANCAACATCAGGCACGCCCGCCAAACCGCGCTCAGTTTCAAAGATAAACTTTTGTGTCGCAGTCCAGTCAGTACCGCCATACTCAACGGGCCACCCGGGTGCAATCCATCCTTTGGCGTGCAGTTTTTTCTGCCACGCTACGATTGCCGCCTTGTAGGCCTGCCCATTGTTCGGGTCGGCCTGCTGCGCTGCATTTGCATCATACTCTGTCGCAAAAAACTCACGCACTTCGTCGCGGAACGCGAGGTCATCTGCTGAAAATTTAATATCCACTGATTTGTTCTCCCAAAAGATAATGCGGACAGCAAACAGAATCGAGCCGCCCTTTTAAAGCCCAAAAATTTATTATGGCATGTTATGTGTCATAATAAAATAACTATTTATGTTCGACCTTAGTGATTATGGTAAACCCTAGCTATCGACATTGATAACAGTTTATTGCGACCGCTAAGTCGCGTATGTTAATTACCCTACTAAAATCTATCTAGTTCCAATATGGCCTATCACCAATACTGTCCTTATTGGCGATATTTGACAGACGAGATCAAAAAACGCACCCACTAAACGTAACTGATTAGGCTACGATACTTAAATTGCCGCCGCCAAAAAACTCGCCTGCTTGATCGCAGCTTTGGCATCTAATTCTGTTGCCTCGAATGCGCCACCAACAAGACTGGCATCGATACCCAAGTCGCCTACCTGATCAAATAGATGGCGATCCGGAAGCTGGCCAGCACAAATAATTACCGTGTCTACCGCTAGCAACTGTGGCTGACCTGCAACGACAATATGCAGACCCTGATCATCAATTTTTTTGTAGTCGACCCCATTAATCATCTGCACACCACGTTTAGCCAGTGACATGCGATGGGTCCAGCCAGTGGTTTTGCCCAAGCTACGGCCTACCGGTGTGGTTTTACGCTGTAACAAAAATACCTCTCGATCAGCCGCTTCAACCTGAGGAGTCACGCCGGTCACGCCACCACGCGGATGATTATCGAAGTCTACACCCCACTCGCGAGCAAACACTTGCTTGTCTAACGCCGCAGAAACGCCCTTGTGCGTAATGAACTCCGACACATCAAAGCCAATGCCGCCAGCGCCCATTACTGCCACACGCTTGCCCACGCTCACACGACCGAGAATAACGTCGATATAGCTGACCACTTTGGCATGATCTATACCCTCGATATCGGGAACTCTCGGTATGATACCCGTAGCAACGACTATATGCTGATATCCTGCCTCGTCGAGATCGCTAGCGCATACAGTGGTATTCAAGCGTACATTGACCTTATTAACCTCAAGCATGCGCGAAAAATATCGTAGAGTTTCATAAAACTCTTCTTTACCCGGCACTTTTTTAGCAAGATTAAACTGACCACCAATTTCACTATTGGCATCATAGAGGGTGACTGAATGACCGCGTTCAGCAGCAACCGTGGCGTAAGCTAAGCCTGCGGGCCCTGCACCTACCACAGCAATTTCCTTCGGTGACGAACTGGGCTGATAATTGAGTATTGTTTCATGACAGGCGCGCGGATTAACTAAACAGCTAACCTCTTTGCCTTCAAAACCATGATCAAGGCAGGCCTGATTACAACCGATGCAAGTATTGATTTCATCTTCCCTGCCCTCAAAAGCTTTCTTAACCAACTCAGCATCGGCCAACATAGGGCGTGCCATTGAGACAATATCAGCATCTCCATCGGCCAATACCTTTTCCGCCACATCGGGCATATTGATGCGATTGCTAGTAATACAAGGAATCGATAATTCTTTGCGCAATCGCCCTGTAACGCCGGTGAAAGCAGCTCGAGGCACCATGGTAGCGATGGTTGGAACTGCTGACTCATGCCAGGTAAAGTGGGTACTAATAATGGTAGCGCCCGCCGTCTCCATTGCTTTTGCCAGCAACACCACCTCATCCCATGACATCCCCCCCTGCAACATATCCATAGCAGCAATACGAAAAATAAGGATAAAGTTATCGCCCACGGCGGCACGACAACGCCGCATTATTTCCAGTGGAAAGCGCATACGGTTGTGATAGCTTCCACCCCACTGATCTTCACGTTGATTGGTTTTTTCGACCAAAAAGGTGCTGAGTAAATACCCAGCAGAACCGATTATTTCAACGCCATCATAACCTGCCAACTGCGCCATCTTGGCACACTGCACATGGTCATCAATTTGCTTTTGCACACCAGCCTCATCCAATTCATTTGGCACCAGTGGTGAAAGTCGCGAACGCACCGCCGAAGGAGCAACCAATGTTGGCGTCTCCGCGAGTGGGCCGGCATGCAGAATTTGCATACAGATCTTGATGTCTGGATCGACCTTGTGCACGGCCTCAGTTACTACACGGTGTGCTTCGGCATGCTCTGGGGTGGACATCTCAGAACCCATACCACCCTCTTCATTAGGACTGATACCTCCGGTAATCATCATGCCAACACCACCGCGAGCACGCTCAGCAAAATAAGCGGCCAATCGCTCATAGCCCCCGTCCACCTCCTCCAAACCAGTATGCATTGAGCCCATTAACGCGCGATTTTTTAACCGCGTAAAACCTAGATCCAGAGGCCGAAAAAGATTGGGATACTTGGGATGAAGTGGCGCATCAACAGCCATAAGACGCTCTCTTACTCATTTATTATGGATAGACATTAATACAGCTTGACAGAGTATTAATACTTAATGACAGCCAATGTCGGATCATATTTGCTGGAGCGCACTGCAGCGCCTGAAAAATTCTTGGCACCAGCAATACGCATGATTTTATCGGTTATGGCTAAGCGCTGTTAAATCTATCGTTCCCAGCGAATATAGTGTACTCAGGTGGTCGCGAGATCTCTTGGCAAACTGTGCCAGCCATTTCTGAGCCCATGCCAATTTGCCGACCAGCAGGACCTTTGTTCAAACTCTCGTCTTAGATTTTTCAACATAGATCGACGCAATAATAAAGCTAATTGGCGCGCCAATAGCCAGTAGATCTGCGGTTAAAAGTGCCTTAGTCAACGGCTCAAATACGGCATAAGCAGAAAACACATCACTGAGAATCCCGGTCATCAATGCCCCCGTACCCAAACCAAGAAGATTACAGGCCACTAATAATAGACCCGTCATAACACCACGCAATCGCACCGGCGTAAGGTCCTGCACTGTGGAGAATGCCGGACCATAAAAAGAGCTGAGACTCAACATGCCGGCGGCCATTCCGATATAGAATAGTGCCGAAGATGGCGATACAAATCGAAATGAAATAAGTAATGGAGTAATGCCAATCATAAGAAAGGCAAGGAATCTTACTCGGCCACCTCGGAAGTGAGCCTGATACCAGTCACTGAGAATACCACCCAAAAACGTGCCTGCCGTACCAAACACAATATAGATCAATCCGTATGTCGCACTGATTTCGCCAACACCAAAGCCTCTCTCTCGCTCTAGCCAGACAATAGCAAATTGACCTGCGCCTAGCGGTATATGCAAAAAAACTGCGCCAAGCATGGTCCACAGTAACGCCGGTGTCGACTTCATCGCAGTGAGGACATCTGCCACCACCTTGCTCCAACTACCGTCCATTAAAGTGACCTGTGACACAGCACTAGCATCGTCCTCTTCCATACCGCCGCGCTGCGGGTCCTTAATGAGTAGCAATAATAAGGCAAGGGCNATACCNAAAANNCCAAGCACAATAAAACANTTNCGCCAACCAATCATNGGACCCAATACNCCNGCAACAATAAAGGCACCGCCTGCTCCNAGNGGNACACCNANATAGTAGATNCCNGTNGCTGTGCCACGTNTAGCCTTNGGNAAAAGNTCNGCGATCATTGAAATTGCCGANGGCGNCATNGCNGACTCNCCNANNCCAATAAACAAACGGGCAATNCCTATNTGNGCAAANTTTTTNGCCACACCNGATACCGCCGTAAGCAGACTCCAAAGCATTAATCCAGCGGCAATTAACCGCGGACGATGGACTCGGTCAGCCAGCGCGCCCATAAATAGCCCCATAATCGAATAAAAGAACACAAAGATCGGGCCTGTCAACAGGCCAAACTGAGAATCGCTTAAATTGAGATCGTTAATAATCGCTGTACCAAAACTAGTAATTAGTGTTCGGTCCACCATATTCAGAATGTTGAGTAGAAGTAAAAACAGCAGAAGCCCCATAGTCCTTGTTGACCCGCTATCTGATCGCTGGTTCATATCTACCCTTATTATTGTTGTGACGGTATGCTCTGTAGAGTTTTAATTCGCACTGCTAGCGCTGTAATATTGTACAAGTATGCAATAGCGAAAATCGATTTAAGTGTAACAAAATCTTGTCATTTAGATAGCCGTATCTCTACTGCCGCAATGAACTCCTGACTGCCAGTCATCACTGCATGGAAAACCATTCAATGAACGCTCGCCGTACACATAGAAAATTTTAAAAACTTAAGCTTACTATTGAGCTTGAGTTTAATTGTTATTAATTTACACTCTGTATGATAATTGTTTACGTAAGCCCAATCGCACGGGCCTTTAAAAATAAGGAGACAGCATTATGTCATTGCAATTAGTTACCGCAGGTTTAAAAGATAAGGTTGGGGAAGATTGTGGCTTAGGCGCTATCTTAAAATTTGATTTTGGCGATGATGGTATTCTCGTATTAGACGCAACGCAGGTTCCAAATGTTGTCAGCAATGATGATACTGACGCCGCCTGCACCATGGCGATCAGCATCGCTGACTTTATGGATATGGCCGCAGGTAAACTCGACGGCACCAGTGCTTTTATGAGTGGTAAATTGAAGATTCAAGGTGACATGGGTATCGCGATGAAATTGGCTCCCATCTTATCTTAAGGAAGTGAGTCAACAACAAGGGCTCCACTGTACTGCAATGGAGCCTTTTTTATTTGTTAGCTCTAACTATTGGACAGTATCACCTTACCCTTAGCTCGGCGCTCCGTAATCGATGCAAAAGCTGCCTTAAAATCATTTAGCGGATACACCTCGGTAACAAGGGGTGTGAACTCTCCGTTGTCGACCATAGCAATTAATTCATCAAAGTTGTTACGCGATTCCATCGGTGCTCGTGCCACCCAAGCTCCCCAGAAAACACCAATCATTGAGGCACCTTTCAACAGTGCTAAATTAAGGGGAATCGCAGGGATAGGGCCGGAGGCAAAACCAATCACCAGAAAACGGCCATCCCATGCGATTGAACGAAATGCTTGCTCAGACAAATCACCGCCAACAGGGTCGTAAATAACATCTGCGCCCTTGCCACCGGTTAACTCTTTAACTTTTTCTTTAAGATTTTCACTGGTGTAATTAATACGTAAATCTGCGCCCGCCTCACAGGCAAAGTCTAATTTTTCTTCCGAGCTTGCCGCCGCGATCACCTTTGCACCCATGGCCTTGGCAATCTGAATAGTCGCAATACCGACACCACCGGCAGCGCCCAACACCAATAAGGTCTCACCGGGCTGAATATTAGCGCGCTGTTTTAAGGCGTAGTAGGATGTACCGTAGGTAATGGCAAAACCAGCACCCTGCTCAAAAGACATAGTTTCACCCAGGGCGACAGTCGCGTGTTCATTGACCACACATTGTTCACTAAACGCGCCAATCTGCAGTGTGGCAATAACCTTATCGCCGACCTGACGACTAGTAACACCCTCACCTATAGCACTAACAACGCCACAGACTTCGGCGCCAGGAATAAAAGGCAACTCGGGCTTAAACTGATATTTGCCTTGCACAGTTAAAACATCAGGAAAATTAACCCCAGCAGCTTTAGTATCAATAAGGACTTCCCCCTTCGCAGGCGTGGGTACTTCAGCCTCGGCTAATACTAAATTATCCGTTGGCCCAAATTCATTACAGATTAATGCCTTCATGATTTTCCCTCAAAATGCCCTATTACTTTAAACCCAGATACGCTGCCGCTTTGGCAACAAATTTATTGGTCTGCTGAAAACCACCGACTAATATCTCTTGACCCTGTGGGTTTTCAATTGCATCAATGTTAGCCCGCACATTTTCCGGCGTCTGCTGTTCCGGAGGCAGATAAATACCATCGGTCTCATAAATATACGTGCGCGCAAATCCACCGGCACCGGCACAGAGAATGCTGCGATTCGGCGCGTCGTTATCACATAATGTCAATAAGCCGGCGGTTACCGACTCTACTGTCATAATATCTGACTGCTCTGACGTAATCAGTCCCTCAAGCATTCGCGTACCCGCTGTTGGCGACAGGCAATTGATGTTGATATTGTATTTTTCGCCTTCAATGCAGAGCGTATTCATCAAACCTACCACCGCCATTTTAGCCGCACCATAATTGGCCTGACCAAAATTACCGTACATACCACTTGACGAGGTGGTCATCACAATGCGCCCATAGCCCTGTTCACGCATCAACGCCCACACCGCCTTGGCGCAGTTTGCTGAGCCCATCAGATGCACATCAACCACGAGTTGGAAATCATCCATACTCATTTTGGCAAAGCTTTTATCACGCAGAATACCCGCATTATTGACCAAAATATCCACCCGACCCCATTGCTCAACTGCTTGAGCGACCATGGCATCAACTTCCTCTCTATTGGCCACATTGGCACCATTGGCTATGGCTTCACCACCTGCCGCCTCAATCATAGCCACAGTTTCCAGCGCCGCTGCGCTGGAACCACCACTACCATCAACCGAGCCACCGAGATCATTGATCAGTACTTTCGCGCCGCGAGCAGCCAGTGCAACTGCGTGAGAGCGCCCTAGCCCATTGCCTGCGCCTGTAACGATTGCCACCTGTCCATCATATCGTATGGTCATTGTCTTACTCCTGTTATTACGAGCGGTACTGACTGAGTTCACGACGCGCGATCACCATGCGGTGAACCGCATCTGGGCCATCGGCAAAGCGTAAAGTACGCTGAGCACCATACCAAATTGCCAGCGGGCTATCTTGTGAGAGACCAATACCACCATGCATTTGCATGGCCTCATCAATGATTTTTAGTGCCATATTGGGAGCCGCAACTTTAATCATGGAGATAAACGGCTGTGCCGCATCAGTGCCCTCGTGGTCCATTAGCCACGCTGCCTTAAGACAGAGCAAACGCGTCATTTCAATATCAATTCGTGCCTGGGCGATAATATCGCCATTGGCGCCGAGTTTAGCCAATGGACGACCAAACGCTTCACGACTTAATGATCGCTCACACATTATTTTCAGTGCTGCCTCAGCCAAACCCAACGAGCGCATGCAATGATGAATTCGACCCGGCCCGAGGCGACCCTGTGCCACCTCAAAACCTCTACCCTCACCGAGAATCATATTCTCTTTAGGCACCCGTACATCGGTAAAGCGCATATGCATATGACCATGAGGCGCGTCATCCACATTAAAGATTTCCATCGGCCGCAAATTTTTAACTCCGGGCGTATCAAAAGGCACTAAAACTTGGCTGTGTTGCGCATGCCGAGGGCCACCGGGATTGGTATTGACCATCACAATCATAATTTTGCAACGCGGATCGCCGGCACCCGAAATCCAGATTTTTTCACCATTTAATACCCACTCATCGCCATCGGCAGCACAGGACATGGCAATATTGGTGGCATCGGATGAAGCGACATCAGGCTCAGTCATAGCGTAAGCAGAGCGAATCTCGCCCGCCAGCAATGGCTTCAACCAAGTCTCTTTTTGCTCTTCTGTGCAGAAGCGCGCCAGCACTTCCATATTACCGGTATCCGGTGCCGAGCAGTTAAACACCTCAGGCGCTAGATGCGAACGACCAGTCTCTTGGGCTATGTAGGCGTACTCAACGGTATTTAAACCATGGCCACCTTGATAATGGGTAAGAAAGAAATTCCATAAGTTTTTCGCTTTAGCCTTGGCTTTAAGACCCTCAAGAATTTCGGCTTGACGATCGGTATAAGTCCAGCGATCGCCCTTTGAAATCTCAGCATGATACTCTTTTTCTAGAGGGAGGATCTCGTTATCAATAAACTGTTTAACCTCCTCTAAAATCGGTTTCAATTTATCGCTTATACCTAAATCCATATTGTTCTCTCCCAGTATTATTTAACAATTTACAGCGCCAACTACGGTCATTTATGAAAACAGCGCTGTGATAAAAATGGCTCACCATCATTAGCGAGCCTTGAATTATAAATACAACTTAGTACCCGCTAAGCAATGCAAAGCGATCGGTATGGTAACTATTATCACCAAATAAGGTCTGCGCCGGACGCGCACGCTTAATAAAGAAGCCAATATCATACTCATCAGTCATACCAATACCGCCGTGCATCTGGATCGCCTCATTAGTCGATAACTCAGCGACCTCGCTAAGTTT
>NYXU01000020.1 GCA_002685715.1 Porticoccaceae bacterium | reverse complement strand
CTTACAGTATGTTATTGTGCCTTTCAAGTATTGAGCGGCCGAATTACAGTATTCGTTTGGTTTATACCCCTAGCATACATTACATCCTACTACGCCTTGCAGTACAATGATCGCCAATGCAGCGACAGCCTCAGTCACTGTAGCGTTTATCGATTTAGGTATAAACATTACAGTAATCGAGCGGTTAAAATTAATGTATATGATGGACAACACTGACTAGCACCATGAGTAAAGCACTGCGACAACTATTAGATATTTTGTCCCTGGAAAAAATTGATACCAATATTTACCGCGGTCATACAGCGAAAACAAGCAACCAACGTGTCTTCGGTGGTCAGGTATTCGCGCAGGCCATGCGCGCCGCCCAGGATACAGTGCCAGACGAGCGCATGGTGCATTCCCAGCACGCCTATTTTCTGCGCCCTGGTGATCCAACATTGCCGATCCTCTATCAGGTTGACGGTATTCGTGATGGCGGTTCATTCACCACCAGAAGAGTGGTTGCCTCACAGCGGGAGAAAGCCATTTTTAATACAGAGCTATCTTTCCAAATACCTGAACAGGGACTCTCTCATCAGGTTGATATGCCTAACTGTGCTGGCCCCGAAGGGCTTGAAGATGATAGTGAGCGCTGGAATAAAATGATGTCGACCCGCTCTGATGCTTCAGTGGCACGCGCAGCCCGCCATCGCCCCTCTTTGCGGCCAATGGAAATACGCTCTGTTATACCAGTTGACTATGAAAATCCGCGCACTCGGCAACCGGAGCAGAAATGCTGGATTAGGGCTAATGGTTCCATTGCCGACATGGCTTCGGTCGACGATCAACCCATACACCGCGCCATTCTGGCCTATGCCTCAGATTTTAACTTAATGGGAACATCACTGCTTCCCCATGCAGTCAGTGTATTTAATCCAAAATTGCATCCCGCCTCACTAGATCATTGTATTTGGTTTCACGATAGCTTTCGCGTTGATGAGTGGTTGCTCTATGTAATGGATAGCCCTGTATCCAGTCAGGCTAGAGGTCTTAATCGCGGGTCATTTTTTAGTCGCGATGGGCGCTTGGTCGCCAGCACTATTCAAGAGGGATTGATCCGTCTCCGGTCGGACTAATCGGAGGCTAAATACATATATTTTTGTTGTCTGCCAACCACTTTGCGAACATAGCTGCGGGTTTCAGCACGGATATGTCGCTGAATTAGAAACCGATAAAACTGACGAACCGTCATTTTATTAATACGCGCCACTGCCTTGGTTTTATTACCCTTTCTATCGAGGCTACGCCACAAATTACCGGCGCCACCGTTATAGCTGGAGATAACAGCGTACTGCAGTTTTTTCGGGTGCTTGATACCGGACAAATAGCGCGTCTGCAAAATCTGTAAATAGCCTGCAGCCACCTCAATATTATTTTTGGGTTTATATAGATACGAAGCACTTGGTGTATGTTTATAGCCCTTTATAATCGAAAAATAATCCCGCCCCGCGGTTGTCGATTTTATTTGCATCAAACCCAAAGCGTTTGATCTGGAGCGTGCCAAGGGGTTAAACGAACTCTCAGTTTCCATAATCGCCATCATCAATGGCACAGACACATCATGCTTGCGACCCGCCGCTTGCGCCAGTTGGATATATTTTCCACCGGCAATATCTTTATGCTCGTCGACCATCCTGATGTCGACCCTAAAACGACCGTTCCGATTAACAATGCCCGTGGTCAGATACTCGGCAAACATCTCTGCACTCCAAACATGCTCGATGGGTTTGCCTTTATGATCGACAATCTGTTGCCAGAAAAAAGGTTTGCGGGTTGTATTATTCACCAGACCAAAATCTTGTGCTGTTCTCGCATCAATCACTGATGGATCAATTTGCGTTAACAGCACCTCAACAATAGCATCTCGTAAACGCTCAACAGTAAGCGCCGTGACTGTCACTAACCCAGCGTCGAAATCAATAACCGTACTGCTATCAGCAACACCAACAAATACCAATATCGACGGCTTTGGGTCAGTACTGTTGTCAGTATCGGGACTTGGCTGAACATTAAAATCCCGCAATACTGCGGCGACATCCTCATCATAGGCATCTAGGTCAATCGCGGCGGCTAATGGCATAAATAAAAGCCAGCCTAGCCAAAAACTGTAAAGAACCCTAATCAATCTGCGCTACTCAAATTTTGTAGGCATAATCAGGGTACTGCTCCAACATGCTCTGGCGCATACGGCGCATACCTTTCAGCCAGCGATCGTAGTCGGCACCTTTGCGCTCGGCATAGGTCGCCAATTCCGTGTGAGGAAGAATCATAAATGTCTCAGACTCCATACCTGAAAGCACCGCGTCTGCCGCTTCCTCTGCTGTCATCAACTGGTCTTGTCCCGTAACGCCTCGACCTCCCTCTGTCATCGCTGTGGCCACATAGAGTGGACAGACCACCGAGACCTTAATATTGTCGTCACCATGAGTAATAGCTAACGACTCAGCAAACCCAAGCGCAGCGGTTTTCGTCGCTGTGTAGGCGGCATCGCCAATCTGACACAGTAGAGAGGCACCGGATGCGACATTGACTAAATAACCGCCACCTCGCTTAATCATTGTCGGAACCACTGCCCGAGCCGCCCACACATGGGCCATAACATTGACATTCCAACTCGTGGTCCAATGTTCATCCGAGGCCGAGGCGGCCATCCAATCGGGGCCATCACCAAAGGAAACTCCAGCGTTGGAAACGAAGATATCAATCGGTCCAAGTTGCTCTTCGGTTTCTTCAACTAACCTCTGTATATCTGCCTCAACACCTACATTAGTGGTCACGGCAATCCCATTGATATTGTCGGCCACCTGCTTCGCTGACACACCATCCATATCAGCTACAGCCACCTTGGCACCAGCCAGAGCAAATTTTTCACATAGTGCGCGACCAATACCATTGGCTCCACCAGTGACAACAACAACTTGATTGTTTAGATTCACATCATCTCCCTAAAATGTTGATGGTTATTTAGTTTACTCGCACGGCTTCTAGCGCCGCTCTTATTGAATCAGGAATAGCCACCGATTTATCAGTCGAGCGATCAACAAAGACATGGGTAAATGTGCCATAAGCTGAAGCTATTTGCGCACCCTTTACGAAAATACCAATGCCATACTCAACCGAACTATTGCCTAATCGATTAACTCTAAAACCGGCCTCTAAACACTGCGGGTAGGCGACGGGTGATTTATATTCACAACTCGATGCCACTACAAAGCCAATCACCTGCGCCCGATGAATATCCAAACCGCCTTTTTCAATAAGATACTGGTTAGCAATGGAATCAAAATAACTGTAATACACCGCGTTGTTAACATGCCCATAGATATCATTGTCCATCCACCGCGTGGTGATATCAGTAAAGTAGTTATACCCCTGCCGTTGATCAGCCTCTGTCATCGCTAAAATGCCTCGTGATAAATTGCCAGCGCATCGTTCAAGCTGACCTCTCGTGGATTATTAATTAATAGTCGCTGCTGTAACATTGCTTCTTCAGCTAACTGCGGCAAATCATTTTTATCGATACCTAGCTGTTGCAGTGAAGTCTGTAAACCCAGATCTGCCGCCAATGTTAAAAAGTGGTCTGCTAATAATTCTGTTACCGCCGCAGCATCCGTCGGCAATGTTGTACCGGGCAAAATTATCGCTGCCAACTGTGCATAGAGCGCAGCACAATGACTGGCATTGAAACGCAATACATGAGGCAACACCAAGGAATTACTTAAGCCATGAGGAATATGATAATTACCGCCAAGTGGATAAGCCAACGCGTGCACTGCAGCGACTGGCGCATTAGCAAAGGCCTGACCAGCCAGCATAGCGCCCAATAACATAGCACTGCGAGCTTCAAGGTTGTCACCCTGCTTTACCGCCGTTTCAAGATTGTTTGCCATCAATCGCAATGCCTCACAGGCAAGCATATCTGATAGCGGATTTTTTAAGCGCTTACTGGTAAATGCTTCAATAGCATGCACCATTGCATCAATACCGGTGGCCGCTGTTACTGCCGACGGTAAACCAACAGTCAAACGGGCATCAAGAATAACCTTATCAGCCAGCAAGGTGCGACTGACAACACCCGCTTTGGTAGTCTTGCCTGTCGTAATAATCGACACCATCGTGACTTCTGAGCCAGTACCTGCCGTTGTTGGTACTTGAATCAAGGGTAATCGCCCACCGCTAATTTGATCGACGCCATAAATATCTTGCAGACTTTGCTCACCTTTTATAAGCACAGCCAACAGCTTGGCGACATCCATTGAGCTACCACCGCCAAAACCAACTACGCCATCACAAGCAAAGTCCTGTGCTACTTTTACAGCGGCAACAACCACCGCTGCTGGAGGATCGGCTACTACATCAGAGTAGATATGCACGGCAATATTATGTTTTTGCAAACTTTCTAGCGCCGAGTCCAAGAGGCCAAATTCAATAATGCCGGGGTCGGTAACAATCAGTACTCGCCGAACATCCATCGATACCAGCATATCTCCCAACTGCTTGGAGCTATCTGCGCCAACAACAACATCCGATACCGTACTAAAATGAAAATCTTGCATCGCTCACCTTTTATTATTTTTTGCGCAACGAGAGTCCGTTAATAAACAAATTAAAATAGGCTGCCGATAACTCTGACGCCTGATTATCTGTCACCCAATGCGCAAGATCAGGGCTAGCTTCCACTGCACCAGACAGTATATTTTGCGCAATAGTGACATCAATAGCGCGCAATGTACCATCATCAAAACCTTGACTGATATAGGTACCGAGAATCGTACTGTTGTTTTGCGTAGATTTGAGAATATCACTGCGATGTTTTTCATCCAGCGAGGGCAATGCACGATAACGAATCAATGGCCCTTGATCACTGAACTGTATATTGAATAAAAAGCGCAATGACCGCTCGACCTTTTTAAGCCCACTGACCTCGGCTAAACCAGCGTTCTGCAACAGCCAAGCTTCAACCCCTAGGGTACGCTTAAAACACTGGTATAAAAGTTCTTCTTTATTTTTTATATGGTAGTAGAAGGCACCTTTGGTAACCTCTAATGCGCTGGCAATGTCATCCAGCGAGGTACCTTTATAACCTTTGTGGTTAAAGTGTATTGAACCCACGCGATAGAAAGCCTCACGCTTAACGCTATTTTGCAATTCTCGATCAAAATTATCCAAAGGGAGGTTATCTAGCTGCGGAAACTGCAAATCACTAAACTCATAGGGTTGCGAGGCAAGGCCATTGAGTAAAATATCCAATACACCATCAATCACGGGTTTAGGGTCGGCGGCATGAGAACGATTAAGCCATACCGGGAACCACTGTAAGATAGAAAAAATACCGGAGGTGAGCACGGCTGAATCAATATCTTCAATAACACCTTCGTCGATACCCTGCTCAACCATTGTCTGGCAGCCGGAAAACACCTGTGCCCAACGCTGCTCAATATCTGCGGCATGATGAGTATCCAGTGCGGACACTTCAGTGAGCATAGCAAAATGAGGGGCAACTCCGCGCAATGTGTCTACGTATTGATAAAAGTGCCCCTTGACCATAAAGGCAATTTTATCGATACCCGAAGCAGATAATTGATTGGCCTCCTGCATACGCTCCATCCACATATCACAGCTGGATAAATAGCATTGATAAATCAAGTCTTCTTTGGTTTTAACATAATAATAAACACAGGTCTTGGTCAACTTCATGCTACCTGCGATATCAGCCAAGGTGGTGGCGCGAGAGCCCTGCCAATTAAAGAGTTGTGCCGCCTCGGACACAATAGACTGAAATTTCAGCTGATGCTGACGCCCTTTAGAGAAAGGCGATTCCAATGACTGGCTCTTAAATGGCTTCATCGCAGATCAGATGTCTCGAGTTCAATAGTTATACCAAGCAGAAGAATAACATACTCGAGTACTAGTTAAAGCCCGCAATAGCCTCTATCAAAACTAGACCAAGGCCGTGTAAATCATCTTTATCGAGGCAATTACCAATACTACAGCCAGTAATTTTTGCAGTGTTAACGATGAGGCGCGATGGGAGGCCAGCTCAGCACCGACTAGACAACCAATAAAAGCAGCGATTAATAACCAACCCGAGCCCATAGGCCAAGACTGGTCGCTGATCAGATAACCGCTCAGCCCACCGACGGAGTTAAGTAAAATAAACCCAGCCGCAACCGCGGCACTCTGACGCATGCTACACCAACCAAAAATAAGCACTATAGGGCTAAGAAATACACCGCCACCAATGCCCGTAAGGCCCGACACAAGACCAAGGCATGCGCCAACCAAAAGAATTAACCCAAGTGGGGGAAGTTGAACATGCCGGGCACCATTGGTGACTAACAACATTCGAATAGCGGCAAAAAGCAACAAAGCACCAACCAATAGTCGATAGGCTAATGCATCAATACTGATCATGCCACCAACAAAAGCCATCGGCGCCGACGCTAGCACTAGCGGCCAAAATAAACGATAAGGCATCATTTGATAGGGTTTAAACCGGTAAAGTAGCCAGCAGGTAACGACGATATTCATCAATAATGCAGTGGGACGCATGGTCTCCGGAGCTAGCCCCCAGAGAGCCATCGCCGCCAAATAGCCCGATGCGCCGCCATGACCGACCGAAGAATAGAGCACTGCCATTGCCAGAATAGCAACGAGTAACCAATAATCATAAGCAAGGACAAATACTGTCGCCAACGGGACTATCCTCCCGTCATATTCATAAAGCGCACAATATCAACTTGCTCAGGGTCGAAGTAATGACGTTCAGGCTTGTTATCCATCGCCTCAACAATGGTCTCTTTAAGTCGCTCGCTATCACCTGGGTAGTTACGCAACACAGCACGCAGATCGACGCTGTGTTCGTTGCCAAGGCAGAGTAAAAGACGCCCTTCTGCTGTCAGGCGAACACGATTACAAGTACTGCAAAAGTTATTTGATAGCGGTGATATAAAGCCAATCTTGGACTCGGTATTGGCCACTCTGGCATAGCGAGATGGACCGCCAGTGGTTTCAGCACTGTCAATTAAGGTGAACTCACGACTGAGCTGCTCACGAATCGTCTCACTGGTTATTTGTGTTGTGGCACGCTGGTGAGAAGAGATTTCACCCAATGGCATCTCTTCAATAAACGAAATATCCATTTCCCGTTCGATGGCGAAGCGCGCCAAATCCAGCACCTCATCATCATTAAAGCCTGCAAGAATTACCGCATTTAACTTAACGCGCTGAAATTTGGCTTCGGTAGCGGCTTGAATACCGGCCAGCACCTGATCGAGGTTGCCGACCCTTGTCAGTGTTTTAAATCGCTCAGCGCGCAGGCTATCAATACTGATATTGATACGCGACAAGCCCGCCTCTTTTAACGACTGCGCCATGGTCGGCAACATAATTCCGTTGCTGGTCATGGTGAGCTCATGTAAACCTGAAAGCCTCGATAAGGAACCCACTAACTTTAGAATATCTTGCCGAATAAGCGGCTCGCCACCCGTCAGACGAATCTTATTGACGCCCAACGCGACGAAGGCGGCAGCGACATCGCGCAGTTCCTCCAGCGATAGAATCTGCTGCTTGGGCAAAAATGTCATCTCTTCAGCCATGCAATAGGTACAGCGTAGATTACAACGATCTGTTACCGACAACCTAAGATAGTTGACTTGGCGTCCAAAAGAGTCGACCAATTGATTAGTTTGAGATAGATCACCACTCACAGCAAACTCAGCCTAATAGGGTTAATAAAGTGTATAGGGTAACACATCGACCTGATCTCCTGCCGCTATGGATTCACCGCTTTTTTGCACCACAAAAGCATCACCCCAGCAGGCCGATGAAAGGACACCGCTACTCTGATTGGGATAAATTTCTACGCCTTCATCACTGAGGCGCGCGCGCAAGTAGACTTCACGTTTTTCCGGTGCTTTATCAAACATTGCTGTGGCCTTGATACTGCGTAATTCACGCATAGGACTGCACTGGCAAGCCATTAAAAATGGCCTAGCAAGAATCATAAAGGTGGTGAAAACTGATGCCGGATTGCCTGGCAAGCCAATAAAAGGGGTTTTCCCCACATGCCCAAAGGCAAGAGGTTTGCCTGGCTTAATAGCGACCTTCCAAAAATCGACCGAACCGACCTGATCCACCGCCTTTTTAACATGATCCTCTTCTCCAACAGATCCCCCGCCGGCACTAATAATCACATCAGCACGCGCGGCCGCTTTTTTAAGGACATGCTGTGTAGCTTCCTGACGATCCGGCACTACACCTAAATCGACAGGAATCATACCAAGAGACTGCACAAGACCGACTAATGTGGCACGATTAGAATTGTAAATCTGCCCGGCATGAAGAGGCATGCCCGGTTCGATTAATTCATCGCCAGTTGAAAATATCGCCACTTTGAGCGATTTAAACACCTCAACTGTCGGCATACCTACCGAGGCAATTAGCCCCATTTCTTGCGCCCGCAAGCGAGTGCCTTCCTCAATAATCACCTGTCCCGCTTCAATGTCCTGACCTTTAGCACGAACATTGGCTCCCTCTGAGACTGCTCTATCAATTTTTACAACACCATCGACTTCCTTACAATTTTCTTGTATCGCTACAGTATCGGCACCCGCAGGGATCTCAGCACCGGTAAATATACGTGCGGCAGTTGATGGCTCTAGGCTATCAGGCACGGTTCCTGTCGGTATGCGCTGACTCACCTTAAGTTGAAATTTGGCCGCGATGGCATCCGCCGCGCAGAAAGCATAGCCATCCATGCCACTGTTATTAGCAGGGGGCACATCGATAGAGGACTTAATATCAGTAGCAAGCACACGTCCGAGAGCCTGTTGTATATCGATAGACTCAATCCCCGCACGGCGACGGTCAGCAGCTACTGGCCTAGCTTGCAGTATCAGTTTTTTTACCGCATTGGAAACCGTTAACATCTTCAAGATTTTTTACGTACGTGCTGTACAAAGTTACAGGGTTGAAAAGTACTATCCAATTGCTGTGCAATAATACCGTTCCAACCGGTTTTGCATGCTCCGGGAGACCCTGGCAAACAGAAAATCGCCGTGTTGTTGGATAACCCCGCCAGGCAGCGAGACTGCACAGTAGAGGTACCAATCTCCTCGTAGGACAACTGACGGAATAACTCACCGAAGCCCTCAATATGCTTATCAAAAAGTGGCGCCAAGGCCTCAGGCGTGCTATCGCGACCAGTAAACCCAGTGCCGCCCGTAGTAATAATCACCTCCACCGCCGGATCGGCAATCCAGGCTGATACAATCGCGCGCATCTGATAAATATCATCAATAACTATCTTGCGATCGGCTAGATGATGCCCCTCTTCTTGCAATATTTGCTGTAAATAAGCCCCGCTACTGTCGTTATCAAGGGTTCGCGTGTCGGATACCGTCAATACCGCTATGTTAACAAAACGCCGTGGGGCTGATGGATCTGAAGACAATATTCATTACTCCTTTAAAAACTTATTGAGTGCCACAAATGACACAGTGTTGGTTGGCTTCGGCAAGCAGCCCAAGCCATTGTCCATTTTTACCGTCATAACGCTGAATCTGACCATGCTGGTTAAAATAACCCAACAGTATTCGAATAACGGTGGTCGCTTGCAAACTGCCCACAGCACCGAGCACAGGCCCTACGACACCCGAATTACCGCAATTCATTATAGGCTCTGCTGAGTCTTTATCGATAATGCAGTTTAGACAGAGATGCTCGTTGGCGGCAAAATCAAATGCCATTAATTGCCCCTCCCAGCCCAATGCCGAACCACTAACCAATGGAATTTTATGACTGACACAGTGGTGATTTAACTGTTGGCGCGCGGTAAGATTATCAGTGCAATCGACAACCAAATCATAGCTGTTGGCCAATACTTGACTGCTAAGCTGTTCATTGTAGAGATGAATTTTGGTGTCTGCATTAAGTGCATTAAGTCGTGCTTGTGCACAGACAACCTTGGCCTTATCGCAGTCGTCCTCAGTGTAGAGTATCTGACGCTGAAGGTTGCTGCGGTCGACAGTGTCGCCGTCGCACAGCGATAATTGCCCTACTCCCGCAGCCGCCAGATACAAACTCACCGGGCAGCCCAAGCCGCCCATACCGACAATCAGTACATGGGCATCCAACAATTTCTGTTGTCCAGACTCAGCGATATCATCCATTAATAAGTGGCGGCTGTAGCGCATAAACTGGCTATCATTTAAAGGCATAGCAAACGTTCCGCCTCCGCCAGATCATCTGCGGTATTAATGTTAAAAAAAGGATTTACAGCCTGTTCCGGCCAATTGAAAAAGCAACTATTCAAATCCTCTAACAACGGTTTAAATCCACCTTGCTTTTTCACCAATAGTGCCTGCTCCACTGCTGGGGTGACGCGTTTATGCCATAGCGAAAACGTCGGTTGGGCAATGCCTTGGTAGCGAACACAGGCAATATCTGCATCTGCCAGTTGAATTTCGCGATATAACTCAGCAACAAGATTATCTGGCATAAACGGCCCATCGCAGGGAACCATCATTAAAAACTCTGCAGCCGATAGCTGCTCACTTATCAACGCACTATAGAGACCCACTAGCGGTCCTTTGGCGCCCTCAATAATGTCGGCCACGGCGTTTTCACCACAGATGGCCGGCTGCCCATTAATAATCAGTCGATCAACTTGCGGTTCCAACTTGGCACAGACATGGTCCAATAGTGAGCGGCCAGCCAATAGCGACTGCACTTTATTCGCTACACCCATTCTACTCGATTGGCCTGCGGCTAAAATAACGCCATCAATATTATTCATCACGCTGCCATCGATCCGTTGCCAACTGATCGCTGTCTTTGTTCTCGACCCAATACTGCTGTCCGTCTTGATCGACCTTTTTCCAGAATGTTGCTTTGGTTTTAAGGTAATCCATCAAAAACTGCGCCGCCTCAAAAGCATCTTGGCGATGCTGGCTAGCTACACCGACAAAGACAATTTGATCGCTGGGCAATAGCTGCCCCACCCGATGAATCAGCGTTACCCCAATTAACTGCCAACGTGCCTCAGCCTGATCGACAATATCTTGCAATAATGCTTCGGTCATCCCCGGGTAATGTTGAAGACTGAGAGAATTAATTACTGATTGTTTTTCTAGGTCGCGCACCAAGCCACAAAAAGTGACCACTGCACCTACCGCTGATGTCAATTTTCGCAACTGTTGATATTCAGCCGCCAAATCAAAATCAGCGTCCTGAATGCGGATATCGATATTGGTTGACACTTAACCCCCTGTTACCGGTGGTAAAAACGCCAGTTCAGCGCCATCGCTAATCACTTGATCCCAGCGCGCAATGCGTTGATCTAATGATACAAGCACTTGGGGTTGAGAGAGTTCGGCGGCCAAAGCGGGGTAATCCGCAGCCAAGGATTCTCGGACTAACGCTGGGGTAAGACCTTCGGTAGCTTCAATCTGAGGAGCGACATCGCCAGCAAAATCTCCTAGACGACCAAAGAATAATAGTTTGATCATGACCTATGCCTCAACAGACCAATCACCAGACTTGCCACCAGTTTTACGCAATAATTTCGTTGCACCAATAATCATGCCCTTATCAATGCCTTTGCACATATCATAAACCGTTAATGCCGCCACTGATGCCGCTGTTAACGCTTCCATTTCGACACCGGTTTTACCNGTGGTTTTACACTGCGCGGTAATCACCAGAGACTGGCNCTGCAATGCAATATCTACGNTTATCTTGGATAGAGGCAACGGGTGGCAGAGAGGAATCAACTCGCTGCATTTTTTCGCCCCTTGAATACCGGCGATACGCGCCGTGGCCCATAAATCGCCCTTGGGTAAGCGGTCGTCGGTGATTGCCGCCACAATAGCAGCGCTAAGCTGCACCTGCGACTGAGCGATGGCGGTTCGTACCGTATCCGCTTTGGCGGAGACATCCACCATATGTGCTTCACCATCGCTATTAAGATGAGTCAGTTGTGACATCGAAAATCCAGTAATATAAGAAATAGTATCTGTTGGTATTATGACAAAGACTGGCCAGCTAATATATGCTTTAAACCACTGTAAACGTCCATAGCGTGCTTTATAAAAAGGTAGAAATCTTATTGAGCGGTAAACGCTCGATATCGGGTACCAATGCATTCTTAGCTGGATAACCGACGACTAATAGTAAAAAAGGTCGCTCGTGGCTCGGGCGCTGAAGAATCTCTGACAAGAACTTCATTGGGCTCGGTGTATGAGTTAAGCTAGCCAGCCCCGCTTGATGCAGTGCGGTAATTAAAATACCGGTGGCAATGCCCACAGATTCAGCAGTGTAATAATTTTTATGCCGTACGCCGTTATCATCTATGCTTACCTTTTTTGAAAATACCGCAATTAATGCCGGTGCCGTTTCTAAAAAAGGTTTATTGGCATCAGTGCCCAGTGGCGCCAAGGCATCGAGCCATTCCTCTGAGGCGCGATTGGTATAGAGTTCGCGCTCCTCAACCTCAGCCGCTTGACGAATCTTTTGTTTAATAGCTTGATCCTGAACGACAACAAAGTGCCAGGGTTGCATATTAGCGCCACTTGGCGCAGAACCCGCCGCTAGTATGGCATTCTCTAGCACAGACTGGGGAATCGGTTGATCTGAGAAATCGCGTACCGATCGACGCTGAGCCATTAACTTAAAGAAATCCCGAGCCGACTGCTCCATCGCCTCCTGTTCCGGAATGGAGAATTGCAAAGGGATAAACCCATCTGATTTAGCCATAATCACATTGTCTAATATCAATATTGATGTTGCTTAGGGTAACCTAGCTAACTGGATTAGCCAACTTGAGCAAGAGCGGTCTCGACACATTGATCTTTCTGCTCTAGCGCCAACAAACGTTTTTTCAATGGCAATCCGCCGGCATAGCCACCCAAGCCACCATTGGCAGCAATAACTCGATGACAAGGAATTATCAGCATTAACGCATTGGCGGCATTGGCCGTCGCCACAGCGCGAACGGCACTATCTCGACCAATCTGCGAGGCCAGTTCGGCATAACTGCAGGTAGCACCATAAGGCAAGCGTCTCAATGCACTCCAAACCGATTTTTGGAAGTCGCTACCCACCATCAATAATGGCAGATCAAATTGACGCCTGCCCGCCAACAAGTACTCATCAACTTGNTGTCGAGCTGCCTGCAGCAACGCATTATCCTGCTCGATAAACTCAGCCTGCAGACCCTGCTGTAGTCGTCGATCAACCGCCGCACGCATCTTGCGATAGCTAAAATCCATCAAACACAGCTGATTCTCAAAACAACCCATAATGAAATCGGTGTTGTTACTGCGATGNAATTGAATATGGATTTGATTCATAGCCACTGCCAATGAAAATCAACANGCACTTGATGAGCGAACGAGGCCCAGTGTCTGCCAAGCGCGCCTGAGCAAATATCAGTCGGCATGGTTTGCTTGTTGCAATTTCATAAGGGCTTGCACCGCAAGTAACGCGACGGGGGAAAGACCAATATCAGTTTCCTCAGACTCTTGGATAAGCACATTTTTCATTGCTGGCGACCAAAATTTTTGCACATGCTGAGCCACTTGATCAGCCACCATAGCATCAGTGCCATTAGCACGCATATTTAGCGCAATCTGATTAACCATTTTTACCAAGCGATCTAATGCTGACTGTGACATGCTGTCTCTCTCAGTTAATTCTTTGACCATGGGCATAAACCACATGCCGATCTGCTCTGCTAAAGCCTACTAATGTTAATCCGGCTGTCTCGGCCAGTTCTACGGCCAGAGATGTCGGCGCNGATACCGCCGCCNATAACGGGATATTAGCACTGGCAGGTTTTCGCCACCATTTCATAACTGGCTCGGCTGGTCACCAGCACAAAGCCCTCATCTGATGGCTGTTGGCTTATCGCCCCCAATAGTTTATCCAGTGCATTGTGACGACCGACATCTTCACGCACCAGCAGTATCTCACCGGCTGTATTACACCAAGCCGCACCATGTACTGCACCAGTCTGCTGCTGTAATCGTTGCACACCAGCCAAAGCAGCGACGGCCTGTTGCAAGGCCACATGACTAATAGTCAATTGCGCACTAATGTTGTTTGGCGTGGTAATCGCCTGTGCTAGAGATTCCGCACCACAGAGACCACAGCCGGTACGTCCAACCAGATTACGGCGGCGCTCTTTCAGCGCAGCAAAGGGTTCAGCCGTTATGCTTAGGGCCAACTCAATGCCATTGTCCGTTACAAGCTCTTCGCAATCCAATAACTGCTTAGGTGAAGTTAAAATACCTTCGCTAAGGCTAAACCCCAGCGCAAAATCTTGTAAGTCCGCGGGTGTTGCCATCATCACTACATGGGAAATACCGTTGTAGACCATAGCCACAGGAGTCTCGGTGGCGACAACATCATTTCCCTCTGTTAGCTCGCCAGCGTTCCAGACGCTGCGTGCCACATTATCTGCACTGCCCGCACTCATATTAGTTGCGTGCTTCCTGCAACAGACTTTGTTGTTGTTTATCAAACGACAGCTGCCGCGACTGCCAATTGGATGGCGCGGTCACCTTGCTTAACTGCACGGCGGTGACTTTATATTCGGGGCAGTTAGTCGCCCAGTCACTATTNTCNGTGGTAATNACATTGGCACCGGAGACCGGATGATGGAAGGTGGTGTAGACCACACCAGGCTTNACTCGCTCGGTAATATCGGCGCGCAGTACGGTGTCGCCGACGCGACTATTAATACCCACCCAGTCGCCATGATTGATGCCGCGCTCTTCGGCATCATGAGGGTGAATCTCGATCATATCTTCGCCATGCCAAGCGCTATTATCGGTGCGTCTGGTTTGAGCGCCGACATTGTACTGGGACAAAATCCGCCCAGTGGTCAGCAACAGTGGGAACTTGCGGTTAGCGCGCTCCTCAGTGGCCACATATTCTGTCATGGCAAAAAAGCCCTTACCGCGCACAAATTCATCGATATGCATTATCGGCGTACCCTCAGGCGACTTGCTATTACAGGGCCATTGGATGCTACCCTGCTGCTCCAACTTGGCATAGGACACGCCGTTAAAGGTTGGGGTCAGACGGGCAATTTCATCCATAATCTCTGATGGATGGCTATAGTCCATCTTGCAACCGAGCGCATTAGCTAAGGCCATGGTACCTTCCCAGTCGGCTTTTCCGCTCAACGGCGGCATGGCTTTGCGCACTCTTGAGATGCGCCGCTCGGCGTTGGTAAAAGTGCCATCCTTTTCTAGGAATGATGCTCCCGGCAAAAATACATGGGCNAATTTAGCGGTTTCATTAAGAAAGATATCCTGNACCACCAAGCAATCAATGGCGCGCAAGGCGGCTTCCACATGCTGAGTATTGGGATCGGACTGGGCAATATCTTCGCCCTGACAGTACAGCCCCTTAAACTCACCCTCAATAGCAGCATCGAACATATTGGGAATACGCAGACCAGGCTCTGAGTCCAGCGTTACGCCCCACTCACCTTCAAATAAAGCCCTTGTAACACCATCGGAAATATGCCGATAGCCCGGTAACTCATGAGGGAATGAGCCCATATCACAGGACCCCTGCACATTGTTTTGACCGCGCAATGGGTTTACACCGACGCCATCGCGACCAATATTACCGGTTAGCATGGCCAGATTGGCAATGCCCATAACGGCGGTGGAGCCTTGACTGTGCTCAGTCACCCCCAAGCCATAGAAAATAGCGCCATTTCCCGCTGTGGCATAGAGTCGCGCTGCCGCTCGCAGATCNGCCGCCGGCACGCCGCTAAACTGTTCCGTGTTCTCTGGGGAGTGACGCTCGTCGTTAATAAACGCAAGCCACTGCTCAAATTCCGGCATATCACAGCGCTCTTCTATATAGGCGCGATCCTCAAGACCTTCACTGACAATCACATGGGCCAGCGCATTAAGCACCACAACATTGGTACCGGGGCGCACCGGCAAATGATAATCGGCNCTAATATGCGGGGCGCTAACTAATTCAATTTTGCGTGGGTCAATNACAATNAGCTTGGCGCCCTCGCGCAGACGGCGCTTAAGTCGCGAGCCAAATACTGGATGCGCCTCTGTNGGGTTGGCCCCCATCACCACAACCACATCNGCATCAGCCACAGAAGCAAAGGTTTGCGTGCCGGCAGATTCACCCAAGGTGGTTTTTAAGCCAAACCCAGTCGGCGAATGACAGACCCGTGCACAGGTGTCGACATTGTTGTTGCCAAAGCCTGCCCGTACCATCTTCTGCACTAGGTACACTTCCTCATTGGTACAGCGGCTTGAAGAGATGGCGCCAATACTATTACGGCCATACTGTGCTTGGATAGACTTAAAACGCTCGGNGGTATAACTCACAGCCTCTTCCCATGACACCTCACGCCAGGGATCATCGATACTCTGGCGAATCATCGGCACAGTAATACGGTCTTTATGCGTGGCATAGCCAAAGGCAAAACGGCCTTTAACACAGGCATGCCCCTCATTGGCTTTACCCTCTTTATAGGGCGTCATACGCACCACTTGGTTGCCTTTCATCTCCGCTTTAAATGAACAACCAACACCACAGTAGGCACAAGTGGTAGTTACCGCATGCTCCGGCTTACCCGCGTCAATAATGCTTTTNTCTGTNAANGTCGCGGTGGGACAGGCATTNACNCANGCACCGCAGGAGACGCATTCCGAATCCATAAAGTCNTCAGCCTGACTGGCGCTGACTTTTGATTCAAAACCACGCCCTTCAATAGTAAGCGCAAAGGTGCCCTGCACCTCTTCACAGGCGCGCACNCANCGNGAGCAAACAATGCATTTTGATGGATCAAAGGTGAAGTACGGGTTAGATTCATCTTTCTCCGCTACTAAATGATTGTCGCCTTCAAAGCCATAGCGCACTGAGCGCAAGCCCAACTCCCCCGCCGTATCCTGCAACTCGCAGTCGCCATTAGTAGGACAGGTTAGGCAATCCAGTGGATGATCGGAGATATACAATTCCATAACATTACGGCGCAGCTTGGCTATCTCGTCAGACTGGGTTTTTACCTCCATACCCGCTTCTACAGTGGTGGTACAGGAGGCGGGGAATCCACGACGGCCTTCGATTTCCACCAAACAGACGCGGCAAGAACCAAACGATTTAAGCTGATCTGTGGCGCACAGGCGCGGGACTTTGACACCAGACTCGGCGGCGGCTCGCATCACCGACGTACCCTCGGGTACNGTGACTTCAACACCATCAATGCGCAAGGTAACCAACTGCGTGCTAGTGCTTTCTGGCGTACCAAAATCGGCTTGTGGTTCGTAGAATTCCAACATCTTAATTATCTCCTTTACCGGTACCGGTAAAGTCTTGGCCAAAATGCGTTAGTGCACTGCGCACAGGAAATGGTGTCATACCCCCCATGGCGCAAAGCGATCCTTGCTCCATGGTGTCACAGAGGTCATGCAATAAAATCATATTATTATCACGATCTTGATTGGCAACAATGCGGTCAATCACCTCAACACCGCGCACCGAGCCAATGCGACAAGGGGTGCATTTACCACAGGATTCCTCGACGCAGAATTCCATGGCAAATCTGGCTTGAGCAGCCATATCCGCGCTATCGTCAAATACTACAATACCGCCATGACCCACCATTGCCTTAATCGCGGCAAANGCCTCGTAATCCAGCGGCGTATCCCATTGTGATTCGGGCAAAAACGCCCCCAGAGGCCCACCGACCTGAATAGCCCGTATAGGGCGTCCACTGTGAGTGCCCTGGCCATAGTCCTCAACCACTTCACGCAATGTCACACCAAAGGCTAATTCAATCAACCCGCCCTGTTTAATATTACCGGCCAATTGAATCGCCAGAGTACCGCGCGAGCGACCCATACCATAGTTCTGATAGGCTTCAGCACCCTGTGCGAGGATCGTTGATACCGCGGCTAGAGTCAGCACATTGTTAACCACCGTTGGCTGGCCAAATAACCCCTCAATGGCTGGCAGGGGCGGCTTGGCACGGACCATACCTCGCTTGCCCTCCAAGCTTTCCAGCAGCGAAGTCTCTTCACCGCAAATATAGGCACCGGCACCCAAGCGTACTTCGAGATGAAAGGTCTTGCCTGACTGTGCAATATCCTCGCCGAGAAAGTTAGCTTCTATGGCTTTTTCTATAGCGACATTGAGTAACTTGTGAGCTACCGGATATTCAGAGCGCAAGTAAATATAGCCCTGAGTAGCACCCACAGCTAACCCAGCAATAACCATACCTTCAATCAACTGGTACGGATCAGACTCCATCAACAGGCGATCGGCAAAGGTACCGGAATCACCTTCATCAGCATTGCAGACAATATATTTTTGACTGTCGCTAGTGCCGGCATCATGTACTGTCTGCCATTTAATACCCGCGGGAAATGCTGCACCGCCACGGCCACGCAGACCCGAGTCTTTGACCTGATCAACAATCTGTTGCGGGGTCATAGTCAGCGCCTGTTTNAGNCCTNTAAACCCATCNAANGCCTGATAATTATCGATGCATACTGGGTCACCCAGACCCGCTCTGGCATAGGTTANGCGTTGCTGGTTAGCCAGATAANCNATCTTATCCANTNNGCCTAAATACAAGTTATGCGCACTGGCATCAGTGTCTAGGGCATCGAGAATAGACGGAATATCTTGCGCACTAACCGGCCCAAAACCGATACGCCCCTGCGCTGTTTCCACTTCCAATAAGGGTTCAAGCCAAAACATACCGCGCGAACCATTGCGCACCGCTTCAACGCCAGCATCTTGTAGGGCATGGGCTACCGCTTCAGCGCCACAGGCTAGCGCCGTAGTGTCTTGGGGAATAAAGAATCTCATTGCGAGCCCCCCAAATCAGCTATCAACTCGTCGAAACGGTGCTGATCAACCCGAGCAAACACCTTATCGTTGACTCTTACCGAGGGGGAACAGGCGCAGTTACCTAAGCAGTAAACCGGCTCAAGGCTGATATGGCCATCATCGGTAGTTTGGTGATAGTCGATACCTAAACGCTGTTTAGCATAGGACTCCAACTGTCGCGAGCCCATAGACTGGCAGGCTTCAGAGCGACAAATTTGCACCCGATTGCGACCGACTGGGTGGGTTTTAAAATCATGATAAAAGCTGATCACACCATGTACTTCGGCACGAGATAAATTTAACCCTTTGGCAATAGTCATAACAGCGCTATCTGGCACATAGCCAATCTCTGCTTGGACAGCATGTAATAAGGGCAATAAGCCACCGGGTAGGTTTTTATACTGACCCACTAAAGTATCAATTATATGCTGCTCAGATTGACTACTACTCAATTCAACCACTCCTGTTGTTATATTTGCCCAGGCACTGAAAAACAAGTCCGTCGACGCGCGCAGTCTAGCATTATCCCTACCTAGTACTGGCTTATCTAAGCGACTCTTATTTATCAAATAAGGACCGCTACTTAAGACGCATTTTTACGCCAATGCACGGGCGTGAAAAGCGATATGCTCGGCTATAAATGTCGCGATAAAGAAGTAGCTGTGATCGTATTCTGGCTGCATTCTAATTTGCATTGGCCAATCAGCCTTTTGCGCCGCATCAATGAGCAACTCAGTTTTCAGCTGTTCTGCCAAAAAGTTATCGGCCTGCCCCTGATCAACTAGCACCGGTAGCTGCGTTTGGCACTGCTTTACNAGCTCAACAGTATCGTATTGCGCCCAGCATAACTTATCATCACCCAAATAATGGCTNAGCGTTTTCTCACCCCAAGGNCANTGTAGCGGTGAACAAATTGGCGCAAATGCCGATACCGACCGAAAGCGNTCGGGGTTTCTTAACGCAATAGTCAGGGCGCCATGCCCGCCCATGGANTGNCCTGAAATAGCAACNCTGTGCTTATCGACAGGGAATTCAGTTGCGATCAACGCCGGTAACTCATCGAGCACATAGCTGTACATCTGGTAATGCTCAGCCCATGGCTGCTGCGTCGCATTAACATAGAAACCTGCACCTAAACCCATATCATAGGCACCCTCAGGGTCATCAGCTACACCCTCACCTCGTGGGCTGGTGTCAGGGCAAACAATAGCAATGCCATGCTCGGCTGCATATTGCTGAGCGCCGGCCTTTTGCACAAAGTTTTCATCAGTGCAGGTNAGNCCNGATANCCAGTACAGCACCGGCACNGCTCCCTGCACGGCTTGAGGTGGCAGATAAATGGAGAATGTCATTTCACAATTAAGCACATCGGACTGGTGCTTACAGCGCAATTGCTGGCCGCCAAAACTTTGATTGGCGCTGAGTTTTTCCACTATCATTTAGAACTCCACCACGGAACGAATACTCTCACCTGCATGCATCAGATCAAATGCCTTATTGATATCTTNTAGCGGCATCTTATGGGTAATCAGATCATCAATATTAATCTTGCCATCCATATACCAATCAACAATTCTTGGCACATCGGTGCGNCCNCGNGCNCCACCAAAGGCNGTNCCGCGCCAAGAGCGACCGGTGACCANCTGGAAAGGTCTGGTGGCAATCTCTTTGCCCGCNCCNGCAACACCCACAATGCAGCTTTCGCCCCAGCCCTTATGACAACACTCCAGCGCCTGACGCATCACATCAACATTGCCGATGCATTCAAAACTGTAGTCCACCCCGCCACCGGTCATTTGAATAATATGGTCCACCACATCGTCTACATCACGTGGGTTAATAAAATCAGTCATACCAAATTGTTGACCCAAAGCCGCNCGCGCAGGATTTAAATCAATACCAATAATGCGTGTAGCACCGACCATNTTGGCGCCCTGAATCACATTTAGCCCAATACCACCAAGACCAAATACAGCCACGGTGGATCCCGCCTCCACCTTCATAGTAAAGGCAACCGCACCAATACCTGTAGTCACGCCACAGCCGATATAACAAATCTTGTCAAACGGCGCGTCCTCACGCACTTTGGCCAGCGAAATTTCTGGCAGCACAGTGTAGTTGGAGAAGGTGGAACAACCCATATAGTGCAGTATGGGTTTGCCCTCTAAGGAGAAACGACTAGTGCCATCGGGCATCACACCCTGCCCCTGTGTAGCACGAACTGCCTGACAAAGGTTTGTTTTGGGATTTAAACAAAAGTTACATTCCCGACATTCGGCAGTATATAAAGGAATTACATGATCGCCGGGCTTGAGGTTTTTTACGCCAGGACCCACATCCACTACAACACCTGCACCTTCATGACCGAGGATGGCAGGGAACGCACCTTCAGGATCATCGCCAGATAGCGTAAATGCATCCGTATGGCAGACGCCCGTGGCTTTGATCTCAACCAACACTTCTCCAGTCCTTGGCCCGTCGAGATCAACCTCTACAACTTCTAATGGCTTACCTGCTCCAAATGCAACAGCTGCTCTTGTTTTCATAATTAACCTCCCCTGCGATAAAAATAATAGATATCCACTATAATTTATTGTCACATAGGTTTAAATAGATTATTTTTAACAACTCTGTTTCTGTGTAACAACAATAGGTCAAGTATGGCAAGCACAAAATGGGAAGGCATCGAGGCCTTTATCCATGTCGTCAATCTCAACAGTTTTTCTAAAGCAGCTAGCCAGATGGGTGTATCTAAATCCCACATCAGTCGGCAGATCACTCAATTGGAATACCGCCTCAATGCACAGCTTCTGATTCGCACTACACGAAAGGTGGCTGTTACAGAAGTAGGACAGGCATTCTATTTGCGCTGCAATGATGTGCTGACCAATCTCGATGATGCAGAGCAAGCAGTGATTGATTTACAAGAAAAACCTCGCGGTCGCCTGCGAGTAACAGTAGCGGTTGGTTTTGGAGAAGATTTTATCGCTCCCGCGGCGGTTGATTTTATGGGTAAACACCCTGATCTTGCAGTTGAACTTGCTTTTACCAACAGAGTGGTGGATCTAGTTTCAGAGGGGTATGACTTGGCAATCCGCTCTGGCACATTGAAGGACTCTTCCCTAATTGCGCGACGTATCTCTAGACGCAAGCTCATTGTATGCGGTTCAACGGAGTATTTCTCACGCTTTGGCCGACCAAAATCCATTAGTGCACTTATCAATCACAACTGCCTAATAGGGACCCTACCGAGTTGGCGCTTTCGTGAAAATAACCGCAACTATGACATACGCATCGAGGGCAACTGGCGCAGTAATAATGGTCGAGCATTAACTCATGCCGCAATCCAGGGACTAGGATTGGTGCAACTACCCTCTTTTTATGTGAGCGATGCTATACAGCGCGGTGAGTTAGATTCCGTTTTGGAGGATTACAATCCCACCGACACAGGTGTATGGGCCGTGTACCCACATAATCGCCACCTCTCAGCTAAAGTAAGACTTTTTGTAAACTTCTTAGCTGAGCGTTTTGCCAAACACTAAAAGTAACCATTGCGTATCTCACATAGCATCAACTCGACTATATAAGTCTTCATTAACCAAAGTCTTATTCTTAACGTACCTTAAGCCCTGTAGGTTAATTTCTTGTCTTTGAATCAGGTGCAGTTGTATATCATCATACGAAGATTATTTTCAATTTGTGGTAAGCACTGTGATAAAGGCCAACCCACCAATCAAAGGAGCGCGTTATTTCTGACTGCGCAATTTGAAATTTATAGAGCTCACATCATTAGCGATTGTTACAACCTGTATTTTTAGTTCTGATTATGCGGACAACACTTTTAGCCCTACTCAGCAAGATATACGGACGGTAGCGATTGACCTCTGGATGCTATCAAGCGCTTGAACATATCTTGCAAAAGGGCAAATTCCCCAGCACTGACTCTGCACTTAGTCAGTTTGATACTGATCGGTTTTTTTGTGCAGGTTTATACATAGGCTGCGCGACCGCTCGTCATCAGTGGCAAGCTATTTTCGTGTAGATCAACGGCAAAACGTCGGCGCGAGATAAAACGCTTGACCGTCAACCTCTGAAACGCAAAGCTAATTTTAATCTTGTCTATATTGTTATGCTTACCATACCAATGCTTAACGATAACGTATCGCACTTTTTGCAGTGCGCTAACTTAAATTATGAGTTAAAGTTACACATCGATAAACTTAGGCGTTTCCATACTTATATCAACCAAGCTAGTGAGTTCGAGACTTAGGGTTTGCCAATAGAATCAATGCGAGGGTACTGTGTCTACAATGAACTACAAAAAAAAAATTAATATTCGACAACCACTCGAAAACAGATTTAGCTTTTAAAACCAATGGAATTAGCAAAAAAAATCTTACCCGGTTTACGTTGGTTCGAGAACTATAATCGCAGTGATCTAAGTAGCGACCTTATTTCTGGTTTAACGATAGCTTTTTTACTGATGCCCCAAGGTATGGCTTATGCAATGGTCGCAGGGTTACCCCCCGAATATGGCTTATACGCCACCATTATTCCACCCGTCATCTACGCCCTCCTAGGGACATCGAATAAGATCTCAATCGGTCCTGTAGCACTTGACTCAATCCTGATAATCACTGGCTTAAGCGCATTCGATGAACCCGGTAGCGCCAATTATTTGGAGCTCGCAATAACGCTCACGCTTATGGTGGGGCTAATTCAGGCTTTGTTGGGTTTCGCAAGAATGGGGTTCATAACAAACTTTCTATCCTACCCAGTGATCCTGGGATACATCTCAGCAGCAGCGCTTTCAATTATTGTTAGTCAACTCGAAAATCTATTGGGTTTGGACGTCTCTGGCAACAATGTATTAGCAATGCTTACTGATATTATGTCCCAAGTCGCAAATATAGATAGCACCGTTTTATTACTGGCAATATTCAGCCTGGCTTTTCTTCTTGCTGGAAAGAATATAAGCAAGAAATTACCTTTTCCTCTTTTTCTATTGCTGATCGGAATGCTACTTTCTGGCTTCACTGATGTGGAAGCATGGGGTGTTGCTGTCGTGCGGGAAATACCCGGCGGATTGCCACATATAGCCATTCCCGAACTGTCGATTTCAACGATGATACGCCTGTTCCCCCTCGCTCTCACCGTTGCCTTGGTTGGTTACGTTGGCACAATGTCTATCTGCAAATCACTTGAAAAGCCCACGGACGAAGTTTATGCAAAACCTAATCAAGAACTTAAAGCTGTCGGTTTCGCAAATTTGGTAGGTAGTCTTTTTCATGCCTTTCCAGTGTCTGCAAGCTTCTCAAGAAGCGCAGCATTTCGCGAGGCGGGAGCTAGAACACAACTCTCTGCTGTGATTTCCGCAATTATTATTACTATTATTTTAATAGTTGGGGCTTCGTTTTTCGCATCTTTTCCGGTACCGAAGTTAGTGCTTTCAGCGGTAGTCGTAGCCTCGGTATTAGGACTCTTTGATTATCAAGGAATACGAAAATTAGCAACCCAAGATCGCAAAGAATTTGCTATTTGTCTGATAACTTTTCTAGCTACTTTGCTACTAAATATACAAGTGGGATTAGTTGTAGGGGTTCTTTTATCAATCATTATGGTTATTTACCGGGCAGCAAATCCCCATATGACTGAGCTTGGTGCCATAGATAATGGACGCCTTTACAGAAATATCAACCGCTTCAAAAATGCTGAGATAAGAGACGATATCCTTATTTTTCGTTTCGATGCACCAATATTTTTTGGCAACAAAGATTATTTCGTAGAGAAGCTTTATCTCTGGATCAAAAAGCGTAAATTAGGGAAATTACGTTATGTTTTGATTGAAGCTGAGTCGATTAATTCCGTCGATGTCAGTGGATTAATTACCTTGGAGCAAATCCATAGCAATCTTAAATCTCAGAATATTCAACTCTGTATTGTTAATGCCATAGGCCCAGTTCGTGATGCAATTAGTGCCTTTGGGCTAAATGAGCTCGCCTCTGAAACAACTATGTTCACCAGTCTTACAGATGCCATTAATTACATCGACCGCGGTATTATGGACAATCCGACTGCTGCACTCCAAACCAATATTTAACCGATATAAACCTACAGATGAGTCGAGTTGGCGAAGTGACTTTGTGTAAACCTTATCAGCATTGTGACCTCATTAACCATATCTATTTCAGCATCTAATATTACTAAGATATGAACTAGCGTTAGTATACTTTCTCAACTTACTCAGTCCTTGTTGACAACGTCTACGACCCCCTCTATTAAACATTGTGTCCTTGACAAACCTATGCAATCCTTTAATATTGCACACGTGTGTTCTCAAGGTTCTTATTATAGATACCTGGCACGGTCTCTCAAGGCCTCATAGCCGTTACAAATAGCTCCTACCTAGCAAACCGAGCGGAGAAAAAGGCAAAGAGACGATAGTCCTCCTGCCCAAAATCTAAACTTTAATCAGTGAGGATGTTCTAATACAAACCTTGTTAGCCTCTATGCTAAAGGATCAGTTAAATGTTTTTAAAGAATACATGGTACGTTGCAGCATTGAGTCGAGATATTGGCGATAAGTTAGTAGCACGTATCATTCTCGCTGAGAAAATCGTACTGTACCGAACATCAAACAAGACCATTGTCGCGCTCGAGGATGCCTGCCCACATCGGAAACTTCCTTTATCCAAAGGACGTAAGATTGGTGATCATATTGAGTGCGGATACCATGGTATGCAATTCGATTGCTCTGGTGCCTGTGTGCTAGCGCCAACACAAGAAATTGTTCCTCGAGTCAAGATAAAGACCTATCCGGTTGTGGAAAAATGGGGGTTAGTGTGGATATGGATGGGAGACGTTGATGCCGCCGATGCATCCAAAATCATCGAGATAAACAACTACCATAACCCAAGTTGGGGAATCACCAACGGCGGGATGATGGAGATCAATTCCAATTATCTATGGCTAACAGACAATCTGCTCGATCCCTCCCACGTGGCATGGGTGCACCGTAGCTCATTTTCAGCACCGGGGACAGACGACACTCCGCTACAGACAGAGGTCTTTGAGGATGGTGTTGTGGCATCGCGGTGGATATTCAATCAGCCACCACCACCATTTTATGCTGATGTCGTTAAGTTTTCTGGCCACTGTGACCGTTTACAGCATTATGAGGTAAGACTACCCAGTATTTGCATTAATCGCTCAATATTCACTCCTGCCGGCACTGGAGGCGAAGATCATAACCTAGACGATAAAGCTTACTTGATGATTTCATATAATTTTATGACGCCTATCGATAATGACCGAACAAACTACTACTGGTTTCAACACTACAATACAGACGTTGATGACGAAACGATTGCTAACCGCCTCAATGAAGGAGCAAAAATGGCTTTCAATGAAGATCGAGAGATATTAGAAGCAGTTCATATTGGTATGACTGGAAAAACCACGCGAAATATTAACCTAGGAATTGATGCCGCATCGTTGCGATATAGACAGCTTCTAGATAAGGCGATCTCGAATGAGCAACAATAACTTACATGACACAGGTTTATAAATGAGCGGAATATCAGCAATGCGTGCCGGCGTGGAAAATCTTCTGTTTAACTGTATGGAGGCTAAGCAGGGTGATTCTATTATTATCATTGCGGAACCAGATGAGGACTATTTTTCTCCCTCACTCGCCAACAATATCGCCACATTGGCCTGCTCATATTCTCTTAACACACGCATCGTTATCAGCCGTTTTATTGAGGATGCTACTGTTCTTCCTAAAGAAATCTCGAGTGTTTTAGATGATGCTGATCACATCTTATTTCTTGCTCGCATAGGTGACCAAGTTAGATTTACTGAGCTTAGCGGCCGCAGTACTAAGACCATGTGCTATGCGCAGGATGAACAAAGTTTTATGACTCCGTTTTGCAGTGCCGACTATCGCTTTTTTGTTGCATTCAAAAACATGGTCAATGCTTCTTTATGGAATGAAAAAAAAATCACCATCAGTTGCCCAGCTGGCACACATTTAGAAGGCGTAGCACCTCGGAATTCAGGCGACAAGGAAAACGGTGAAGTTACAATTAAACGCTTTCCTCTCAATGTATTCCAACCCATCCCTACCGCAACATTTTCAGGCACGCTGGCCATCTCTAAATGGCTTTGCCCAACCGGCTCACGATTCTATAAACCGGACCATGTGCTGATCAACAGTGTGGTACATGCACAAGTTGACAACGGACGCATTATTGATCTTGACGGCAATGACAGTGAAGTTAAGAAGGTGCGGGACCACTACAACACTGTATCTGAAAGGTACAGTATAGATCGGGATATCATTCATTCGTGGCATGCAGGCATTCACCCACAGAACGGTTACTCTGGTCTAGCGATTGATAACCTAGCTCGCTGGAGTGGCTCTGGGTTTGGCAATCCACGATACCTCCACTTTCATTCTTGTGGGAATTATGCGCCGGGGGAAATCTGCATTTCGGTATTTGATCCCACCATTTCTGTCGACAACATTGACTTGTGGCGCAGTGGTGAATTACTAATTGCCCGTACACCCGCAGCACTAGAGCTAATGACTGATTACCCAGGAATGCAGCAATTATTTAATCAGCCCAACAGAGACTTCGGTCTAGGTGACTGTTAAAGCACTTTGAATGCATTTAGAACTATTTCAGGTGTCAAAATTTGTGGTAATACGATAGCGGGCTTCGAGCTATCTGCAGGAAATAGTAAGTATAGCGGAACGCCACTGCGACCATATTCGCTCAGAAGTTGTGTGATTTTGGGGTCGCTATTGGTCCAATCAGCTTTGAGATATGCAATGTTGTTTTCTGTAAATCCCTCTAAAACCGATGTTCTAGATAACGCCACTCGCTCGTTCACAAGACAGGTGATACACCAATCTGCCGTCACATTTACAAAAACCGGTTTCCCCTGACTACGGAATTCTGTAACCCGAGCAGAAGAGTATGCATTAATAGGTGTGTCACTTGCTTCAGCCTCATCTGAGATGGCCATCCAGGGTCCAAAAAGCAGTCCTATTGCCACCGCAACTGCCATCAGCGCACTACTCTTAGATACTGGAGTTTGTCTGCGCCAAAGCCACAGGGCAAAGAAAATCAGAACGCAGCCGGCAGCCACCATGGCCATGCCATTGACGTTGGTTTGGCGTCCTAGAACCCAGAGTAGCCAGACCGCTGTAAGATAAAGAGGAAATGCCATTACTTCTTTAAAAGTCAGCATCCAGGCTCCTGGCTTGGGTAAAACTTTTGCAAGGCTAGGAATGGTCACCAATAATAAAAAAGGAGCAGCCATACCCAGCCCTAAAGCCATAAAAATTGACAATGCCGTATAAGTTGGTTGCACCAAAGCAAAACCCAAAGCCGCCCCCATAAAAGGTGCAGTACAAGGGCTAGCCACAATAACCGCCAACATACCAGTAAAGAATGAGCCGACATTTCCTCCACGCTCGGTCAAACCTTGACCAGCATTAGCCCAACTGGGGTTGAATTCAACATATCCTGACATACTTTGGCCGACAACGAGAAATAAATAGACCAAAGTAGCTACAACCCAAGGCGTTTGTAACTGAAAGCCCCATCCGAGTGATTCACCCAATGAGCGAAGAACTAGTAAGAGTGATGCTATTGCGACAAAGCAGAAGACCACACCCAGGGTATAACTAAAACCATGATTTCGTCGGTCAGCGCGGGAGATTGTATTGGCATTTACTAATCCCAAAATTTTTAACGCCAGTATCGGAAAGACACATGGCATTAAATTAAGAATTGCACCGCCTAAAAAGGCAAACAGTAACATAAGTAATAAGGATGTATCTGCGGTTTTTTCATCACTCAAACCTGCGTTGTTTGTCGCACTCTTATTACTGCCAACCCCTCTAGGCACCTCTTCAAACAGCGACGTTGTGGTATTTAACTTAAAGTGCTGTGTATGAGGTGGATAGCATAGTCCTGCATCAGCACAACCCTGAGAACGTATACTAAATTTTACGGCTGTATGGTCGGGAACTGCGGCACTGGCTATCAGCTGATGATAATAAACCTCAACATCTCCAAAGAACTCGTCATGTTTGGCCTCGCCGAAGGGCAACTCTAATGCCACTTCCGACAACGCACCCTCCAGCTCTATTTGAAGTTTTAATTGGTGACTATAGAGATAGTAACCCTCGGCAATCTCCCAGTGCAGTATAAGATTATTATCTTCGAGACGCGGCTGCAGCTGAAAAGCTTGTTCGACGTCTAGGAACTCATCATCATACCAAGCATCTATGGTTGCAGTTGAATCAATACCATTTTTCTGATTAGAAATAATTGACTGCGATGAATCCTGCGCTACAGTGCTCTGACACAATGCCAGCACTAGCGTAAGCAATACCGCAGTATACCTGCTGCTATAGATCATGGACCTTTCTCTTCTGCAAAAAGACGCTTTGTTAGGATTGGGTTAAATCCGCGATCTGCTCAGCTAGCTTAAGTAGTTGCTCATGGTCATTAAGACCCTTGATAAATCTGTCAGGGATACCAGACAAACCAACCATCGCACCGCTCAAACCGCCAGTTAATGACGCGCGGGCCATATTATTCCCACCACCGTTTATCGCCGCCAATACTGCATTTTCGAAATCATATTGATAATGATGAATAAAATAGTATGCTCCGGGAAGTAGCTGCTGTATTTCACAATGTTGCCCATAGACCTTGGAAGCCAAGTGTGGCGAAGAAAATCTCAGCTCGGGATTCCAGGCTGACTGCCCAACCTCGACCTGTATTCTTGAATCATAATAGGGTGCATTCCGTGTCAAAATCCTCCTATTTATACCTAGGATATGCTCTGCCATGTGTTCCAAAGGAACACCATCTATTAAACCACCGACAACCGTAGCATAGGCTACTGAGTGGGTGATTGGAAAAGCATTTTGATAAAAGAGCTTGGTATGGCTATTAGCCCTTTTTACCAGTGTTTCAGGATCATTATAAAACAGCGCTGCTAGAGCCACATTCATCTGTGCTGCATCCGAGGTTATCGCATTACTACCTACCTTTGAATCATCCCATGATATTCCCCGCTTGCGATTTTTCCATGTTTCACGTATTGCCACATCAGTATAGCGACCCGAATAATTCTTACCGTTCAGTGTCTTGAATAACTCGTCAACTCGAGCAGCAAAATCGGCCCGATCATAGCCTCCTTGATCGACAATGGACTCGATTAACATCCTATATAACTGTCCAGTCTGCGATAAATCTCCGGCACGTACCCCCTGATCGTGGCGAAACTGATGTACCTTTGCAAAACGACCAGTACTTTTGAGTTTCGGATCATGATAATCCGAAATCCATGGACCGAAGTCATGTTTCAGCGCATCAAGGTCATAATACCAATGAGTCCCAACGCCCAGTGCATCTCCGATAAAGACACCCATGATGGCACCCATGATACGATCCTTTTGTGAAATTTCCGCGACAGCTGCTGTTTCTCCATCAGCACCTGCAGCGACTGAAGACATAGATACCAATGCCAAATTTGCCAATAACAAGCTAATCAAGATTTTCTTCATTCTTACTCCTCCCTTAAAGCTGATAAAGTTAAACCGCTAACTGTTAATTGCTAGCAACCACCCATCTCATCCATCAATTGATCATCTAGAGCGTCTCTAACCTGTCCCGCCCATAGCTCAGCAATACTTTTCCCAGCAGGTAGTTTTGTTTTACCACGCCGGTATGAAATAACGCCATCAGATCCCACTACCATCAAACCTGGAACAAATCTCACCCGATAGGCAGCAGCAATATCCTCGCCACTGCGTATAGCTGTCATAGCAATACCAGTTTGTTCCACGTAAATGTCGGGGTCACTCTCTCCCCCTTCAGATTCCCTGAAGTTTACTGCGACGATTTCAATAAGGTCACCATACTCTTCCTGTATATCTTTTAAATAGGGCATAAAAGCCTTGCAATAGCTGCACCAGCTCGCCCAGAAAATCATAATCGTTGGCTTGCCGTCGGCCAGCTCCGGAAAGGAAACAGATTGCCCCTCAAAATCAATTTCTTGCCACTGTGGGGCAGTATCTCCCGGACGCACTGCATGCGCAGACATAGAACAGATAATAAACGTAGTAAAAACGACAATAATATTTTTTGACAAACAAGTTGTTATGCCCATACCTTATCCCTTATCAGCTTAGAATCTTTCCCAAAGTGGATACGACCCACTCCCTAGTAGCCTGTAAGTACAGGCTTACACCAAAGCCGACAGCGGCCCAATATGACTATCAGTTAGCTGCCGGCTTTTATCGCTATCTGCCAAAATGAACTGGCCAACACTCTCTTAGTCGATCTTATAATCTAATCGCACGCCAAACAGTCGCGGCGCTTTCCAGTGCCCATAGCGAGGAGAACCATAGCCTCCTAGACCAATATTTTCACCGCTGAGAATATCATTATTAGCAATATTGTAGACGTAGCCCATTACTGACAATTTATCATTTGGATGGCTATAGGTAAGAGTGAAATCCGTTTTATTGTGCGAAGGCACCAAATCATCAGCGGTATTAAAGTGGCGCAAGTACCATTCGTCCTGATAACGATATTGCAAACGAGGTGCAAGAGTACCACCACTAGCCAAGTTGAACGTATATTCAGCCGCTAAGGTTATTGATGTTTCCGGTGCCCGAGCAAAAGTATTACCCGTTAAGTCTTCAGGCTGGGCAGCAAACCCTTTCAATGAATCTGTATCAGTTAGGGCAAGAAACTCAGTATCTAAAAATGAAATTTGACCACTCAATTGCAATGCATCTGAGGCAAGATAAATCGCTTCTAATTCAATCCCCTTGACCTCTGAATCTGTGGCATTAATTGTCAGTATTGAGATGTTTCCATCAATACCTACAACCTGTTCTAAATGCATATCTTCATAATCATAGAAGAACGCTGTAGCATTGAGCTGTAAGCGATTGTCCAGCAGGGTATTTTTTGAACCCACTGCGTACTCGATAACATTTTCAGGACCATAGGTCGTATTATCCCGAAGATTGAATGAGCCAGCTTTATATCCACTCGACACCGAAGCATAAAGCAAGTTGCCATTATCATCAGTACGATTAAGCCCTAGCTTCCAAGTCGTTTTACTGCCAGAAGAGCTACCTTTGATCATTTCCCCGGGGGTTAAGAATACAAAGGTCACAGGAACCACATTACCACCAGTTCTTTTGTCATCTGTATAGCGAAGCCCAGCTACCACCTCAAGGGAGTCACTTAAGTCATAACTAACCTGTCCAAATAAAGCTGTCGACTCAAGACCACCGTGGCTGTCGCCGTATCTACATCCTAAAGTCGTGCCACAGACGTCAAAGATATTGGAGTTCTTTTCCTTAAAATAGAACGCACCTGTTACCCAGTCCAATGGGCCATCATCAGTTGAGACCAATCGAATTTCTGCAGTGTCTGCATCGGTGTAAAACTGGAAATCAATTTGTGAAAAATTGTTATCTGAGCCATCGAGATCCTTCAACTGCGAAAGATTATATTCTTGACGTGCAAACTGGGCCACTAAATCAAAGTCGTCAAAATTACGCGTTACCGTAACTGCCAGCCCATAATCTTCTCGATCTAGCTGACTTCTCAAATTAGTCGCTATTTTTCTAGGATCATGAGGGTTCGGCGTAGCGCCAACATATAGTGGACCAAAGCGTCTTTCAAAAAATGGCGAACCGCCGTTGCCATTGGTCCCTGGAAAATCACCAAAATGACTGTATGCATCTCCAGCCCCACCGCGCTCATAGTAGTTTGCAGCTACCAAGATTTCCAAATCATCAGAGGGGTTAAATAACAACTGTGCGCGCAACGCAACATCATCCGCATCGTCATTATCTGGCCCAGGAGGTGCCAAGGGGGATACATTTTCTAAATAACCATCATGCTCGTTTGTGAAAAAGCTTAGACGGCCAGATACAGTATCACTCAGAGGCCCACTTAAAACACCGCGTGTTTTTATTGCATTATAATTTCCTACCTCGATGCCAACCGAACCTTCAAATTCGGACGTTGGCTTTTTGGTAATTACATTTACAGCACCACTGGTAGCCGCACGTCCATAAAGAGTTCCCTGTGGTCCACGCAGTATTTCGGTACGCTCCACATCAAACAATGCTGTATTTGCAGCGGTAGGTCTAGAGATATAGACACCATCTTGGTGGAATGCCGCAGACGGCTCACCCACTGAGTTCATACTTTGAGCACTGATACCTCGAATGGTAATAACCGTTTCAGAATTTTCCTGCCCAATAAGTAAATTAGGGCTTAGATCCGCTAGACCATAAGTATCAACAACACCAGACTTCGTCAGTGTATCCGCCGTCACTGCGGACATAGCTAATGACGTTTCTTGGAGCGTACTGGCTCTCTTCTGGGCGGTAACAACTATCTCCTCGATACCTACCTCATCCTGCGCTAGAGAGACATTAGCTGTAGTGATGCACCCTACAATTATTACTGGAATACCTATCAGTTTTTTAGCCTTATTTAATAAAAGCATTATTTACCCCTGTTTATATCTATTATTATTTAGGTTTTTTCCTTCTCTTTCACTCTGTAATTAGTTTTTATCGTGGTCTCGAGGCAGGTTGAGGCCGGCCTGGATTAAATGATGGTGAGCGTACATCTTCTGCCGTAAGAATATTCCCATTTTCTCCGATAAATGTAATAGTTTCCCCATCAGCGCGAGCAATATCCCAGCTCTTAATAGCTCTCTTGTATAAGCCTTTGTCAAAGTCGACAAGTTCGCCATCTTTTTTATGAAGCTTTCCCTGTACCCAAACGCGATCAATATCCTGAATACCCGCATATGTATAAACACGCTCGGCTAAATCATCGATCGCTGGAAAGCCAAGTCGATCGGTTCGTAACAACACCAAATCTGCTAGCTTACCTGGAGTTATACTGCCCACCTTGGCATCAATGCCTAGCGCCTTCGCACCACCCAGAGTCGCAACATGCATGTAATCTCGTGCGGTCATAGTTTTAGCGATTTCTTTATTTTCACCTCGCTCAGCATACATGGCGATATCAGCACTACGGATGTGCTCAAAATAGTCAAGCGGATTGTAGATCAAATGATCCACACCAAACGCAACCGGCACGCCTAACCTATGACAGCGGCCAAGTGGCATTGGAATATTCATTCTAACCTCCGCGCGTGGCGTTGAAGCGAGACCTGCACCAACATCCCTTAGCATCAATAATTCCTCATCCGTGAGACCATTACCATGCCCTACAATATAATTATCGCGTAGTAATCCGGCTTTAATTAGATCGGGTACAACTCGATATTTAGCAGGCTTTCCAGCATGACGACCAGAGACATGGCCAGTCATCATTTTGGGCTCCAACGCCTGAGCTCTAGCCCATTCTGCATGAATACTTTCACGTGAAGCACCGGCTTCAGCGGTGCTGTGGGCAAGACCAAACTGAAGTGGCGCCTGGCTATCGGAAAATAACTCATCGCGAAGTTTTTCAGCCAATTCAAAATGCCACTCATCCGCGGGGCCACGCATTGTGCTCCAAGCAGCTTTAAAATTAACAGTGTCGCCCGGACCAAAAGGGACTGTGCCACTTAGCTGAGGGCAGTTAATACCACCTATTCCTGAGTCGACTGCTCCATGCGCCGCTGCCACCATCTTTTCTGGTGTGTGTGTAACGTGACAATAATCAATTACACGCGTCACACCAGAATTGATCGCCATTTTACCGCCCAAATAACAGTAGTCGTAGACCGCCTCAGGCGTCATACCAACCGCCCACATCATATGCCAAGTCACTAGGGTCAGGTCGGGTCTGGTTACTGCCATCGATTCCCACAAATGGCGATGACCATCACACATGCCAGGCATCAAAATCATATCTCTAGCATCAATTAGATCGGCGTTTGGGGCCTCAATATTGTGACCTACTTTAAGAATTTTAGAGCCGTCTATTAGGACATCGCCATCAATGATATCTCCGAGCTTAGGATCCATGGTGAGTATCGTTGCCTTTTTGATAAGCGTCATTCGTCCTTGTCGAGGGCGAGCGCCACCAGTTACTGACGAAGCCTCTGCTGTCCCTGCTAATAGAGGCGCCCCAGTAAAAAGAGCCGTACCCGCCGCCATCGAAGTGCGCAAAAAGTCTTTCCGAGTCATTTTCATTGGCATCATCCTCTTCTCTGTCGATATTCTAATGTCTTGGGGCGACCAAATACGGGTCCCATTAGTTCTTATCTTCAATCAGTTAGTTCTAATGCTATAACACCTGTTCGGTGTTGTCTATACAAGTAATACGAAAACATCTATTGATGAGTTTTTATGGCACCTTACACAAAATTATGATCTAGGGCAATCGTTTGCGTTAACTTGCTCAACTGCCGTCAGATTCCTGCTTGTGTGACTAGAAAAGACTGTTTAATGGTTAATACGATTAATTTGGAAACGGTCATGTTAGGCTAGGAGAGAACCATCCACGAGTTAAAAAACCTTTCGTCGATATAGCTCTGCTGGCACGAGGAAGGCGAACTCGAGTAAGTCGAAAACATTTACACTATTGAGCCGATGAGTACACCAATCAGCGAAATAATGGCTGTTCATTGGTTAGTATGTTTAACTTGAAAGCGATCATACCTTGAATAAGGAGAGCGCGATTAACGAGTTAGAAAACATTTCGTCGATACAATCCTACTGGAATGAGGAAGGCGGACGCAAGTGGGTCGAGAACATACACATTATCGAGTCGATGATTGCACCAATCAGCGAAATAATGATTGAACGAATTTCTGCACGCCAGGGAGAAAAGGTGCTTGATATAGGCTGCGGTGGCGGCATCACTAGCATTCGTCTGGCAGGTTTAGTCGCCCCAATTGGCAATGTGGTCGGTATTGATGTCTCCGAACCAATCCTTCAGATTGCAAAAAATAGAGCCGCAACGATCGATAATATCCAGTTCATTCTTAACGATGCGGGTACCATCCCTTTGGAACCAAATACCTTTGACATTATCACTTCACGGTTTGGCATTATGTTTTTCGACAACCCAATATTGGCTTTTAGAAATCTTCACACCTCTCTAATTCCGAATGGACGACTGATCTTTATGTGCTGGCGAAAAATACATGAGAACCCTTTAATGAACGAACCAGTCAAAATTATCTCAGAACTACTAGAACTAAAAGACGATGCTGAATACGCTGACCCGACAATACCGGGACCTTTCTCGCTTAGTGATCCACAACACCTAACTGACTTACTAGAAACCGCTGGATTTAATAATATAAAACTCCAGAAAGTAGATGAAAATTTGCCCTTGGGAAAGCTTGAGCAGGCGATATCCTATTCAATGAAAATGGGTCCAGCAGGCAAAATTCTTAAAGACGCAACTCATCAAATAAAACAAGAGGCCTCGCATGCAATTCGACAAGCCTTTAAAAAATACTCCAAAGATAACAGGGTTAATGTACCATCTGCCACTTGGATTGTCAGCGCGACTAAATAATTACTTGCTTGTTTATGTTTTTGAATATTGCACTGTCATTTTATATTTCACTCCACATCCTTGACAATCACCGTCAACCCTATAATATCGCACACGTGTGTTTTTATACCTGAAGTTTCAGACACCATAAAAATATTTAAAGTCGAGCACTCACTATTAATAATAATTTGTACTCAACGTCTTATTCTAGCAACCTGAGCTTTGATCGAATTAGACTCGACACCATGATTGGTGAATGCTGTATATACAGCATCATACAGGAAGAATAATGATAAATACGCGTTAAAAACGCGTCTAGGTAAGGAGGAGTTAATAGCGTGATCAGTGGCTAAATACAGCTACGACCATGATAAAGCCCGTTTGTCTATGCAAAAATACTCATTATTTAGCCTCGCATGCAAAACTTTAAATAACCATCAAGGTTGGCGCCAGGCATGGCGGACTCTCCCATTAAAAAATGAATATGAAATTCTTATTATTGGTGCCGGAGGGCATGGCCTAGCGACTGCGTACTACCTCGCAAAATATCATGGTATTACTGACGTTGCGGTAATAGAGAAAGGCTGGCTTGGTGGAGGAAATATCGCGCGGAACACCGTAACAATCCGCTCAAACTACATGAGAGATGAAAGCATACCCTTCTATGTAAAGTCGCTAGAGCTTTATGAACAGCTGAGTCAGGAACTCAATTACAATTTGATGTATTCAAAACGAGGCATGATCGATGTTATTCAGACCTATCCTAAACTGCGTGAAATAAAACGCCGGATGCTGTCCATGCATCTGCACGGGTCCACCTATAAGTCGCTTGATATAGAAGAGTTACGCCGTCAGATCCCACCTCTAACAGGTGGCGGCCCGGATTCACGACTGCCTATCATCAGCAGCATGCTTCACACCGATGCTGCCGTGTGTAGGCATGATGCAGTTGCCTGGGGTTATGCGCGAGCAGCAGATGATTATGGTGTTGAAATACACCAAAATACTGCTGTACAACGCTTACTGAAGGGGGCAGATGGTTCTATAGAAGGCGTGATCACCAATCGAGGAAAGATCCGCGCAAAAAAGATTGCACTGGCCGTCTCGGGTCACACAACAACCCTTACCGATACGGTTGGACTTCAACTACCTTTGAGAACCTTCAATCTCACCGCATTTGTGTCTGAGCCGGTAAAACCACTACTCGATGTCATCGTTAATTGTCCAGACCTAGGCGTTTATCTGAATCAATCTGATAAAGGAGAAATAGTAATCGGCGGAGCATCCGATGTCGGCCAGTCATTTCGTCGTGACATTAAACAAGATGTTTTCGAAGACTCAGTTCGCGCCACACTTGAGTTATTTCCATCATTCAAAAGGCTCAAGTTGCTTCGGCAATGGGGGGGAGCATTGGACATTGCACCCGATGCGACACCGATTATAAGCAAAACCAAAATACCTGGTTTGTTCGTGTCCGCAGGCTGGTGGGGTGGATTCAAAGCTATCCCAGCCGGAGGTTTAACATTTGCTCATCTAATTGCAAATAACGAAAATCACTTGTTGAACGAACCCTTTACTCTAGACCGTTTCGACCATCTTAATTTCATTTTAGAATCAGGAACAACCGCGCACTAAGCGAGGCCAACAATGCTAGAAATTACTTGCCCCTTTTGTGGCCCACGTAGCGAAACTGAATACATCAATGGTGGTCCGAGTAAAGTGAATCGAGCAGAGAGCCCTGATGGTTTCACTGACTCTGAATGGGTGGACTATCTAATTTTAGCTCCCAACCCCCTAGGCCCAGTTAAAGAAGAATGGTGCCACATAATGGGTTGCTCTCTATGGTTCACCATAACTCGCGACACAGTAACGCATGAAATACTTCCCAGTCCAGAGACATCTAATGAGTAAGGGTTCGCGACGTCTCAAAACTGGCGGCGAGATTGACCGCTCCCAGATTATCAATTTTGAATTTAATGGCACCCAGTATCAAGGCTGCCAAGGTGACTCACTAGCCTCGGCATTGATGGCCAATAATGTCAGTTTAACCGCACGAAGCTTCAAATATCATCGTCCCCGAGGAATCATGGGGGCCAACTCCGAAGAGCCAGCATCCTACGTGGAACTATTAGGCGATGCAGCCTCTGGTAGTCAGCCGATAACCACAATTGTTCTTCGCGAAGGGTTACGAGCCAAAGCTGTGAACTGCTGGCCAACACCAAGCTTTGATTTAATGAGTGTCAATCAATTAATCAAAAACTTCATTCCAGCCGGCTTTTACTACAAAACCCTTATGTGGCCAAACTGGCATTTTTTTGAACCACATATTCGACGAATAGCTGGGCTGGCAAAAGCACCTGAGCGGGCTCCAATGTCAGGGCAGTATGAATCACGATATTGGTTTTGCGATGTGTTGATTGTCGGTGCTGGTCCAGCAGGACTAATGGCCGCTCTAACAGTTGCACGAAGTGGAGCAAGAATAGTACTTGTTGATGACGGCTCGCTGCCGGGCGGTGACTTGTTAAATACAAAAGAATTATTGAATGGTCAACCAAGCAAAATTTGGGTCAACAACGTAATTGATGAGCTCGATAATTTGAAGAATGTATTGCGACTACAAGAATCTTCAGCATGGGCCTATCGGGAACAAAATCTTGTTATTGTCACAGAGCGGCACCCTGCACCAAAACAACTTATCCAACGTACTTGGCGAATTCGCGCACGCAGGGTAATCATAGCCAGTGGCGCTATTGAGCGAACACTGGTATTCAAAAATAATGATCGTCCTGGAGTGATGCTAGCCTCTGCTGTACAAGCCTATATTAATCGTTACGCAACTTTACCTGGCAAACGAGCAGTGATTTTTACTAACAATGATAGTGCCTATCAAGTTGCTGAAGATATGATTGCTGCTGGTATCGAAATAGCGGCAATCGTTGATTGCCGAAAAGACCCTGCGCCCACACATGCCTCACCCACTGGTGATATCGTGCATAAGACCAATCATGTTGTCACCAAGGTAGTAGGTCGGCGGCGCGTTCGCGCGGTCAACCTTCGCTCTAACGCGACAGGGGATATTAAAACTATTGCTTGCGATCTACTTTGTGTCTCCGGAGGCTGGAATCCAACTGTCCACCTTTTTTCACAGGCAAGAGGCTCGCTTCGCTATGAGGACTCACTAAGTACATTTGTTCCAGATACCGCTGCCCAAGCCAACGTTTGTATTGGAGCAGCAGCAGGAAAATTTGGCTTACAAGAGATCTTCGCAGATGCCCTCGAAGCGGGACACCGCGCAGCTATTGACTGTGGCTTTAAAATCCTAGAACTCTCAGCTCCTATAGCCCAGACATCCGCTCCCTATAGTATTGAAGCTTTGTGGCATTCCAACTCAGATGATTTAAGCGCCAGCTCATTTGTAGATATACAAAATGACGTAACTCTTCATGATGTGCATCTCGCCATCCGCGAAGGTTTTGGAGCTATCGAGCATGTCAAACGATACACCACTGGTGGCATGGGAATAGATCAGGGCAAAACTGGTAATATCAATATTATTGGAGCAGTCGCCAATCAAATGAATGTCGCTTTAGCTGAGATTGGTACAACTACTTATCGATCGCCCTTCGTGCCAATTGAATTAGGCGCGATTGCAGGTGGAAGGGAAGACAGTGCGGTACTCCCCTACCGACATACCCCGATCACTCAATGGCATAAGGACTATGGCGCAACCATGTATGAGTCCGGCGCCCATTGGCGGCGGCCAGGTTATTACGCAAAAGTGGGGGAATCTCTCCAACAAACCATAAACCGGGAGGCTCTTGCGACAAGAGAAAATCTCGCTATCTATGACGGCTCACCACTTGGCAAGTTCGAGATCTCTGGCCAAGATGCGATTAAACTAATTGAAATGCTTTACACCAATCAGTTCTCAAACCTAAAAGTTGGTATGGGTAGATACGGAGTGATGTTAACAGAGGATGGAAGAATCTTGGATGACGGAGTAACCTTCAAACTACATGACGATCATTACCTCATGTCTACCTCAACTGCGAATGCCCAAACAGTCTATCGTCATATTCAACGCTTCTTACAAATCGAGCGTCCCGAATGGCGCGTCTGGATAACGCCTCTCACCACCCAGTGGTCAAATGCCACCCTATGCGGACCTAAGGCACGCCAAGTGTTGTCTCAACTCAACTCTGATATTGATTTTTCGTCGCACGCATTTCCCTTTATGGGGCTGCGCGAGGGCACCATAGAAGGTATAAAAACGCGTGTATGCCGTGTCAGCTTTACCGGTGAACTAAGCTTCGAAATCAATGTTCGCTCACGGGATGCCCTGAAACTATGGGAGCGTCTGTTTGAAATAGGTAAACCGCTGGACTTAGTACCAATAGGATCTGAAGCTAATCATGTACTGCGAGTAGAAAAAGGCTTTTTGTCACTTGGCCATGAAGTAGATGGAACCGCAGATCCATATGACCTAGGAATGAGTTGGGTAATGTCTAAACAGAAAGCCGACTATATAGGTAAGCGGGCGGTTAAGGTTCGACGAGGGCAAAATAGAGCAAGGCGTGAGCTAGTTGGGTTACTTACCGATGACCCTTATCGCTTGGTAACAGAGGGTGCCCCATTAACTCCCGACGGAAAGCTGGAAGCATCTGAGGGTTTTGTTACTGCATCCGTTTGGAGCGTAGCAAGATCTCGATCTGTAGCATTGGCTTTACTGGCTGACGGGCGCAACAGAATTGGGCAGAAGGCCTATGTCCGTATAAAAAATGACGTCATACCGGTAACCATTACCCAACCCTGCTTTTACGATGCAGACTCCGAGCTCATGAGAAGCTAATATGATTTACGATGTTTCCATCCAGCAACTTGACCTATCCTGCACCTTTGATCTAAAGGGATCACAAGCAGATATCTCCTCCTGTCTTAAAGAACTATGTCTAGAACCTCCTAAGCAGCCAAATACCGGAACAATGTCAGGCAAATTTACACTTGGTTGGGTAGGCCCAAACCACTGGTTATTGCTGGCACCACAATCTGAGGAACAAACTTTAATGTCAGTGTTTGATGCCCAAAAAACTATTGAACGCAATATTTCGGTCATTGAAGTTTCCGATATGTTTCAATTTTTCTCAATCGAAGGGCCTGATGCACACGATATTCTTGCCATCTGCTCGCCAATTGACAGCCATGTAACCGCATTCCCGAAAAATGGATTCACGTACACAAAAATTTTCGATACAAAAGCTCTCTTACTCCGCAGTATTCGGGGCTTTCACATTGCCGTGGATCGAAGCTATGCCGACTTTATTAATGACAATCTGCACCGTACTCTTGGCAACCCATTACCCATCAATCATGCTGGACGGGTAGCTAAAAATAACAACAATATATCATGAATAATTATTTAGACAGATTCTTTCATACTCGCAGACAGCTTCCTTCTCAAGAGGGCATGACTTTATGAAGCATCCACATATCCCGGGCGTTTGGCATTCTCTACTCACTTTCGGCGGTGTTATCATCATTGTGATTGCCGGAATGTTGTGGCTCGGCATAAGTCTCCATAGCCTGCTACTGCTCGCGCTAATTTGGGTGGCTGCCCATTCCTATGTCATTGGATTTGACTTTCATGAGATCAAATCGTCGATGATCTCAGGCATAGAAAAAGGCCTAGGCGCAATCTTTATCTTTTTCCTTATTGGCGTGCTGATTGCTGCGCTGATTGAGGCTGGTACGATTGGCGGTCTCATTTACTATGGCATAGATCTACTCCATCCAACTTTTTTTCTACCTGCTGGATTAATATTGTGCAGTCTTATGTCTCTAGCTACTGGAACAGCATGGGGAACGATCGCCACCATTGGTGTTGTACTTATGGGACTGGGCGATGCATTAGGTATTCCACTACCACTAGTTGCTGGCATGGTTGTTTCTGGAGCAAGTTTCGGCGACAAAATGTCTCCAGTGTCGGATACCACTAATCTTGCTGCTATGAGTGCCGACACGGATCTTCACTCCCATATCAAATCGATGATGTATACCACCGTACCCACATACATAATCTGTCTGATCGCTTTCGGATTATTTGGGCTGTATCACAGTGGGCAAACATTGTCCGCACAAGAGTTACTATTACTCAAGACGCATCTGAGGGTTGAATTTGTTATCGGCCCGCTGACCCTACTCCCTCTTGCGGTACTTCTAGCTCTTAGTCTAAAACGAACACCTGCTGAAATTAGTATGCTCGTCAGTGTTGCTACCGCCGTAGTGCTCGCTATTGCGACTCAAGAGCGCAGTCTTCCAGAGGTCCTAAACAGCCTCCATACAGGCTATACCGCAGACACTGGCATGGCGCAGCTAGATAAGCTGCTCAGCCGAGGAGGTATAACCAGTATGATGTGGACTATGTCTCTTGCACTCCTTGCATTATCGTTGGGTGGTATCCTAGATCGCGCAGGGTTTGTGCGCTCACTATTAAGCGGACTACTAAAGCGTATTAAGCGTTCAGCGACTCTTATAGCAACGACAATTGGAACTGGTGTTGTCACCAATATGAGCATGGGGGAAGGCTACCTGTCTATCATATTTGGAGGGCAAATTTTTAAAGATTCCTATGAGCAAGATGGTCTCGAAAAACATATGCTCTCACGATCTCTTGAAGAAGGAGCGACCCTCAGCACATCACTTATTCCGTGGACAACTTCGGGGGCTTTCATAACAGGTGTTCTTGGTATGTCCCCGTTATTATTTGCACCCTATGCATTTTTTAACCTGATCAACCCACTCCTGTCGATTGGCCTCGCCTATCTCGGCTATGGGATATTTCGCAAAGTTCAACAACCCAATAACATAAAAACGGAGTAAATAATGACAGCTTGGATCAAAATGATTCCAGAAGATGAAGCCACCGGTGTTCTTCGGAAACTCTACGACGAAGCGATGACACCGCATGGCACTGTCGATAATGTTATGAAGGTTCACTCCTTAAGACCTCATACCATGCACGGCCATGTAACGCTTTATCGGAGTGTATTGCACCATGCTGATATAACCATGTCCTTATGGTTTCTTGAGGTCATTGCGTCTTATGTCAGCATCATCAATGATTGCGATTACAGCCTTACACATCATTTTATGAATGCACGCCGTTTACTTAATAATGAGAACCTAAGCGATGAAATTTTACAAAGCTTACACGCTCGAAAGCCTGAATTACAATTTCACGGCAAGCAATTAGCATTTCTAGAATATGCAGCGAAATTGACAAGCAACGTATCAGAAATGAAGGCCTCCGATATCGAAAAACTCCGTCAATATGATTGCACCGACGGCGAGATTCTCGAGGTAAATCAGGTAGTCGGCTATTTCAATTATTCCAATCGATTATTAAACGGGCTAGGGGTAACCACCGAGGGAGACTCTATTGGGTTTTACAGGTAAGGCTTCTAAATTCACCATTTTGATAGTTCCCTTCCCGCTCTAAACAAAACCAACATCCTCAGTGTTGCTTTTTGATACATTAATTATTTCGATTTTGTGCGAGCAGCATAAGTACTTGAGTAATATATTACTTTGATTGCCAGCATGCATTTGTTATACGAAATGTTAGCGACAGACACAGGCTTGTTTGCTGATCATTAAATTAACGTTCAAAATAAGTTAGGCGCGCAGTGCTCTCGTTGCAGATACAAACTTATCTTTGATGCGCGACTGATCAATGTGGTTAAAATCAGTTATTTTCCACTCGCCATTTATCATTACGCTTTTAATCAATGACCGACCGGCTCCAAAGAGCAGTGTGTCAATAATGTAATCATCAGGGATAGAGCATAGATCAGCAGAACACTCATCTAATACTAGAAGATCAGCTCTATGCCCCACTTTTAGCGTACCGGTTCTCTGCCCAATAGAACGAGCTCCGCCAGCGAGGCAATTTGTAAAGAGATTAGTACCAGTGTGCCGCTCTTTTTTATCGGAAGTGATATTCCGAGTCCTACTCAGAAGCCGCTGGCCATATTCTAACCACCGTAATTCCTCTATGGGATTTGTGCATGTATTGCCATCGGAGCCGACTGCAATATAACCACCCTGATCAAGATACTGCCGCAGAGGAAAAAATCCGTCGCCGAGATTAGCCTCCGTTGAAGGACAGATGCCTACTGTCGCACCTGATCTAGCGATATTGGCTATTTCTTTTTCGGTGATATGGGTAGCGTGAATCAAGCACCAATTCTTATCAACATCATAGTTATCCAATAACCACTCTACAGGTCGTTTGCCAAGCATCTCGAGCGATTGATCTACTTCCTCAGCTTGCTCAGCAATATGGATATGAACTGGGCATGGCTGGGCGATAGATTTAACATAGTTAATAGCTTCCGATATGGTGTCGGCAGAGACTGCACGAAGACTATGTAATGCCAGACCAACCTTGTGCTGGTGTTGCGCCGAGCAGTACTGTACTGCCTCCTCATGAATTCTCAAATAGCTTTCAAGCGAATTACCAAATCGTTTCTGTTCATCTAATAAGGCTTGATCGCCAAAGCCTGCTTTCATGTATAGCACCGGCAATAGAGTTAAATTAATACCCACAACATTGGCCGCATTGATAATGGACTGGGATAGTTGGCTAAGGGATGAATAGTGCACTCCATTGGGCTGATGATGCACATAATGAAACTCTGCAACACTGGTGTAACCCTGTTTGATCATTTCCAAATAAAGATAGCTAGCAATATGCTGGAGTTCCCCGGGTGATAGCAAGTTGGCAAAGTGGTACATCGTTTTCCGCCACGACCAAAAATTATCTGTGGACGATACCTGATACTCAGTAAGACCAGCCATTACGCGCTGAAAGGAGTGACTGTGGCAGTTCACCAAACCTGGGATAACAATGCTAAGTCTCTGATCTTTTTCTTGAGCAAGGACATTTTCCTGCAAGCTAGATATAAAACCATGAGTATCGACACTCAGCCTAACATCCTTCGTCCAGCCATGACTTAAAAAGGCCCTATCAATAAAATATGTTTTTTGTGTCATAAATAATCTCTAACCTTGATATTGCTTGTTAGCTAAGTACCCTTATAATATAGAGGTTTCTTGTATATACAAGAGAGCTATTTTTTAATTAGGCGATTTTTTATGATAAAAACTGGTAACTCAATTGCTCCACTCTACCAAAAAGTGAAAGCTCATATTTTGAAAAAAATCGAGCGTGGCGATTTATTACCAAACAGTCGAGTACCCTCCGAGAACGAGCTTGTTGCAGCACTAAAAGTGTCACGAATGACCGCTAATAGGGCCCTCAAAGAATTAGCAGCTGAGGGTGTATTAGTTCGAATTGCAGGTGTTGGCACCTTTGTGACCGAGGCACAGACTAAGGGTCATTTGGTTGAAGTACGCAATATTGCTGAAGAAGTTCGCGAGCGCGGACACAGTTATAGCAATATTGTTGTCACTCACGAATCGGTTCCCTTAACTGACTCCATTGCCGCGGTAATGGAATTATCTCCTAGCGTTGGTTCTGTCTATCACACAACAATCGTTCATCAAGAAGATGGGCGAATGCTCCAAGTGGAGGACCGCTATGTCAACGCACAGGCAGTGCCTGAGTATATTAAGATAGATCTCAAAAAGACCACACCAGCCGCCTACTTGTTAGCTAAGGTCCCTCTGCATAAAGTTGAGCATACGGTACGTGCAGCCATGCCCAGTAAGACAATCAAAAAGTTACTACAAATGGAAGACAATGTGCCCTGTTTGATATTAGACCGACGGACTTGGTCATCAGGAAATCTCATTTCTATGGCTCACCTTTATCATTCAGCAAAGTCATTTTCGTTGGCCGAAACCATTAGCAAAGATAGTTAGCTCAATGGATAAATAGGTTCGCCTCCCTTAATCACCGAACTCACTAAGTTACCCCCTAACCAATACACCAACTCCGAGGGTTGTGTTACGTTCCACACGACTAAATCGGCCATCTTACCTATTTCAAGGGAGCCAATAACATCATCCATGCCCAATGCCTTAGCAGCATTGATAGTCATACCGTGAATCGCTTCCTGCGGTGTTAGCCCAAATTCCTGACATGCCATTACCATCATTAACCGTGCTGACAGGGTTGGTGAACTGCCTGGATTTGTATCGGTCGCAATGGCGACGGGAACCTTATGCTCACGCAATAATGCAATAGGTGGTTTTTGAGTCTCTCTAAGCATATAAAAAGCACCGGGCAACAGCACAGCAACAGTGCCGCTATCGACCATTGCGATTGCGCCGGCCTCGCTGAGATACTCCAAGTGATCAGCGGACAGAGCCGCATACTTTGCCGCCAGCTGCGCACCGCCACTGTTAGATAATTGCTCAGCATGTAATTTAACTGGTAAGCCTAATGACGTTGCGGCTGCAAATACAGAATCCACTTCATCGACACTAAAAGCAATCTTGTCACAGAAGGCATCGACTGCATCGATAAGACCTTCGTCATGTAATCTAGGTAACATTTCCTTAGACACGAGCTCTATGTACTCTGAACGATCACTATACTCTGGGGGCAATGCATGGGCGCCTAAAAAAGTTGTCGTAATTGTTAATGGAGATGCATCACCTAATTTTCTAGCAACTCGCAACATTTTCTCTTCATCTACTATACTAAGGCCATAACCTGATTTTATTTCTACTGTGGTTACTCCATCGGCTAACAGTTGATCAAGCCTTCTTTCAGCAGATTTCTCTAGTGCCTGCTCTGTCGCTACACGTGTGTGATTGACCGTACTCATGATACCACCACCTTGTTTGGCTATCTGTTCATAAGTATATCCTTGCAAACGCAAATTGAATTCTTCAGCACGATTACCGCCAAAAATTAGATGAGTATGACAATCAATGAGTCCGGGCGTCACGCATGCTCCAGCCACATCGATTATTTCGAGAGCCATTTTATTGGATTTTTTGGGAAGGTCACTCATTAACGAGAGGTGGCTTATCTTGCCATTTTTACAACCAATCGCAGCGGGGCTCAGAGTTTCGGGCATGCCCTCTTGTGTTATTACCGTTAAGGTTGCATTGATCCATAAGCAGTCATGATTTTCCATAGGCAAACCCATGTTGTTTTAATCATTAAATATGTTGCTTCTATGAGCAGTATAGAATATCTTTACTTGTATAGACAACTGTGTACCAGAGGTATTTGCCACTGTTTTTATTGATAGAGGTTAAGAAATGACAAAGAAGCATTCCGAGTCTGTCCCACGCGAGGTAAAGGCGCCCACAGGATCACAGATGACAGCTAAGCATTGGACCACTGAAGCGCCTCTGAGAATGCTGATGAACAATCTGCATCCAGATGTTGCTGAACGCCCGGAAGATCTGGTCGTCTATGGTGGAATAGGCAAGGCAGCTAGAGATTGGCAAAGTTTCGACAAGATAATTGAGAGCCTGAGAAATCTCGACACAGACGAGACTCTCTTGGTCCAGAGTGGCAAGCCTGTTATGGTCGCTAAAACACATAGTGAGGCCCCTAGAGTATTGATTGCCAATTCTAATATAGTCCCCTACTGGGCCAATTGGGAACACTTCAATGAACTGGACCGCAAAGGTCTAGCTATGTATGGGCAAATGACCGCCGGTTCTTGGATATACATTGGCAGTCAAGGCATTGTGCAGGGAACTTACGAAACATTTGTTGAGATGGCTCGTCAACACTACGAAGGCGATCTTGCAGGTCGATGGATTTTAACCGCTGGGCTTGGAGGAATGGGTGGTGCACAGCCACTAGCAGCAACCTTAGCCGGAGCTTGTAGCTTAACCATTGAGTGCCAAGAGGCTCGTATCGACTTTCGCTTACGCACTGGCTATTTAGATAAAAAAGCCTTTAGTCTTGATGAAGCGATGGAAATCATTAATACCGCTATTAGCCAGGACAAGGTCTTATCGGTAGGGCTACTAGGTAATGCCGCAGAAATCTTGCCTGAAATGGTTGCCCGAGGTATCAGACCTGATGCAGTCACTGACCAAACATCTGCTCATGATCCGGTACACGGATATCTGCCAGTTGGTTGGTCATCAGAGCAATGGGAAAAGTTGCAGAAAAGCGACAAACCCCATGTAACAGAGGAAGCCCGCAAGTCTATGGCTACCCATGTAGAAGCATTATTGGATTTTCACGAAATGGGAATTCCAACCTTTGATTATGGCAATAATATTCGTCAAGAAGCATTTAATGCGGGCGTGAAAAATGCGTTTGACTTCCCAGGTTTTGTTCCAGCCTACATTCGCCCCTTGTTCTGTCGAGGTATTGGACCGTTTCGCTGGGTGGCTTTAAGCGGTGACCCTGAAGATATATACAAAACAGATGCCAAAGTTAAAGAGCTTATTCCCGAAGATAAACATCTTCATAACTGGCTAGATATGGCACGAGAGCGAATTAAATTTCAGGGTCTACCCGCACGCATTTGTTGGGTGGGCTTGGGACAACGCCACCGTCTAGCTATGGCATTCAATCAAATGGTAGCCAACGGAGAGTTGAAGGCTCCCATTGTGATAGGTCGAGATCATCTCGACTCAGGCTCAGTAGCTAGCCCAAATAGAGAAACAGAATCAATGCTGGACGGCTCTGATGCTGTCTCTGACTGGCCTTTACTCAACGCACTATTGAATACAGCTAGCGGTGCCACTTGGGTTTCGATTCATCATGGTGGCGGTGTTGGAATGGGTTATTCACAACACGCAGGTGTCGTTATTGTGGCAGATGGCACGCCAGAAGCGGAGCGCAAACTGAAACGCGTGCTGTGGAATGACCCTGCCACAGGAGTTGCCCGTCATGCCGATGCTGGCTATGAAGGTGCTAAAGCTTGTGCAAGTGAAAATGGGCTAAATATACCCATGCTTCACAGTGACGTTACTGACTAATATTGCTGAAAGGAGGTTAATCAATGACAACAGAAGTCATAGCCATTAATCTTGCTCCCGGACAGGTGCCTCTTGGCGAATTAAGAAGTATTTATAATCACCACACCCCTTTCAATTTAGAACAAAGTGCTTGGCAAAATATAAATATAAGCTCTAGGGCAGTGGTCGATATTATAAAAAAAGGTGACGCCGCCTATGGCATCAATACAGGTTTTGGCTTGCTGGCCCAAACCCGCATTGCGGATGATCAGCTTACTTTATTGCAACGCAATCTAGTTGTTTCCCATTGCACTGGTGTAGGAAAACTAGTCGGCCGACCGATTGTAAGGCTTATTATCGCACTTAAAATTATTAGTCTATCTCATGGCTATTCCGGAGTGCGTCCTGAAGTAGTTCAGTTACTTATTGATATCTACCACCATGATATTATGCCTTGCATCCCAAGCAAAGGATCTGTCGGCGCCTCGGGCGACCTTGCTCCATTAGCTCATTTGGCAGCGACCTTAATTGGTGTAGGTAACGTTCACTACAAAGGCCAATTAATGAAGGCAGAAACAGCATTTGATAAATGCAGTTTAACCGCTGTTGAATTAGGGCCAAAAGAGGGGTTAGCGCTACTTAATGGCACTCAAACCTCGACCGCATTGGCGTTGGCAGGATTATTTGAAACTGAGAACGTATTTTCTGCTGCTCTAGTGACCGGGGCACTATCAGTTGACGCAATGAAAGGTAGCACTGTACCTTTTGACGCACGAATACAGAATCTAAGAGGCCAGCCGGGTCAAAAAGCGGTCTCTAAAAAGTACCGCAACCTATTGCAAGGGAGTGATATTCTCCAATCCCATGTCAATTGCGGGAAGGTACAAGACCCCTACTCTCTGCGCTGTCAGCCTCAGGTTATGGGAGCCTGCTTAGACATCATTAATAATGTCGCCAAAACGCTACAGATTGAGGCTAATGCAGTAACAGATAATCCGCTTGTATTTGCTGACAGTCTAGAAACACTGTCTGGAGGTAATTTTCATGCTGAGCCAGTAGCCTTTGCAGCTGATAATTTAGCTTTGGCGATTGCAGAAATTGGCTCGATTTCAGAGCGACGTATCTCGCTACTGGTTGACCCCCATATGAACGGTGGCTTACCTGCGTTTTTAGTCGAAAACAGCGGTCTTAATTCCGGCTTTATGATTGCCCAAGTAACAGCTGCTGCCTTGGTATCTGAAAACAAAACTCTAGCCCATCCCGCTAGCGTCGATAGTATTCCCACGTCGGCTAATCAAGAGGATCATGTGAGCATGGCAACATTTGCCTCCCGTAGATTGTGTGATATGACAGAAAACACCGACTACGTTGTTGCTATTGAGTTACTCAGTGCAGCACAAGCCGTCGAATTTCATCATCCTCATGTTACCTCTATCGCCTTGCAAGCCGTCGTTAAACAGACACGTCAGCGCGCTCTTAGGTACAATGAGGATCGGTTTTTTGCGCCTGACATCGCAATGATCAGAGAGTTGATTACACAGGGTTATTTTTATAACTTGGTCGCCGATATACTACCCTCTGGATTAAACTAAATATGGATTTGATATCTATTGAGGAGAGAGCTGGACCGTTACTCGTAAGCTTTCCCCATTCAGGTACTTTTATACCACAGGATATTAAACAAACTCTTACGCAGGTGGCATTAACCCTACCCGATACGGATTGGCATGTACCTCGCTTGTATGATTTTTTGACTGACATGCCAGTGTCTACCATTGTGGCAAACTACTCACGTTATGTGGTTGATTTAAATCGCTTTAGTCAGGGTTCTGCACTATATCCTGGGCAAAGTGAAACTGAAGTATGCCCAACGACAACTTTTCATGAGCAAGCTATCTATCTGTCTGGTAAAACACCAAATAAGACACAGATAGACGAGCGTATTCATGCCTATTGGCAACCTTATCATGATGCTCTCAGAGCCCAGCTGGAACGTATCAAAGCGATTCATGGTTACGCGTTGCTGTGGGATGCACATAGCATTGCCAGTAAAGTGCCACGTTTTTTTTCCGGCACATTACCTGACTTAAACTTGGGTACAGGCAATGGTCTATCCTGTCGAGCGGATTTACGAGAAAAACTCTTTAAATTGATGCAGCAAAGTCAATTCTCAGCAGTTCGTGATAGCCGCTTTAAGGGCGGCTACATAACCCGTCACTATGGACGGCCACAGGAACACATTCACGCTATGCAAATGGAAATTGCCCAGGGCGCATACATGGAAGAATCGGGTAGCAACACCTTCAATAAAACCAAGGCATCTAAACTTGAGGCATTTCTCCAAAAAATGATCACGCTCTTAACGGCGACCAGTCAATAAAATGTTATCACAGAGATTTAATTTTTCTCATCACATTACAGTTATAAAACCATTACACAAAGACCTCGCCAGAGGAAAATTTTGCCTCCAGTCTGGACTGAGCAACGAGAGCGAGCGAAATAAAAGATCTAGCAAACTTTTATTACTTAGATCAAAGGATTGTAATCCGAAGTCCTCGTTTGGCTTTCAGACCCCAAAGACGGCCACTAATTATCTTTGATAAAGTTATTCCTGTAGAAAAACAATTGTCCAAGAAAATATTATTCGCGCCAGCAAGCCGGTTGGCATAACCAATCAAAAAACGTTATTTTGTCACATACAATCCAGTGTCATAACAAAACAATAACAACGGTTTCATATCATGAGAGTCATTTTTAAGTCCGCTTTTACAGGACTATTACTGGTATCGACAGTGGTTTGGTCGGTTAACTCGACTACTTCTCAAACTGTCTCCAATATCGTTATTTACACCGCTAAGAAAATCATCACCATGGAGCCCAGCTTGCCTGAGGCCAGTGCAGTTGCAGTCGCTGATGGGCGTATTGTGGCGGTGGGGTCATTGGATTCAATGGCATATTGGAGCAAGCAAAAAACCACCACCATCGATACTCGTTTCAAGGACAAGGTGATAATGCCGGGGTTTATTGAACCCCATGTACATCCATCGCTACCCGCTGTGCTAACCCAGTTTCCTTTTATTGCCCCCGATAGCTGGTCATTACCCACTGGCGAGTTCCCAGGTGCCAAATCGCCTGAGGCCTATGTGGCGCGGCTTAAAGCATTGGTGGCCGCGCATACCGATGCCACTATCCCCTTTATCACTTGGGGCTACCACAGTCTCTGGCATGGCGATTTATACCGTAAACAGCTGAGTGAATTATTTCCTAAACAGCCAGTGATGCTGTGGCATCGATCCTTTCATGAACTGATTGCTAATGATGCGGCATTGGCATTACTCGGCATTGAAGAGGCGGATCTTAAAAATAACCCATTAGCTAATTGGGATAAGGGTCACTTTTTTGAAAATGGCCTCTATATACTGCTGCCCAAAATGCCCTTTCTATTTGATCCGGCACGCTTCGGTCAGGGTATGCAAAATTTTATTGGTATGGTGCATCAGGGTGGGGTTACTACCGCAGTTGATATGGGTATCGGTGTCTTCGGCAATCCGCTAAATGAAATTGCAATGATTCGCCACAGCGTAGAATCTGCTCAGGCGCCGGCNCGNTTTNTGCTAACNCCNATTATCACTGACTTTATCGGTCGCGGTGTTTCAATTGCCGATGCATTNCANGAAATTGATCANTGGCGTACGCAAAANAGCCNTCGTGTCAGCATCGATCGTCGNTTTAAATTGATGATCGACGGCGCCATTTTTAGNGGCCTAGCACANTTTGATTATCCGGGTTATCTCGATGGTCACCAAGGGGTATGGATGCTACCAGAGCAAACAACCATGGATTGGGCACAGGCTTTTTGGGATGCCGGTTACCAACTACATGCCCATACCAATGGTGATGGCAGTGCCGCAAGACTGATCAGTCTACTTAAAAGATTAAAACAAAATACGCCAAGAGCAGACCACCGCTTGGTGCTAGAACATTTTGCCTACACCACTGAAGATCAAAATCGGCAGTTAAAAGCCTTGGGCGCAGTAGTCTCAGCCAATCCCTATTACCATTTTATTCTCAGCGATATGTACAGTGAGCAGTGGCTAGGTGCCGATCGCGGCAATAATATGGTAAGGCTTGGCTCATTAGAGCGTTTGGGCGTGCCTTTTGCTCTGCATTCTGACAGCCCAATGGCACCGCTAGAGCCTTTAACGCTGGTATCCGCGGCTGTTAATCGTGTCAGTATTAACGGCAATTTAACCGGCGAGCTTGAGCGAGTAAGCCTCGATGCTGCTCTGCGTGCTATTACCATTAATGCCGCTTGGGTTATTGGTTACGAGGACCAAATAGGCTCTATCCGGGCAGGTAAAAAAGCAGACTTTACCATTCTCGAAACCGATCCCTATCGGGTTCACACCAAGCGCATAAAAGATATCAAAATTTGGGGCACGGTCTTTGAAGGCGTACCAGCGCCCCTGGTAGAAAAGTAATAGACTCAGTTACCGACGACGGATACAACCGGGTAAACTGCAGAGCATTTCAAATAANAAGTTTGCCGCCAGCAATGCGGTATTACCGCTGGTATCGTAGGGTGGAGACACTTCCATTAGGTCGCAGCCAACCAAACGTAAACCAAAACAACCGCGAATAATCTCCAGCCCTTGAGAAGCGGTTAAGCCACCGGGCTCGGGCGTCCCTGTGCCTGGCGCAACCGAAGGGTCGAGACCATCGATATCAAAGGTAAGGTAAGTGGGCATATCGGGCCCAATGATATCGCGGATTTTATCCATGGTTGGTGCCATTGATTGATACCAGCACTCTTCCGCCGATATCACTGTCGCACCCTGCCTGCGTGACCACTCAAAATCATCGGCTGCATAACCTGTTGCTCTGAGTCCAATTTGAAACATTTTCGATCCGTCGATTAAACCCTCTTCGAGGGCGCGCCTAAACACTGTGCCATGGGCAATCTTTTCACCAAACATCTCGTCATTAATATCGGCGTGGGCATCAATATGAATCAATGCCATCGGCCCATACAACTTGGCTAAGGAGCGTAGAATAGGGAGAGTACAGGTATGGTCACCACCCACTGATATAGGCTTGGCGCCTGCGCGCAAAACGTCATCAATGGTCGATTCGATGATATCAATGGTTTTTAGTAAGTTATACGGATTTACCGCTACATCACCTATATCGGCTATTTGAAACGAATCAAATGGCGCGGCTTGGGTGGCCATGCCGTAGGGTCTTACTAGTACCGACTCGGTGCGAATTTGCCGAGGCCCAAATCTGGCCCCGCTGCGATTGCTGGTGCCGGTATCGACGGGCATACCTAACAGAGCAACATTAAGCCCCTCGGCATCTTGCTGTGTGGGTAACCTAAAAAAACTCGCTTGACCAGCGAACCTAGGCACATGATTACCGCTAAGTGGTTGATTAAAACGATTCTCAGTTATCTCTGACATGCCGTTATCTCTGTCTGTTGCTGAATGATTGATAGCCTATCACTGCGTGACAAATCAGCATAATACGCCAAAAGGGTACTCTGCATAAATTTGCTCTTATCTAGTCTCTTGAGAGCAACCTCAACGCAGTGTTGCACTAGGCAAAGACGATACTTTATTGATAAGCTACCAATAAAATATAAGAATTCTCCATGCTACTCAAATACTTTAATCTGATTCTGATAACTGTTCTATTAGCTTCCTGCGGTGGTGGTGGTGGTGGCACGAGCAATAGCTCTAATTTACGGCCTAATTTAGATTCTAGCGATCCCATTGATAACAGTATTTGGTCAGAGGCAAGTCCTGAATCGGTGGGGATGGACTCGGCATCGTTATCCGCAGCCTTTGACGAGGCATTTATCGATGGCACGTTTACTCAGGCCGCAGTGGTGATTAAAGATAGCAAACTTGTATATGAACGTTATCGCGGCATTCTGCCCAATGAACAATCAGTGTTGGTCAATGAACTGGCTACGGACTCTCAAACTTTACAAAATCGCTTTGGCAGTAGAGATAAAAGCAGCCTTGCCAGCTCTTGGTCGACGGCTAAATCCTTTACTAGCTTGATGGTGGCGATTGCAATTGAAAAAGGCTTTATTCAATCAGTTGAAGAGAGTGCTTCAGTTTATATTGACGAATGGGCCAATGATGAGCGTGCACAGATCAGTATTCGTAACCTTCTAGATATGCGCTCGGGTCTCCCCATTTTATGCACAGATGCTAATACCCCGACATTGACCATCTGCAACAATAACAGCGCCAGTAGTGGTGGAAATCTGGTTTACGCCGACAACCAGATGGATGGCTGTATTACTCGGCAGATGGCCGCTACTGGAATCCCACAACCTTGGTATATATATGGGTCAACTTATGAATCCGGTAACTGGGTCTATTCCAATTGCGACACAATGCTTCTTGGAGAAATTTTATTTCGCGCCACCGGACAAGACTTACAGACCTACGCTGACACGCACCTTTTCTCAAAAATTGGTATGACTGCCTATTGGTGGCGAGACAACACACCTAGCGCGCAAGTAGATGGAAACTACTTAGCCTACTGCTGCCTCGATGCAACCCCAAGAGACTTTGCTAAATTTGGCCAACTTTTACTAAACAACGGAGCATGGAATGGCGAACAAATAATCCCCGCCTCTTACGTCGACAAGATAAAAAACATTATTGTCGATTCAAAAATAGATGAGATAACTACGGTATCCTTTAGCTACGGTCTGCAATTCTGGACCATAATGCCCAGCAGCCAATCTGATGGCAGCATGTACCCACCTGCCAACAGCATTTACGCGACGCAGGGTTTTGATGGTCAGTACATAATGATCGACTTCAATCGCAACCTAGTCGTTGTAAGAACAAGCCTCTACTACCCTGCACTGGCTGAAAACGACCAACGAAAAATGAATATTAAGGTTACAGATCGATCTAATTCATCCTATACAGCCACATTGCCCGCAGGTATCGGCGCATCCTCAGGATCAAGCTACAACAATCAGGCCCTTCTCTATAAAGTAACCCAATCCATCACCTCACAATAAAAGGAAAAAACAATGACAGAGATAATTATTTATACCCTAGCGCTTGCACTGGTGCAGATCTGGCTGCTACCTATGTCGCTAAATATGAAAAATTTTGGCTGGCTTCTATCCAGTCGCGACCAACCCATTGAAACCACTGTGCTACAGCAACGAGTGGATAGAGCGACAGACAACCTGCAAGCGAGCTTGACGCCCTTCTTGGCTATGTGTCTGTTATCTATGCATGTCGGTGTCGATATCACGACTGCCGCAACCTATTGGCTCGGACTGCGCATTATTTATGTGCCGCTATATATGTCCGGCACCTCGTTTATCCGTTCCTTAGTCTGGATAGGCTCGTTGGTCTGCTTGGTTTATATGGCGATGCAGCTACTATAATCAGCGTTTTGGACCGACCATAAAAAAGCCCTCCATAAAGGGCTTTTTTAATGGTCCAATCGCTACAAATATCTCGGCTCTTCTGAATAAGCCTTTTAAATATTCCATACTCGTACATAAGGCCAGTCTCACTTGTCGTGCATCTGGATTCTTCAACCAACCGTAAACTATTATTAAGTTGCCCGACTATTTGCGCAACAGCTACTCTACAGAGACTTGCCATGTCCATGCGCCTTGAAAAGCTTAAAAGATATTTTGTTATCGACAAGTTGATATACCATTCCGTGGATTTAAGTCTCTACATGGTCTCAGTCATTATTGATGGCGAAGAACATTACATTACCGATAATAAAAAAACATTTCTCAAAGCACCCAACTTGGTTTCGCTGCAAAAACTGCTAAAGGGTGTTGAGGCTACAGAGACAGTGCTTAGGCATACCAGCCCTTATGACGAAATGATCGGTGGCCCGATTAAAGAGGGTTCAAATGTGCTGGAAGTACCCTTAGCGGATAATCGCCTCTATTAATTTACAGCATGTAATTCAAGGTATGTAGCCCAAAGCATCTAACCCAAAGCATCGAAAACGACGATGCAATTAATCGTTCCACCAAGCTAGATCACCAAAAGAGCGTAAATCTAATTCATGAGTCCAGGTTGAGCGATGTTGTTGGGCAAGATGTAAATAGGTGTCGGCTATTTTTTCTGGCAACATCAATCCATCGTGCTCCATGCCGCGCGTTTCGCGCAATGCTTGAAACTGTTCGGCGCCAAGCATCTTGCCCAAAGTATCGGGCGCATCCACTGCACCATCNATAAGNANNTGCGCAATATGAATTCCCTTGGGTCCAAATTCGGCATNCAGNGACTGACATAATAAACGTCGCCCGCCCATAGCTGCGGCATGAGAGTGTTGCCCCGCATTGCCTCGCACTGCGGCCGTAGCAGAGGTGACTAACAAGGTACCAGTACCGCGCTTCTCCATCAGCGGCAGTACTGATGACGCTAGTCGAAACAGCCCTAAAGTGGCCATTCGCCAACCCATCTCAAAGGCCTTGTAGGACGTATTGGCTAGCGTGCGATTACCTATTTGCGCGCCCAGGTTATACACCACCACTTCAATAGGGCCAATATCCCGCTCGACGCGATCAATTGTGGATTCAATCGCATCAGCTTCAACCGCATTAAGCAAAAACCCTGTGGCGTCCTGCCCTTCAGCTTGAATACCTTCGACTAATTCATCCAAACCCTGCTGATCACTGCGACGACAGAGCACCGCATGATAACCCTCAT
>NYXU01000019.1 GCA_002685715.1 Porticoccaceae bacterium | reverse complement strand
GCGATGCTGGGAAGGGCTCAGCACCATTGACACTGCTCTCGCAATGGGCTGTTCACAGGGTAGTGTTAAAACACATTATTCGAGAGCCATGCACTCATTAAGGGAGATGCTGGAGGACTACCGCAATGACTAAGCAGGATAAATTTGAATCAACTCTCAGAGAGGATTTACACGCCATAGAACAAACTGCCGGTGCCCCAGAGGTTTTCCGGCTTGCTCAAGCTCGAAATCGTGCACTGGCTCAGGCGCAGCCCAAGGCATCAAGTATCTGGCCGCTATTAGGTGTCTCTTTGGCTTCTGCCCTTATGCTTGCTGTGCTTGTTGTACCGGATTATTGGCTACCCAATAATCAATTAGTTGATGGTGTTGTAACCGAAGAATTATTATTTGAAATCACCGAGGACAATATTGAGCTTTATGAGGAATTAGATTTTTACTACTGGCTAGCAGAAACCGATCAGGACGATATAAGCTAAGCCATGAATACTTCCGTGATTATGAGGGCTAAACCGGTGGCTAAAACTGCACTTATATTAGTGATGTCTCTAACCGCAGTACTGCTGTCGCCAGGCGTTATTGCAAAACCAGCACCGGTGCATTTCGATACTCTATCTGCAGAATTACAAGACACGCTATCGCCTATGAAAAAAGATTGGCACCGATTAAATCCTCATATGCAGCATAGAATTGTAAAAAGAGCACAAAATGCCGATACAGAGGAGCGTGCTCGACTTAAAAAACAAGCCAAACGATGGCGCAGTTTGTCGCCAGAACAGCACAGAAAATTGCGCAAAGCGAGACAGCGTTTTGCTCAATTACCGCCGCATAAACGCAAGGAGTTACGTCATCATTGGAAAAGTATCAGTGCAGAGAAAAGGCACAGTCTGATGCAGTATCACCGTCGTCTCTCCCCTGCCGAAGATAAAGAAGTGAGTAATAAGGTAAAGGAAATGATCAATAAGGATCGTCAGGATTTTGTCGATGAAGTTCATCGCCAACGTACACAACCATCCGAGCCATAACAACGTTAACGGCAATAAAAAAGGCCCATAAAGGNCCTTTTTTTTATTGCATCCTCTTAGANATTAGAGGCTAGCGTCTATCTCGGGTANTGCAGTGAANAGATCCGCCACCAGCCCATAATCCGCCACAGAAAAGATGGGTGCTTCCTCATCTTTATTAACGGCAACAATCACCTTACTATCTTTCATTCCTGCTAGATGCTGAATAGCGCCAGAGATACCCACAGCGACATAGAGGTCTGGTGCAACAATTTTACCGGTCTGCCCCACCTGCATGTCATTCGGCACAAAACCGGCATCAACAGCAGCTCGAGAAGCACCAACCGCAGCACCGAGCTTATCGGCAATGCTATAGAGCATATCGAAATTGTCACCGTTGCCCATACCACGGCCCCCGGAAATAACAATTCCCGCAGCAGTCAGTTCCGGACGATCAGAAACGGCAACTTCTTCACCGANAAATTCCGACACATTGAGACTATTTACCGAAGCCACCGCCTCAATACTGGCAGAACCACCTTCAGCAGAGGCCGCATCAAATGCTGTACCACGTACGGTAAGCACTTTAATGCTATCGGAGGATTGCACTGTGGCAATGACGTTGCCAGCATAGATAGGACGCTTGAAGGTATCGGCGCTCACTACTGCACTGATATCAGAGATAGCCTGCACATCCATTAACGCTGCGGCACGAGGCATAATATTCTTGGCTGTGGTGGTCGCTGTGGCCAAGATATGGCTGTAACCTGCGCCAATTTCAGCAATCAACGGGGCTACATTTTCTGCCAGTGAATTAGCATAATCTGTACTATCAGCAACCAAAATCTTNCTGACACCAGCAATCNGAGCCGCCTGCGTCGCAGCGTCCTGACAGGCGCTACCGGCCACCAACACGTNTATATCACCGCCTATTGCNTGCGCTGCNGTGATTGAATTNAGGGTAGCNACATTAAGGCTACTATTATCATGTTCAGCGACAACTAAAATACTCATGAGATCACCTTCGCTTCATTTTTCAGTTTATCCATCAGTTGAGCGACATCTTCAACCATAATGCCCGCTTGACGTTCGGCGGGCAGTTCAACGCCGAGTAGGTTCACACGAGCCGCTGTTTCAACACCCAAATCAGCTGGAGTGGACATATCAAGTGGCTTTTTCTTGGCCTTCATGATGTTAGGCAATGAGGCATAACGAGGCTCATTAAGTCGCAAATCGGCTGTTACCACGGCTGGCAGAGTTAACGCTAAGGTCTGCAAACCGCCATCAACTTCGCGAGTAACGGTGGCTTTGCCCCCGTCTAGAGATAATTCGGAGGCAAAGGTAGCCTGACCATAGCCGGCCAATGCTGCCAGCATTTGTCCGGTCTGATTGTTGTCACCATCAATTGCCTGCTTACCGAGAAGAACAATATCTGGAGACTCTGTGTCGCACACCGCCTTTAAACACTTGGCGATTGCCAGCGGCTCCAATACATCGTCGGTATTAACAAGGATTGCCCTGTCAGCACCTAGTGCTAAAGCAGTGCGCAACTGCTCTTGAGCCTGTTGTGAGCCGACTGATACTGCAATAATCTCTGTAGCAATACCCTTCTCCTTGAGTCTTACTGCCTCTTCAACGGCAATTTCACAAAATGGATTGATGGACATTTTGACATTGGCCAAGTCGACATCTGTGTTGTCNGACTTAGGTCTAACCTTGACGTTNTAATCAACAACGCGCTTTACGGCTACCAGAACTTTCATGGTCACCCCTTTTGAGTTAGTAGAAAAATAGATTACAGGCGCTGATACACACGAGCCCAGCCGAAATTTGAGGCGCACATAGTGCCTAGATCACCCCAATAAATCAAGCGCACTAGCCCCCCTTTTACGACCATCTAGTCAGGCTACAACAGCTGTCCTGCCTGAAAATTACCATTATTAATATCGGCTATAGCTAAGCGTATATGATGGCGTTAAACTAACATCTTAATCTACAAACAAGTCGATGGAGAATAAGTGTGGAACGCGAATTTATGGACTACGACGTGGTGATTGTTGGTGCTGGCCCTGCCGGATTAGCCGCCGCATGCCGTCTGAAACAAGTCAATGCCGATATTTCTGTCTGCGTCGTTGAGAAAGGCTCTGAAGTGGGTGCACATATTTTGTCTGGTGCGGTGTTAGAGCCCAGCGCACTCAATGAACTATTTCCCGATTGGGAAGCCATGGGTGCACCTCTTCATACACCGGTTAGCGGCGATCAGATTTTCGTGTTCACCGGTGCTGAGAAGCGTATAAAAGTGCCTAGTCTATTCGCACCGAAAACCATGCATAACCATGGCAACTATGTTATCAGCTTGGGGAAACTGTGCCGCTGGCTTGCGCAACAGGCTGAGAATCTTGGTGTTGAGGNATTTCCGGGTTTTTCTGCTGCAGAGGTACTCTATGGCGATAATGATGAAGTCCTTGGTATCGCCACTGGCGATATGGGTATTGGTCATAACGGCGAGCAAAAAGCCTCGTATATGCAAGGGATGGAATTACGGGCTAAATACACGCTTTTTTCAGAGGGTTGTCGGGGTCATTTGGGCAAGCAGCTAATCGCTAAGTACGCTTTGGATGCGGGTAAAGATCCACAACATTATGGTATTGGTATCAAAGAGCTGTGGAAAATTCCCGCTGAACAACACCAACCGGGTCTAGTCGTTCATAGCGCCGGTTGGCCACTCGACGAAAGTAAGTCNCTCGGTGGCGGATTCCTTTACCATCTAGAGGACAANCANGTTGCCCTNGGTTTGATTACTAACCTGTCATACAGCAACCCCCATGTCAGCCCATATGATGAGTTTCAACGCTATAAACATCATCCAGAGATAAAGAAGCATCTTGAGGGTGGTGAACGTCTCACCTATGGCGCGCGAGCGCTTCTCAAAGGCGGCTTGCAGTCTCAGCCTAAAATGTCTTTCCCCGGTGGCTTATTGATCGGCGATGATGCCGGCACATTGAATTTCGCTAAAATTAAAGGCAGTCATACCGCCATGAAGTCCGGCATGATCGCAGCAGAAACAGTGGCAGAGGCTCTGGCTACTGATAAACATAACACTGACCTGCACGAATATGCTGAAGCCTATAAAGCTTCCTGGGCCTATAAAGAGTTGCATATGCAACGTAACTTTGGTCCAGCNCAGCACAAATTCGGCAGTATTCTCGGTTCCGCTTATGCTTTTATCGACATTAATATCTTTAATGGCCTGTTGCCTTGGACCATGCGCGATAAAATCGCCGACCATGAGACATTAAAGCCAGCCAGCGAATGCGCTAAAATTGACTACCCAAAATACGACGGTGTATTGAGTTTTGACAAGGCCTCCTCGGTCTTTATGTCAAACACCAATCATGAAGAAGACCAACCCTGTCATTTGGTGCTGGCAGACCCAGATATGCCTATCAACAAGAATCTTGAGCTTTACGATGAACCCGCGCAACGCTACTGCCCTGCTGGTGTTTATGAAGTTCTGGCCAATGACGATGGTAGCCCGCGGTTCCAGATTAACGCGCAGAACTGCGTGCATTGTAAAACCTGCGATATCAAAGAACCCAGCCAAAATATTAACTGGGTAACACCCGAGGGCGCGGGTGGTCCCAACTATCCCAACATGTAATCTATAGACACATAAAAAAAGGCGGCTTTCTAGGCCGCCTTTTTTATATATTATCTTATGCTCTCAGTCTGACGTCAGAAGGCCCAGCAAATAATCCTCACCCATACTGCGCAGTTGCATAATCTGCGCACCGTCATCATCACAGCCTACATGGCCCCAATCAACTAGCTGGTAATACACAGATCGACTCAATAAACCATCCAGATTATCCCGCACCCGCACCAGCGGTACAGGTCGGTGGTGATTATCGTAATCTACCCACAGCGGATTGTTGGGGCCGATCAAGAAGTGGTCGCCACTGATAGTTGATAGCTGAATGGCCTGCTCGCCACTGCGAAGTCGTTGCTCTGCCGATACTATAAAAAATGGTGCTACATCGACATTAATCTGCCATTTCTCCACAGGTGTCACCAAAAAATAACTATCCCCTTCTCGCTTGAGGATACTAGCAAATAGGCTAACTAGTGCGGTGCGTCGGATAGGGTCACCCTCGTGAATCCAACGGCCCTCGCGATCAATACGCAAATCCATANCACCACTCTGCTCCGGGTTCCACAGGTGCACAGGCGGTCGTTTTGGTGACTGTTTTTGTTCTTCAAGAAGGTCGGCAAACAGCGTCTCAAGAGCGCTGTGCGAGTCATTAGATTGGGACATTAGCTGTTGTCCGTTTTATCGCTACCTGAGCTATGATATTGGCCTCGATTGCCCATAGTAACGCCAATATTGGAAATAAATTCCATTAATTCCTTGCTATCAGTGCGGTAGTTCCAACTCTTATTGAACGCCAACTCTACTGCTCCCTGAGCCAAGGCCCAGCAAGCTAAATAATGAAAATGGGGTGGCACATCCTCAAGCACCTCTTTATCAATCAATTCGCTCATAAGACCGTTAAGCGAATCCTCATTAGAGCGCCGAAGCTTATGCAGTTGCTCTAACTGGGGTTCAATATCTTCCACATCAGACAAGCGAACCTCAAGATGTTGAACCAAGCGGTCCAGTTCAGGCCGCGCTAGGCGCGCCTCGAAATAACCTTTTGCCGCTGCACCGGAATCACCATTTTGGGCTTTGGCTATGCCAGCTGCTAGGCAATCAGTAATGTTGTGCTCATAATCGAGCATAATACGAATCAAAATTTCATTCTTAGTTAGAAAATGTTTATAGACAGTGCCCTTGCCTATGCCAACAGCAGCGGCGATTTTTGACACTGTTACGCGGTCAATACCTTCCGACAGAAATAACTCTAGNGCCGCATTAATAATCCTCTGCTCGCGATCGAGAAAGAGTTTTTTCTTTTCACGGATACGGTCGGTGCTGGATGATTGACTGCTCATAATCTGTACTGGCGAACCCTCAACTCAATAATTGCTAGAGACTTAAAGACCGGTTGCTAGCGCGAATGAATTCACGCTTCAATTGGTCAAAACTGTGCACGGCTGGAAACTGCGGAAACTCGGCAATTACATTATCGGGCGCGTGGAAAAGAATCCCAGCATCTGCCTCTGCCAACATTGTTGTATCGTTATACGAATCTCCTGCAGCTATAGTTCTGTAGTAGATACTCTTGAACGCGACAATGGCCTGACGTTTAGGGTTGGCTTGGCGCAGTCGATAATCGGTTACAGTGCCGTCTGCATCGTATTCCAGTCGGTGACAGAGTAATGTGGGGTAGCCCAACTGGGCCATTAGCGGGCTAGCAAACTCATAAAAAGTGTCAGATAGAATCACCACTTGAAAACGCTCGCGCAACCAATCGACAAACTCGACAGCACCGTCTAGTGGCTTTAAACCAGCGATCACCTGCTGGATCTCATTTAGACCAAGGCCATGCTGGCGAAGAATATTGAGGCGGTAATTCATCAGCACGTCATAGTCTGGCTCGTCCCTCGTGGTCTTTCTCAGCTCTTCAATACCGGTTTTTTCGGCAAAGGCAATCCAAATTTCAGGCACTAAAACACCCTCAAGGTCCAAACATGCGATTTCCACAGACTATCCTCATCAAAATTTAGACGACACACTCTACGCAAATTAATACCCTTGCGCAATTGCCGATCAGACAAAGCTAAAAGTTATAAGTNTATAGCCGCTTATTCTTATAATCAGCGCCAGTGATTTGTTATAGTGCGCNGGTTTTTTCCGCTATAACACGCCATTAAATCCCTTATCAGAGAGCATTTTATGAGTAGCACCGCAGCCTCGATCAATCTTGCAGATATAGATCAAACATTATCCACCCAATCGCCTCAGGAGATCTTGCGTTATGCGTTAGAAAATCATGACAATATAGCGGTGTCTTTTAGTGGTGCAGAGGATGTTGTGCTAATTGATATGGCGCACAAAATAAGACCTGATATAAAAGTTTTCTCCTTGGATACCGGTCGCCTGCATGCGGAAACCTATCAGTTTATTGAGAAAGTACGCAAGCACTACAATATTGCCATCGATATCGTCATGCCTGAAAGCGCCGCAGTTGAGGCGTTGGTAAGAAACAAAGGGCTGTTCAGCTTTTATGACGGAGATCATAAAGAATGCTGTGGTATTCGCAAAATCGCCCCACTGCGCAAGCAACTGCTGACTGTTGACGCTTGGATTACCGGTCAGCGTCGCGATCAAAGTCCTGGCACTCGCGCTGCAGTACCGGTTATTCAAGATGATAAAGCTTTCGCTCGAGAAAACGATAGATTGACCAAATACAACCCTCTAGCCAACTGGACATCGCAACAAGTCTGGGATTATATCCGAGCCAACAATGTACCCTACAACACACTGCATGAGCGCGGGTTTATCAGTATCGGCTGTGAACCCTGCACAAGACCGACGGGGCCAGGGCAACATGAGCGCGAGGGTCGTTGGTGGTGGGAAGAAGCGACCAAAAAAGAATGTGGCCTCCACGCGGTAAATATCGAAAGATAATTATGCAAATAACCATAGTAAAAAAACTGTTCGCCGATGGTAACCCGTGTAGAAAATGCATTGAGGTAGAGCAGAAAATACGTGAAGCCGGACAGCTGGACAAGATTGATCAGGTTTTGGTGGCTGACGAAGCGGACCCGAATTCAGCGGGAATGCTTCTCGCCGCCGAACACGGCATTGATAGAGCGCCTTTTTTTATTGTAGAGCACGAAGATCAGCCAACTCANGTATACACAGTATACTTGAAATTCGTTAAGGAAATTCTCTCGGTGCAAACCAGCGAAGCGGAGGAAATTCAAGATATTATGGATACCAATCCAGACTTGGATTTTATCTAATTTATCTCAGTAGTGCATTTTCAGTATACCGGCAACTCTATATCGGCAAAAAACGCCTCTTGTGCTTCTTTGTTAGGCAAAGCCATCGCCTCCTCGACCACATTGCGCTCAAGATGTGGCGCAAAAGCGCGAATAAAGTCATACATATAACCACGCAAATACGAACCTTTACGAAAACCAATACTGGTGATACTGGGGGCAAATAAATGGCTTGCCTCAATTGCGACTAAATCTTGGTCGACTGTGGGGTCGTAGGCCATATGGGCGACAATACCAATGCCCAACCCTAGGCGAACATAGGTTTTGATAACGTCGGCGTCTGTTGCAGTAAACACAACCTTAGGGTTAAGACCTTCCACAGCAAACGCATCATCAAGCTTTGAGCGCCCCGTAAAACCAAATACATAGGTAACAATCGGATGAGCAGCCACATCTGCCAAGGACACAGAGGAACGCTGTGCGAGCGCATGCTCTTTGGGCACTAAGATACAACGATTCCATCGATAACAGGGCATCATTAGCAGATCTGAGAACAACTCCAATGCCTCAGTGGCAATGGCAAAATCCACGGTGCCATCAGCGGCCTTCTCAGAAATCTGGATAGGCGTGCCCTGATGCATATGCAGTGACACCTCAGGATATTTATCAATAAAACCTTCAATCACTTGAGGCAAGGCATAACGCGCTTGCGTATGAGTGGTGGCAATGGACAAGCTACCACGGCTGGGATCGTTATGTTCCTGACTAAGCTGCTTAATTCCCTCAACTTGGCGCAAAATGTCGCCAGCAATTTTGAGAATCTCCTCGCCTGTCGGGGTCACTTTGGTTAAATGTTTACCACTGCGTGAAAAAATCTCCACGCCCAACTCGTCTTCAAGCAAGCGAATTTGCTTACTGATGCCGGGCTGAGAGGTATAGAGACTAGCCGCAGTGGCAGAGACATTGAGATCATGATGAGCGACCTCCCAAATATAACGCAGCTGTTGCAGCTTCATGTTACCGTCCTTTGAGTGCGATTATCTAAATATACTCTAAAGCTATAAAAATATACAAATTTATTCCTTCTGAGAATACCTAACCACTGTTAAAGTGACGTCCTAATTTTCAGTGGGATCCTCGATTGTGATCGATATTGTATTTTATATCGCTGCTGGTGCAGCGGTTGGCCTAGCCATCGGTCTCACTGGCGTTGGTGGGGGCTCATTGATGACGCCTATACTGATCCTATTTGGCTTTCCCTACAACGTCGCTATTGGCACAGATCTACTCTATGCTGCGCTTACCAAAGCTGGCGGTATGGTCTCTCACGCTAAACAAAAAACTGTGCAATGGCGCACAGTGGGCTTTCTGGCGGCAGGTAGCCTTCCCGCCTCAATGATTACCGCACTATTACTCAACAAGGTCTTTACAGACTCTGCTGAATATCAGGGGATTCTTACACGCAGTCTAGGGGTTATGCTGGTACTCACCGCGCTGGTAATCCTGTTAAATGGCAGGCTTAAAACCTCCTCAAACCGACAACCCGGGGCGATAAATCAATTTGTTCAACGACATAGTGATGCAGTAATTTTCGCTTCTGGCGTCTTTCTTGGCGTGTTTGTTACCCTGTCCTCCGTTGGGGCGGGTGCTTTCTGTGCGGCAATCTTGATGGTTCTATACCCACGATTACCTGCGCTCAATATCGTTGGTACCGATATCGCTCATGCTGTGCCATTGACGTTAATCGCCGGTTTGGGCCATTTCTTATTACTGGGAAATGTTGACTTTATGCTGCTGGCCTGTCTTTTAATTGGTTCTTTACCTGCGATTCATTTGGGAACGGCAATGGCAGCCAGATTACCAGGTAAATTATTACAGACCACAATTGCCAGTATGCTACTGCTGATGGGTATTAAGTTTGCTCTATTTTGATCGCAGCAGCCGATCACTGAGAAGTCCCAAATCGACTCAAAAAAAGCGTAAATAAAAATAAATAAAACAGGTAATAGACCACCGAATGACGCGATTTCTTGCGCTTAGCTGCCACAGACGCAGCCAACTCCTCATCAAGGCCACGCTGTTCAATTTCCACCTTGAGAAAGTATAACGCCTCGCCCTGAGGGTCATCTAGGTAGCGCGCCAAAATTTGTTGATCTGATAAGTTTTGAAACTTTTTCGATCTAATCAACGTTAGTTGCCTGACTCGAGTTTTTCCTCGTTGGCAACACCATGGGGAACATGGCCTGTCGCGACATACTCACTAGCCGATGTGCAATGAGTCTGTTGATCGTCAAAAAATACATCTGCACCAAAGGAGTTTAAAAAATCACCTTTACTTAGACCGCCCAAAAATAGGCTCTCATCAATACGTATATCCCATTCCCGTAACGTTCGCACTACCCGCTCATGAGCCGGTGCCGCTCTGGCAGTAACCAACGCGGTTCTTATCGGGCATTCATCCACGGGAAACTCTGACTGCAGAGCATGCAGAGCCTGCAAAAAGTTTTTAAACGGGCCTGGATCCANCGGTTGATGAGCTGCGGCTTTTTCATTCGCTGTAAACGCATCGAGTCCACGCTCTTTAAAAATACGTTCAGATGCATCAGAAAACAGTACCGCATCACCATCAAAGGCAAAACGCAATTCATCGGATTCACTGGGGCCACTTTGCGACGGCAGTAATGTCGCTGCGGCCATACCGTTGTCCAAGGCACTGCGAACATCGTCAGCATGGGTAGAGAGAAACAGATGACAAGCAAAGGCTGATACATAGCGGTAGGGACTATTGCCACCAGAGAATGCTGCCCTGGTAATATTCAGTCCATAATGGGCAATTGAATTGAATACTCGTAGCCCAGTATCTGCTGAGTTACGCGACAATAAAATAATTTCTACTCTTGGGTCACCACCGAGCTTTTCATTAATACGCAATAGCTTTGTCGCTAGTGGAAATGCCTCACCAGGCGGTAAGATATCGTCTTCACGCTGACGTTGATACTCGGCATAGGCGGCTACGCCCTCTTTCTCATAGACACTGTGGCTCTCACGCATATCGAATAATGCTGTACTCGATAGCGCGATTACTAAAGTTGGCGCAGCCTTATCAGCCATTATTTTGGTAGCTCACTGGTCAAGGCTTCCTCGGCAAAATATTCGCGGGTCAAGGCAAATACAACCGGAGACAAGAAAAGNAGNGCAATCAAATTAGGGAATGCCATCATGCCATTAAGAATATCAGCTAANTTCCACACAATACCACCTTGCATCTGCGTNCCAATATAAATACCCACTACCCAGAGAANNCTGTAGGGCGTGATNACCTTTGGTCCAAACAGGAATTCGGCACAGCGCTCTCCGTAGTAACTCCACCCTAGCATAGTGGTAAAAGCAAAAAGGACCAGTGACAGGGTAAAAATGGTGTCACCGAAAGGTAATCCCGCGCTAAAGACACTGCGGGTCATATTGGCGCCCTCAAGCTCACCACTCCATGCCCCAGATGCCACCAAGACCAGTCCAGTCATGGTACAAATGATAATAGTGTCAATAAACGTGCCTAGCATAGCGATAGTGCCCTGCCGTACAGGACTATTAGTTTCTGCGGCAGCGTGGGCAATAGGTGCCGACCCCAATCCAGATTCATTAGAAAAAATACCGCGTGCAACACCAGCGCGCAGGCCTGCGATCATAGCCGCGCCGGCAAAGCCGCCAGTTGCCGCAGTTCCATTAAAGGCGCTGTCCACAATCAGGGCAATCGCGCTGGGAATCGCCTGATAATAACTGATCAAAATCAGTGATGTAGAGATAACATAGACGATGGTCATCAACGGCACGAGTTTTCCGGCCACGGTAGCAATGCGTTTGATACCACCGAGCAGTACCATAGCGACCAAAAAGGCCATAATCAGGCCACTGTAATGGGAGGGAATCTGGTAGTTTTCGGCCAGTACGCGAGACACTTCATGCGACTGAACCGTATTAGCTAAGCCAAAACCGGCCAACGATCCAAAAATAGCAAACAAAATACCAAGCCATTTCCAGTTGTTGCCCAAACCATTTTTGATGTAGTACATCGGGCCACCGACTTTTTTACCCAAACTGTCAGTTTCGCGATAATTGACGGCCAACACCGCTTCAGCGTATTTCGTCGCCATGCCCACCAATGCGGTGCACCACATCCAAAATAATGCACCGGGTCCTCCCAAACTAATGGCAGTTGCTACGCCAGCGATATTACCAGTACCCACTGTTGATGAAAGCGACGTCATCAACGCATTAAAGGGGCTGACCTCCCCTTCCCCCGAACCCTTACGACCGTTGAGCAGTTGCCGAAAGGCGTAGGGTATACGCCGAATAGTCATCCCCTTAAGTCCCAAGGTTAGAAAGATGCCAGTTCCCAATAGCAATAACAGCATCAATGGTCCCCAGACAATTTCATAAACCGTCAAAACGACTTGTTCAAACATACTAACCTCGATTATTTTTTATTATTAAATTGATGCTGTTGAGCAAATAGACCAAAAAGCCCTCCGGTGTGCAGGAAAACGATATCGCGGTCATGTTGTTTGGCGTAGACACCTTGTTTGATATCTTGTATCAACCCATGGAAAGCCTTGCCGGTGTAGACAGGGTCGAGAATTAGCCCCTCCATAGAGGCGACTTGCTTAATGGTGTCAAACACATCAGCGGACGCAACACCGTAGGCGGGGCCAGCGTATTTATCAATGGTGCTTGGCTCGAGGCTAGTTAGATCACTATCAGGCGCATATTTATGTTGCCATTGCTGTAAATCATCAGCGACTTTTGCGGCAAAATACGCCTGATCATCACAGACAGCATAACTAATAACCCGACAGTCTACTTGATGCAAATGAAAACCCAGTAATAACCCAGCCTGAGTACCTCCAGAGCCGGTGGCATGAACTACCGCGTAGGGGTCAATATGTTGCTTGGTAAAGTCTTCGGCCAACTCTTGCGCGGCAGCAATATACCCCCAAGCCCCGGTCCCATTGCTGCCTCCGGTTGGAATTGAATAAACCTTGTGACCCAGATTTTTATAATGCTCTTGCCAATACTGAAACAAGCCGTCAAGGTCTCTAAATTCGTTCAGGCTGTAGTGACTGATGGTCGCACCAACAAGCTGATCGAGAAATAAATTACCCACCGGCTGAGGCTGAGTATCAGAGCGTAATAGCAAATGCACTTTAAGCCCTAGCTGTGCCCCCAGCACTGCGACAGCGCGACAGTGGTTAGACTGTACACCACCAGAGGTAATCAGCGTATCACAACCTTGTGCTTTGGCTTCAGCCAACAAAAACTCAAGCTTTCTGACCTTATTACCAGAGCTCGCAGCTCCGGTAAGATCGTCGCGCTTAACCCATAATTTTGGGCCACCCAGCGCCTTGGATAGACGCGTGAGAGGCAGTAAAGGAGTTGGTATCTGCGCTAACTTGAGTCTCGCTGGGTAACTTACCAATGGATAGTACTCAGAATAAAATAGTACTCAGGCTATATTAGATAGCCTTGATAGTACCTTTGGGCAGAACTGCATGCACAGCCGCCTTTTGAAATTTGAGCTCAAGATTGTTATTCACCTCAATGACGACATAATCTCCCTCTAATTTGGTAATTTTGCCCAGCAAACCGCTGGTCATAACTACCTCATCGCCCTTTGCCAGTGCGCTGACTAAATCTGCATGTTCTTTTTGACGTTTGCGCTGTGGGCGAATGATCAAAAAGTACATAAACAGAAATAAGCCGCCGAACATTACCAAGCTGATCATAGGGTTTGCTTCCTGAGCACCACCAGATTGAGCATAAGCACTTGAAATAAATAACATCTAAAACTTCCTTAAACTAATTAATTTTAACTAAGATTTTCTTTAACCCAATTAAGCGCGTCTTCATGATGAGTCTTGGTTTTTACCTTTTCCATGACATGGGCAATGCGACCATCTTTACCAATAATAAAAGTTGATCGCAACACACCCATAAATTCGCGCCCCATAAACTTCTTTAGACCCCAAGCACCATACTTTTCAGTAATAGCGTGGTCTTCATCGGATAATAACGTAAAGTTAAGCTCTTGCTTATCTTCAAATTTTACTAGCCGATCGACAGAATCTGGACTTACGCCCAAAACCACGGTATCCAGTGAAGCAAAATCAGACTGACTATCGCGAATA